>NC_013517.1:3156315-3787578 GCF_000024405.1 Sebaldella termitidis ATCC 33386 | reverse complement strand
CGGTACTGTCAGTGAGTATAGTTTTTCACTCAGTATATCAAAAGATTTTGAATCAATACTCTGGATACTATTCAAAAAATCATTATTATATAAAATTGTGGGGCCTATAATGTATGGCTCCAGTAATTCTGTCCAGAAAAAACCGCTGTTTGCTGTTTTTGCCTGAATATGGTCAGAGAACCAGCGGTACTGCGGGAAAATATATGAGGGATGATCCTCGGGTTCCAGCATCCATCCTCTGTATAAAAATATATACCGGTCATTTTCAGATAATTTACTGAAAATAAGCTTTTTTTCATATTCATCATACAAACCTGTTTCAATACAAGATATTTTAGAAACGGCATTGTATTCCTCGAGCCAGTCAGGGTCAACAATATTTTTTAACGGATATTTGGGATAGATAAGCATTATCCGCATGTTTATTCCTCGCTTTCCTGTGTTATTTATAATAAATTTTAACTTAAAGCCGGAGAAAAGTCAATTTAATCAGAAAAATAAGCATTAATAAGAGAAAAAAATTACGGAATAAAGGTTCATAAAATAATAAAAACATAATGCTTGCCATAACAAAATAAATAAATATAGAAAAAAATATAAGGTTATGCTATAATATTTTCATAGAAAAAGATTTAATTGTTAATTGGAGGAAAAATGAGATTATCCAGAAATGAACAGGACTATTTAAAAGGAATATATCTGCTTTCAGAAGAAGAAGAATTCGTATCAGTAAAGAAGATAGCCGGTTATCTGAATATATCAGTTCCTTCGGCAAATGAGATGATAAAGAGACTGGAGAAAAAGTTTCTTGTTAATCATTATGCGTATAAAGGAATAAAACTTACCGAAGACGGAAAATATGAAGCATTATTTATATTGAAAGCACACAGGGTCTGGGAATATTTTCTTGTGAATAAACTGGGATATCAGCTGGATGACGTTCATGATGATGCCGAGCTGCTGGAACACAATGCTTCTGCAAAACTGGTAGAGAGACTTTATAAATATCTGAGAGAACCTGCTGTCTGCCCGCACGGCAGTGAAATTCCAAATATAATTTTCTGGGAAGAAGAATCAAAGCTTTATAAAATGTCAGATGTAAAATGCGGAATGGTAGGAGAGCTTATTCTTACAGATGAAACAGCAGAAAAGTATATAGAGGAATTTGGAATAAAAAATTTTAAATGGGTAGAAATTCTGAAAAGAATGAAAACTGATAATACCATTATTATAAGAGTGGAAAATAACTGGAATAATCTGGTGCTGTCTGAGAAAATACAGGAGCATTTCAGATTAAGAACATTAGATGCATAATTTTAAGGAGGAAATATGTTAGAAAGTATTAAAACAGTAAATCCTGTACTTCAGGCTTTATTCGCGACATTATTTACATGGTTTCTTACTGCGCTGGGATCAGCCATGGTAATATTTTTTAAGGATATAAAAAGAGGAATACTGAATGCTATGCTGGGCTTCGCAGCAGGTGTGATGATAGCTGCGAGTTTCTGGTCGCTGCTGGCACCTGCTCTGGAAATAGCCGAAGAAAACGGTGATATAGCATGGGTACCCGTAGCAGGCGGATTTCTTGCAGGCGGACTGTTTCTGCTTGTAGTAGATAAGATTCTTCCGCATCTTCATATGGGACTGGATACAAAGAAAGCAGAAGGGATAAAAACAAGCTGGCAGAGAAGCATACTTCTTATTTTGGCTATAACTCTTCATAATATACCGGAAGGACTTGCAGTAGGAGTGGCATTCGGAGCGGCAGCCCTGAACGGAGCAAACGGCAGTTATCTTGGAGCAATGACTCTTGCATTGGGAATAGGAATACAGAATTTTCCCGAAGGTGCGGCAGTGTCGATTCCCCTTAGACGTGAGGGAATGTCCAGAAGAAAAAGCTTTTTTTACGGACAGATGTCGGGAATAGTTGAACCTATAGCAGGTGTTATAGGAGCCTTATTTGTAATAAAAATGACTACACTTCTGCCTTTTGCACTGGCATTTGCAGCAGGTGCAATGATATTTGTGTGTATAGAGGAGCTTATTCCGGAAGCACAGAGGGATGAAAAGACAGATTCGGCAACAGTAGGAGCAATGCTTGGTTTTACTATAATGATGATACTGGATGTAGCATTGGGATAGATAAAGTCTTTAATTCAGAGAGGTAAGCCAAATGAAGAAACCAAAAAACTATAAAAAAATGTTTGCTGTTTTTGGACCTGCATATCTCGTAGGGGTAGGCTATATGGATCCGGGAAACTGGGCCACTGATATTGCCGGAGGAAGTAAGTATGGCTATCAGCTGATATGGGTATTATTAATGTCTAATATTATGGCAGTTGTATTACAGGTGTTGTGCACAAAAATAGGAATAGTAACAGAAAGAGATCTTTCACAGCTCTGCAGAAGGGAATATCCGAGAAAAACTTCGTTTACTCTGTGGGTTTTGGCAGAAATAGCCATAATCGCCACAGATCTTGCAGAAGTTTTAGGGACTGCAATAGGTCTGAATCTTCTGTTTCATGTTCCTATACTGGCCGGTATAATAATAACTGCTTTTGATACCTTGATTATTCTGGCGCTGCACAAAAGCGGAAAGCGTACAATTGAAATAATTATAATAAGTCTTGTAAGTATTATAGCGATGAGTTTTCTGGCGGAGCTTCTCATTGTAAAGCCGGATATGGGCGAGGTTGTTTATGGTTTTATTCCGAGACTTTCGGATTCCGGTGCTCTGTATATTGCCATCGGAATAATAGGAGCTACTGTTATGCCGCATAATTTATACTTACATTCCAATATTGTCATAAATAAAATGAAAATATCCAAAAAAGAAAAAATGAAATATAATAAAATAGATTCAATAGTGGCGCTGAATCTTGCATTTTTAGTAAACAGCGCAATTTTGATACTGGCAGCTACCACCTTTCACAAAAAGGGTTATTTTGGAATAGAGGAAATACAGGATGCTTACCATCTACTGGAGCCTCTGCTCGGGACAAAGCTGGCTCCGGCATTATTCGGAATAGCACTTCTTGCTGCAGGACAGTCTTCCACAATTACCGGAACAATGTCAGGCCAGATAGTGATGGAAGGATTTATAGACATGAAAATAGCACCGTGGAAAACAAGACTGGCTACAAGACTGCTGGCTGTGATACCTGCTGTTATTATAATAGTAATAGGCGGCTCACAGGAAACCGGAGATCTTCTCATACTAAGTCAGGTGCTTCTCAGTATCCAGCTTCCTTTTGCAGTAGTTCCGCTTATTCATTTTGTCAGCAGCAGCAGACTAATGGGAAGATATGTTATAGGAAATTTTACCAAAACAGCTTCATGGGTAATTGCTTTTATCATAATTTTATTAAATATAAAATTAGTATTTGATATAGCTGACACACAGCTTGAGTCGGGAATATTTCTTTTGGGATACTTTCTTTATGCTTTGCTGATTGCTGCACTGATTTTTCTGGGATATATATTCTATTATCCGATAAAAAACAGAAAGAATATAAAGTAATTTACATTTAGTATATTTTGTGATATTATCTTTATAAAACAGGCGTTAAAAAGGAGAAGAGAATGAAAAAAATAGTATTTGCTATGTTATTTTTTATAGGGCTGTTAGGTTTTTCGGAAACAGTAAAATCGGGAGTTTACTCTAATGGAAAAGATTACACAAACGGAGGAATATATTATATATTTACTGCTGACGGGGAAAAAGTAATAGTCTATGACGGATATGTCAGACCTGACGGAGCACCTGATGCTGTACCCGGTGACATAATGAGATTGTATCTGGGAATATCAGAGGGAAAAAAAGGAACCCTGGTAAGCACAAACAGCAGAATGTATGCATTTGGAGTAGGTTCAGAAAGTAACGATATTACAACATTTAATGTTTCAAAAAAAGATTTGAAAGTAAGCGGAGATAAAAAAGCATACAAATTCTTAAGAGAACTTACAGAGGATGATCGTGACAGAATATATGAAATATTGAATAATCTCGGAGTAAAATAAATATTAATATAGAAATCGTTTCAGAATACAGAAATTCTGGGGCGTTTTTTAATTTCGGCAGCCGCCGGAGCTTTTTACATATGTTTTGTTATTACGAAAATTTATAGTATAATGAAGCTGTGAAATTCAATATAAGATGGCTAATTGCCGGAAAGGGTGATGTATGACTGAAGAATGTAAATTTATAGCTGACTTTCTGGGGTGTGAATACGAAATATTTGAAAATGAAGAAAATGATACAGGGATAATTAATAAATTCAGAGAATGGAGCAGTCAGGGCAGGGAAGAGGGCTTTTATCCCGTAATTATAATACCAAGTGATATACTGGCAGAAGCGCTGGAACTTGCTCTTGAAGACAGGGAAATGGAAAACAGCAGGGAAGAAATAGAGAAGTACAGAGAAGAGATAATTAAAGAAGCAGAATCAATTGATGTGAAAAAATTTTTAGATGAAAGGTTTTCGGAATATTCAGAAATGCATGAAGATATGGATATAATGGGAGAATTTCTGGAAACAGAGCCTTGTCATGGTTTTTATTCGCATATAGATAAAGCAGCTCCGTATAATGAAATACTTTTGGTAAAAATACCTGTGAAAAATCCTTGGGAAATAGCAGCATGGATTCCTATGGGTGGTTTTAACGACTGTCCGGAGCCGGCGGCACAGGCAGCAGTTTTTCGTTATTGGTATGAAAAATATAAGGCTGTACCTGCAGTAGTGACTTATGATGTATGGGAATTGAAGGCGGAGAATCCTCCGAAAACCGAAGAAGAAGCAGAAAGCCTTGCAAAAGAGCAGTTTTCTTTTTGTTATGATATAGTTATGCAGGCAGCAAGGGGCTGGGACAGAATAAGAGCCTTGGCAAGTACATTAAAGAATTCTTCTGCATGGTATTTCTGGTGGGATTAATCAGAAAAACAGATATATAAATATATTAGCAGCCTGTGAACAGCATTCTGTTTGAGATTTTATCCGAATGCCGGAAAACAAAAGAATTTTTCTGCTTTGTAAAGGAGGACATATTTATGGCGCTGTCGGAGATACTTACCGGAGCTTTTTCCGGAGATGCGAGTACATTGGAAAATATAAAAAATAACTATGAAATTTGTTCTAAAACTGATAAACTACTATCAGAAACTTATAATGAAAAAGCTGCTGGAAATAATCTTACACATTACGGTTACCAGATAAAAATACTTGCGGATTATATTTCGGAAAATTCATTTGATTATGAAGTATTTAAAGAAATCTGGATTGAAAATATGATTTCATATGACGGATATATTGATGAAGCTTCGTCTAAATCTTTGGAGTATTATAAAAACGGATATCTGTTCGGATATGAGTCAGAGGAACTGGGAGGTGCGGCAAGAATCGGACCGGTTATGCATTTTGAGAAGGACAGGGAGACCGCTCTGGAGAAAGCTTTGGAGCAGACACAGGTAACTCATACAAGCTACAGATCACTTTTAGTTACAGAATTCCTAGTGAAGTTTCTTTATAAAATATGTGAGCTGTTTAATATCAGGGAAGCGGCTGAATCCACTGTAAAGAGCTTTAGAAATGATGTGAAAAAATACGAATATCTGGAAAAGGCATATTCCCGGGCAATAAAGTATCAGGATTGTAATTTTGAGGAAATAGAAAATAAATCCGGTATTTTTTTTAAAAATGATGAATTTCCCGTAATACTGTATATATGTATAAAATATAGCAGCTTTGAGGAAGCACAGTATGCTAATATAAGAATTAAGGGAGATTTTGCAGTCAGAGGAATTATACTGGGGATGATATTCGGGGCCGCCAGCTGATAACCGGTATAATTAAAGCAGGAGACAGGGAGTCGGATAAATGAAAGGAAGATTCAGCGGGGTTTTATCCAAAGAAGAAGAGTTTTTGGATAAATATGTATTTTATGATCTGGAAGATTTGAATGACGGATTTGATTCGCCGTCAATCAAGTATTTTAGTAAGGATGATTTTGAAAAAATATTGGACAGAGCAGAATTTTACGGACTAAAAATTTTTGGTATCGAGCCGTGGCCGGACAGACAGTTTTTTAATGTGAGAGTCTATGAAGAATATGATACTTCTGCGGATAATCCGGAATGGTACAGAGATGCATATGACCGGTTTCTTGAAGAAGGAGTAACTTCTTATTTTTCAGCTACTTACGGCGTACCTGAGAATTTATTAAAAAAATTTTTGATATAAAACTATATGTTATCTCTAAATGGGATAATAAACGAAAGGATTAGTGAAGTGCATGAAAATTAGTGATTTTTTAGATGAGAACAGAATAATATTAGATTTGAGAGCAAAAACAAAAGAGGAATTGCTAAACGAAATGGGGGAAACATTTAAAAAAACTGGTGTTGTAGATGACAGCGGTTATGCAAGATTTATAGAAAAGCTGAATAACAGGGAAGAAACTTGTTCTACAGGATTTCAGGACGGAGTGGCAATACCCCATATGAAAGCAAGAGCAGTAAAGAAAATATCTCTGGCTTTTGGTATTTCAAAAGAAGGAATAGATTTTGACGCTCTTGACAAGAAGCCGTCGAAAATATTTATTATGATTGCAGCGCCAAAGGAAAATCCAAACGAATATCTGAATCTTCTTGCCAAGGTTTCTGAGATTTTTCTTGATGAAAACAATATAAAAAAGGTTATGGAAGTGAAGACCAAAGAAGAGTTATACGAAATTCTTGATAAATATGAAGCATAAACAGGAAAAAGCTGTCTTTAAAATTAGAAAAGACAGCTTTTTTATAATAGATATTTAATTCCTTCAAAACCGGGCATAATAAGACATGCTTTTGATTTTTAAACGGGTTATAATATTATCATAAAGGAGAAAAAAATGAACTGGATAAGTGCTTTAAACAATGCTTTGGAATATATAGAAAACAATCTTGAAAATGATGTGAAAATAAAAAAAATAGCTCAGATATGTCTATGTTCGGAATATAATGTACAAAGGGTTTTCTCGATAATTTCGGGAGTAACTCTCGGAGAGTATATAAGGAACCGCCGTCTTTCAAAAGCGGCTGTGGATATAAGAGAAACCAATATGAGAATAATAGATATAGCATTTAAATATAATTATGAATCAGCAGATGCTTTCTCAAAGGCTTTCAAAAATTTTCACGGAATTTCTCCAAAGGACGGAAGAGTGAGAAGCAATGAATTGAAAACTTATCCAAAGCTTCATTTCTCCATGATAATTAAAGGAGGAAAAGAAATGAAAAACAGAATAGCAGAAAAAGGGAAATTAAGGGTAATTGGCATGAAGCGTACATATAAAAATGTGGAAGAGGGTATGGAAAATATTCCCAAATTCTGGATAGAATTCAATGCTTCTAAGGAGTGTACAGAAATGTGCAGTAAAATGGACGGGGAGCTGAAAGGATTTCTGGGATTATGCATACCACATGAAACAGGTGCAGGATATGATTATATGATATGTATAAACAGCAGTGCCGAAGCAGGCGGTGAATTGGAAGAATATGAAATTCCCGATGCAAAATGGATGATTTTTGAAGCCAAGGGAAAGCTTCCAGAATCTGTTCAGTCTGTAACAAAGCAGATTTACGAGGAAGTGTTAACAGGATCGGAATATAAACATGACAATAAGCCGGATTTTGAATTATATTTATCCGGTGATATAGAAAATGAAGATTATATCACAGAAATATGGATTCCTGTGGTAAAAGCATAGGGAAAATAAAAAAGATATGCTGTAATAGTGCAGAATCTTATTAAAAATAAAATCCGGATTTATTAAATGCCGGATTTTTTTATATAAAGGAAAAACAAAGCCGGCAGGTGTATAATATCTGTAACGAAAACTTTCAAAACAGTGCAGAAAAATAGCAAATAAAATATTGAAAACATACCTTATATATTATATACTAAATATAATGGAGGTATTATGAAATCTAAATCAATAGTGGTAGGAATAGCAGGAGGAACCGGTTCAGGGAAGACAAGTGTAGCGCACTATATTCTGGAATATCTGAAAAATTATGAAATAAATCCGGTATTACTGGAACAGGACTCTTATTATGTAAAAAATGATCATCTTTCATTCTCTGAAAGGGTGGAGCTAAACTATGACCATCCGGATTTGATTGATTTTCCGCTGTTAATTCAGCATATAAAAGAATTAAGCGCGGGAAATGAAATAGCAAAGCCTATTTATGATTTTAAAATTTATAATAGAAAAAATGAAGTGGAAATAGTAAAACCTTCGAAATTAATTATGGTAGAGGGAATATTATTATTTACACTTGAAGAGTTAAGAAGCCTTTTTGACGTAAAAGTTTTTGTGGATACTGATGACGACGAGAGACTTCTGAGAAGAATAGAACGTGATATGAAAGAACGCGGCAGAAGTTTCGACAGCATAAAAGACCAGTACAGAAAAACTGTAAAACCAATGCATCTGGAGTTTGTAGAGCCCAGCAAAAGATATGCCGATGTTATTATTCCACGCGGCGGCAACAATAAAATAGGAATAAAAATGGTAGCGACAAGGCTGAAGCATCTGCTGTCGAGTATGAACAATACATAGTATTAAAAAAATCTAATCATAAATAAAAGGAGCGATATACATGGCGAAAATAGCGGTAATTGGCGGGGGAGCGGCAGGAATGATGTTCTCTACACAATATAAAAAAATGAATCCCGGTGATGAGATATTTATTTTTGAAAAAACACCGTATGTAGCATGGGCAGGCTGTCCTACACCTTACTATATTGCAGGTGAGCTGGGATTTGGAAGTGTTGTTCTGGGGACACCTGATGAATTCAGATCAAGAGGGTTAAACGTTCTGGTAAATCATGAAGTGAAGAAAGTAGATTTTGAAAAAAAAGAGCTGGAAATAAGCGGTTCTGATATAAACGGCGCTTTTCAATATGATAAGTTAATTCTGGCTTTCGGTGGAAAATCTTTTGTACCTAATATAAAGGGATATAAAGACGGACTGGAAAATGTATTTACACTTTCTCATGCAGTACATGCTGAAAAAATAAAGAAATTCCTTGATACAAGAAATGATATCAGAAAGGCTGTAGTAGTAGGCGGAGGCTTTATAGGAATGGAGATGGCCGAAGCTTTCAAAAAAAGAGGTCTTGATGTCACTATACTTGAAAAAATGGGAGACATACTTCCTACAGTAAGCAGCAGCATGAAAGAACCCATAATAAAAGAAATGGCGGCAAAAGGCGTAACACTGAAGCTGAATTCCGGAGTAACGGAAGTAAAATCAGAAGACGGAAAGGCTACTGCCCTTGTATTGGAAAACGGCGAAGAGGTAAGCTTTGATATTGTGTTATTCAGTATAGGAATAACTCCGAATATTGATTTTATAGAAAACAGCTGTATCGAAACAAAGAATGGAAAAGTAATAGTAAATGACAAATTTGAGACAAATACTAAGGATGTATATGCTTTGGGTGATGCCATATATACGAGAAATATACTTACAAATGAATATTTATATGCTCCTTTCGGAGATGTGGCAAATAAAGAAGGAATGATTCTGGCAAAGTATCTGTCAGGACAGGATGTGTCATGGAGAGGGGCACTCAGAAGCTATGCGTCTTCTTTTTACGAAATAAGAATAGCACAGACAGGGCTTACTCTGGATGAAGCAAAAAGACACGGATATAATGCCGACAGGCTGGAAATGAGAGCCATGACAAAGAATTCGGATTTTGAAGATTCTAAACCTAATAAGGTAGAGATGATATATGATAAAGACAGAAAAGTACTGCTGGGCGGAACGGTAACAGGACATGAGGCAGTAGCACAGTTTCTGGATCAGATAGCAATAGTAATAAATTTTGAAATTCCTGTGGAAAAATTCATAGAAATAGACTTTGCTTATTCTCCTACTAACTCAAGCGTATGGAATCCCCTTTTAGTAGCCTACAGAAAATTAATTAAATAGAGGAGAAAAGAAAAAGTGAAAAGGTTAAGAAATTTTTTTATAACATCAATAATAGGCGGACTTCTGGTAATTCTTCCTGTGGCTCTGCTGTTATGGATATTCAGCATTGTGGTAAATTTTGTAATAAAGTACATAAGTCCGGTAACTAAACTGGTGTCTATGTTTATAATAGATGTCAGAATACTTCCGGTAATAATAGCTGTGGCAATAGTAGTGTTAATCTGTTTTTGCGTGGGCTTAATAGTAAAAACCAAAGTGGGAAACTGGGTTCATAATAATATAGAAGTAAAGCTTCTGGCAAAAATTCCCGGTTATAACATGGTAAAAGGGGCATTGGGTCAGATACTTTCTACTGAACGTAAAACAAGACCTTTTTCTAAGGTAGTGTTGTTCAAGCTGTATAATAACGATATTCTGATGACAGGAATAGTAAGTGACGACGATCATGAAGAGTATGTTACTATTTTTTGTCCTACGGCGCCTAATCCTACTTCGGGATTCATATATCATGTGCCCAGAGAAAGAGTATTTCCTCTGGACGAAGGAGTGGAAAATACTATGAGGACAGTATTATCCGGCGGTTCCGGGTCAAGTGTACTGATAGAAGAGTATCTTGAAAAATATGTTAGAAATAAAGAAAATAAATAGTATGGAAAAATGACCTTTATTAAAAATACAGGTCATTTTTTAATAGAATATAAAAATAATATTGAAAAAATACTTTATTTAAAAAAATATATAGTAGAATATGTAAAAAATAAAAGGAGAGAAAATGAAAAACTTTATTGTATTTCAGCGTTAATGTTTTTACCATTAATAGTATTAGCAGTTTCACCATTAGGAACAGCATGTTGGAGACCATAATTATTTCTAATGTCTTTGAATATTTTTCTTATTATATGCTCCAAAATATCTGTATTTTCTTTTTTGCTGCCTTTCTCTATCTCCTTCTCTTTTTTAACTCAAATTATAGAATAAGGTATATACTTTGTTTTAAAAATATGTTAAACTTTCTAAAGTTGTAATAAGAAAGGGGGAGTTAAGATAAGTAGGGAAAATAAAGATTTTCTGATAAAGGGAACTGAATTAACCTGTGATAAAGGCCGATCAATAAGTAAATTTCAAGTATCAGAAAAAACAATCCAGTTTCAAGGGTATAGTGTAGCAAACCAAACAGATAATGTGGCAGGAGAACATATAAAATCTTTTGGTAATTGTAGTGTAACGGGTTCTTGTAAAATGGAAACAGATTTATACGGGCAGTTTCTCATCTGGTTTGAGACATATTCAAAGGTTATTTTAGGTAATGCTGAAGCATTACTTGAGGATAGCTATTGTTTCTGTCCTTATGGTGGGAAAATCACGATATTTGATAGTAAACAAATTGATAATGCAATTGCAATGACAGAAATTTTTGGAGAAACTTCCGAGACATTAGAAGCATTAGAAAAGAGTTTTGATTTTTTACAGGAAGGAATGATACAGCAGCTAGAAACAGTTTTTGATGAGTTTGCGGAAAGTTTTTATAATAGCGAAGCAGAAAAAATAAGAAATAATATTAATAATCCTTATATGCAAAATAATATAAATTATGGATATCCAAGTGGAGAAGCTAGGGAAAGAATGGAAGAGCTTGACAGGATAAAAAAAAGAGATTATCAGCATAGTCAGAGGAAAGCAAGGGAATTAAATTTAAATAATACTTATATGCAAATGCAGACAGGATTAAGTGAGCAAATGCTTGAAGCATATTTAAGAAGCGAAGTTAAACCGAATACGACTCCACCAGAATTTGGAATAAGAGAGCTTTTTAGAAGAGGAACAAGCCGTGAAGGAATAGGAGAACTTTATAGTAAGGGGATGGATTCGCAAAATAAAAAAATGTTACCGGGACTTTTGGGTGGTGACCCGGAGATTGCTGCAAATCTTGCAGGATATACTTATTTTTCACAAGATGAAGTTCAAAAAATAGTTGAATCACTTACACCTGATGGAAAAGCAGCATATTTATTACATACTAGAAAAAATATGGCGCTAACTAAATTTCAGTCAGGAATTGAATTAGGACAGCAGATATATGCAATTCATAAAAGTTTAAAAGGCGGGAAGGTAAAAACTGGAAAAATAAAAAATGAATTAACACAACTTGATGATGAAATTACTAAAAAATATGAAAATTCTTTAAAATCATCACAAGTAAAAAATACTGAACGGGCTTCAAAAGAGTTGTTGGATAAAGTAAGTTCTAGAAGAGATGTTGTATATGCTAAGCCAGGAACAGATGATCTTCTGTATTTAGAAATGTCAAATGCAGATGGTTTAGCTGGTGGTGAGTTTAATACTGATATTTTACTTAGAGAGAATCCGTCCAGATTAACTGTAGTAGAAGAATTTTTACATGGAACCCAAGTAAAACATGCAAAAGGGAATAAGATTCCCCTCAAACCAAGCTTTGACGTTAACAGAACCTATGAAATTAAAGTAGAACGGCATGTAAGAGATTTTATGTATAGGCATAGGCAAATGATTGGATTTGACGAGATAGAAATAAAAGTTTTAAAAGGGGAATTAGATTATTGGAATAGCGTAAAATTAATAGAATAGGATGTGATAAAATGAGTATTTTAAACATAGAAGGAATATTTAATGTTTTTAAGGAATGGAGAATTATTATTAATGAAGAAGTTTTTCAAAAAATAAAAGATAAAGAAATGGATCAAATGATTTATTTATTAGATTCTAATAATATAGTTATTGCTAAAGCTATTTTTGTTAGGCCTGTCAAGCCTCTTCCAAATGGTAAAACTAGTATCAGTTTGGTTATAAAAGAAATTATGAATAAATCTGAAATAAAAGATACTGTATTTTTTATTTTTAAAGAGGATTTAAGTGAATAGAATGATCAAAAAACTTTGGTCACAAATGGGGCAATGCAAGCAGATAAAAACAATCTTTTTATTCCAGAAATGATAAGAGAAGCTGAACAGCTTCTCTTTTTTTGTCAGTAAATTCAAGGGCTGACCGATGTTTTACCTGAGAATATAAATACTGTACTTATTAAAATAATATTGGTATACTATAACAACAGGAGATAAAAAATTAAACAATAAATATATGGAGGTCAGCATGAAAGATAAGATTTTTGAAATATTAGAGAAAAAAAAGGCGTTTGACCATGCAATAGCACTGCTTCACTGGGATCTGGAAACAGAAGCACCAAAAATGGCATTAGAAAAAATAGCAGCAACTATGGGTTTTTTGAGTGCTGAAAGCTACAGTTTGATAATAAATGATGATTTTAAGGATATGCTTTATAATATAGAAACAGAATCTTTGTCAGATCTTGATAAAAAGGTAATAGAAACTCTTAGGAAAGATTTTGAAAAGCTGGAAAAAATACCAAAAGAGGAGTATGTAGAATATTCACAGCTTACGGTAGAGGCTACCTCAAAATGGGAGGAAGCTAAAAATGCTGATGATTTTGAGATATTTAAGCCGTATCTAGAGAAAATAATAAATTTTAACAAAAAATTTATAAAATACAGAGGATACAAGGATCATCCTTATAATACACTTCTTGATGACTATGAAGAAGGAATGACAGTGGAAAAAACAGATGAATTTTTCAAAAAAATAAAACAGGAATTAATACCTTTGATAAAAAAAATAAATACCCTGAATAAAGGAGACAATAAGTTAAAAGGCGTATTTAATACAGATAAGCAAAAGGAATTTTCAAAATTTCTTGCTGAATATATAGGATTTGATTTTTCAAAAGGGGTAATAAAAGAGAGTGAGCATCCTTTTACATTGAATTTTGACAATAAAGATGTAAGAATAACTACGCATTATTATGAAAGTGATCCCTTGAGTGCGGTATTCTCTACAATACATGAGGGAGGACATGCTATATATGAGCAGAATATAAAGGATGAAATTTCCAAAACAATTTTGGGTGAAGGGACTTCAATGGGTGTACATGAATCACAGTCAAGAATGTATGAAAATATGTTCGGAAGAAATCTGAATTTCTGGATTCCTGTTTATCCCAAGCTGCAGGAAAAATTTCCCGAGGAGCTCGGGGATATATCACTTGAAAAGTTTTACAGAATAGTAAATGACTCTAAGTCTTCTTTGATAAGAATAGAAGCAGACGAGCTTACTTATCCGATACATGTACTAATTCGTTATGAACTGGAAAAAGAAATTTTTGAAACAGATGTGGATATAAACGAGCTTCCTAAAAAATGGGCTGACAAATATGAGGAATATTTGGGAATAAGACCTGAGACTTTTAGAGAGGGAATATTACAGGATGTTCACTGGTCAGGAGGGTCATTCGGGTACTTCTCGTCTTATGCTCTCGGCAGTGCTTATGCAAGTCAGTTTTATCATGCAATGTGTGCTGAATTCGATGTAGAAAAAGAACTGAAAAGTGGAAGCTTTGAAAAAATAAATACTTATCTGAGAGAAAATATTCATCAGTACGGAAAATATAAAAATCCGGAAGAAATAATAATGGATACCACAAAAGAAAAATTTAATCCTAACTACTATATAAACTATCTGAGAGAGAAATACGGAAAGCTTTATGTACTTTGTAATTAAAAAGCAGTGCATATTTAAAGAATGTTTGAAATGATCATTTTACGTATATATTTTGAGTCAGGAGGTGGATAAATGCTCTTTTATAAGGATATAAGCATTTATTATGAAAAAATATTTCCTCTGAATCCTGCTGCTGTGGAATTTCTTGAGGAAGAATTAGACGGGAAAAAGAAAATACTTGATCTGGCATGCGGAGACGGAAAATATTCAGATTCCCTGCTTACACCGGACAGAAGTGTAACAGGTGTGGATTTGGATAAAGGTATGCTTGAAGAAGCAGAGAAAAAATATGACCAGAAGAATAACATAAAATTCGTATACGGAGATATGCTGGAACTAAGCAGTGTATTCAAAAGGGATAAGTTTGACGGAGTATTCTGCATAGGGAATTCTCTTGTACATCTTACTTCTCCGGATAAAATAAAAAAAGCACTGACAGAATTAAATTTAGTCATGGAAGACGGAGGCAGGCTGGTTATACAGATCATTAATTATGACAGAATACTTAATGATGATATAAACTTTCTCCCTACTATAAAAAATGAAGACACAGAATTTATAAGAAATTATCACAGATACGGAAACAGCAGAATAATAGATTTTCATACAATTCTTAAAACTGCTGACAAAGAGATAGAATCTCATCAGGAGCTTTACTCGCTTACAAAGGATGAGCTCGTATTTCTGGCAGAAAAAGAAGGCTTTGCGTTGGAAAATGTATATTCTTCTTTCAAAAAAGAAGAGTGGAATAATAAATCACTGCAAAGTATATTTGTTTTTAAAAAAAACAGAAATAATGAATTATAAAAAATGTAAATAAAAAAGGAGCTGAATATAAAATAGCAATTATCCGGTTTTAGGTGTAAAATCCGGGAAAATACTATTTTATTTCAGCTCCTTTTCAAAATCAGCATCCGATTTGGATTTTATCAACAGGATAACTGTATCGGCCTTTTTTTCTCCGCTTCATGGTCAGCGCCATAGCTACTGTAAGCGGACCAACCCTTCCAAGAAACATAGTAAGGGAAATTAATATTTTGGAAAAAGAACTGAGGACAGGTGTTATGTCCAGTGATAAACCTGCAGTACCGAAGGCTGAGATCACTTCAAAAAGTAAAAGTATAAACTTTTGCTCCTTTTCTATATAACTCAAAATAAAAACGGTAAAGAAAATATACATTACTGATATAAAAACCAAGGCAATTGCTTTATTAAAAATCCTCCAGCTTATTTCTCTTTTGTGAAATTCAATATTTTTTCTATGTGATAGTGTAGTAAATACACCTAGCGTAATTACAGCAATAGTAGTTGTTTTTATTCCGCCGCCGGTAGAGCCCGGAGAGGCTCCTATAAACATAAGTATCATATAAAGTATAAGAGTGGAATTTTTCATATGAATCAGATTTAGTGTCTGAAAACCTGCTGTCCGTATACTTACGCTCTGGAAAAAGGAAAGCAGCAGTTTATCATGAAAAACAAAATTTTTCAAAGTTTCAGGATTTGACATTTCAATTAAAAGCGTCAGGACAGTTCCTGAAATAATCAAAATAAGCGATACTATAACAGACAGTCTGGCAGTAAGAGTAAAATGCATTCTTTTATTATCACTTCTGAATTTTGGAAAAAGTGATATATAAATGCTGTTTAGCGTAGTAAAACCGAGACTTCCCAAAGTTATTAAAAGAGGGATGATCAGATTCACGGGGACATTTGTTCTGTATGCGCTGAGACTGTCCGGAAACAGAGAAAATCCTGTATTACAAAATGCAGATATCGAATGAAATGCCGCATAATAAACAGCTTTTAGAAAGCTGAATTTTTTTATGAAAACAAAAAATAAACAGAATGCACCGATGAATTCTATTAAAAATACGATTTTTATAAGATTTTTTATATATGCCTGTATATTAAAAAGAGTGTTGTAATTAAGATCCTTTTGTATAATTTTTTTAGCTGTATAGTCTATTTTACGTGTAAGAAGCAATACTATTACAGACGAAAAGGTCATTACTCCCAAGCCGCCAAGCTGGACAAGTATAATCAAAACAGTTTTTCCGAATAAAGTAAATGTATAATTTATGTCTGTAATAACAAGACCGGTTACAGTTACTGCCGAAGTGGCTATAAACAGGGCATCTACCATAGAAAGCTTTTTGCCGGGAAAACTCGATACAGGAAGACTGAGTAATGTAGTACCTATAATAATAATCAAAAGAAATGAAAGTATCAAAACAGAATATGGAGACATTCTTTTTTTCTTTTCTGCCACTAATTTCCTCCAATATGAATTTTTATTTTTTATTATACAATGAAATTCAGTACTTTTCAAATTTTAATAAAAACAAATAATAAATTACTCTGTGGAATTTCCTGGAAATATTGTTTCTTAATTAAAAACAGAGGAAGTTTTTTTTAGAGGATAAAATTTTACCGTTTTTTCAGACTTTACTTTACTTGTAAATAAAAATTTCCATGGTAAATATATAGTGTTAGTCAATACACCAGAAAAAAAGGAGGTGAGTAATATTCTAAATGAAAGACATATAAAAATACTGGATATATTAAACGGATATAAGGAAACCGACGTAAAATTTTTGAGTGAAAAGCTGTACACCATCCCTAAAACCATAAGATACGATATAAAAAACCTGAATTATTATCTGAAAAAATATAAGCTGCCTATTATAGAGGATAACAAATATCTGAGGTTTCAAAAGGGCTTCAATCTTGAAAGTTTTTTGAAAAATATGGAGGTAAAGGATTATAAATTTTCTGAGAGAGAACGGACAGAATTTATTGTAATACGAATATTATTTAATACACAGGAAAAACTTACAACGGAAAAATTAGCTTTTGAGCTGGGTGTCAGTGAGCTTACAATAAAAAAAGATCTGAAAATTTTGAGAGAGGAAATAAAAGACAGGGAGCTGGCATTGCAGTTTGATAAAAAGAGAGGCTTTTTAGTAACGGGAGATGAAGAAAAAATACGGCAGAAACAGCTGAAGTATTATGTGGATTATAACATAGGGTACAGCAGAAATAATACAGAGGCTATTCCTGATTTTCTAAAATTTGAAATAAAAAAAATACTGACAGATTACAGAAAAAATATTGATACAGAAGATTTATATAAATATGTGGAAAATTTGAGCGGAAGTCTTGACAGAATAGTGTCAAACGAAGCACATGAAGTTCTGGTCTTATATATCATGATACTGGTAAAAAGACTGCAGGCAGGCAGTCACACAGAGGAAAAGCCGGTTCTTAACGAATATCTTCTTATGACTAAAGAATATGAAGTCATAAGCAATTCCATAAATGAGCTGGAAAGCAAATACAAAATATCAATTCATAAAAATGAAGTATTGAAAATAGTGGATTATCTTTTGGGAAGCCATACTTATAATTTTGATTATTCATTTTATGAAAACTGGGTGGAAACTGAAATACTCGTAAGAAAGATAATAAATGAAGTAGATAAATATACAGAAGTAGAAATAACAAAAGACGAGCTTCTTTTTGAGGGACTTCTAAATCATATAAAACCCACAATATACAGAATAAAGAATAATATATTCTTTCCCGGGCTGGTATTGGAAGAAATAATTAATACAGAAAAAGAGCTTTTGGAAATAGTGGGAAAAAGTCTGGCAGATCTGGAAAACTATATAGGGTGTAAAATAAGTAACATAGAAACTGCATTATTTACAGTTCATTTCAAACTTGCCATAGAGAGGGCAAAGGAAAAGCAGGTAAAAATATACAGGATACTTCTCGTATGCAGTACGGGATATGCCACGTCAAATCTTTTGTCTCAGCAGCTGTCAGCTGAATACAATATAGAAATAGCGGATTTGATACCTTATTATAAAGTATTTGATTATGATCTTTCTGATATAGATCTGATAATATCCACCATAGATATAGAGGAAGGGATAATAAAAAAAAATATAAATATAATAAAAGTAGGGGTTGTATTATCTGATTCCGACAGGGAAAATCTTCGAAATACAGGAGTAAACAAGAGAATGTCAAGAATAAAGCTGACAGAAATTCTGGAAATATTAAACAGTTCGGAAAATTTTCAAAATATGGACAATCTTGGCGATTCACTGATAAACCGGTTTGGCGGAAAAATTCTGGATGACAGGGAAGATGACGGAACAGCAGTTAAAGAGCGGCTCAGCAGTTTTTTGACACTGGGGAATATAATGGTGTCGGATAAAAAGACAGATTGGATTGAGACTGTTAATACAGCAGGGGGTATTTTGCTGAAAAACGGTTATATAAATGAGGGATATATAAAGAATATAATCGGAAATATCAATAAAAACGGAGTTTACATGGTTTTGAAAAACGAATTTATACTTTTGCATGCCGAGAAACAAAATAATGTATTCAAGACAGGTATTGCATTTTTAAGAAAAAAGTTTCCTGTGGAATTTCCGGGGAAGTATATGGTAAGAAATATACTGGCTATTTCCTGTCATTCAAAGGAAGAATTATCAGGATCATTTGAAGATATACTGAAGCTTTCGGAAAATACAGGATTTTTGGAGGAACTGGAGGATGTCCGGGACAGTGAAGCTGTTTTCTGCCTTATAAAAAAGTATACGGAAATTTAGAAGGAGAGATAAAAGTGAGACTACTAGACAAAAAATTTATAGAATTAGATGTAGAGCAGAGCAGCAGGGACAGTCTGCTGGAGTATATGGGAGGAAAGCTGCTTGCAGAAAATATAGTAAAGGAAACTTATCCGCAGGCTATAGTAGAAAGAGAAAAGGAGTTTCCCACAGGAATATTATGCAGAAATATAAGCATAGCAATTCCCCATACCACGGGAGAGCATGTAAATGAACCGAAAATTGCGGTTTCGGTGCTAAAAAATCCTGTGGAATTCTGTATGATGGGTGAACCTGAACAAAAAGTAAATGCTTCTGTAATAATAATGATAGCAATTAATAATCCTGATCTGCAGATAGATTTTCTTCAGAGACTGGTAACACTTATTGAAAATCATGAGTTATTGCTTAATATAAAGAATGCTGCTTCTATAGATGAAGTTTACGGATTACTGGGTTTTTTAAATGAAATAAAATAAAAGGAGTGAGAATCATGGCTAAAATTAATGTTTTATCAGTATGCGGTTCCGGTACTGTAACATCTTCAATGTTATCGGCAAAAATAAAAGAGCATTTAGGGAAACACGGTTTTAATGTAAATGCTACGGAAGTGAATCCCGGAGGAATAGAAACAGCTCTTGGTTCGGGAAGCTTTGATTTTATTGCATACACATGTCCGATTAAAGATGTCTACGGGGTTCCGATAGTAAGTGCGATGGGATTTCTTACAGGTTTCGGCGAAGAGGAGTTTATCGAGGAAGTATTGACAATTTTGAATTCTAAAGGATAG
Organism: Sebaldella termitidis ATCC 33386; assembly: GCF_000024405.1. Taxonomy (NCBI): domain Bacteria; kingdom Fusobacteriati; phylum Fusobacteriota; class Fusobacteriia; order Fusobacteriales; family Leptotrichiaceae; genus Sebaldella; species Sebaldella termitidis. The sequence goes on along the minus strand of NC_013517.1, from coordinate 3,767,580 downwards.
GGAGGATTTTTATGTTTTTTCAGACTTTGAAAAGTATTTTTGACACCTTTGGACCTGCAATATTTGTTCCGGCTGTTTTATTTATAATAGCACTGATAATGAAAGTAAATGTCAAAAAAGCATTTAATTCCGCATTGCTTGCAGGTGTGGGTCTTACGGGATTTAATATGCTTATAGGGGCTTATATTCCTGTTATAGTACCTACGGTACAGAAAATGGTAGATATAACAGGAATCAATCTTCCGGTTATAGATACGGGATGGCAGGCTTCGGCAATAGTAGGATATTCTACCAAGATAGGAATGATCTTTGTGGGACTCGGTCTTTTATTTCAGGCAGTACTGTTTCTTTTGAAATGGACAAATATATTCATGCCGGGAGATCTCTGGAATAATTATTCATATATGCTGTGGGGTTCGATGCTTTACTTTGTAACGGGAAACCTGTGGCTGTCACTTGGATGTATGCTTGTAATGAATCTTTATACATTACTCCTAGCCGAGGTAGTTCAGAAGAGATGGTCAAAATATTACGGATACCCGAATTGTACAATAACGGCGCCGCACCATATAGAGTCTGTGCCTTATGCAATAGCTATGGACTGGGTATTAAACAAACTCGGAGCGAATAAAATAAAGCTTGATCCGGAAAATCTGAAAAAAAGGCTTGGTCTGCTTGGAGAACCTATGTTTTTAGGGCTGATTCTGGGACTTTTTCTTGGAATTCTCGGAAATCTGAAGGATTTGGGACAGCTGGCTTCCTGGGGAGAGATAGCAACAGTGGGAATAAGTACGGCGGCAGTTTTGGCTATTTTCCCGAAAGTAGCGGGAATATTTGCATCAGCATTCCAGATTTTGACTGAAGCTTCAAGAGGAACAGCTAAAGCCGGCGGAAAATCAAGAGAATGGTATCTTGCCATAAATGATGCGGCGGGATACGGAGAGCCTGCTACATTAATTACAGGAATAATGTTAATACCGATTATACTTGCAGCTTCATTTCTGCTTCCTGGGAATAAAACTCTGCCTATGGTGGATTTAATAGCACTTCCTTATATGGTGGAACTGATAATATGCGTAGGAAACGGAAATATTTTCAAGAGTGTCATATCAGGGGGAATATGGTATGCAATAGCTCTGTATACTTGTTCGGCAGTAGCCCCGATATTCACAGAGGTAGCTTTGAGTACAGGAGTAAGCATACCGGCGGGAGCTGCATTAATAACAAGTTTTGCAGTAATAGGACATCCGGTAATGGGACTTTTGTTTTTTGCCTTTCTGTCAGGAAATTTCTTAATAATAGGCGGGGTTATATTACTTTACTTTGTGCTTTATTTTATTTTTCAAAAGAATAGAGAGAGAGTACACGATTATCTGGAAAGAGCTGCTGAAAAAGAAAGCGGCGAAGTTGCTTTGGAATAAACAACAATAATTTTATAATACAAAAAATTAAGGAGGAGAGATGAAAATTGTAGTAGTGGGAGATACTCTTGTAAGTTCTGATTATATGGAAAAGCAGGCAGAAAGATTATTTCCCGGACATGATAAAAAGATCGTGAAATTCGACTGGGAAATGAAAACAAAAGAAGAATTTCAGGAGGTAATACTGGATCTTGAAAAAAACGGTCCGGAAGCAAGGAAGCTTTCAGAGGAAATAACAAATGAGCTAAAAGATGCGGATATCTTAATGGTGCACTTTGCCCCTGTGTCAAAGGCGACGCTGGACAAGGCGGTAAATCTTAAACTTATAGGAACATGCAGGGGAGGAGTAGAGCATATAGACATAGAGGCCGCCACTGAAAAAAATATACCCGTGCTTCATGTGATAAGAAATGCAGAGCCTGTGGCAGAATTTACACTGGGACTTATTTACAGTGAATGCAGAAATATAACAAGAAGTCATGTATCTATAATAAACGGTGGATGGAGAAAGTCATTTCCAAACAGCAGATATGTTACTACACTTTCAGAGCTTCAGGTTGGTCTGCTCGGCATGGGCTATATAGGAAAGATAGTAGCGGGAAAACTAATAAAGCTCGGAATAAAAGTAAAAGCTCATGATCCGTTTATAAATAAGGAGGATTTGGAAAAAGACGGGCTTGGAGATATAGAGCTTGTACCGCTGGAGGATTTATTCAGAAATTCTGATATTATATCACTTCATATAAGACTTACAGATGAAACAAGGAATTTTGTCAATATGGGGTTATTATCGCTCATGAAGGAAAGCGCATATCTTATAAATACAGCGAGAGCAGGAATACTTGATGAGAAAGCACTTGTAGAGGTTCTCGCTAAAAAGAAAATAGCCGGAGCCGCAATAGATGTATTCTGGGAAGAGCCGATTCCAGAGAATCATCCTATATTGAAGCTGGATAATGTTACCCTGACTACACACATAGCCGGAGATACTGTAGATGCAATACCAAAAGCACCTAAGCTTCTTGTGAATGAAATGAATGAATTTTTTAATAACGGAAAGCTGGATATGATAATAAACCGAAAAACAGCCGAAAATTTTAAATTATAGAAGGAGAATATAAATATGATTTTACAAAAAGAAAGAGAACTTATAGTGGAATACGGAAAAAAACTGATAACACACGGTCTGACTAAAGGAACAGGGGGGAATATAAGTATTTATAATAAGGAAGAGGGGCTGATGGCAATAAGTCCCAGCGGAATAGATTATTTTGAGACAAAGCCGGAAAATGTGGCAGTACTTGATTTATACGGAAAACAGGTAGACGGGGATAAAAAGCCTTCAAGCGAGTATTTTATGCACAGGGTATTTTACAGAGACAGAGATGATGTAGGAGCAGTGGTACATGCACATTCGACATATTCAGGAGTGCTGGCAACACTGCACTGGGAAATAGAGCCTGTTCATTATCTGATAGGATATGCAGGGAAAAATGTAAGATGTGCGCCTTATGAATTATTTGGTACAGAGGAGCTTGCACAGGCGGCGCTTAAAGCAATGGAAGACAGAAACGCTTGTCTTCTTGCCAATCACGGACTGCTTGCAATAGGCGGAACAGTGGAGTATGCTTTTGATACAGCGGAAGAAACAGAATTTGTGGCGGAATTATACTATAAAGCAAAATGTGTGGGAGAGCCGATTCCGCTGAAATCAGAGGAAATGGACGAATTTCTTGAGAAGTTTAAGCCTTACGGGAAAAAATTATAAATTTTAGACTATTATAAAATATATGAGTCAGTGTCAAAATCATTTTTTGGCTGCTGACTCTTTTATAATAAAAAATCTATTTTAAATCAATAAAAGAATTTATACAGCTAAAATTTTATTTTGTAATAAAATTCAATATGATACCCAAAAATACTAAAAATTATGATATAATTGATAAAAAAGCGGAGGAGGAGCTGATGAAAAAATTATTATTGGTATTATTTTTTTTAGGGACAGCATCATGGTATAACAGCGGACCGCTGGTACGTATCACGGATTATGATTATGATATGTATTATTCCAAGGGAATAAATGAAACTTTAAAATATCTGGAAAATATGGCAGAAATAGAAAGCGCGAAAAAAGCTCTTTATCACGCAAAAATGGGATATTATTACTATGAGGAAAAGGACTATGGAAATGCTGAAAGAATGTTGAAAAAAGCACTTTCGGAAGATAAAGAAATGGAAGAGGTTTATATTAAGATAGGGACTCTTTACAGTCTGCAGGGAAGAAATAAAGAGGCACTGGAATATTATCTGAAAGGAACAAGGTTAAAAGAGAAATATCCTGATATATTTTTTGGTGCCGGGGCAGCATATTTTGATCTTGGCAGCTATGAAAAAGCCGCTGAATATCTGGAAAGAGCAGTTAATATGTATAAAATGGCGAATAAACGGGACGAGCTTAACAGGGCGGCAATATTACTGTATTATACATATAATTCTATCGGTGATGACGGAAAACTGGAAAGATTTTTGAAAAGAGCGATAGAAAGAGATATTCATAAAAACGTTTTTTCCAAAAAGCTTTCTGAACTTTATTATTCCAAGGGAATGAGCAGGGCTGCCATCAGGTATGTACATATAGGAATGAGAAATGAGCCTGAAAATGCAGATACTTATTATCTCGCAGGAGTTTTGTATTATGAAACAAAAAAATATAAAGAGTCGGAGGAATACTTAAAGAAAGCTGTGGAACTATACGGTGAAGAGGGAAATAATACAGGTGTGGAGCGTGCATATGACGGAATTTATTATGTGAAAAATTATTCGGGAACAAAGGATGAGCTTGAAGAATTCCTGAAAACGTCAATAGGAAATAATATTAATAAGGCTACCTTCTGTTCTCATCTGGCAGCTTTTTATATAAAGGAAAGAAGATTCAGCGATGCCTTAAAGTATAATCTTGAGGGAATAAAGGCTGATTCTTACAGTATGGAAAATTATTTCGGAGCAGGGATAAGCTATTATTATAAAGGAGACTTGGATAATGCCGCGAAATATTTTGAAGAGGCGGCAAGGCTTTATCGTGAAACTGATAATAAGGAATATCTGGGTGAAACATATGCTTTTTTATATAAAACTGTCATAGAAAATAATGACGGGGAAAAGGCCGCCGAAGTAGAAAAGGCTGCAAGAAATGATCTGGGCAGTATGGAATGGGAAAGAAAGAAAAAATAAGTTATAAATATAGAGAAAATCAAAATAAAGGAGAGAAATATGAAAAAAATATTTTTAATTATGCTGTTGGTATGCACGGTATTATCTTGTAATAATTTAAAGAGCGAGGAGAAACTGCCTGATGATTTGAAAATTTATCAGGATTCGGGTATAGAAGAAACAATAAAGTATCTCGAAAAGATGGGAAGGACCGACCCGCAGAACAAAGCGTATTATACAGCTAAAATGGGTTATTATTATATAGAGGAAAAGGATTATGAAAAAGCTGAGGCTGTATTAAATAAAGCATTGGAAATAAATCCGAATGAAGGCTATGCTTATAATGAACTCGGCTATCTGCAGAGTATTCAGGGGAAAACTGATCTGGCTTTGAAAACTTATGTAAAAGGAAGTGAAAAGGATCCTGGAATGGGCGGGAATTTTTATGGTGCCGGAGCTATATACTCGGATATGGGTGAATATGATAAAGCAGAGAAAAATTTTGAAAAGGCGATTGCACTTTATACGAAAGCAGAAGCAAAAGATAAAGCTGATAAGGCTGCAAGAATGCTTTATTTCACATATCTGGACAAAGGCGAAAGAGATAAGGCAAGAAAGTTTCTTAATGATTCTGTTTCAAAAGGACTGGCTCAGGGATATTTTTACAGTCAGCTGGCAAATTTTTATTATGAGGAAAAGAATTTTGATGAAGCTTTAAAGTATAATCTTAAAGGCTTGAAAGCCGATCCTGATGAAGCGGAGAACTACTTCGGCGCAGGAGTAAATTATTATTATAAAAGAGATAATAAGCAGGCTCTAAAATATCTGGAAAAGGTAGTGCCTATGTATCAAAAAAATCAGAGTCTGGACTATCTGGGAGATGCCTATGCTTATCTGTATAAAATAAATATAGAAGAAGGAAACAAAGAAAAGGCCGATGAGATAGAAGCTGCGGCAGGGCAGGAGCTTGGCAAGGAAAACTGGGAAAAGAAAAAATTTTAATAGAATAATTAACAGTATATTTTTGTCTGAAATTAACTGAAAAATTCCTTTCAGTTAATTTTCAGGTGTATGAAATCTTTTCAAAGAATTATAAATATGGTATAATATTCAAAAAATGTGGAGGTAATTTTTGTGGCAGGACATAGTAAATGGGCTAATATAAAACATAGAAAAGGGAGACAGGACGCCCAGAGAGCCAAGGTTTTTACAAGAATCGGAAAAGAATTAACTATAGCAGCTAAACTTGGAGGAGGAGACATAGGATTTAATCCAAGACTGAGACTGGCAGTAGATAAGGCAAAAGCAGCAAATATGCCTAAAGATAATATGGAAAGAGCTATAAAAAAAGGAACAGGCGAGCTCGAAGGCGTAGATTATCAGGAAATCAGATATGAAGGATACGGACCGGGAGGAGTGGCTTTTTTAGTAGATGTAGTTACAGATAATAAAAACAGATCTGCATCTACAGTAAGAATGAATTTCTCTAGAAATGACGGAAATTTAGGTGAAACTGGCTCGGTATCTTTTTTATTTGACAGAAAAGGTATTTTTGAATTTAAAAAAGACGGAATAGATGAAGATGTATTAATGGAAACTGCGTTAGATGCCGGAGCAGAAGACGTAGTGGAAAAATCAGAAGCATGGCTGGTAATAACAGATACCAATGATTTTGATACAGTAAAAGAAGCGTTTGATACTAATAAACTGATTTATGAAGAGGGTGAGGTAACTATGCATCCCGCTACTGAAATAGAGATTACTGATCTTGAAACAGCTAAAAAATTAATGAAACTGTATGACGATCTGGAAGAAAATGAGGATGTACAGGAGATATACAGTAATTTTGATATAGCAGACGAGATTATGGCAGAACTGGATGCTTAAAAAATATTAAAAGGGCAATAAAAAGGAGGAGAAATGAAAAAAGTAATCATTGGATTATTTTTTTTAGCTTTTTTGGTTTCATTTTCGGATTCTGGATTTGAACCGGATGAACCAAAATACGGAGTTAAATTAATGTATGGAAACGGTTATAAGTCAACACTTCAAAATCTGGTCTTAGATTGGGATTATAACAGGGATCCGGCAGGAACATCACTGGTAGGTTTATCGGGAGAAAAATATCTGTGGACTAATATATGGAACGGGTCACTGGATATCAGTGCTCAGGCGGGACTGATATATCATCTGGAGAATAATTATCAGGATGATTTTTTTCAGTATAATGCAGGTGTAAAGTTCACATGGAAAAAGTTTCCGTGGTCTAAATATGTAAGAACTAAGGTATATGTACTGGAAGGGTTATCCTATGCCAATCAGATACCTTATCTGGAAAAGGAAAATCTGGATTTTGAGGGCAAGTCTCATTCAAATTTCCTGAATTATCTGGAGTTCGGAATAGCAGTAAATCTGAGAGATATCACAAGAATAGAACCGCTTGATGATTTTTACGGCGGTGTGGGAATATCGCACAGATCAGGTATTTTCGGTCTGATAAACGGAGTACACGGCGGCTCTAATTATGTGACATTTTATCTGGAAAAAGAATTCAAATAAAATACAGACTCTCTAATAACGGAAAGGTTCTTAGAGAGTTTTTAAAATAATAAAAAGGAGAGAATAATGACATATAATTTATTGTTTAAAAATTTAGACGAATTAAAAATAAAAGGACTTGGAAAAGCTAATGTTTCTAAATTGAATAAATTAAATGTGCGTACATTATACGATCTTCTTTATTTTTTTCCGAGGGCCTATGAAGACAGAAGCAACAGTAAGAATATAAGTGAGGTTTTGCCTGATGAATTTGTAGTTTTGAAGGGAAAAATATTAAAAGCCTCGAATAACTACATAAAAGGCGGAAGATATATGTATCGTGCCTGGCTTGGTGATGATACAGGAGTAATAGAGCTCACATGGTTTAATAACAGATTTGTACAAAAAAACATAAAAATCGGCGATGAAATGATTGTTTACGGAAAGGCAAAAAAAGGGATGAGAATGCAGATAGTCAATCCTGAGTACAAAAATGTAAGTGTGGCTTCACTGCTTCCCGGAAATCAGATTCTGCCTATATATTCATCTACTTCTTCTTTGAAACAAGGAGACTTAAGAAAGATAATACATGAGGCTATATTGAATTTCGGTTATCTGCTTGAAGAGAATCTGCCTGATGAACTTATGAAGAAAGAAGGGCTTCTTCCCAGAAAAGATGCTGTAATTAATGTTCATTTCCCGGAAAATGAACAGCTGAAACAAAAAGCACTGCGAAGATTTATGCTGGAAGAAATTTTTCTGCTGGAAATGGGTATACTTCAAAGCCGTTTTGAAGTGGATAAGGCTAATAAGGGATTATATAAAATAGAAAATAATAAAGAGCTGGTAAAGCAGTTCATAAGGGAGCTTCCTTATGAGCTGACAAGAGCACAGAAAAAAGTAATTAAAGAAATTTATAATGAGCTGGTAAAAGGAAAGATACTAAACAGGTTGATACAGGGTGATGTAGGCTCGGGAAAAACCATAGTATCATTGATTATGCTTTTATACATGGTAGAAAATAACTATCAAGGAGCGATAATGGCCCCTACTGAAATACTGGCTACACAGCATTATCTTGGAATAGTGGATGAATTTAACAATCTTAATGTCCGTGTAGAGCTGCTTACAGGAAGTGTTAAAGGCAAAAAAAGAGAAAAGCTTTTGAAAGAAATAGAAGCAGGACTTGTGGATATAGTCATAGGAACACACGCACTTATAGAAAATGATATAGTATTTCACAGTCTGGGACTGATAATAATAGATGAACAGCATAGATTCGGGGTAGTACAGAGAAAGCTGCTGAGAGATAAGGGCGAGCTCGCCAATCTTATAGTTATGAGTGCCACTCCTATACCGCGTTCTCTTGCGCTTACTATTTACGGAGATCTGGATGTTTCTGTTATTGACGAGCTTCCTGCGGGAAGAAAACAGATAAAGACAAAATGGATAAAGGATCAGGAAGAAAAAAATAAAATGTATGACTTTATAAAGGAGAAAATCAGGGAAGGAAGACAGGTATATGTTGTTTCACCTTTGATAGAAGAGAGTGAGACTCTTAATGTAAAGTCTGCGGAAAGCACATTTGAAGAATATTCGGAAATTTTTAAGGGGATGGAGATAGCCTTGATTCATGGAAGAATGAAAAATAAAGATAAACAGGAAGTAATGGAAAAATTCAGAAAAGGAAACCTGAATATACTGGTATCTACTACTGTAATAGAAGTAGGGGTGAATGTGCCTAATGCCACGATAATGGTAATAAGAGACGCACAGAGATTCGGTCTTTCTTCTCTGCATCAGCTCAGAGGCCGTGTAGGGAGAGGGGAATACAGGTCTTACTGCTTTCTGGAATCGGAAACCATTAATGAGATATCGGAAAAACGTCTGGAAATAATGGAAAATACCATAGACGGCTTCAAAATAGCAGAGGAAGACCTGAAGCTGAGAAACTCGGGAGAGATATTCGGTACAAAGCAAAGCGGTGTATCAGACCTCCTGCTTACTGATATTATAAAAAATATAAAAGAGATAAAATATATAAGAGATTTTGTTCTGAAATATCTTGAGGAAAATAACGGACATGTGGAAAATGAATATTTGAAAAGTGATGTATACAGAAAGTTTCATGATGGTGAAAGCCTGATAAAATAGAAAATTTATATAAGAGTATAATTTATTTAGAGTAAGTATCAAATAACAACATGATATTTTACAGAATGGAGAACTATGAAAAAGTATTCAGCTGATTTAGGGCTGTTATTGGTAGGTTTTATTTGGGGAACAGGGTTTACAGCGACTAAAATAGGTTTGGACGGCGGAATTACACCGTATTATATGATGTTTCTGCGGGCGGCTTTTGCATCAATATTTATAAGCGTGATCTTTTTCAGAGAGCTGCGCAATGTAACAAGAAGAGAGGTTTTGGCTGGAGTTCTGCTGGGAGTTTTTTTATATCTCGGCTTTTCGTTTCAGACTGTGGGTCTGGTGTATACGACAGCATCTAAAAATGCTTTTCTTACAGCGATAAATGTAGTTTTAGTGCCGTATTTATACTGGATGTTTTATAAAAAAAGACCTGATATATTCGCTGTTTTATCAGCTGTACTGTGTTTATGCGGGATCGGCCTGCTCAGTCTGACAGGAACAGATTTTTCTCTCAATAAAGGGGATATACTTACAATGATTTGTGCTGTGTTTTTTGCCTGTCATATAACATTTACCGGGATACTGTCAAAAAAAGTAGATGCAATAAGGCTGAATCTGGTTCAGATGTATACTATGACTGTGTTTTCATTTATTACATGTGTATTCAACGGAAGTATAACATTAAATGTAACACAGACACAGTTTTTGGCAGTATTATATCTTGGGATTTTTTCCACGGGAATATGCTTTCTGCTTCAGACTACCTGTCAGCAGTACACAACACCTGCAAGAGCTTCGATATTATTATGTACTGAATCATTATTTGCACCTGTTTTGTCATTTCTGATACTGCATGAAGTATTAACGCCAAAGGCAATAGCGGGAGCAGCACTTATTCTGATTTCTGTTATAGTTTCAGAAACTAAGCTCGGATTTGGAGCAAAGAAGGAGCAGAGCACTTAAGAAAATTCAGAGGATAAAAAGGAGGATTAATGAAAAAGGGATATATTTTTTTAGCATTTATAGTATGCATATGGAGCAGTTTGTCAGAAAATGTATATTACGTGGGAAAAGACGGCACAGTTTTGAATCTTGGGAAAAGTGAAAGTACACATGCTGTCAAAGAAAGGAATATGCTGGAAAACGGCGGAAAATTCTATATAAATGGAAAAGAAAATGCAGCTGAGGGGGAAAAATATAAAGCCGCGGTTATGAGTTCAACAATGTATATTTTAAAGGAAAAAATATCTGATGAAGTGTGGACAAGCGAGCCTGAGGGCAGTTATGCCGTTCGTACTTATGATACAGATAATCCATATGTAATTTTGAAAAATTTGAAAATTTTTGGCGGACTGGATGAAAATATAATTCCCGGAAAATATTCGGGATATCTGATTTTGAAAAACGAAAAAATGTATCATACAGACAGCCCGGATTCTTTTTCAGAGGAAGAGAGAGTAAATATCGGAAATATAGATACAGCAAGTATAAAGCAGATTGGAAATAATTATTTTAAAGATAAAAACGGGATATATTCTTATGTTTATGAGTATTTTTCAGCACAATCGAAATTTCTGAAAATAAAAGGTGCGGATGAAAAAACTTTTCAGGTATTAGATGAAAATTATGCCAGGGACAGAAAGAATATATACTATAAAAACAAGGCACTTAAAATAAAAGATACAGAAGGTTTTCGGCTGCTGAAGCTGTGGAATCCAGAGCCTGAGGTTTTTGTAATCGGCTACAGCAAAGACGGGATATATTACAAAGGAAAAAAAATAAGCAGTACAGCTTTGCAGGGAAAAGCAGAGGTTATAGGAAAAACGATTTTTAAGGATGAGAATCAGACTTATATATTTCGTGAATATGAGCCGGAGATAAAGATAGAAAAACGAAATATACCGGTAAATGCAAAATATACAGAATGGATTCTGGATGATGAAAGCTATTATTATGATCCGTATCTGGATGTGAAAACAGCTAAGTCCGAGGATTTTGAGTGGCTGGATAATGGGAATTTATTTAGAAACGGTAAAAAAATATATCTTATATCCCCGATATACGGAATTACGGAGCAAAAATATGACAGTGATACATTCAGGCTGATATATAATGACAGATATAATAATAAGATAGCAAGTGATAAAAATGGTTATTATCTGTACAGCGGAGATACTACCGGATGGCAGTTTAGTGAAATAAAAAATGAAAAAATAAAATTGCTGGATTCTACAGAAAATATAAGCGGAAATTTATTTTATAATTCAGCAGTTAAAAAATATTATTTTATTTCAGATATGTACAATGGTGAAGTAACAGAACTGACAGGAATAAAAAATGTAAGCGGAGTATTGTTGGATTCATATATTATAGGGGAGTGACAGGTAAAACAGAAATGCTTGGAACTGGGAATAAAATAATGAATTCTTTTTAAAATAATTTCGGAGATAGGAAAAAAATATCTCCGTTTTTTTTGTGCAAAAAAAATAATATAATAAAATTACAGTATATTAAAGGTATTTTTCTCTATAGTGAAAAATAATCTGTAAAAAAAATTTGACTTTAAAAAAAAACGAGGTATATTATAATATAAAAATTGAAACGTTTTAAAAAAACAAAAAAGAAAAAGAATAAAAACCTATTATATAAAGGTTTTGTTTGAAAGATAACAAGAAAATATTCTCTTTTTATTTTTTTAAAAAAATTGAAACGTTTCAAAAAAGGAGAAATCATGGGAAAATCTACTATTAAGGAAGTTGCTAAAATGGCTGGAGTCTCTATAGGAACAGTATCGAGGTACATTAATGGATTTTCTGTAAAAGAAAAGAATAAAAAACATATAGAGGAGGCGATAAAAAAATTAAATTTTGAAACAAACTATCTTGCACAGGGGCTGCGAAGCAAGAAGACCAATTCTATAGGTGTTCTTGTACCGGATATAGGAGATATTTTCGTGACTCAGGTAATAGAGGGAATAGAAACAGTGCTGAATGAACAGAATTTCAGTACAATAATATGCAGTTCACAGAATCAATGGAATATTGAGAGCGAAAAATTAGACTTTTTAAGGAAGAAAAAGGTAGACGGAATTATTTTGATGCCTACCTCAAGTATATATAAACACATAAAAGAATTTGAAAAGAACAACATCCCACTTGTTCTTATAGACAGGATATTTGACAGAGTATCCTTAAATGCAGTAGTCTGTGACAATGTTACGGGGAGTTATGAGGGAGTTTCAGAGATCATAAAAAGAGGACATACTAAAATAGGTATAATAAACGGTCCTAAAACAGTTTACACTGCCAAAAACAGATTTGAAGGCTATAAAATGGCACTTAAAGAAGAGAGTATCAAGCTGGACAATGATTATGTTAAATATACAGATTATACGGAAATAGAAGGATACAGGGCAATTAAAGAATTGATGAGCATGAAAGAAAAGCCGACAGCTATATTTGCCACAAACTATAAGACGACTCTCGGCTGTCTGAGGTATATGTATGACGAAGGTCTGAAAATAGGAGAGGATATATCGCTTCTGGGATATGACCAGAGTGATCTTTTCAAGATGATAAAGCCGCAGATATCGGTTATATATCAGCCCACACAGCTTATAGGAACAGAGGCTGCCAAAAGTATTCTTGAAGAAACAAATAACGGAAGTTCCGGAAAAAGTAACGTAAAAATACTTGATACAAAATTGGTGATAACAGAATCTATAAAAAAATTGAAATAAAAACAGGAGGAAAATAATATGAAAAAAATTTTATTAGTGTTAGTAACAATGTTGTTTATCTTTTCATGCGGGTCAAAGGACCAGGCTGCCGGTAAAACAGAGGATAAACCAACAGAAACAGGTGAAAAGACTTATACAATAGGAGTGTCACTTCTGACACAGCAGCATCCTTTTTACCTTAGTCTGAAGGATGCCATTGAAAAAGAAGCAGCGGCACAGAATGTAAAATTAAATGTTTCAATAGCAAATCAGGATCTGAATAAACAGATTTCGGATATAGAAGATTTCATTACAAAAAAAGTAGATGCTATCATTATCAGTCCGGTGGATTCTAAAGGAGTTCTTGCTGCGGTAAAGAAAGCAGAAGCGGCTAATATCCCAGTAATAACAGTAGATGTTCCTGCTATAGGCGTAGATGTGGCAGCTCATGTGGCTACAGACAACTATACAGGAGGAAAAATAGCCGGTGAAGAAATGGCAAGACTACTTAACGGTAAAGGTGAAGTGGCAGTCATAGAATATCCTACAGTAGATTCAGTGGTACAGAGAATAGAAGGATTTAAAGAAGTAATAGCTAAATATCCAGATATAAAAATAGTAGCTATACAGGCAGGGATTACAAGACCGGAAGCTCTTACAGCAGCACAGAATATGATTCAGGCAAATAAAAATCTGGGAGGAATATTTGGTTTTGGTGATGATGCGGCTCTTGCAGCAGTAGCAGCAGTAAAATCAGCTGGTAAAGAAGACCAGATAAAAGTAATAGGATTCGATGGGATGCAGGAAGCAAGAGATGCAGTAACAAAAGAAAAATCATTTGCGGCAGTAATAACACAATATCCTGAGGATATGGGAAAAATAGCAGTAGATACTACTCTGAAAATTTTAAAAGGCGAGCAGGTGGAGAAAAATATACCTGTAACACCAGGAATTTTTACAAAAGAGGGAGAAAAAAAATAAATTGTAACGGAGGCTGTCCTGAATGGAATACATTTTGGAAATGAAGGGTATTACAAAAAGATTTAGCGGTGTCACGGCATTATCAAATGTAGATTTAAAGCTTGCAAAGGGTGAGGTACATACTTTGCTTGGGGAAAATGGAGCCGGGAAGTCTACACTTATGAAGATTTTATCAGGGGTTTATACCCCTGATGAAGGTGAAATAATTTTAAAAGGGAAAAAAACTGATATAAAAAATCCTAAAGAATCACAGAGTCTCGGAATAAGCATAATATATCAGGAACTAAGTCTGTGTCCCAATATGAGCATATCAGAAAATATTTTTGCAAACAGGGAGCCGATGAATAATCTTTTTGTTAATTATAAGGAAATGACAAAAAAAAGTAAGGAAATACTGGAATATCTTGATGTAGATATGGAGCCGTCGGTTTTGGTACAGGATCTTAGTATTTCCGAGAGACAAATGATCGAAATAGCCAAAGCAGTGGCATTTAAAGCTGATATAATAATTATGGACGAACCCACTTCTTCTCTCAGTCTGAAAGAATCAGAAAAACTTTTCGAAATTATAGATAAGCTGAAAAAAGACGGGGTATCAATAATTTATATATCGCACAGAATGGATGAGCTCTTGAGAATATCTGATAATATAACAGTAATGAGAGACGGGGAATATATCGGAACTGTTCCGAGAGAAAAGGCAGATATTGACGGGCTTATAAAAATGATGGTAGGACGGGAAATGAAAGATATTTATCCTAAAAAAGACTATCAAACAGGAAATGAAGCTGTCCTGAGAGTGGAGTCACTATCAAAGAAGGATTATTTTGAAGACATAAGCTTTGATATAAAAAAAGGAGAAATAGTCGGTTTCTTCGGTCTCGTAGGAGCCGGAAGAAGTGATGTGGCAAAGGCAATATTTGGTGTTGCTTCTTTGGATAACGGACAGATTTTTATAAATAATAAAAAAGTAAATATAAAATCACCGGAAGACGCCATAAAAAATAAAATAGCATTTATTACAGAAAACAGAAGAGAAGAAGGAGTAGTGCTGGATAATGATGTAAAGGTGAATATTACCATGGCTACAATAGATAACATAATAGGCAGGCTAAAGCTGATTGATAATAAAAAGGAAGAAGGAATTGCCAAGACTGAAATAAAAAATCTGAGAATAAAAACGTCGGGCAGTGACCAGCACATAAGAAACCTGAGCGGAGGAAACCAGCAGAAGGTAATACTGGCAAAATGGCTGGAGACTAAACCGGATATATTGATTCTGGATGAGCCTACAAGGGGAATAGATGTAGGAGCCAAACACGAAATATATGAAATAATGAGAAGACTGGCAAGTGAAGGTGTGGGAATAATAATGATATCTTCAGAGTTATCCGAGGTATTGTTTATGAGTGACAGGCTTTTTGTAATGAGAGAGAAAAAAATAGTAAAAGAGCTGAATCCGGAGCTGACAACTCAGGAGGAAATAATGAGATATTCAACAGGAGGTGTAAACTTAGATGGAAATGATAAATTTTAAAAAAATATTTAAGATGTACGGAGGAATATTAATCGGATTAATTGCTCTTATAGCTGTATTTTCTTTCTTATCACCGAGTTTTAGAGAATTTAACAATATACTGAATATAATTTTACAGGTATCAATAATAGCAATAAGTGCTTTTGGAATGACATTTGCACTGATAATAGCGGGGATTGATCTTTCTATAGGTTCGATCATAGCATTATCAGGAACATCGGCAGCATTGCTGCTTAATCTGAAGGTTCCGTTTGCACTGGCATTGGCATTATGTCTGCTTATGGGTGTTATTCTGGGATTCATAAACGGATTTCTGATTTCAAAGGCAGAAATTCCGGCATTTATAGTAACTGTTGCCACAATGGGAATATTCAGGGGGATTGCATATATATTGACCGGGGGAGGACCTGTACAGATAGCAAATGAAAAATTTCTCTATCTGGGAAATGAAAAGCTATTCGGCATACCATTTCCTATTGTTATATTAATAGTAGTATTTATTATTATGAATATAATTCTGGGGAAAACAAAGTTTGGGAGACAGGCTTACATTATAGGAGGTAATGAGGAAGCGGCACTGTATTCCGGTATAAATGTAAAAAAAGTCAAGGTTTACATCTATATGCTTATTGGTTTGCTTGCTTCATTAAGCGGAATAATTCTGGCGTCAAGACTTTATTCAGGACAGCCGAACTCGGCAAACGGATATGAGCTGGATGCTATAGCAGCGGCAGTATTGGGAGGTACCAGTCTCAGCGGAGGATACGGTACGATAACAGGAACATTTATAGGGGCTATAATAATAGGGGTTATCAATAACGGAATGAATCTTTTGAATATAACATATTTTTATCAGTTAATAGTAAAAGGGCTGGTAATAATACTTGCAGTTTATTTTGATGTGCAGAGCAAAAAAAAGAAAAAATAGAATGACACAGGAGGAAATATGCCTAAGATATTAACAGCAGGAGAAGTATTGGTAGAAATCATGGGAACCAGAAAAAATCAGACTTTCAGAGAAACGGGAGAGTTTACCGGACCTTATCCAAGCGGTGCGCCGGCTATTTTTATAGATCAGGCAGCCAAAATGGGAGGAAATACCGGAATTATCTCCGTTATCGGGAATGATGACTTCGGAAGAATAAATACGGACAGACTGAAAAAGGACGGAGTGGATGTTTCGCAGGTACATATTTCAAATGAAAAAACTACAGCGGTAGCATTTGTGGTATATCAGGAAAGCGGCAGCAGAGACTTTATCTTTACTATAAAGGATTCAGCCCTGCAGGAACTGAATTACGGAAAAATAGACAAGAGCTGTCTCGACGGGTGTGAATATTTTCATATCATGGGATGCTCAGTTTTTAATGAGAATATGATAGATTTATTTAATAATCTTCTTCCTGAATTAAAAGGAAGAGGGATAAAAGTAACATTTGACCCGAATTTCAGGAAAGAATTTATGGAAAATCCCCGAATAAAAGAATTAATAGTAAAAATAATGCGGAATGCAGATATAATTCTTCCGGGAGAGCAGGAACTTCTTGACCTGACAGGAATGGAAACAGAAAAAGATGCAGTAAAAAAACTTCTTGAAGACGGTACTGTGGTAGTAGTGGTAAAAAGAGGAGACAGAGGAGCGACTCTTTACACTGAAACTGAGGAGATAAGTGTGGATTCCGTCAAAGTAACAGAAGTAGATCCTACAGGTGCAGGTGACTGTTTCGGAGGAACTTTTGTATCTTTGGTCTCTCAGGGCTACAGCTACAAAGAAGCATTGTTCTATGCTAATCTTGCAGGAGCATATTCTGTTACTAAACAGGGTCCTATGGAAGGAAATCTTACAAAAGAGGAAATAGATAATATTTATAAAAAGTAAACACTGGAAAAAATGACTTTTGATTTTTTGGATTTTGAAAGTCATTTTTTGATAAAGTAAATTTTTTTTAATCTGTATTTTCGGGAAAATTACTCATTATTATTTATAAACAGCTTATGAATCAAGTGCTCTGACATGACTTGCAAAAATAAGAAAAAACTAGTAAAATAGAAGGTAAGTCAATTAAGGAGGAAACATGAAAACAAAAATTTTAAGCCTGATGTTATTATTATCAGTATTTATTTTTTCTTATGATTATAAAGAGTTATTAGTAGGTGATACTAAAGGAAATATTTATGTTCAGGATAATATCTACGAGGTAAGACCCTTAGCATCAATGACAAAGGTAATGACTATTTTATTAACATTAGACAAAGTTAATGCAAAAGAAATATCTTTAGACGATAATGTAACTATTTCATATACGGCTTCAAAGGTTCCATATGGTGTAAAAATGAATGCGGGAGAAACATTTACTGTGGAAGAGCTGCTGAAAGCTACAGCAATAAGATCATCTAATAATGCTGCTTATGCACTGGCAGAATATGTAAGCCACGGAGATGTTTATGATTTCGTGGATAAGATGAATGAAAGAGCAAGAAGCATGGGTCTTGACTCATTGCGTTACTGTACGCCGCACGGACTGCCGCCCGGCAATACAGGCACTTGTATGGATCAGGGGAATGCATATGATATTTACAAGCTGGCTATGACAGCAATACAGTATCCTGAATATATGAAAATAGCCGATAAAAGTTCTGACTATATAAAAGACGGTACAATACAGCTGAAGGCTACGAATAATCTGCTCGGGAAAGTCGAGGGCGTTGACGGACTGAAAACAGGATATCATAAAGCAGCAGGGTCAAATATTGTATTAACAGCTGAAAGAGACGGTCTGAGAATGATAGCAGTGGTTATGGGCTCTGAAAAATCTAAGAACAGAGATACTGTAGGCGCTGATGAAATTAATTCATTCTTTTCCACTTATAAAAAAAGTAAAATAGTGGACACCAATAAAGCAATAGCTACAATAAAAATCAGCAATAAGGACTATAGTCTGTATCCGAGCGAGGATGTGGAGGAAATCATCAACATAAATAATTTTGATGCTTCTAAGATAGAGTATAAGTTTAATGTAATAAAAACTCTTCCCAGAAAGATAAAAAACGGAGAAGTTCTGGGAGACTACACAGTAGTATTTGAAGGAAATGAATATACGGGAAAACTCCAATACAAGGAATCTGATAAGATTAGTATATCAAAATAAAATGATTTAGATTACAGAAAATCCGCTTTTTATAAAAAGAAAAGCGGATTTTTAATTATTTTGTAAATAAAATTTTTTTCAAAAATATAGATAAAAATATTTGACAATCAAAATAAAATCTGATATTATATTATTAAATAATAACAGGAGGTTCGGTAATGGCGAAAATAGGAGTATTTTACGGGTCAACTACAGGAGTAACTGAAGAGGTAGCGAATAAAATATCAGCAAAGCTAGACAATGCAGATGTATATAATATAGCAGGAAATCTTGAGAAGATGAATGATTATGATGTAATCATAATGGGGACTTCGACTTGGGGTTACGGGGATCTGCAGGATGACTGGCAGGGAGTATTGGATGATATGCCTTCATTAAATTTAAGCGGAAAGAAAGTAGCTTATTTCGGAACAGGTGATCAGTCATCATTTAGCGATACTTTTATAGACGGAATAGGAATCATACATGAGAAAATAAAAGATAACGGTGTTATCTTGATAGGAGAGACTGAAACAGACGGCTACACATTCGACGGATCAAGAGGTGTAGAGGATGGAAAATTTTTAGGATTAGCAATAGATGAAGTAAATCAGTCAGACTTAACTGATGAAAGGGTAGAAAAATGGACAGAGGAGATAAAAAAAGCTTTATAAAATACAACTATGAACTTTTTGCCCATCATATCTATGAACTGAACAAGGGATTGAGACATTTGGTTTTACATACTGCTCCTGTAGATACTATGGGATATATGGTAAAAAAATTAGAGAAAAATTCCATTTCATTTTTTGTACAAAAAGTAAGTAACGATAAATGTAATTTATTTTTTGGAGAAAAAGAATGTATAGATATAATAAAGAAGTTTAATAAAACTTCACTAAAAAAATATACACCCGAAGAAGATTTTATTCTGGGTATACTACTTGGTTATGATCCTCTTAAACAAAGCAAAAGATATCTGAAGTTTAAGACGGACAGCAATTAATATGGTATTTTAGATTATATTAATATATAGCTAAAATAAAGAAAATTCTCTTTATCTTCCAATTAAAGAGACTGCCAGAAGCAGACATTTCTGATAAAATCGGGAATCTGTTTCCGGCAGTCTCTTCTTTTATTGAAATAATAAATTAAAAAGAGACTGTAAAATACAGTCAATCCTTTATTAATTATCTAAAAATCTATATAATCCCTTTTATTTTTGAGAGTCAATCCTTTTATTCCAGTCGTTTTTTATTTTTTCAAGTAATTCTGAATCTTTATACAGCTCCAGAGCTGTGAGGCTCAGAAGCTTTGCTGCTAACAGAAGAGTCTCAAAGCCTTTTTCAGAACATGCTGCATCTGCAAATTCAGTTGTATGCCCTGTAAGTGAAGAGTCGCCTATTGAAAGATAGGGATGAATTACAGGTGTGACATGGCTTACATTAGCAGCATCAGTAGAACCTCCTGGCTTTATCTGTCCTTTTTCTATTGTAAGGCCGGTATAATCTTCATAAATATTGCTGAATAATTTATCAAACTCCGGAGTAAGAACAAAATGATCAACCCTGTTTTGAAAATATGTAAGTTTTGATGTAGTATTAAAAGCTTTGTCAATACCTGTGAGTATGTCTTTTATGGTATTTACTGCCTCCCTGCTTTCATTGGAAGTAGCTCCGCGGATATAAAATCTGGCTTTGGCGTAATCAGGAATTACATTGGGTGCTTTTCCTCCATCAGTAATAACACCATGTATATTAAGATTTTTGAATTTTCCTGTTTGGTGTGAGTGTAAAGTATTATAAAAATGTATGAGAGCATGTAAGGCATTTATTCCTTTTTCAGGACTGCCGGCAGCATGTGCTGTTTTTCCAAAAAATTCTATATCCACAGGCTCCACAGTTTGTGTTTTTTGTGTAACAGAATTTTTGTTGGCGGGATGAAACATTAATGCTGCATCTATATTGTCAAATAAACCTTCATTAACAAAGCTTGCTTTTGCACTCCCGTTATCTCCGCCTTCTTCAGCAGGAGTACCGAAAACAACAACTTCCCCGCCAAGGCTTTCAATGATATTTCCTATTGCCGCGGCAGCTCCTGCACTTGCAGTTCCTATTAGATTATGACCGCAGCCGTGTCCTATTTCAGGCAATGCATCATATTCAGCAAGAAAAGCAATCTTTGGACCGGGCCTGGATGAAACTTTTCTTGCGGTGAATCCTGTTTCATGTCCTGCGATATTATGTGTCACAGTAAAATTATGTTTTTTCAGAAAGCTGCCGAGTGCCTTCCCAGATAAAAATTCCTGATTTCCGAGCTCGGGATTACTGTGAATAAATTTTGCAATTTCTATAAGAACTTCGCTGTTTTTATCAGTAAATTCTATTATTAATTCCTTTTCTGTTTTTATCATATTGTCCTCCTTTTTTCTAAAAACCTATCTCTGATAATGGTATAAATGTAGGAATAGAGTTTCCTTTTGTTTCCTCTTCTATGATTTTTTTTACATCATCACTCTGATATAATTTTACTATCTCCAGAAGATTTTCATCACTTTTATTGTCCTGTCTCGCAGCAATAACATTTATATAATCTTTTGCCAGCTTATCTTCCTTGAAAATAGCCTGATTAAGTGAGAAGCCGGCATCTACTGCCACTCCGTTGTTAATTACTGATATTTCGGTGTCATTCAGAGTCTGAGGAAGCTGATTAGCAGCCAGCGGAATTATTTCCAGCTGTTTTGGATTTTCGGCAATGTCATTATTGCTTATTATTTTTCCATTACTGTCTTTCAATTTTATTAATCCTGCTTTTTCCAAAAGCTTTAATGCTCTTCCCTGATTAGAGGGATCATTTGGAATAGTTACTTTTGCTTTTTCCGGCAGCTCATCAAGAGACTTTAACTTTTTTGAATAAATTCCCATTGGAGCCAGAATTGTAGTTCCTATAGGAGTTATATCCTGTTTATTTGTTTCATTAAATGTATTTAGGAACGAAAGAGTCTGGAAGGCATTTATATCTACTTCCTTATCTACAAGAGCTCTGTTGGGCTGAACATAGTCTGAAAAATAAACTATTTCCAGATTTATCCCTTTTTTAGCAGCTTCTTTCTTTATGTGTTCCCATTGTCTGGAAGTAGAACCGTTTATACCGACTCTGTATTTTTTCCCTGATCTCGCTCCGCATCCTGTGATAAAAAATACCAGAACCAGTAATGTGATTAAATGTAATAAATTTCTTTTTTTCATATATTTTCCTCCTGAATTTTATAAATATTTTGCTTTATTTGATAAATATTTTCCTAAAAATTGTGCAAGCTGTACGAGAATTACTATTATTCCCACAGCGGTTACAAGTGTCGCGTAATCATATCTGTTATATCCGAATGAAATCGCAAGGTCTCCGAGTCCGCCGCCGCCTATGGTTCCTGCCACTGCTGTTGCACCTATTATACTTACAAATGCAATGGAAAGATTAAAAATCAAAGATGAAGCAGCTTCGGGAAGCAGAAAGTAAAAAATAAGTTCACGAGTATTGGCCCCCAATGAATCTGCTACTTCCAGAATACCATGGTCTATTTCAAGCAAGGAGCTTTCCACGAGTCTTGCAATATATGGCGCGGCAAAAAATGTAAGGGATACAATCACTGCATTTGGACCTATTGCACTTCCTACAAGAAGTCTTGTTACAGGAATAAGCAGAAGCAGCAGTACTACAAACGGCAGTGATCTGATAAAATTAATTATTATATCAAGAATGACATATAATTTTTTATTCTCATATATTCCGTCTTTTCTGGTAAAATATAAGGTAAAGCCCAGAAAAAAAGCTATAAGGGTACCCAGAATAAATGAAAATACCGAGATATAAACAGTTATCCATGTGGCATTAATTATTTGTTCAAGTGAAACATTCATAGTGTATTTCCTCCTTTTTTATCTCCTGTATTTCTACTCCGTAAGTTTTTAGTTTTTCTAAAGCGGTATCTGTCCGCTTATCTGCCGATGTAAGCTTCACAATAAGCTGACCAAAGAAATGTTCCTGTATTTCTGTAACCACTCCCTGGAGAATACTGAAATTAACTCCTGTTTCAGCTGTAATATTCGATAAAACCGGTTCATCAACATGTCCTTTGGAAAATGTAAGTTTGTAAAGTCTGCCGTTTATAAGATGCTTGTAAGCAGAATCAGGGATATCTTGATGAAGTATGCTTTCCACAAATTTTTGTGTTGTAGTTTTCTTTGGGAAAGCAAAAATATTAAAAACATCATTTTCTTCTATGATACTGCCATTTTCAAGGACTGCAACCCTGTCACAGATGTTTTTTATCACTTCCATCTGGTGTGTGATAAGTACTATTGTTAGCCCAAGTTCCCTGTTTATTTTCTGCAAAAGCTCCAGTATCTGTTTGGTTGTTTCCGGATCAAGAGCACTAGTGGCTTCATCGCATAAGAGTATTTTTGGGTTATTTACCAATGCTCTTGCTATGCCGATTCTTTGCTTCTGTCCGCCTGAAAGCTGTTCGGGATAACTGTTTTTATAGTTCTCCAGTCCTACGAATCGGAGTATTTCCATAACTCTTTTTTCTGTTTCTTTCTTATCTGTTTTATTTATTTTTAGGGCTATTGCCACATTATCAAAAACAGTTTTACTGTTCAGAAGATAAAAGTGCTGAAAAATCATTCCTATTCTCTTCTTTTCATTTTGAATTTTTTTCTTATCAAGAGAATATAATTCGGTATTATTAATAAAAACCTTACCGGAATCAGGTCTTTCCAGTGCATTGATAATTCTGATAAGTGTACTTTTTCCGGCGCCGCTGTAACCTATGATGCCGTAGATGCTGCCTTTTGGTATTTCAAGACTGATATTGGTAAGTACATTTTTGTGATCAAATGATTTATAAATATTTTCAATTTTTATCATTTGTAACTCCTTTCTGTAATTCAATAAAAAAAATACTTCAGAAAATTCCAAAGTATTTTTTGTTATTTATTATTAAATAATTTTAAACTGTGATAACTAGTTTATTTATATTAATAAGCAATTCAAAATATCTTTTTTTATTCTCTGTTTTATTTCAGTATGTAAAAAAGTGTACATCATCATAGACATGCACATTAACATCATATACATTGTGTTTACTGAAACAAAATTAAAGAATATTACAGACATTTGATTTCCTCCTTGTTAATTTATTATGCTTTAATATATAACTTTTTCATATATAAGTCAAATATTTAAATATCATATTTAATATATATATTGTATATGGATTGTTTTGGGCTGTGTTTTATGAATCTGTGAACTATAAAAATGTAAAGATGCAGATTTAACAGGGAAAAATATACAATATAGAGATGTAAAATGATGACTGAGTTTAAAAAATTATTTTTAATTAATTTTAATTTGAAAAAAAATCCAAAATACTATAAACTATAGTGGTATGCGAAAGTGGTGAAATGGTAGACACGCAAGGTTGAGGGCCTTGTGGCCGATAAGGCTGTACGGGTTCAAGTCCCGTCTTTCGCACCATGTATACTCCTACACTATTCTATTTGATGTAGGTTTTTAGTGTTAATGGTGATTTTTTTTATAAGATCGATTTTCTCAATAAGTAATTTGAATAAATTATATATATCTTCATGATCAGAGTCCTCTATGTTCGACAAAACAATTTGGAGGGCTTTTAAATTGTCTTCTTCAAAAGATAAAAATGATTACTATTATAACGGAGAAAAATTGAATGTGGATATAAAGACATTTGAATATACTTTGGAAGGAAACTGTATCAAATGAAAAGATAAAAATAAAATTTATAAATATAACTGTGATAAATAAAAAAGTTAAATAATAAACTTCAAACAAGACTAAATGAAACTGGTCTTGTTTTTTATTATATACACAAAAGGAAGTGAGGAATGAAAGGGTAAAACAAAGATTTTAAGAATAGTCTTGCGTATTATCTTCCGTGGGATTATTTACAGGAAGATAATGTTGTAATTAATAAATACAGCGGCTTGCAGTTAACAATAAGAGTAAGAAATTATGATCTGGGTTATGCGGAAAAAGGAACTGTAATATCGTTTCTTGGAAGGTTCAATAATGATTTTAAAAAATGGAGGATGCCTGGACAATTCATTATGAAGTATAGAAATAATTACTTTGTATAATAAAAAAGCAGTAACAAGAAAGGAACCAAAAGTAAGTGCTGTGTTGCCAAACGGTAACAGATTTGAAGGGATAATATTTGATACCATATAAGCCGGTATTCTCTATAAGAAAGAGACCTGAGAGAGTATTTGTGGAAGGCAGAATAATAACTCAGAAACAGAAAGATTTTCTGGTAAAAAGAATTTAAATAAAAAGAATATTCTAATCCTAGGAAGGACAAGTTCCGGGGCAACAACATTTATCAATGGGTGTATAAATGAACTCACAGGGACTGAAGACAGAGTATTTTTGCTGGAAGATACTCTGAAATTAACAGTGTAATATTCAGAATTCTGTTTTTCTTACAACAACATATCATGTATCTATGAAAATGCTGCTTCAAAGTTCTATGAGATTTAATTCTGACAGAATTATTGTAGGGGAGCTCAGAAGAGGTGAGGAAACATTGGGGTTGCTCAAAGCATGGAACTTGGGACATGCAGGGGATTAAGCACTATTCATGCTAATGACTGTCAGAGTGTATTGATGAAGCTGGAACAGTATCGCACCGAAATTGTGGGATATAGTAGTGAATATTTAGTCTTATAAAAGAAATTGAAATTTTTTTAATATAGTTGTATAATTTTGGGGAATGGAGGAAAAATGTTAAAAACAATCATAAGTGCTTTATTAGGAATATTTTTATTCATTTCTTGTTCAGGAAAGTCAGAAAGAGAAAATTTTGAAATAGGATTAAAGTATTATACAGAAAATGACTATATTAAAGCAGAAAAATATTTAAAACAAGCAGGTTCATTTGAAAATGGAATAGGATTAAATTATTTAGGAAATATTTATTTAGCAAAGAATGAAAATAAACTGGCAGAAAAATATTATAAATCAGCTATAGATAGCGGGAATACAACAGCAATAAAAAATTTGGCTTATTTGTATACTATGCAAGAAAAACTTGAGCCGGCCAAAAAATATTATAATATGTATCTATTGGTAGAGCCAAATGATATTGTATCTAAAACTAATTTAGGGGCTATTTATTTTATGGAAAAAAATTACCAATTATCAGAAAAATATTATAAAGAATCAATAGCAGATGGAAGTGAAACTGCACTTAATGATTTGGCAGTTTTGTATCATGAACAAAAAATATGGGATTTAGCAGAGAAATATTATAAATTAGCAATTGAAGCGGGGAATATCGAAGCAATAACTAATTTGGGAGATTGTTATTTTGAGCAAAAAAAATATAGATTGGCTAAAGAATATTATGAAATGAATCTTGAAAATGAAAATAATAATAAAAAAGTAGAAATATTAAATAACTTAGAAGAAATAAAAAAAATGGGATATTAATCAAAGCAAGACTAAGTGTAAATAAATTAGTCTTGCTTTTTTATTACAAATATAAAAGGAAGTGAGGAATGAAAAAGTAAAACAAAGATTTTAAGAACAGTCTTGCATATTATCTGGCATGGGATTATTTACTGGAAGATAATATTGTAATTAATAAATACGTAGGCTTGCTGTCAACAATAAGTTATGATCTGGATTATGTGGAAGAAGGAGATGTAATACCATTTCTTGCAAGATTGAATAATAATATATCTTTGCAGCATCGTGAATGAGAACAGGTAAAGAATAAGAAACCCTCCCAAAGGGTATTTATTGGAAAGCATATAATCCAACACTCCCTTTAACAGGGGATATAAGGGTAAAATTCACTGAAATGGCTAAAGAAGGATAACTGAAACTGTTCAGGATTTAATAAGGGGAAATTGTGATATAGAGAATTCAAATAGAGTGAGCAGTTTTTACAAGAAAAACTCATATGGTTGAGTAAGAGTTCTTATGCTAGAAGTATCGTCGACCTGATATTCGGGATAAAGTAGTAACTAGAGATGAGGAGATAAAAAATCATGCTAAGAAAAAATATTATACTTATGATTTAATAGTAAAGAATGAGATAAAATTCAAATATCAAAGTTTGGAAACAAATCCTGTAGATAAAAAAACAGAATAATTGAAAAATTTTTTTGAAAATTTGGATAACAGGTTTTATATTTATTCTTAAGTCATATTATCTAATATAAATTTTATACATTGACTTGTTTTTATTGATTTGATATCATATCATTTAATATAGAAATGAAGGTGTATAAAATGAATATAAAAGAAGTATTTTTTTATATAAAAAAGAATTTTAATAATGATATTAAATTAAAAAACATCTCTGATAATTTTTATTCTAGTAAGTATCATTTTAGTCGAGAATTTAAGAGGATAAAAAAATTTACAATAAAAGAATATATTTCTACTTTAAAGATAGACAAAAGTATTGGATTAATTCTAAAAAAGAGAAATAGTATACTTTATGCACAATTAAAAAGTGGATTTTTGAGTGCTGGCAGTTTCAGTAATTTATTTAAAAAGTATACAGGTCTATCACCTAAACAGTATCAAGAAAAGTATTTAAACTCGTTTAGAGTAATAAAAAATTTTGAAGAGACTAAGGAATGTTTTGAGATAGAACATAATTCTGAAAAAATGAAAAGAAATAGAGGAAGTTGTGAGGTAGAGATAATTTTTCCGAAAACATACAGAGAATATATAGTATTTGTAGGGTTATTCATAAGACCAATTCCTAATCACAAGCCTATTGTTGGAAAAGCATTACTAAATAAGAGAACTTGTAAATTAAAAAATATTCCTGATGGAAAATATTACTTATTGTCATGTGCGATAAAGAAAAGTAATAATCCTTTAGATTATTTCAAGTTTGATAAAGCTTTGAGAGGGATGGTAGAAGAATCGATTAACTTTCCCTCAATGGAAGAAAAAAAATTTAAAATTGTTTTGAGAGAAGCAGAAGAAGACGACCCACCAATTGTATTCAATGTTTCTCAATTATTGGTCGAAAAAATTTTGAAAAAAAATAGCAATTCAGAAGAAAAAAAGATCTAATATTCTGTTATAATTGTATTATTAATATATTTTTAGGAGGTAATATTTATGATAAAATCAGCACTTCCGTATTTAACATTTGATGGAAATTGTGATGAAGCATTGAGTTTTTATGAAGAAATATTTGAAGCTAAGGTTGTAGAAAAAGCTTTAGCAAGTGAATATAATATTGAAACAAAAAATGGGGAGGATATGATATTAAATGCGATTCTTTTATTAGGAGAAAATAAAATACTAGTAGGAGATAAAGCAGAGCAATATGATGGAGTAGGAGCAAGATCAGAGAGTAGTGGTCAAATTTCGATTTGGTTAGAGATAGAAACAGAAGATAATTTAAATAATATCTGCAAAAAATTAAGAGAAAAAAAATGTGAATTTCTAATAGATTTACATGAAACTTTCTGGGATTCAAAATATGTAAAAATAAAAGATAATTTCGGAATAATATGGGAATTAAATTATCAAAAAAATTAAATAAAAGTCTTTTGGATAGAATTTTTTATTCATAGAAATATATTTTTTTATTAACTTCAAAAATTCCGATATCATTTTTATTAAGGTATCGGTTTTTTTAAATATAATATTCGAAGTTTAGTAGTGGGGGCGAAAGATATATTATAAAAGTACGGCTCTCCCAAGTCCGTACTTTACACCAAGCTACCCTGTATTAAAAAATATGAAATTTCAAAAGATTTTGGCTTTTAAAGCCGATTTTTTCAGTTAATATAATTAATCAGTAGATGATAAAAATCAGCTTTGAAAATACCAAAATATGAATTTATAAATGGTGAGTGCAGGAAATTCTGTGTAAAGTTTTTTGGAGAATTTGAAACACTCTAAATAATGATATTTGCTTGACATGCTGTCATTTAAGAGTTATATTATACCAGAGTGAAAAACAACACATGTATTAAATCAAGCTTTCTATACTTACTACATTATTCACACGATAATTCCTTCAGACATTTGTCTGTTTAGATACCTTGTCATATTTATTTTATTTTCTCATTGACTCAGCCCTTAGTTTTTTATCGTACATCAGCAAGGTAATTTTGTCTAACTTTTCAGTGTAACACCAAAAAAGGAGTATACTATTGATATCTTCAAAAAGAGCAGGGATAAAATCAATTTGTGAATTGTTCAAAATATCAAAATCAACTATATATAAAGCTGGGAATATTATATTCAAAAAGAAATTGTCTTTACAAAATTGTAAAATCGAAGTATATTAATATTTAAGAATACCATTAATCAAGAAATATATTAAGGAGAGTTTATGTCTAATTCGGAAATGTCACTAAAACTAGAAGAGATACCAGTATCAGAGATATTACCATTATTGTTTAAGGTAAGTCATTTTTTACAGCAGGAATTTGAATATGAGTTATCATTGTATGATTTACCAAAACAATTAACAGGTTCCCGAATTCGTGTTCTTTTAGAAATTTCTGAAGCTGGTTCATTAAGAATGAATGAGTTAGCATCAAGATTAGGAATAAAAGCACGAACTGTAACACAATTCGTTGATGTTTTAGAAGCTGAGAATTATATAAAACGTTTACCTGACCCGATAGATCGTCGTGCAACTATAATCGAACTTAGTGAAGAGGTAAAACCAATTATAAAAAAAATAGATAAAGCCTCTAAATCTATTTTGGATAAATTTATGAATTTACTAACAGAAAAAGAGCAAAGTGAATTAAAAAAAATTCTTTTAAAACTTTATTTTTTAGGCAGTCAAGACAAAAAGTAATTAGGAGTTATATCATTTGATATAGCTCTTTTTTTATGTTTTATAAAAAACTTGACAAAATTAAAAAAAAGAGTATACTTATAATGAGTATACTCATTATTATAAAAATAGGAGGATAATTATGTTAGAACCAACATCAGATAAACATTATGAGGAAAAATTTGAATTTCCATTATGGAAACTTATAAAAGAATATGCGGAAGAAAATGATATAAGCTATTTACAAGCATCTGAAAAAATTGTTCCTGAATATGTTAAAACAATCCGGTACAGAGATATTGAATTTGAGGAATCAGAAGTTAAGAAACGTGCAGAAGAAATGATGCTGCTGAAAAAATAAAGTATAAGGAGGTATTAGATGAAATTAGAAGAAATTGCAGATAGAGTAATAGAAACAGATGTATTAATTATGGGTGGAGGTATTGGAGGATGTTGTGCTGCTGCAAAAGCTGCGGAACATGGTCTTAAGGTTGTTCTTGCTGAAAAGGCCAATCCTGAGAGAAGTGGCAGTGCTGCAATGGGTATTGATCATTATGGCGGGTTTCCGAAAGGAACTTCAGTATTAAATATGGTAAATAAGGCTCAAAAATTTATTAGTATGACCAATGGACCCGGAAGATTTTTAGATCCTAATCTTAATTATAAGATTTATGATAGTGCCTTTTGGGCATTGGAAGAATTGGAGAAGCTTGGGGTTTCAAGTAAATGGGATGACGGAGAATACCGATGGATGCCTGAACCTGAAAATAGTATGAGGGGTGGAGGGACACTGCGGGTACACTGGCAAAACATAAAACCTCAACTTGCAAAAACAGTTAAAGAAAGAGGTGTAGAAATATTACAATGGACACCAATAATAGATTTTTTAACTAATGAAGACAAAATAGTCGGAGCAACAGCTTTGAACAGCAGAACAGGAGAATTTATAGTAATCAAAGCAAAAGCTGTTGTTGTTGCAACAGGGAGTTTTGGACGTTGCTATGAGGGGGAAACTCCGTTACCTGGAAAATATAAATTTAAATATCATTTTTGTCCAGCTTCGCTTTCAGGAGATGGACATGCAGCTGTATACAGAGCAGGCGGAGAACTGGTTAACATGGAATTGACAGGGTTTGGTTTCAAGATAAGAGACGATTTAACTATTTCTTATGGAAATTTACCACTTAATGAAGGAATTCCAATGAAAGTGTTTACATGGAATGGACAGGAAATTTTGAATCCGAATACAGAACAATATGCTGAATTAGAAAAAAAAGGATTGACTCCGATTTATGAAAGTATTGAAAATTTATCTGATGACTGGCATAAAAGGATTGAAGTATGTTATACAGATGAAAGGTTAGTATCATTCAAAATAGCAGAAGATAGAGGATTCAATCCAAAAACACACCGTTATGAATTGATGGCTTTAAAACCATATCAATTTTCATTAAGCAGCGGAGTATGTCTAATAAATGATGAATTTCAAACAAGTATTAAAGGTCTCTATGCAACAGGGGATTGTACGGCTGGAGCAACAGGCTGTAGCGGCTCAATTCCCAGTGGGTTATATATAGGGGATAATATATATAAATTTGTTAATACAGTAGGAAAAATATCGATTAACATTGAACAGGTAATGGCACACAAAGAATTAGCCATGTCTCCTTTGGACATCCAAAATGGAATAGAGCCGATGGAATTGGAATGCTCAGTTAGGCATATTTGTGAAAGATATGTAGGAATAAATAAATCTGAAGGAAAGCTTAGAGAAGGATTAAGACGTCTGAATTCATTAAAACGTGAATTTTTGCCTAAATTAATGGCTAAAACACCTCATTATTTAACTAGATGTCTTGAAATTCGTAATATTATGGATTTGGCAGAAGTACATATATATGCCTGCTTAGAACGAAAAGAAACACGAGGAGGTTTTTTTAGAGCTGATTATCCTCAAATAGACCCGCTTAGAACTAATATGGCAACATATCAACGAATGGAAAATGGAAAATCTATTTTAGAGATAAGAGAAGTTCCGGATTTAAAACAAGAGAATATAGAGAAAGGATGTTAATATGCCGACAAAAGTAGATGATAACCAATGTATTGGTTGTAAAAAATGTTATAATTTATGTCCTTTGGATGTTTTTACCTGGCAGGAAGAAATTAAAAAACCTAAAGTAACTTATGAAGAAGAATGCTGGCATTGTGGAATATGCTGGATGGAATGTCCGAAACGTGCAATTGACATTGTTTTGCCGCCGTCATTATGGTAATTTAGCCTTTTGGTTAAAAAATAAGTCAAGTTTTAGTACCGTTAAGTGTAATTGTAAAAGTATTTGTAATAATACTCAAACATTTACACTTATTTTTTTATAATAAAGAAAATAATTGCTCCAGCTAGAAAGTAAAATATACATGTTGACGTATGAAGGATTTTTAAATTATTTTCTTTTTATCCTGTGATTTTTTGTAAGTTATTTTCTCTCTTCCAAAATTTTTCATACATCAGAAATAAAGAATTTTCTGCTATAAATTTTATTATAATATTTTGAATAGTTAACTGCTTAATTCAAAATACTATAGATAAGAATTTTATTTTATAAAAAAATAATGTTAATACTAATAAAAATAAAGCATTCCAGTATATAAAAAGCTTTAAATAAACTTTTTTTTCTATTTTATTTTTCTTTTTTGTATATAATTTGTAAGATATAAGACTGGCTAACGAAGAAATTAATGTTCCAATACCCCCGATATTCACGCCTAATATTAATTCTTTGGCATTATCAGTAAAATGTGAAATTAAGATAGCTGCCGGAACATTACTTATTATTTGACTAGAGAATATTGATAAAAAATATACACGATTTGAACTTGTTATAAACTTATCAAATAATTCTTTTATGTACACTGATGAACTAATATTTCCAACGATTAAAAAAATGAATACAAATGTTAATAATAAAAAATAATCAATTTTAAATAAAGCTTTTCTTTCAAACATTAAAACCGAGATAAGTAAGATTATTGTAATTAATATATAATTTATTAACCCGAATATTGATAAAATTAATATAAAAAATAGAATACTAAAATAAATTACCTTACTTTTGCTTGTAAAGTGAACAGCAGGAAATTCTCTTTTAAACTCTTTTTTTTCTATAAAAATAAGTGTTGCAGATAATAATACGAAGCTTATAATTCCTAAAGGTAAAGTTATTTTTAGAAAATTTATAATATTAAAATTATAAAATAGAAAAAGAAAAAGATTTTGTGGATTTCCAAACGGTGTCACACTACTTCCCAGATTAGCTGCTATAGTTATCAAAACCACAGGGAATATCAAATTCTTTTTTAATTCAATTTCT
Organism: Sebaldella termitidis ATCC 33386; assembly: GCF_000024405.1. NCBI lineage: Bacteria > Fusobacteriati > Fusobacteriota > Fusobacteriia > Fusobacteriales > Leptotrichiaceae > Sebaldella > Sebaldella termitidis. Next base: position 3,734,664 of record NC_013517.1, on the reverse strand, counting down.
ACTATTAATGTCAAAGGTATTATTAAAAATAAAGCTACATCATTTGTAAGAAGCATACTTATAAAAAAGCTCAAAATTATTAAGCTGAAAATAAGCTGCCTCAAATTCTTACTATTATTTAATACTTTCATTGCTATACTTTCTAATACACGTGATTTTTCAAATATATATACTATGATCATTAAATCAAACAATATGAAAATCAATTTAAAATCAATATATTCCAATTTGGGCATTTTAAAAATCATTGCAACTATTAATATAAAAAAAACTACCACAAAAACAAGCTCTTCCTGAAATTTATTAAAAAACATTTTTTTATTCATCTATCTGAAAATCCTCCAAACGTACTCAACCTTTAACTTATTGAAATATTTTATCACATACTTCCGGCATAAATCTAGAAAAAAATAGTTTTTAAATTTTATTGATAAAATATTTAATTATTGATATTGTTATTATAAAAAAGAATGTTTAGATAAAAAAAATTAGGGAAAGTTATTCTAACGCTGCTATTATTAGGCTTACATATTACTGTTAATAAAAGACCAAAGCAATCTCCGGGATCGGAGGAAAAGCCGAGAACAGAAGAAACAAATTAAAATTAAATAATTTGAATATAATTCAATAATTAAAGTAGTCTTTTATATGTAAGTCAATTATATATACCTAGATTTTTGGCATTTTTCTTTTAAAATTATCTATTGTTTTTTACAAGTTTGCAAAAATAATTTTAGTAAAGACTGGTATTTATTTGTAAACATAATATTTACAGACTTATATGAGATAATACCGGCAAAGGGACAACCAGAGGGAGACTAAAAAAATACGTCAGTATTTATAATACTTTAACGTATTTTTTTGATAATTATTATTAATTATCTGTATTTATTTTTTAAATAAAACTATTCTTTCGTATTTTCTTAATTTTATAATTGAAATTACTGATAGTATGAATACTAAAATTCCTAATAACATTAATTGTGTGACAACCGGAGATATAAAAATTAAAATACTTGATATTAATGTTGTAAGAGCTCCGGAAACACCCTTTATCATCATTAGTGCCATTATACCTATTAGTAACATATTTAGTATTTTGGCTGTCTTAATTAAAAATAAATTCTGCATTTTCTTCACCTAGCTCAATTTAATATATTCATTTAGAACACTTTCTTATCTGAAAATTATTCAACCAGCTCATACATTCCGGACTGAATATCCATTATTAAATGATTTCCATTTTTATCTCTTACTTCAGTAATATATGGTTTAAAACAATGAGCCGCAGTTGAAAGTCTCACAGTAACCTCTATTCCGTCAACTATTTTCTTTCCCATATCTGGATTTTTTGTTTCTACATTAACTACTTCTACTGTTTCACCGTCTATTCCTTTTACTAATTTCCCCATATAATAAAAGTTTTTTTTATCTCTGGCTACTTTTTCACTTTTATCTAATACTTCAAAAGTTTTTAGATCAGCTTTTTTCACTTGATTCGTTTTAATTGTGTGTCCTCCCGGAACTATACTTTGAGAAAAAATTACTTTTCCATCTTTCTTTTCATATTCATAAATATAACAGGAAGTAGAAAAAGAAATCACACCCAAAACTAAAAATAGTACTAATAACCTTTTTTTCATAAATAATCTCCTTTGAATATTTGTTAACATTAAAACTGATTAATGTTGTCTTTTTGGTATTTGATTAATTATATTTAATCTATTTTAAAATTTTATCATTTTTTTGACATGGCGTCAAATGTTTTCTAATATAATAATATAGATTTAAATCATTATAATTGCTTTTATTGCAGTGAATCTCAATTAAAATGTTAAATATAATTCCGTAACACTAAATGATGTTGAATCAACGAATTTAATTACTATAATTAAGCTTATTGATGATAATGTCAATTGGGAGGATAAAGAAAAAAATAAAAATTATAAATATTGAAGAGTATAAAAAAGATAGATAAGTATCTGAATTAGGCGGTTCTGAAATTAATTTACTAGAAAGTTATAATGTTTCAGAAAAATATCAAAATAGTAAAGTTGGAATAATAATACTAAGTTTCTACCGGTAAATTTATAATTTAAATTTTAAGAAATCTTATTATTGTTTTTTTTAGTAAATGGAATATAATTAATTAATGTTCAATGTAGAACAAATTTATTCAAAGGAGATTAGATATGAAAAAGTTATTATTTTTTATCATAATTTTATTTGGAATTCTTAACGTCCAGTTAGCTGCAAATTATGATTCTGGAACGAATTCTTATGATTATGGCTGTGGGGTAGGAATTCCGCCTTTTGTTTGTGGAGCTGACGGAAGCAGTAGAACGAATAGTCCTTCTGGAAATTCTAAGAGTAAAATTAGCTGCAGCAAAGCCCTCAAAAGTATTGAGGATATTTTTCGTCAAGACTATAAGAAAAACAATCCGAATAAAAAGGTTACTTATAAATTCGTAGAAAAAGTACCCAATTCAAAAATTTATGCATTTAAATTTATTATAAGTGATAAGAATGAAAGCGAAGAAATTCGATTTGCATTTGATGGAGATACTGGAAGTATATACAGACGTTTTATGTCTGTCCCAAATTCTAAATTTGAATTAATGGGTCAACAAAATATACTTATATGTAATTAATTAACAATATAAATTTAAAAAAAATTAGAGATTAGCAGTTAGTGACTGAAAGTCTCTATTTTAATTTTAGACTTAAGTCAGTCGAGTATGTTTTATGTACGAAACATAAAACCACCCCGTCAAGGGGTGGTTTTGACTGATTTTATTGAACTATCCAGAGTTTACACGAAATTTCGCACATTTTAATATTCTCTCATTTTTTAAATTTCTTAGATGACTTTCCTGATTAAAATACTGCTTTCAAAGTTACTCCTGCTCTATACTCATTTTCACTGTCAGCTCCTGTTATGTATTCACCTGTTAAAAAGATACCGTATCTGTCCTCTACCTCTGCACCTATTATTGCTTTAGTGCTTAGTACTCCTTTTTCTTCTTCCGGTTTTGACAGCTTATGGTAATCTGTTTCCACATTTACAAGTTTTGCATATTCTCTCTTATTCAGAGCTCCAAGTTCATATCCGTATGTTACATCTACTGCACCTTTTAGTTTCCACTGTTTCTTTTCTCCCAGCGGAAGCTCTCCTTTTAGCTCCACTCCTGCTTTTGGCATAATACTCCATGCATCATTTCCTTTTACTTCCAGAGCCTCAAGTCCGTTCTCGCTGAATGTCGGTCTTGTTATATATGTTGCATCCAGTCCGCCATATGGAGTGAAACTCATATTTTTACCCAGTGATAATTCTTTTCCGAACTTATTATTACTTGTAATGCTGTATGTTTCATATGTTCCGTTCATTTCTGACTTTCCGGCATTTACCCAGTCGATGTTTCTGTCTGTATTATGGAAGCTTACTCTTCCTAATAAATCATTTTTTAATACCCAGTCATTTGATCTGTACTTATTGTGTAATCCAAGCTGTAATGTATCAGCATCTTCCTCGCTGCTGTTTCCGTCATTCATTTCATAATTTGTATGTAGGTATCCTGCTGAATAACCAAATGTGTGTTTATATGTTCTTTCGACTTCTCTCAAAGCAAGTATTCCTGTAGATTCATAATTATAACCTGTTACTCCGTCTGTATTCTCTGTCAGTTTTCCTTTTCCTGCTATTACATTTATTTTTACATTTTCTTTTGTGTTATTCTTCGAATCCTGAAGTAAATTCAGAGATGTACCTAAAGTATCCATTGCTGTCTTTTCTCTTTGATTCATATTGGCATACATATTTCCGCCAAGACTGCTCATTATATGGTCGAATTCTTTCGCAGTACTTATATTATCTATTTTATCATAAATTTTTAGTGCGTTACCCTCAGCATCTAAATATTTCTGATCAAGCGTTCCGCCAAACTCATTATACCATCTGCTGTTTGCAAGATCTTTATAACTTTGTTTCTGCATCCATATAGTCACGCCTCCCGTATCACTTATTACCGGTATTGCATCCCAAGTATACGAATCGCTTAGTACTGATATTTTATTTGTATTTGGTCCGCCGTATGGTGTCAAAGGATTAAATACATTTTCGAGTTTATATGCTGCAGCATTTGTTCCCTGAGAAAAAGTACTCATTATTTTTACCGGTCCGTCCACATTAAATGACTGCGCATTAAATTGTACGGCGTTTGATATCAGAAATTTACCGTTTATATCACTTAGCTCATAATCACTTGCAGTTATTTCAGATATTTCAGGTTTTCTTACAGTGTCAGGATTTACTTTTACTATTACATTAACACCGTTTGTTTCAAATTTTTCATCCACATTTATTATTCCTGCATTTATGATACTTGGAATCTGGTATTTTGTACTTTCCCCGTAAAGCACACTTTCCCCGTTTGATCCGTTCAAGTTTATAGTACCTTCATTTTCAAGGGTAGAATTAGCTCCGATCTGTATTCCTGTTCCATTATCGCCATTTATTGTTATTACGCCGTTATTATATACATGTGAATTATTTGTTACATACATTCCTATCCCTGATTTTCCGTTCATAGTTATTTGACCGTCATTAATAATAGTAGCGTTGTTTCTTCCGGCCATTCCTATTGAGTCATCCCCGGACAATATGATTCTTCCCATATTTCTAAATGTACCGTTTTCTGCGAATATTCCTATGGCTCCATAAGAAGATGATTCTATATCTCCGGTATTTTGTGCTTCTGTTGTATTATAGTCTGAATAAATTCCTACAGAATTAGCTCCCAGTTTTATGTTTCCTGTATTTTTTATTTCGGAAGCCTTTCCGTAAACTCCTATTGCATATGTACTTTGTGTTATATCATTAGGATTTATTATTGAATCTCCCAAAATGATATTTCCGTTATTTTTTATTATTGAATTTTCCCCGTAAATTCCTATAACACCTGTATTACCAGCAGAATCAAGCAGTCCGCTGTTATTTATTTCGCCGTTTTTAGAGTAGAAAAATACTGCATCTGATCCGTTTGCACTTATTTTGCCGTTATTATGTACAGTTCCTTTATCTCCGTAAAAACCAATTCCATTTTCAACAACATTTAAATCTGCCAGATTATTTACAACTGTTCCGGTATCCTGTGCATATATCAGAGCACTGTTTTGCCCTGCTTGTATATTGCTGCTGTTATTTACCACAGTTGCCCCGCGTACGGCATAAATTGCCGCAGCACCTTCTGAGCCGACTTTTATTAAAGTATTAGTACCTGTTATAAGATTTCCGCCATTCATATATACACCTGCCGAACGGTCTCCCAGTATTATGCTTCCGTTTGTTGTTACTGAGGAAGCTGTTCCGTAAATTCCTATTACGTTATTTCCGCCGCTTATCGAATTATTATTATTTATTGCTGATCCGGCAGTGCCATAAATTCCTATCTGAGAATCGCTGTTTATATCAGTGCTGTTTCTTAACACTATAGTTCCGTTATTATCTACTGTTGTTGTTCCGAGAATTGTTCCGCCTGCATTCACTGCTGAGGCATATATACCTGTTCCAAGTACGGAATTTACATTTATAGTTCCGTTATTTGTTACTGTTGTGTTTCCGGCCGTTGTAAGCTGTGAAAATATTCCGGTACCTGTGTTATTTACATTTACTGTACTTGCATTGTCTGCACTTGAGTTTTCCAGTACAAGGCCATTTGCAGATGAGCCGTTTACATTTATTTTTGTATTGTTTATATATGCTGTACCAAGATTTTTTATGTATATTCCTTTTCCGCTGTCCTCAGCATTTACTGTTATGTCTCCGTTTACAGTCCCGGTATTTCCTATGATAAGTATTCCGGCAGAATTATTTTTTACATTTAAAACAGCTGTATTTAACACGTTTAATGTACTGTTTTCAAGGCTGATATATGGATTTATCCAGTCAGCTGTCTGGTTAGCAAGGTTATAATTTACTACAGTATTATTTTTTCCGTATAAAAGACTTCCGGTTGAAACATCAAAATTTCCGCTGTTTAGGTTTATTATACTGTTATCACCTACAAAAGCTGTTCCATCCTGTCCCGTTTTTATATCCCCGCTGTTTGCTACGATACTGTTTTTGGCATATATTCCCGCAGAAGAGCTGTTTACCGTTTTATTACCGGTTTCTATACTTCCCGTATTTGTTATATAGGAATTTTCGGCATATATTCCAAAACTTCCGTCTCCCAGTGTTATTGTTCCAGAGTTGTTTATTTTTGTATTTACTGCATTATTATTGTAAATACTGTATATTCCTGTATTTTCTGCAGCAGCTGAGCTAATTGTGCCGTTATTTTCGATCAGAGATATTCCTTTTCCGTAAAGAGCCTGTGAGCTTGAACTATTCATTATTATTTGTCCTGAATTTCTAAGCTCAGTAAGATCTGTAGCAGAATCTTCCTCTCCGTAAAGTCCCACTCCTTCATTTCCAAGAACAATTATTCCATTCGCTTCATTCATTCCTCTTGCATTCTTCAGATACATTGCTGTACCTTTTGAAGAATTAGTAAGATATATTTTTCCAAAGTTGTTTGTCTCATATGTATTAGCACCAACTACTTTGTAACCTTCGGCTATAAGGGCTATTATGTTATCGGAAAAAGGATTTGTAACTAATGTAGAGCCTGAAAGATTGTTAATTTCGCCGTTGACAACATATCCTGCTGACCCGTTTCCAAGCGTTATTCCCGGTGCATTTATGTTTATTATACCGTTTGCCAGTCTGCTTCTTATTATAAAGGCACCTGTAGGCGAGCTTATTGTACCTGTTCCGTTATCATTAATCACAGATCCGTTTTCTCCCCAGATTCCTATTCCAAAACCGTTAAAAATTATACTGCTTCCGCTGTCAAATGTGAATTCTCCATTTCCTTCCACATAGACACCAACTCCGTTTTCACCATCAAGAGTTATTTTTCCGCCTGAAGCCAGTGTTACATCTGAACCGCTTTTTACAAAAATTCCTGTTCCGGCACTTGTCCCGTCCCCTACAGTTATTTCTCCATTATATGTAAGAGTACTTCCTGTGTTACCTCCGGCATAAAGTCCGACTCCGTTCATTCCGGCAGTTAGTTTGTTTGTTATTGGACTGCTTATGTTCTGGTCTGCTGTGTATAGTGCCACTCCATAGTACTTATTGCTGCCGTTTGCTACTGTACTGCCTGCACTTATGTCTCTGGTATAACTGTAATTATCTGTCCCAAGAACGGCAAGTCCTATTTGACCGTCACCACCTGTTATATTCATGTTAATTTTTGAATCACTTATTTCTGTATCTTTCCCGACTACAATTATTCCATAGCCGTCTATATGTCCATGACTGCTTCCTGCAAGCTTTGCATTATCAGTTATATAATAAGCTATATTTGTCTGATCTGTAGTTCCCAGATCTATCTGTGCTCCTGTTACAGTCACGGCTGCTTCCAGGCCTTTTGCATATACTGCTGTTCTGTGTCCTGCTGTGCTTAAAGCTGTGTCTCCCAGCTTTATAGTTCCTACTCCTGTTATATTTACATTATTTGAGTATATCCCGATGCTGTTTTTATCTTTTACATTTATCGTTCCGGCATTATTTATTGTATATGATTTACCCAATACAGTTCCTAGGTTTACGCCATAGATACCGGAACTTTCTTCATTATTTACATTTATTTCTGCATTTGCACTCTGTGTAAGAGCAACTCCGCTTAGTCCGATTCTTGTAGGGTTAATAGCATCTTCTGATAATCCATACATTCCTGCTGAGGATTTTTCATTTATATTTATAATTCCGTTATTTACAGCGTCTGTTTCCTCTACTGCATAAATACCTGCTGAATTTTTATCTGAAAGATTTATCTTTGCACCGGTATCATTCAATATGTTCCCGTATTTGCTGTATAAAGCTATAGCTCCGTCATTTGGTCTGTCTGTCATTGTGATTGTTCCGTAGTTGTTTGAAGCAGTTTTGCTTTTATTCAAAATTACAGCTGTATTATCTTTTGAAAATGACTGAAGACCGATTTTTGTATTCATTAGAAGTCCTGGAATCCCGGTGCTTCCTGTCGTACCATCGGTAACAGTATTTTTTATTATCCCGTTTTCAGCTGTAAATGGCATTATATTTTGTCCAGTAGGTACTGCACCCGGATTTATCAGAAAATCTGTCAGATAAGTATTATTTACATTTATTTCTCCGTTATTAGAAACATATGCAAATATAACTCCATCTCCCAGAGATGTAAACTGAACATTTGAAAATACATCTGTGTTTATGATACCGGAATTTGAGTATCCGAGTATTGAATTTTTTCCAAGGTCAGCATTTAATGCTTTTATGTTGAATATTCCAGTAGAACCGCCAAAATATTTATTTGCTCCTGTCATACCTATTCTGTCATGGTAATTATGTAAAAGTGCTATCCCATTTTCTCCTACTTTTATAGAAGCCATGTCTTTCGGGTAATTTGACGGATCATAATAACTGCCTTTATAAAACGAAGCTTTGGCAATTCCGTCGGAGTAAACTCCTATTGCAGTATAATTAGCGGTGCTGTTACCTGTTTCTACAGGGGCGTATATTGCTGCGCCTGTTATTGTACTTACAGGAGCCGCAGGCGTAAATATTCCTCTGTTTTGTTCAAGCCATATACCTGTTCCTCCATCTTCGGCTTTAATCAGTGCATTTTGGGCAAGATCGGTAACTTCTACTACTTTTGAATAAATATTTAGATAACATGTGATTCTACCGCAGTTTGCACTTGTATCAAAGGTATGTCCTGTTGCTAGCCAGTTTGCTGCTGTTACTGCTGTTCCTGTACCGTCATCCAAATAATGACGTTCCTTTTCGTTTTTATTTAAATTGCTTAATTGGGCACCGTTCACTCCGTAAAGGGCAACTGTCCCGTCGTGTTTTGTTTCAATAAGTCCATTGTTTACAAATTTTGCAGTTGTTCCGTCTTCATTAGTTACCAATACGCCGTGTGATCCGCTGCCATTTGCCGTAATACTTCCATAACCGTAATTAGAAGGCTGTGAAGTTCTGTCATTATTTGTTGCTGTTCCGCTTCTTACATAGAATCCTGCCGAATTATCATTATTCACTGTAATGATAGCTGAATTTTCAAGTGCAGCACCTCTGTCCACATAACCGGCAGCTGACATTTGGGAATTAACAGTTATTGCTGCAGCCTGTCCGCCCATAGGCTGAACAGACCACTGACCTGTGACAGGATTGTATACTCCGACATTATAGCTAGAATTTACCATATTTCTGACATATCCATTATCTCTGGCAGCTATTCCATAGTTATTTTCTCCGTAAATATTGATATCTCCGACATTGGTTACAGAGCCTTCTCCTTCTGCTCTAAGACCCGAACTTTCTACGGCATTATGCCATATGTTTATTACAGCGTTATTTGTGGAACCGCCACGTCTGTTTTGGTCGAATACCTGAATAGGTGTAGTCGTAGGATCGTCAAATGCTATTGCATAGTCGATAATAGCCTGACTTGTATACATTCCTGTTGCTCTCTCGACTTTATTTATATCTCCTGTTGAGATCAAATTTCCGCTTTCATCATAAATGCTGTTTCCATTTGTATTGTCCTGTATAAATGCCCCGTTTAATGGATCTGTTCCTATATTTATTATACCGTTATTAGAAACAGAATGAATTGATTTTTTTATCGCAAAACCTGTTGATTCATCACCAAGTACATTGATTGTACCTTTGTTTAGAATGCTTGATGTCTCCGCACCGTATGTACTTATTCCAAAATTATGCCCCATATCATTCCCTGCATAAGGAGAAGTCATCATACCGTAGCTTCTTGATCCGTAAATATTTATTGTTCCCAGACTCTGTGCAAAAAATCTTACATTCTTCTGATCATAATCATTATTCGTATATGTGTAACCTCCGTCATAGCTTGTTCTCGGCGGTACAGGAGAAAGCGGTTTTGCTCCGTTCAGATTATAATCCTGATCTGCATCAGGCATAAGAAGAAACCCTGCACTGTTAGGTGATTTCATTGTTATTGATCCATAGTTATTCATTCTGACCTGAATATTTTTTGAACCGGATGGTATATATCCAAAGCCTATCTGTTTTGTATAAATTCCGCTGCCTGATTTTTGTTCTCCGATGATAGTTCCGTAATTATATGCTGTCCATTCATGAGGCGTATAAAATGATGTTTTTACATTATCGGGAGAAACAGCTATTCCGGCAGTATTTGATTCTTTCAGTGATATTGCAGCATTTGGATTGGAAGATGTTCCGTTCATTCCTATACCGTGATAAACAGACATTGCACTTGCATTCTGTCTTTCTATAGAAGAATTCCCCAGAAGATAAGCAGTAAAGTTACCTTCTGCCCGAAGCCCTATATCGTAAGCCGACGAAGAACTTAGAACTTCTCCTGCAGAGACTGTTTTGTTTCCAGTGAGTGTTCTGTCTTTTGAGTTTGACTGTACATTTAATTTGAGATTAAACACTTTTACATCATTTAAAGAAACCTGAGGTGCTTCCAGACTTGTAATCAGGTTAACATCTTTTTCCTCAACGGCAACCGGAGAGATTTGAAGAGAAGGAGATGTCACGTCTATGTCAATTTCCGGTTTTTCTGCACTTATGAATTCCAGATTTCTGGCTCTAGTTTCTTTTGGTACAGTGTTGTCTACTATTACAGGTGCTAAATTTTGCACTCTGTTTATAGAAAAATTTTCTATATCTCTTACTGGTACATAAATACCCAGATTCACTGATTTTGCTTCTCCTGCCGGAGTGTAAAAATCATTGGATTTTTTTCCGCCTTTGTTTGTATCTCCATAGAACGCCGAAAAAAAGATCTGCCATTCTAAATACTCAGGTTTGACAATGTAATCACTTTGTGAGTATAAATCTTTTAGTTCCTTATTTTTTTTATTGAGTATATCCTCGATTAATTTGTAGTTTTTTTCGTTTGGCTTGTTTTCTTTTATATTTTTAGTAATGCTTTTATATAAATTGCTGCTCTCTACATTTTTTACTGGCATTGTATAAGCTGATGTTAGTGCATTTAATGCCAAAAACATTAATATCTTCTTATTCATTTTATCTCCTAAACTTTTTAGTTTTATATGCTATTAAAATTATTAGAACTATGTTCTATTTTTTTATTATATACCTTTTGTTTAAATTTTTCAACATATTTTTTTAAAGAAAAAAATCTAATAAAATCAATGATTAGATGTTTTTTTAAAAACTGCGTGGAGAAAATAAGCTGTCTATGGTCAAAAGTAAGAAAAACAGAGATAAAGTTCCATATTTAGGATTCTTCTACTAATTTAGAGGATTTAAATTTTTTTGAAATAATATAGAATATTGTTCTAAAATATGCGAATATCATTAATATTTTTCAATGAATTTTTTTGGAATAGAAAGTGCTAAAATTAGAAATTATTGAACAGAAAGAAAATAATTTTCTGTAAAATAATTGAAAATAGAAGAGGAAACAAGAAGGAAAGGCTGGAATGAACCGGGAAATTCTTTAGTCAGAACTGAATAGTTTTAGCAATAAAAGATAATATTTATTTATACAGTAATCAGAATTTTTTATGCATTATTTTAAAAATCAAATCAAAAAATAAGACAGGATTTTTCTGTCTTTATGCGATTATATAAGATAAAAATCATATTTTGTTATATAATATTATTCGTGATAAAATTCAGTTTTTAAATTTACTAATTAAAGTATCAAAATTTGAGAAAAAATCTTTTTTCATATCTGATTTTCCCATTGAAAAACACCAATTAAAAATTGTCCCTATAAAAAATGACGAGAGAGTACGGAAAATATAGTCCTGTGAGTAAATATCATTAAATCCGTCACTTTCATAGGCTTCTTCTATATATTGTTTCAAAAGGCATAAATTTTTTGATTGAGAGATAAAATCCTGTTTTTCTAATAATGTAGGAATAAAAAAAACAAAAAATTTGTAATTATATTTTGTAATATAATTTATATAAGTGTCAAAAAAAATCAAAATTTTTTCTATTGGATTTTTCCCTTTGGTTTGTTTTAATAAAGTATTATATACTTTCTGGTCAAACTTAATCTTTAGCTGTTCCAGAAGCTCCTCTTTTGAGTTCATATAACGATAAAATGTCCCGATGGAGATTCCAGATAAAAAAGCGACCTCCCGAATTGAAATATCTTTATATTCATTGCTTTCCAGTAAAGATTCTGCTGTAAAAATAATTTTATCCTTAGTTTTTTTTGTCATAGTCAGACCCTTTCTTTGAAAAATAAATCATGTCATATTTTTTAGAATTAAGTTCTATTTTTATATTTGATTATAAAATATTTTTCCGATTTTTTAAAATAAAAAAATGATTAATGAAATAAAAGTTATTGAAAATAAAGGTTTTTAATGCATAAAAATTTAAAAAAATTTGAAAGGGAAATTTTTCATTATCGGATAAAATTAAAGATAATATACTTATTGAGTAGAACTAAGGTCTAAAAAATATATGATAGAAGCTAAATGCTGGAAATAGTATGAACTGAAAAATATAATCGGTAAATTTAATATATCTAAGAAGGTTGTAAATATGTTATACCTTGAGTTTGAAGGAGAGAACAATTAAAGCTGCTAAAAAACTATTTATGATGTTAGTTTTGAATGTAGCAATTTCAGCATCAGATAATGAAGGGACTGTAAAAGCAGGAGGTATGCCGGGAAGAAAAATTAAGTTCAGATACGGGATGTTCTTTACTGGAGAATATGGAATGGGGGATGACAACAAAGAAGATTAGAAAGCAGGAGTATCTTTGAAATCAGTATTTTACAATGTGATATATAAAAGTAAAATTTTATTGACAAATATAATAAAAGATAATATAATTCAAAAAATAGAACGATGATCTAATTTATTTTGAAAAAGTTATTGAAAATAATATTTTATTTGATAAAGTAAGAACAGTGTTCATTATTATATTAGATTTATGTTCTAAAATCTATGGAGTCATGAAAATATGAAAGTAAAAAGATAATCAGGAAAAACTACCGAAAAATTCGAATAAGCCGGTAAGAATATAGCATATATGTATTTTACACTTATAGAATACAGATATAAATAATTTTGAGTGTAAAATAAAATTATAAATATGAGATATCTCAAAGACTATATTTTAAGCGGAAATAAAATTAATTGAAGAAGTAATTTTTAAAATATAGACATACTTGTAAAAAAATTAATTGACTTTAAATGGTAATTTTGTTATAAAGGAATTAGTATGATTGTATGTAGAAATATATAAAATAAATTATCATTTTTTTAAAACATAAAACTGGAGGGAAACTTATGAATATTAGGAAAAATATTTTGAAGTATATGATGCTGTCACTAGTGATAACAACTGCATTTTATGCTGCGGAACAGCCTAAGCCGGCTACATCTTTCACAAAAGAGAAAAATGAACAGGTGTTAAGAGAGTTGCCGTTTAATGATACACAGGATTACGAGGATGCCAAAAGAGGATTTATAGATACAATACCTGATAAGGTTATAAAAAATAACTTTGGATCAGATGCCTGGAATCTGAAAGATTATGATTTTCTTGATAGTAAAAAAGTGCCTGATTCTGTTAATCCAAGCTTGTGGAGAATTGCACAGCTGAATAAATATAACGGGCTTTTCAAGGTTACTGACAAGGTATATCAGATAAGAGGTTTTGATCTTTCCAATATGACCATTATAGAAGGAAATACAGGATTAATAATAATAGACCCGCTGACTGCCGCAGAAACTGCAAAAGCAGGACTGGATCTCTATTACAAAAACTTTTCAAAAAAACCTGTAAAGGCAGTTATATATACCCACAGTCACGGAGATCATTACGGAGGTATACACGGAGTAGTAGATGAGAAAGATGTAAAATCAGGTAAAGTAAAAATTTATGCTCCGGAAGGATTTCTTCAGGAGGCTTCCAGTGAAAATGTCTATGCCGGAAATGCCATGAACAGAAGAGGAACTTATCAGTATGGTCCGGGACTGGCAAGAGGAGAAAAGGGACAGATAGATGCAGGTCTTGGGAAAACAGTACCTATTGGTTCTGTTGGTCTTATTCGTCCTACAGATATCATTTCCAAAACCGGAGAGACAAAAAATATAGACGGGATTCAGGTAGAATTTATAATGGCTCCGGGAACTGAGGCACCAGCTGAAATGCTTATGTATTTTCCACAATTTAAGATGGTTAATGCAGCAGAAGATGCTACGCACACCCTGCACAATTTATACACTTTAAGAGGTGCTCAGGTAAGGGATGCGATGACTTGGTGGAAAACTTTAGATTATTTATTGGCAGACTACGGTGATAAAACAGAAGTAATAATAGCACAGCATCACTGGCCTAAATGGGGACAGGAAAATATAAAGGGATATCTGGCAAAACAAAGAGATATTTATAAATATATACATGATCAAACTTTGAGACTGGCAAATGAAGGATACACAATGAATGAAATAGCAGAAAAGATAGATTATCCAAACGGACTGGATAAGGAATGGTCAGTAAGAGGTTATTACGGAAGTCTGAGTCATGATACAAAGGCTGTATATCAGAGATATCTCGGATGGTATGACAGTAATCCTGCGAATCTGAATCCGCTTCCGCCTGAAGAGGCTTCTAAGAGATATGTGGAATTTATGGGCGGTTCCAAGGCTGTAATAAAAAAAGCTAAGGAGTACTATAATAAAGGTGAATACAGATGGGTAGCCGAAGTAATGAACAGAGTGGTTTTCGCAGAGCCGGAAAATCAGGAAGCAAAAAATCTTGCTGCTGACGCATTAGAGCAATTAGGATATCAGGCAGAAGATCCTACATGGAGAAATGAGTATTTAGTGGGAGCTTATGAATTAAGAAACGGAACACCTAAAATACCTACTAAAATTGGGGCTAATACTCCTGATGCAATAAAAGCCATGACTATGGAAATGTATATGGATTATATGGGAATCCGTCTTAATGCTGACAGGGCAGAAGGAAAGAAACTAACACTGAATCTGGAATTACCGGATATAAAAGAGAAATATGCAGTTAATCTGGAGAATTCAGTATTGGGATACAGAAAAGTAGACACATTCAAAAATGAGGCAGAAGTCACATTAACAATAAACAGAGATACTCTGGATAAGATTCAAATGGGTGAAACTACACTGGATAAAGAGATAGCAAGCGGAAATGTAAAGGTAAACGGAAATACACAAAAATTGAAGGAGTATATGGGATTATTTGATAATTTCAAACCGGACTTTAATATAGTGACTCCTTAATAAAAAAAATGAGCTAAAAGCTCATTTTTTGGTTAATAATTTTTTGTCTGCTGATAAAATTATGACTTTAGCAATTATTATACAAAGTGAAATTTAGACGATAAATAATACTTAGACAGATTTATCAGGGGAAGGTGGAAGAGTCTGTATTTCATAATTCTTGTTTAAGTCAAAAAAATCAAGAGCTTTAGCTATTAATCAAAACTTTTGACTGTAAATTTGCATTTAGAAAAATTATCAGCAAAAATGATATATTTACTTTATTTTCAAAAATTTTTTAAGATGTTTAGCTGTAAGAGAAACAGGGTGATCAATTATGTCTCCGGGATATCCCTGAAAAATAATTTTTCCGCCAAGAACGCCGCCGTAAAGTCCTAAGTCAATAATCCATTCAGCCTGAGATATAATAGATAAATTATGCTCTAAGACAATCAGCGTATTTCCATTTTTTACCAGAACGAAAAATAATTCTAGTAAATTTTGAACATCAGATTCATGCAGCCCGGTGCTGGGTTCATCTAAAATTAGCAGCTTACTGTTTTTTTCAAAGAGAGTTTTGGCTATTTTTAACCGCTGCAGTTCTCCGCCGGAAAATGTATCAAGAGACTGGCCTAACTTTAAATAGTCTAAATTGGCCATTGTTAAGCAACTTAGCATACGGCTTAATTTTTCACTATTAGTATCATCAAAAAAACTCTCGGCTTCTTTAACTGTTAAGTTCAATACATCATCAATATTTTTGTTTTTATAGTAATAGGATAAAGTCTCATTGTTAAAGCGTTTCCCGCGACAGCCTTCACAAAGCTGTTTTGTATCTCCTAAAAAAGCCAGATCTAATTTTATATATCCTTTTCCCTTGCAGACAGGGCATGCTCCTTTTCCATTATAAGAAAAATGAGATATGTTTTTTGAGGATACTTTACTGAATAAAGTTTTTATAGTGTCAAAAACACCCAGATAACTGAGGATATTTGAACGTGAAGAACTATGGACAGGACTTTGATCTAATATCATTGCATCAGAAAATTTATTTTTAAATAAATGTCGGATAAGGGAGCTTTTTCCAGATCCTGCTACACCAGTTACTACAGTAAATGCATTTTTAGGAATCTTTATAGAAATATTTTTTATATTATTTAAACTAACATTTTGCAGTTCATAAAATTCTTGGAAATTTCGCTTTTTGTTATTCAAAAGATGTGAAGTGTTCAAAGCTTTACTGGTAAGCGTATCAGAAGCAAGTAATCCCTCATACGTTCCTTGATAAGTGACACAGCCCCCGTTTACTCCGGCTCCTTCACCTAAATTAATAATATGATCTGCAATTTTTATGATATCCGGATCATGATCTACTAGTATAATTGTGTTTCCTTTTTGTTTTAATTTATATAATATTTTTATAATTCCTGTGAGATCTTCCGGATGAAGACCTGTACTAAGTTCATCAAAGATATAAAGAATATCAGATAAAGAGCTGTTTAGATGCTTTGCTATTTTAATTCTCTGTGATTCCCCGCCGGATAAAGTTGTTGTTGCCCGGTTAAGAGTAAGATAGCTTAGTCCGAGGCTCTGTAAGCTCTCAAGCTTTGTTTTTAAATCCATTAATATAATTTCAACTTCAGGTTCCTTTATTTTATCTAAAAATATTCTCAATTCATCAAGGGATAGACTGACACAATCAGAAATGGAATTATTCAAAATTTTAGCACTGCGTACTTTTTTATTTACTCTTGTACCTGAACACTCAGTACAAATTCTAATTTCTAAAATTCTCTCTAAATCTTTCTTATATTTAGTATTATCAGTTTCAATAAAGGCCTTGGTTATTCTGGGAATCAAGCCGACATACCGAGCTGTTTTATGCCAGTTTTTGGTCGGGCTTTTTGGGGAGCTTCCGGTGTTGTATAAAAGCATAGATAATTCATTAGAAGTGTATTCCTTGATTTTTTTATCATTATCAAAATTTCCTGACTCTGTGTATCTTGTTAACCTCCATCCTCCCGACTGAAAAGTTGGAAATTGGACAGCACCTGAATTCAAGGATTTTTCAAAATTTATCAGACTTTTTATATTAATTTCTTTTATTACTCCTAGTCCTTTACATTTTGGGCACATTCCTTCGGGAGAATTAAAAGAGTAATTCATGGAATAGCCGATAAATGGTTTGGCAATTCGTGAGAATAAAAGCCGCAGACTTGCATATATATCAGTAATGGTTCCGACAGTAGAACGAGCATTTCCGGTTATTTTATTTTGATTAATGATTATAGATACAGGTAAATTTGAAATTCTATCCACCTTAGGCTGTTCATAATGAGGCAGAAGCTGTTGTATATAGCTGGAAAAAGTTTCACTCAGCAGTCTTTGCGACTGAGAAGCAATTGTGTCAAAAACAAGAGATGATTTTCCGGAACCTGAAATACCTGTAACAACTATAATTTTTCTTTTGGGAATTTCTAAAGAAATATTTTTTAAATTATTAGTTCTTGCATTAATTATTTGAATATTATCCA
The DNA here is from genome assembly GCF_000024405.1 of Sebaldella termitidis ATCC 33386. NCBI lineage: Bacteria > Fusobacteriati > Fusobacteriota > Fusobacteriia > Fusobacteriales > Leptotrichiaceae > Sebaldella > Sebaldella termitidis. The sequence continues at coordinate 3,716,802 of NC_013517.1, read as the reverse complement.
TTATTTTTTATCCTTTCATTTCTTAGTTTACTTGAAAGTATTTTTGCTAGTCTTGTGAATTCTTTTTGTTCTTCTTCAGAAAAAATTTCTTTTGCGAGTTTGTAAATAGATTCATGATTGTTATAAATATTTAGTAAAAATTCAGCTCCGCCTTGAGTCAGGGAAGTAATAAGCTCACGCCCGTCATGATCACTGGGCACTTGTTGTATATATCCAAGCAGTTTCAATTGTTTCAGAGCTTTTGACAGTTTTGATCTGGCAACTCCTAATTCTATACTTAATTTTGACGGCAGAATATTTTTATGCAGATTGATAAAATGTAAGATATCATATTGAAGCCAGCTGAGATTATTTGGATTAACATAAGTTCTTTCTGCTACCATCTCACATTGCAGTTCTATTAAAGCATTTTTCATTATACCTCCCTAAGTAGTTTCTTTTTAGAAATTATATCGTTTATGAAATTATAAGTCAAGAAAATATATTGTAGAGCTACAAAAAAATTGAATAAAATTATGTTGCTTCAATAGTCAAAAAAGCTTGTTTTTAAATTATAGTTTTATATCATAATATCATTTATTATTTTGTGGTTCATGTTATAATTAGAGAAAAAGATTAAGGAGACTTATATATGATTGAAGATATTATTTTACAGTTTGTTGAAGCAATAAATGAACATAATGTTGAAAAAATTATAGAATTAATGAGTGAAGATCATGAATTTATTGACACTTGGAACAGGAAGGAAACAAAAAAAGAGATGTCAAAAGGCTGGAAAGACTATTTTGAATGGTTTCCTGATTATCATATAGAAATATTGGAATATTTCAAAAGCAATGCTTCAATTGGTCTATTAGGTTTTGCCAGCGGAAGTTATAAGGGAAATAAAAATTCGTATTGGAAAATCCCAGCTTTTTGGAAAATTAGAGTAGAAAAAGAAAAAGTTAAATTATGGCAGGTTGTAGCCGATTCTAAGATACCTTTTGATAGCATGAATGAAAGAAGTTAAAGTATTAGTTCTAGTAGAAAATAGTTTTATTTTTTTATGTTTTATAATTTTTCAAATAGTGTAAATATATATTTTTGCTTTTTAATTGAAAAGATTAAAAGTAATTAGTATTTTTAAATTTTTATATGATAAATAAAAGCCACAAATGCTTAAAATACCTGAGATATACTAAAAAAGACTTTTAGTTGTTAACTATCAGTCTTTTTTGTTCTTTTTTCAATTTTTGGACTTTTTCATTACTTTAAATCTGATAATTTTAATAAAAAAGCTTAATAAAAATAAAACTCAGAACTATTTGTGAAAATCCCACACCTAAACCGTACAGAGCGAGTTTTTTTCCTTCTTTAAAAAAAGCAGAAATATCTAAACGTAAACCAATAGCAGCTAATGCAGTTATTTCTAGATAAGTCCCGAAATTGTGAGCATTAAGTATTATTTGTTTTGAAATAGGAAAATAACTATTTATTATACCGATTAACAGAAATCCGATTACATACCATGGAATAATTTTCTGCCAGACTATTTTTTTCTCATTTGTTGAATTAGAAGTTCCAAAATATGAAAAAAAGATAACTACAAAGGCTAAAAACATTATTCTTATAATTTTAAATAACATGGCAATATTAAGAATTTTAACACCTAATATACTTCCGGCACCAGCAACCTGACCAACAGATTGTATAGTTCCTCCTATAACAGCTCCTTGTTTTAATGGATTATTTTTGAAAAGAAGTACTACCAATACAGGCATTCCCAACATCAAAATCGTTCCTAATAAGTTAACCAGAGTGATGATTCTTCCTTTTTCCCCGTTGTCAGCATCAATAATGGGAGCGATTGAAGCAATAGCTGAAGAGCCGCATATTGCATTGCCAACTGCCATCATCACAGTTGATTTTTTTGAAAAGCCCAGCTTACGACCCAGCCACATAGAAACAGTTATGGTTCCAATTATGAGAGTTAATATAAAAAATATCCCGGATAAACCAAATGTAATTATGGATTGGATTGTTATAGAAAATCCTAAAAGAACAACGGAAATTTCAAGTAATGTCTTTTCACAAAATCCTGTTCCTTTACTCCATATATTTGAATGAAAAAAAATATTTCCTAATATGATCCCCGAAAGAATAGCTATAGTAGCACTGCCGATAACAGGAATAATGCGGGAAAGTAATTGTGAAATCAGCATAATCAGAACTGATAATATAATTCCGGGGATATAATTTCTAATTTTATTTAAAGATAGCATATATGATTTCCTTTCTGTATTTTTAGATACATTTATTATATATGATAAGTATATCATTCATTATATATAATAAAAAATTATAAATAATTATAAATATATAAAATAAAATTATATATAATTATGTTGAAGACAGAGATAGAACAAGTAATTGATCAAAAGGTTACGGCTCTCTTTCTTTAGCAGTAGATTATTCTGCAAGTATTAACAGCTGTGTCAGACTTAAAGCTGCCAATATTCCGGTAAGAAAACTCCGTTAGAAATAGCCTGATAATATAATTCGAAATGGGGGAATAATATTTTTATATGCAAATGATCGAAAAAATGGTATATTATTAAAAAACACATAGAAAGGTGATCAGTATGAAAAATCTATATATCATTTTACTTTTATTATTTGTACTGTCTTGTTCGAGTAATAAAGTAGAACTGAAAAAACTTGAAAATTTTAATAGTGAAAAATATTTGGGAAAATGGTATGAGATAGCCAGAATAGACAACAGATTTGAAAAAAATCTTATTAATGCAACGGCGGAATATTCATTAAATGAAGATGGAAGTATTAAAGTAGTAAATAAAGGATATGATAAAATAAAAAATAAAGAGAAGACAGCAGAAGGAAAAGCTAAAATTATCGATAACGGATTACTTAAAGTATACTTTATACCTTTTTTTGGAGGAGATTATAATGTGCTGTATGTGGATAATGATTATCAATATGCAGCAGTGGGCGGAGGAACTGAAAATTACTTATGGATTTTAAGCAGAGAACAGACCATGGAAAATGATGTATATAAAAAATTAGTGGATATTGCTCAAAAGAGAGGATACAATACTGAATTACTCCAAAAATTTTAGGAATTGAAGGCAAAAAACAACAATTAAAAATAAACAGGCTGAATTTTCTGCTATATAGAGGTCAGCCTGTTTTATTTTATCTGAAAATCTCTTTGAATGCAGCTTTAGAGAGAATAAAAACCAGAAAGCTTTTAGTTTGAAGATAAAAAATGATAAAATAACAGAAAAAGATGTTGGAAAATATGAATAAGAATAAAACATATTTAATTTTATTTGTAATGTTTTGATATTTTATAAAAATATGATATAAAGAGATACAGAAAATTAAGTCTAAGACCGTGAAGTTTCAAAATAATTAAATAATCTGGTATGATTGTTACAGATTGTTATACAAAAAAAACAGAAAAGGAAAAAAAGAAAAAATGAAAAATCAAACACTTATAATTTCATTCTTATTTTTACTTTTAATATTTTCATGTACAAGTGAAGAGGGGAAGAAATTTTTACAAAAATTTCAAAAAGATGAGAAACTGAAATTTGAAATTGAGCAGAAAATTGCAGATACAAATGGAATATCGGTAATAGCAGATATAGAAAACAGTTACTATGGAATAGACGGAAAACTCAAGAATGAAGAAGTGATATTTGTTCCGGTCAAAACTAAAGGAGACCTTCAAGTTTACGGTAAAATCAGAGTCTTGGTTACTACTTCCGAAATAATAAAAAAAGAGATTGTCCATAAAACTAATTCAAAAAAATGGTACACTGATTATATGAGAAAAATTAATTCAAAGGACAGAAAGATTGATCTGGATAATTCAGATTTCAAGTTAAGAATAGAAGAGCAGATATTAGGTGTACTTTTTAAAAAAAGATACGGGGATTTACTAAAAAAATTCAGTAATAAAGAATTTGAGATAAATGGTAAAAAAATAATACTTGATGGGAAAAATACAAAATATTACAGTAAAACAAATATGGACAGTCTTGATAATATAAAATTCAAAATTTCAAATGAAAATTTAAGAGGAAAGATTCTTGAGGAGTATGCAGGAGGAAAATTAGATGCTCTTTCCAATTATGAGATTGAGGAAATCCTTGAAAATACTATTCAGGATGAAATAGAATCTTGTAATGAGAAATCAAAAGGAAGCAGTATAAAATACCATTGTATAACCAATAAACCAAAGAATTCTCTTAAGTCTTATCCAGGCTCATTTTATTTTATGGTAAAAAATGATAAAAATGCAATATTATCAAAAGAAGAAATGCAAAAATTTATTATTATGGTTATGGAGTCAATAAATTATGACATGCCGGAAGATTATATGTTTTATTTTAGTACTTATGAAGGAGAAAGTGTAGGATTCTATATAGAGAATAAAAAAGTAGAATTTATTGAAAGAAATTAAATTGATATTTTGAATTGTCAGTTTTGAATAGAATTTCATTAATAATTATTTTATAAGAAGGAGAATTTTTATGAGAAAAAAAGTATTTTTTTTATTTATAGCGGTTTTTTTTATTAGTATATCAACACCACCTGATTATATAACAGGTAAGGAAACTGCGTTAGGAATAAAGAACGGGGAGCTCTATACTATATTAGAATTAAATGATAATAAAGGAAATCATTATCTTAATGATAGAAAGAATTTTTTACTAAAATACAATAAAAATGGTGTGAGAAGTCAGGAAATACTGATAAAAGATTATAAATATACAAGCTGTGAAATTCTGCCTGAGAAAGAGTGTACAGGCTGGAAAAAAGAGAAAATCATTGAAAAAACATCAGTTTTATCAGAATTATATGATGAAGATTTTGATTTTATATTTTTTGAAGATTTTGGATCAGATTATGATTATGAAATGAAAAAAGACGGACTGTATATAAAGTATAAATGGAATGAAAAGTCTAAAATGGAGAAGCTGTTTTCAACAGATGAATTGTTAAAAACGTTTACACATAATCTTAATTCAGCAAATTTTGGGAAATTAGATATATTAAAAGAAGAGCTGACTGCAGATAATAAAATAAAAATTATAGGTATATACAGAGATTTTTTAAATAACAATAAAAAGTATTACCTAATAAATTTTGAAAATTTTGAAGCAAATGTAAGCAGGATTTTTATAAAGTAAAGGATAACTAATAAAAAGTATGGCTCCCTAAGTTTGTACTTTCATAAAGTTAGTATTTTAAGTAAGTGAATAAAAATTATATGATAAAATGAAGTGTGAAGAAGATTCTGTTATAGCAATGAATTATAATATAAAATTATTTTAAATTACAAAAAGTGTAAGGGATAGTTTATCATCAGCAGACAGAATATATACAATAGTTTATTTTGGTACAATAAAGCTGAACAAAAACAAGTCGTGATCTTTCCCGCTTTCATACAAAGGACTGTATAAAAATAAAAATTTTTTGGTACAGTTCCTTTTTTTAGTGGAGCAATAATTATTACAATTCAGAATATGAAAACATTTTTTAAAACATAAAATTGACACATTTCAATGATAAAATAAATATATAGTAAAAGAAAAGGAGTGTTTAGATGATAAAAAAAGTGGTGAATTTTAGAATATTAATACAAATAATTTTTTTAGGTTTTATGATATTTTCTGTTACAATTTTAGAGCGTTCAATATCAAGATTAATTGTACTGAGTGTTACATTTTTGATAGGAAGTTATCATTGCGGATGGATATGTCCATTTGGAACAATACAAGAGTATATGAGTAAAATTAGAAAAAAATTTATAAGAAAAACTTATAATGTTCCTGAAAAAATTGATAAAATATTATCACCAATACGTTATATACCATTATTTATAAGTGTTATACTTATTACAGATGTATTGAATGCAAGGAAAATAATGTTTAGTTTATTGAGAGGCAAGCAAATAGCAATAATTTCACTAGTTGTACTTATAATATTTCTTATATTTTCTCTCTTTATAGACAGACCATTTTGTAGATGGTTTTGTGTGGACGGTGCCAGATACGGACTTTTGAGCTTTGGGAGAATTTTAACTATTAAACGAGATAATGAAAAATGTGTAAACTGTCAAAAATGTGATAAATCCTGCCCAATGGAAATAAAAGTTTCTCGACATAATGAAATATTAAATCCAAAATGTATAAACTGTTTATCATGTATTGCCGAGTGTCCTGAGCGGAAAACATTAAGTATAGGAATTAGAAGCTTTTCAGGAAAATACAATCTTATTTCATTTTTTGGAGCTTTAGTATTTGGAATTTGGATATTGACAAGATTATTGAAATAAACTTGTTCAAAATTTTTACTTTATACTTTAATCCCTTGACAATCTATATATAATATTATACGCTTTTGTTAAGATTTGACGAAAGTTTCTGAAGGGAGATTAGAAAAATAATTTTGAGTAATATTGATTAACAAATAAGAAATATAAAGGAATTGACACCATCTAGAATATTTTAAAATTATAAAAAGAACTGGGTGGTAAGATTATCACAATTAGCAGTGATACACATCAAAAGAAATATTTAGGGGCCTGTATTAATATTCAAAAAAAGAATTGAAAAACCGGAATTTGAATATTACTGTACTTATTAGAGTATGAAATCCATTTACCATTTATTGAATGATTAAAAATAGAAAGGAAGATCTAATATGAAAATCGAACATATTGCAATGTATGTAAATGACTTAGAGGCGGCAAAAGAGTTTTTTATAAAATATTTTGATGCTGTATCAAATGAGATGTACCATAATCAAAGGACAGGATTTAAATCCTATTTTCTCAGCTTTGAAGATGGAGCGCGTTTAGAAATAATGACTAAGGAAATAATGGAGGATACAAAAAAAACTTTAACCAGAACTGGTTTTATACATCTGGCTTTTAGTGTAGGGAGTAAAGAAAAAGTCGATTCTTTGACATCAAAAATGAAAGAAGACGGTTATGAGGTAATAAGCGGACCACGTACAACTGGTGATGGATATTACGAGAGCTGTATAGTGGCTGTTGAAGATAATCAGATCGAAATAACAGTCTAATTAAAATAATATTTGAAAGCTATTTCTTAAAATTTTTTGCGGGGAGCAAGTATATCTGCTTATCAAGTAGAAGGTATGAATTTAGAAGATGGAAAAGAGTCTTCCTGTCAGGATATAAAAAAGTTTCAGAAGGGACATCGGATTTAAAGATTTACCCTGATCATTACGTTATTATCAAGAAGACACTGCATTAATGACAGAAATAAGATTTAAATCTTAGCGTTTTTCTGTTCCATGGACAAGAATTTTACCGGAAAAGAAACATCAAAAGGAAACAAAGGCTTTAAATATAATATTTATGACAGTAAGAATTATTTTTACAAAAAATTTGGTTCATGGGGAAAGAGAACATGGAAACTTAAGAAAAGGAGATAAAGGAATTAGTTTTCTTTATAATGGAAAAGCCCGGAATTCTAAATTAAGCTTGGGGAAGGAAAATAACTTCTTCATAAAATATATGAAATATAAAAATAACTTCGATTATAAATTAATAATTGAATCTCTGGCGGAACTATCGGACAGATTTTAATAAGCTTAGAAAATACAGGTTTTTTACACTTTTTCTCTAAATATAAATAAGGATTACCCTGAAAAGGCAATCCTTATTTTTTTAGAATTTATATGTATAGCCAAGTCCAAGACTGGTTATTGATTTCTTATACCGGACTTTTGATTTTTCAAAATCCGCTCCCGGAACAAAGTGTTCGTCAACTCCATTTTCGGAATTATAATGGATATAAGCCAAAGAAAGGACAAATTCATTTTTTTCATTTGGCTTGAATATTACACCTGTTCCGTATAACTGAGAATTTAAGGCAAATTCCGTATCATCATAAGTAGCTCTTGAAGCACCGGTATCAGCTATATTTATTCCGGCTGTCCAGGTAAATTTATCATTTATATCATACATTATACCAATACCTGCTTCGTTTCCGTCATCATAATTCTGATTATCTATATTGGCAGCTTTATTAAAATAATGGCTATAACTAAATAAAAGCGTTACTTTATTTATCTTATTGGATACTCCTGCTGATAGTACGGCAGGCAGATCACGCCGCATCTTATTTCCATCTTTATATTCAGGATAAAAAGTCGATATCCCCAGACTTCTGTTCAGAAATCCAAGATAAATTTTTTCATCTTCACTAGTGCTAGCTTTGAAATTTAGTTTAACGGGAGTTTCAAATTTTAAGGCTATATTTAAGGTGTCGGTAGGCTTTATATCTATTCCCAGAATTCCCCCAAATCCGTCAGCAGTTCTTTTGGAATCAATATGAAGTGCGTTGCCGTCAACTATTGCACCCAGAGGACTGGATTTGTTATAGGAGTATTCTGCATGTCCTGATAGTTTTCTTATTCCGTAAACATATTTTCCTCCTAATGAAACAGAAACCTTGTCATTCAAAAGATAGCTTATTCCCACAGCACCCTGAAAGTATCGGTTTTCTCCGTCAAAGTTACCATTTTCTAAATTTGCGTTTAAAGCTCTGGAAGTATTTTTCAGCGGATCCAGTTTATTTATTCCCTGAGCTGCTAATTCCAAACCCGGTACACCGTCTTTAAAATTTAAAGTAGCTCCTCCGGCTATAATGCTTGTATTGAAATAGTATGAGAATTTTTCTTTTTTATATACCAGATTAAAACTAGGAGTAACCGGAAAATCATCAGCCTTGTATTTCTGACCGTCTAAAACTGTAGATTCTTCAACACTTGATAAAAAAGCATTTATATTTAAATAAAGTCCGTCATCTAAATATACAAGTCCTGCCGGATTAAAAAATGCACTTTCTACAGAAATATTAGCAGTTTGAGCCGGATTCCCCAGATAAACAGAGGAATTATTCATCAGATAGTCGATGCTGGCTCCGCTGGCTGACAGAGAAATTACCATAGGCATTAATAGTTTTATTAACTTTTTCATTTTTCTCCTTAGATTTTATTATTTTAGTTGGGTAATGGTATTTTATACATTTCAGTTTTCTGAAGTTTAGCAGTTATATTACCAATATTATCATTTGGCTGTATTCTAACTTTCATTAAATCAGAGCCTTTTTCATAGTTAACCTTTTTCATATCGAGCCAAACTAAATTCGGACTGTTTGTTGCTTCAAAATAATAAATTTTATTAGTTATATCTATAACACTTCTCCATCTTGTAGTACTGCTGTCAGGTCTGTCAGGATTATTATTAATTCTGAAAGGCTGTGAAACATTTCTTGTTACGCTGAATATTTTGGCAATTCCATCTTCATAGTCAGTAGGCTGCGGTAAATTTTCAAGATAATACATTGCTCTTACGAATCTGTCTGCTGCTTCAGAGCTTCCGGGAAGTTCTTTAGATCCGCCAAAGACTTTATACTGCTCTAAATTTTCTATCTGTTTATCATAAGTTGGTGAATTTGTCATAACAACATATTCTTTTCCATGATAAATTACCGGCTTTCCATTAACATATTCTATCACGGCAATATCTCCGCTTTCATCGGCTAAATAAAGGTGGACTCCGACTTTTCTTCCTTCAAATTCCGTATCAACTAATTGGAAATTAGTTTTTTTAGTGAATGCCACAGCTTCTTTAACAGTAGCAAAATTATCAAGATAATACTGCAGCCAGAAACCTAAGGCCATACCTTGAGTTTTTTCATTTCTTTTACCGAAATCTGCCTCGCCAAGCCATAAAACATGACCTGTAAGACCTTTTTCATTCATTCCGTCAATGGGGGCCTCAAAAAAAACAATCGTACTTCCATATTTAGATTCCCATTTCATACTGTTTTTCCCTACCATCCCATCTCTTTTTATACCTCTGGGAAGTACCCAAAATTCAGTTTCTACATTTGTATACCAATCCATATTTCTCCCTATAAGTTTATCAGGGTTTTTATTCCAGTAAATAACTGTACACGCATAAAATATTGTACTTACAAACAAAAAAAGAAAAAATAAAAATGAAAATTTCTTGATTCTTTCCATTTTAGTACCTCCATAAATATAAATTTAATGATATTATATAACATGTAGAAAATTAAAGCAATATAATTTATAAAAGTATAAAAATAAGGAGTGGAAAATTTTTGTTTATATAGTATAATAAGAATATATTTAATAAATAAACTATTAGATATTTTACAGTGAAATAATCGGAAGAGTATTAGAAAAGTATATATGAAATGCCTGAAATAAATAATAGATTTAAAAAAATTTGGTTAATGTAATGAAAGAATATTATTTAAATACTGATAGACTTGTCAAAGTGGTAAAGAAAAACCAGGATTATTGATAAAGAGTTATAAAAAGTATATTTTATCCGTTTTTTTAGAGCTGATTATGACGTATTATATGCAGATAGTGTTTATCAATATGCAGCAGCGGGCGGAAACAGGGGAAATTACCCTTGGGTATTAAACCGGAAAGATAGCTTAGAGGAAGAAATATATAATTAATTAGTCAAAATGGCTATGATGCAAAATTACTTAAAAAATTTTAGAATAGGCAGAGGATAATTATGTTTGAAAATAGAATAAAAAGTATTAATAATAAAAAGATGGATAAAAACGGTGATTTTATTATTTACTGGATGCAGAGAAGCATAAGAAGTTCCTATAATCATTCATTAGAATATGCAATTCATTTAGCAAATGATTTAAAAAAAAATTTATTGGTAATTTTTTGTTTTGACAGAAAATTTTCAGAAATGAATGAACGAAGCTGTTATTTTCTTTTTGAATCGCTTAAAGATGCGGAGAAAAACTTAAAAGACAGAGGGATTAGATTCATAGTTTTAGATTCAAGTCCTTTGATAACTAAGATTTTGGAGTATTCAAAAAGATCTGTCTGTATTATAACCGATAGGGCATATTTAAAATATTTGAGAAAAATAAGAGAAGAAGTCGGGGAAAAAGTTTCTGTAAGAATGATTCAAATAGAATCAGATGTAGTAGTGCCGATAGAAATAGCATCTTTAAAAGAAGAATATTCAGCAAGGACTCTCAGAGGAAAATTACATAAGGTTTTAGATTTTTATTTAAATAAAGATTTTGAATATACTAAATATGAAATGAATTATCTAGATGAAATTAAAACTGATTTTGATTTAGAAAAAATACATGAAATAATTGAAAGCCTGAATATAGATAAAACAGTAAGAAAATCAAATTACTTTACCGGAGGAGAAAATACGGCAAAAAAAATTCTGGAAAATTTTATTTCTGAAAAATTAGAAGGATACAGTAAATTTAGAAATAATCCTGAATTAGAATATCAGTCAAATTTGTCTCCTTATTTGCATTTTGGAAATATATCTCCTTTATTTGTGGCAAAAGAAATTTCAAAATCTGAAAAAAACAGAGAATCTTTGGAGGAATTTTTGGAAGAACTTATAGTAAGGAGAGAATTGGCAATAAATTTTATTTATTATAATCAAGATTACGATAAATTTCAAAATATGACATATTTATGGGCATATGAAACTATGAATAAACACAAAAATGATCAAAAAGAGTATGTGTATTCATTAGAAATTCTTGAAAAAAGTGAAACACATGATGAATACTGGAATTCGGCTCAGAAAGAAATGATGGTAACAGGTAAGATGCATGGCTATATGAGAATGTACTGGGCAAAAAAAATAATAGAATGGACTGAAAAATTTGAAGAAGCTTATGAAATAATAAAATATCTGAATAATAAGTATTTTATTGACGGCAGAGATGAAAACGGTTATGCAGGAATAGCATGGTGTTTTGGAAAACATGACAGAGCTTGGAATGAAAGAAATATTTTCGGAAAATTAAGATATATGAACTCAAATGGTTTGAAAAGGAAATTTGATATAGAGAAATATGTGGAGAAGATAAATAAACTATAGACTTTTTAGGAATGGTGATAATTTCATGAAAAGATTAGAGAGAAAAATAAACATAGGCATATCAGCATGTCAATTAGGTGCAAAAGTAAGATATAATTTTAAAGGTTGGGATATGCTGGGATATTTAAAACGAGAAAAGGAACTTTTTATATGGCATCCAATATGTCCCGAAGTATTGTCAGAATTAGGAGTACCAAGAAAGCCCATAAGATTAGTAGGGGGAAATGGTGATGATTTTTGGGATAATAAAGCAATTGTGAAAAATTCTAATGGTCAGCAGGTTAATCATGAAATAATTAGAGGAATGACAGAGAGTTTAGAATTTTTAAAAAGAGTAAAAGCAGATGTATTTATTTATATGGAGGGGAGTCCGTCTTGCGGAGTTTATAGAACAACCTTAAAAAACAGCAGGCTGGGAAAGCCGCCGGGAATTTTTGGCTCATTATTATTAAAAGAGAACATTTTCCTTATTCCTTCGTCTGACCTGCAAAGTCCGATAAAATGGTGGGACTGGAGAAGAAGGATGTATGCATATATATGGTTAAAAGAGCAAAATTTTGAAAAAGCAGATGAAATTTATGAAATATGGCATACACTAAAATTCTTGGTTCAGGAAATTAACCGTCAAAATGCAGATGAAATAGGCAGAAAATTGTCAATGTTAAAAACTTATGATTTTCAAAAAAGAAATGAAATAAAAAAAGAAATAATGGATTTACTCCGTAAACCTTCAAGTACAGAAAAAATAAAAAATATGCTATGGAAAAACTATAAATATCTTTCAAAAAAGTATGGTTTGAAATCTGAAAAGATCATGGAACCTAGTGAATTAAGAAATATAACACATTTAGCAGAAGAGGTTTTAGAAATAGAAAAATTGTCAAATTTAGAATCATTGAGTTTCGGGAGTTCTCCAATAAGTATAATGTTAAAAAAAGATTGAATGTAAAAAAATGCCTGTATTTAAGGCATTTTTTTATGGAACGGCTGAAGTTTACACGGAAATTGGGATACTATCTCAAAATATCAGTACCAGTCATGTTTTTCATTTCGGTCAAGCGAGTTAATTTTTTTCATATCTTCAGCAGTTAATTCAAAATCAAAGATATTCATATTTTCTTTGATGTGCTCCGGATTACTTGATCCCGGTATAGCAACGACACCCTTTTGAAGATGCCATCTGAGAATAATTTGAGCAGATGATTTGTTATGTACTTTTGCAATTTCTGCTATAGTTTCATTATTAAACAATTCAGCGGTATGACCTCTTCCGCCTAAAGGATACCATGCTTCCATTACTATTCCTTTTTCAAGCATATACTTAATTACTTCATTTTCCTGATAATACGGATGGATTTCGTTTTGAATAAGTGCCGGCATTATTGTGATTTGAGGAAGAAAGTCTTCAAGCTCGTCTATGTAATAATTAGATAGTCCGATAGAACGGATTTTCCCTTCGCTAACCGCTTTTTCCATTGCTTTATATGCTTCTATATCATGAGCACCGGGGTGATGCAGCAGAATTAGGTCTATGTAATCGACATCAAGTTTTTTCAGAGCCTCATTGATCGCATTTTCAGCATCTGCATATTGATTCATGTATAGTTTTGTTGTGATGAAAATTTCCTCTCTCGGAACACCTGACTCTCTGATTCCCTTGCCGACACTTTCCTCATTATGATATATATAGGCAGTATCTATCAGTCTATATCCGTTCTTAAGTGCAGCAGACACAGAATTTACACATATATCATCTTTTAAACTATATGTGCCGAGTCCGATGACAGGCATTTCATACCCGCTGTTTAACTTTACTGTTTTTGTATCAAAGTTAAAAGAAACATCAGATACAGCAGATTTGGCAGGTGAGGCAGGCGGTTCGACATTGTTTGTTGAGCTCGGGCTGCAGGCAGAGAAAGAAATCAATAAACTAAGTATACAGAAACTATTGAAAACTGTATTGATTATTTTGTTGAAAACAGCAGCTTTTATGCTTATACTTTTAATTTTTTTAAAAGCATGCTCAAGAATATTGTCAGATATCTGCATTATGGTATTCTTTTCGGGCATTATGCGGAAATTGAAATTGATCAGCTTTTGGATATGGGAAATGAAGCTGACAGAGTTGTTATTATTGAAGTTTATGATCATAATATTCATTCCTTTCTTTAGAAAACAGAATCTGTATGTTTTTTTTACTAAGTGCGGGGGATATGTGCTTTGAAACAGAAAAAATCTAATTCTTTAAAGAAAATCAGAACAAATTTTTCTGAATATTGTTCTGATTTTCCTGAATGAAGCTAAGAAGAAAGTCTGACTTAATTAAGCTTAATGACTATACATCATTATTTTAGATTTGTTTTGAAAAAATTTGTTAATTTATCAAAAGGAATCAAGTTAACACGATCATATAAATCAACATGTCCTGCTCCGGGAACAATATACAGCTCTTTTGGCTCGGCAGCCCGTCTGTAGGCATCTTCGCTAAATTCCTTAGAGTGAGCCTGATCCCCAGTAATAAATAGCATTGGACGCGGAGAAATAGTTTCAATATCGTTAAACGGATAAAAATTCATAAATTTTACGATGCTTGTCAGTGTCGGATGTGTTGTTAATTCAGGAGATGACCCATCTGGAGTGTACTCTCCGCGTGGAGTACGGTAAAATTCATAAAATTCCTTTTCAATCGGAGAAGAATTTTCGTCAATTTTATGTACTGTACCTCCTGTATATTCAGTAGGTCCTCCGTTAAATTCGACATAACGCTGTTCTGAAACTTTGGCAATAAGATTTTTTCTCTGTTCAAGCGACATTGAATTATTAAGTGCACTGCGGCTGGCAGTTCCCATATCATACATACTCACTGTAGCAACAGCTTTTATACGGGAATCTATTTTTGCTGCACTTATTGCAAAGCTTCCGCTGCCGCAGATTCCAAGTACTCCGATTTTATTTTTATCTATAAATGAACGGGTTCCCAGATAGTCCACAGCTGCACTGAAATCTTCGGAATAAATATCTGGTGATACAGCATTACGCGGCTCCCCTTCACTTTCACCCCAAAAGGATAAATCTATTGTCAGTGTGACAAATCCTTGTTCTGCAAGCTTTTGTGCATATAAATTAGAGCTTTGTTCCTTTACTGCTCCCATTGGATGTCCAATAATAATTGCGGGGTTTTTAGTATTCCGCTTCATATTTTTAGGAATAAACAAATTTCCTGTAACTTTCATTCTATATTGATTTTGAAATGTTACTTTTTCCTGATTTACCCTGCTGCTTTTATAAAAATTATCTGCCCCGCTCACTGTATCGGCTCTCAGGCTGCTTCCCGCACCCATACTTATTAAGGCTATGCCGACAGCTGTTTTTTTAAAAAATGACAGAAATGATCTACTCATTATATTGCCTCCTTATAATTTAATATTTTATATTTTTCTTATATTATAATTATAAAAAAGTTTGGTATAATGTTCAAATACTTATTTTACATAGCCTTTCATGCTTAAAAACTATAATAAGAAATATAAAGGAAATATGTAAAGAAATAAAGATATCAATATAGTCCTGATCAGATAAAATAAATACACCATCCAGCAGCTCCGGCAGCTAATGTGATTACAACCGGATTGATTTTATAACGAATATGGGATATAAATCCTGCAGTCATTATTATAAGAGAAAACCAGTCAAAATTAAAATACTGCCGGGCAGAAAGATCAGATGTGTTTATTACAGCTGTAAGCATGAGAGATAATGCAACCGCGGAAATAAGCCCTGCAGAGGCAGCTTTGACACTTGTTAGAGCGGCATTCAAATAACTGTTGCAGTTTATTTTTTTTTCATACAGCATAAAGACAGGGACAAATATAAGTGATGGAATACTGACAGCAGCTGTAGCTGCCAGGGCTCCGGAAAAACCGCCATACAGCTGACCTACATATGTCGCTGAATTAACAGCAATAGGTCCGGGAATTAATACATCCAGAGCATTCAAATCAGCAAATTGATCAGCAGTCATCCCAAATTTAGATGCTTCTTCAAAAATCAGTGACAGCATTGCATATCCGCCGCCAAATCCTAAAAATCCTATTTTTAAAAATGTAAAAAATATTAAAAGTATCATTTTTTATCCTTTCCCGTGAAAATAATAAAGATTCCGATAAGAGCTGAAATCACAATCAAAATTGGTGCTTTGACAAGATTAAGTGCTGTGCATATAAAGCAGATTAACGCAATAATTATATTAACTCTGTCTTTCAAGCTGTACTTTGCAATTGTGTATGCTGCGGCAAATAAAAAAGATGCGGAAGTTGCACGGACAGCAGTTAATGCACTTAATATCGGACCCTGCTGCGGCAGCATTTGATAAAGTAATGTAGCAAGGGACATTAGAATATATGCCGGTAAAATAGCTCCGATTCCGGCAAAAATCATACCGCCTGTGCCATTTATTTTCTTTCCCACAAAGCAGGCATTTGTAAGGGCGATAACTCCGGGAAATGTTTGGGATAAGGCTGTATATTCGTATAAGCTTTCCTTATCGATTAAGCCGTACTTTTCACACAGTTCTCTCTCAATAAGAGGGAGCATAGCCATACCGCCTGAGAATGTGAATGCTCCTGCCAGCAAATAAATTTTAAGCAGTATAAAATTTTTATTCATGAAAACCTCCTAAAGTGTTTGAATATATATTATCAGTTTCTTAACTTGAATAAAAATATATATATGGTAAGATTAGTATAACTAAAAAGTTATGGGGTGAAAAAATGAATATACGGCAGTTAGAAATATTTTTGGCAGTATGTGAAACTATGTCTGTAACAGAAACTTCAAAACGGTTATACTTATCACAGCCTGCAATCTCCAAAACAATCAGAGAACTTGAAACTGATATTGGGATTTTACTTTTCGACAGAATTAACGGGAAGCTGCATCTTAATGAAGCAGGAAAGATATTCCGAATTAAGGCAGATCAGTTAATGGAAGATTTTGAAGCTCTAAAAAATTTTGACAGCCACAGCAGCGGGAAAATTCCTCTGAGATTAGGAATAAGTCTGACTATAGCGATGAACTCTCTGCCGTATGCAGTAGAACAGTTCAAAATTAAGTATCCCGAAACTCCTTTGAAGATATATTCGGAGAATGTTCAGCAGGTTCAGCAGAGATTGCTGAACGGAGAAATAGATATCGCCTTTATAGAAGGTTTTGAATCAAATCAAGGATTTAATACAGAGATACTTTCTGAATACTCACTCTTTTTAGTATGCTCTTCACATAGTAAATTTGCGGGCAAAGAAAAAATTAACCGTGATGACCTGCTTAGTCTTCCGTTTTTATTAAGGGAAAAAGGAAGCACATTGAGAGACTGCTTTGATGAATTAACGCATGAACTCAAGGCTGATATATCGCCTGTATTAGAAAGCATTAATACAGAAGTTCTTATAAAGGCCGCCCAAGCCGGTATGGGTATAACGGTACTGCCGGAGCCTTTGGCAATACAGTATTTAAATGACGGGATTTTTAAACGGCTTTATATTGACGGCTGTAAAATGTCTACTGTTAACTATGTTATAACTCTGAAAGGAAAAAACGGGAATAAAAGATATACTGATATTATTAACTATTTCAAAAAAGCCGAGGAACAATATGCAAATTTTATAAAATAAAGAATCAGATATTATAATTCTGGAAAAATGATTGAAAAAAAGATATAATTCACATATTATCAAAGAATATATTCAAAACACCGGAATATTTTTATGAGAATCTGCAGGTTCTGACTAAATCAGAAGGAATTTTATATGAATAACAAATTACACAGCAAAGTATATCAGGAATGGAGGAAATGATTTGAAAATTGCAGTAATTTACAAATCACACTATGGTACGACTAAACAATATGCAGAATGGATTGCAGAGGCATTAGATGCAAAGCTGCTTGAAAGATCGTCTGTTAAATCAGAAGATATCTCTGATTATGATCTTGTTATATTTGGCGGAGGGCTTTATGCAAGCGGTATTCTTGGAATTAATTTAGTAACAAAAAATCCGCCAAAGGAACTTATCCTTTTTACTGTAGGTTTGGCAAATCCCGAAGAAACGGATTATTCGAAGATACTGGATAAGAATCTGCCCGCAGAACTAAGGGATCAAGTAAAAGTCTTTCACTTTCGCGGCGGTATCGATTATAAAAAGCTGAACATTGTCCATCGAGGGATGATGGCTGTGATGAAAAAAATGACTATAGGCAATAAAGACTATACACAATTAAACAATGAGGAACGTGCCTTTATTGATACATACGGAAAAGAAGTTGATTTTACAAAACAAAATGATATTACGCCGCTTATTGATTATATAAAAAATCATATTGACAGGTAATTGAAAAATACGAGCTTGGCTGAATTTTAACTATACACTGTAAATAATGTATTATAAAGCTGGAAAACAGAAGTTTTAAATTTCTTGGATTTTAGGAAGTAAGTAGACGGATATAATCGAAAATATAAATAAATAATATTGTATTAGTAAAAATAGAGTGATAAAAAGCTCTATTTTTTTGAAATATAAAAAAATATAATAAAGTTTAAGATGTGAATTATTGTATACATGTGTATCGAAATATATTCTTAATTTTTTTGTCATAAGTATATTCTTTCATAAAAAATAATATTTGATACTTTTAGATCGATGTTCTATAAAAAGATTGTAAAATATTTTGTGGTTTTATAAAATAAAAAAAGTGAAGCCGAAATTCTATAGGATAAAACCTAATTAAAAACTATAATTATACGAAAATAAAATTTCCGTTGACAAATTAAATTGAAAATAATATAATTACAATTATAGATCATTGTTCTATTTTATAGAAAGGAATTGAGGAGCATATTTTTTTATGTTTCCCGGTTCGATAAATCGGTGGTGAAAACATGGAACAAACAAATAAAGAAAAACTAAAATCAAAGAAAAATTTTGGGAAAAATTTAAGTAAGAATAAAAAAGAACTCCAGAATTTAATAAAGGAGAAAATAAAACACGGAGAACTGAAATATATGTCTCAAATAGAAATTTTAGAAGGAATGCCAAGTTATAAATCAATAAAAAAAATTTGGACGAAAAAAGAATTAGAGGATATATTCGGAATAAAAATCAGAATTTCTTCATATTCAGACAGTGAAATTATTGAAGCTTACACCAGAGTAAAAGCAATGTATGGCAATGTAACTTCAAAATTAATGAAACAGGAAACAGGAATTGGAGTGGATTCTATCAGAATTCGATTTGGAAGCTGGAATAAATTTCTGATTTTTCTTGGAGAAAAACCGAAAAGAGAATTGAATAAAGTCACGGATACAAATGAAGAAATAATAAATTTTTACAGAAATGTATCTATGAAAGTAGGAAAAATAATATATGGAGCCAGTTTCACAGATTTGAAAAAATATGGATTTCCATATTCTAAATCAGTATTAGGAATAAGATTTACAAATATGAATAATTTGAGAGAACTGGCGGGGTTTCAAAAACGGTGTGAAAGAAATACGAAGTATACAAAACAATATTTAGGGAATATTTTATTTGAATATTATAAAATATATGGGAGAAGGCTAACACAAACAGAAATAATGAAAGATGAAAATTTGCCAAATCCGACAGCTTTCTTTAATTACTTTCAAACAACAGAAATAAGAAAAATATGGGATGAAGTACTTGAACTTCATAAAATCGAATAAATTAAAATTATAAAAAATTATAATAGCAGAGAATAAAAAGAAACAAATTTAAAATAGTAAAAAGTTCAGTTTTTACAGTGGTTTTGAAATAATTATACGGTTTTTGGAAAAATACTTTAATAAACTAATTGACTTTTAAAATAAATTTTGTTATAACTCAATTAGAATCTTGTATATGAAAATGTTATTATGAAATGTTAGAATCTGATTTTTATAATAATAGTTCTGAGTAACGATTTTGATTGGTAATCCAAGTAATAACAGGCAGTCGTATAAAAAAACTTATGAAAAGGAAGTACCTGCTTATGCTGATAAAAATAAAATGGATTTTGTTTGTTACAGTTTTTTTCATGATGGGGATCAGTGAACAGGCAGATCCTTTGCCCAGCTGGAATAATACAAATACAAAAAGAAACATTATAAACTATGTAGAGAATGCAGTTAATGAAAAAAGTCCTTATTATATTCCGGAAGAAGACAGAATAGCAACCTTTGATAATGATGGAACACTGGTACCTGAAAAACCGTTAATTCAGATATTGTTTTCTATCGAGAAGGTAAAGGAAATGGCTGAAAGCGATAAAAGTCTGCTGGAAAAACAACCGTTTAAAGCTATTGTGACAGGAGATAATGAGTATTTGAAAACTGCAAATGAAGATGAAGTAATAAGCCTGACATTGAAAACCTTGACAAATATAAGTGAGAGACAGCTGAGAGAAGAAGTTAAAGATTTTGTTTTTAAGACTACATATCCGCATTTAAACAAAACTATAGATAAGATAGTTTATAAACCGCAGATAGAACTCATAAAATATTTGCAGAAGAATAAATTTAAGGTTTATATCTGTTCAGGCGGAACAGTGGATTTTATGAGAGGGATGAGCAAAGAACTATACGGCATAGATTCAGAAAATGTGATAGGTTCGTCCAATAAATACAGCTATAACGAGGCTACAGGAGAGATGATTTTAGAACCTGAATTAAACTCATATAACGACGGCAGGGAAAAAGCAGCAAATATAGCCCTGATTATTGGGAAAGCACCTGTTATTTCAGTTGGAAATGTGGGAGCCGGCGGAGATATATACATGCTTCGTTACTCTCAAAATGGAAATAAAAATTATAAAACTTTGCAGGTATTAATAAATCATGATGATGATAAACGTGAATTTAAATACGGCGAAAAGAACAATATTTCTTTGAATTGGGCTGATAAATATAAATGGAATGTGGTTAGCATGAAAAATGACTGGAAAGAAATATTTTGATATAAATAACTATATTAAGGAGAATGCCTATGAGAGCCGATAATTTTATAAAAAAAACAGAAATTATTAAAAAAAATATTTTCAAAATTTGGATATCAGGAATACTGTTTTTATTAACTTTTCCAAGTTTTTCCGCTGTACAGCCTACAGAGAAAGAAGTAACAGACAGTTATCTGTATTTATTAGGGCGGTATTTAGTGATAAGACAGGAGAATCAGGATGTAAATATAGAAAAAAATAATTATAATAAAATAAAGTATAATACTCCCGGATTGACTGAATTCGCAAATCCGAATCTGGATGTAGTATATCTGGAGTCCTGGGTAGCTGTGGATAAAAACAACGGAGTTATTCTGAACGTACCGGAAATAAAAGACCGTTATTATACAGTGCAGCTTTTGGACGGCTGGGGAGAAGTCGTGGCAAATATAAATGAAAGAACCTATCCCAAGCATCCATACGGTAAATTTGCCATAGTGCTGAAAGGAAGCAATCCTAAAAATATTCCAAAGGATGCTTTGAAAGTAGAGGTGCCGTTTAATAAGGTAAAAATGCTGGCACGTGTGGAGCTAAAAGGAACCCCGGATGAAGCGGTGAGACTGCAGAAGAGATTTACTCTGGAAGCACCTGCAGGTATAAAGATAGAACCTGTAGTAAATATACCGGATTTTAGCAACTCGAAATTAATAGGAGCGGATATATTCCTAAAAGTAGATGAAGTACTGAAATCATATCCTGATTCTATGCCTAAAGCACCTGAATATCAGAAAACAGTGAAAAAAGTGGCGGATTATATGAAAAGCTCCGATGAAGCTAAAAAATATATTGAAAATATCATACAAACAAAAACAATTCCTGAATTTATGAAAAAAACAACGAGTTATGGTGTTGAAAAAGATGGCTGGGTTGCTACCTACGGAGCTGGAAATTTCGGAGATGATATTGTATTGCGTGATTCTATTAATTTTGGCGGTATTTGGGCTAATACAACAAATGAAGCAATCTATTTTGGCGGAACAAAAGATGCAGGGTCGAATCAATTGTTAAATGGAAATAATACATATAAAATAGTATTTTCAAAAGATGAACTTCCAGATTTAATGGCTGATGCATTTTGGTCTATAACACTGTATAATACTCCTGACTATCATGTAGCAAAAAATGCATTAAATAAATATAATGTGAATAATATGACTAAGCTGAATAAAAATAAAGACGGATCGCTGACTATCTGGGCAGGGCCGGAGCTTCCCAAAGGAGCTTTTAGAGAAAACTGGATTCCAACAGAAAAAGGGAGAGAATTCGTATTAACATTTAGATTATACGTACCAAAAGAAGTAGTGAGAAATGGTTCATGGACTCCGCCCGCAATACAGAAAATAAAATAATGATTTAGAATATTAAAATCAAATATATTATCATAAGAAAATAAAGCATCAAACTGACTTCCTGCTTCTAAAAATGGAGTCAGCCTGCTGTAATTACGGTTAAATAATTGAAAATTCAATATAATAAATATAGAAAGTACGGCTATCCTGAAACCGTACTTTTGTATTATTAATCCTTAATAAGTGAAATAAAAAGAGAGTTTACGACTGAAAAGTAATCAGTATACGAAAGATATTTCTTTTAATTGATAACATTAAAAAAACAGGGATGGAAATCCCTGTACATAATTAATTATATTGATTATTTTAGATTTTACCCGGAATTTCAAACACCGGTTTTATTAGTACTAACCTTTTTTCTGACATAAAAGCAAGTGCTCGCAAACTAATACAAGTTTTTGATCCTGATTAAAAATTTCTACTAATTCTATAACAAATCCCATATTTTCTCTTTTAGGATGATCTCTTTTTTCTTTAATAGTTACCTTGACAGTAATTGTATCCCCTATAAAAACAGGGGCTAAAAATCTTAATCTGTCATATCCGTAAGAAAATGCAGCCGGATTTATAACATTGGCTGTCATACCGACACCAATACTAAATGTTAAAGTCCCATGAGCTATCCTTTGTTTAAAATCAGTTGTTTTACACCATTCTTTATCCATATGATGAGGGAAAAAATCACCAGTCTGTCCGGCATGTATAACTATATCAGTCTCTGTAACAGTTCTTCCGTAAGTTTTTCTGCTGTCGCCGACAACATAATCCTCATAATAAATTTCTTTTTCCATTTTTATTACCTCTTTCCTTACAAAGATATTTTGTGTTATGTTCACCGATTTTTGGCGAACCTTTTTGGCTTGTATACAGTTCTTTGTCTATTCTGATAGGACATCTTGTAGTTTCTATTTCGACTTCACTGTTGACTTTAATTTTTTGAATCATATTTAACTGTTTGAAACCGTCAGTTTCAAACAGCTTATCCCAGCTGTACACATCTGAACACCAAATATCAGCTTTTTCTAAAATTTATAACCAATAAGAAGTAGTCTCTGTTTTCAAATGAGAAACGAGGATAGATTTTATCTCATCTCTTTTGGTTGACCAGGTTTTGGGATCTGTATATTCTTCTAATTCTCTGCAGGATATTAATTCTCCCAAATATGTAACAGGAACCATAGCTAAAGCAATATATCCGTCTGATGTTTCATATATTCCGTAAGGTGCTCCTATATACGCATTCGCATTATTTATACTGCTTCTTTCAGGAAGCTCATTTCCATCATTAAGAAATGTGGTGAACAACTCAAACTGGATATCCAAAATTGATTCTAATAAACTAACCTCTATTAAAGAACCTTCACCTTTTATTTCTCTTTTTACCAGACTTCCCAGAATTCCCTGAACCAGATGCTGCCCGGCAAACATATCAGCCACTGATAAGCCGAAAGGTGTCGGAGGCTGATTACTGTTGCCGTTTAGATAGCTTAAACCGGAAATAGACTGCACCAGTAAATCCTGTCCTGCTAAATCTTTCCACGGTCCTTCTTTTCCATATCCGGTAATTTCAGCATAGATAATTTTCGGGTTTATTTTTTTAATTCTTTCATAGTCCAGTTTTAGTTTTTTTGAAACACCGGGTCTGAAATTAATAATTATTATGTCGGCTTTTTCAATTAATGGTATAAGCTTATTATATTCATCATCGTTTTTTAGATCAATGGATATACCATCTTTATTTCTGTTAATTGTATGAAAAATTGAACTCTCGCCGTCAATTTTTACATTTGTGACATATAGCTGTCTGCAGATATCGCCATTACCAGTTTTTTCGATTTTAATAACTTCAGCTCCCAGATCAGCCAGTCTTAAGGATGCAGAAGGTCCTGAAAGAAACTGGCTAAAGTCTAAAACTGTTATTCCTTCAAGTGGTTTCATTTTGAATTTCACCTCTTAATTTGAATTCTTCAATAATACTTTCTGTATTTTCACCTAATTTAGGTGCCCATTTAGCAGATTTTAAATTTTTTCCGTTTATCTTAATCGGACATCTGGTAGTGAAAATATCTTGACTATTTGGTCTTTTGATATTTTGAATAAAATCTAAAATTTTGAATCCTTCTGATTCTAAAAGCTGCTGCCAGTTTAGGACATCCGAACACCAATAACCGGACTTTTTTAGTATATCCAGCCAGTATTCAGCAGTGTTTGTTTTAAGCTTATCACCGATTAGCTGTTTTATCTCATCTCTGCTGTCAAACCAGCTTTCAGTATTACTATATTGTTTCAGTTCTGTAATACCTAAAATTTCTCCTAACTCTAAGACAGATCCCATAGCTAATGCAATATAATCATCAGATGTTTCATAAATACCATAAGGAGCGCTTAAATATGCATGTGCATTATTATAGCTTGATCTCTTAGGAGCCTTTTTTCCGTCATTAAGATATGTTGTAATAACTTCAAACTGCATATCAAGAATGGATTCGAGCAGGCTTACCTGAACCAGTCCGCCTTTTCCCGTTTTAAATCTTCTGAATAAACAGGCTAAAATTCCTTCTGACAAATGGACTCCGGTATAAATATCGGTTATACTCAGAGCAAACGGCATAGGAGGCTGGTCGCTGTTGCCATTCAGCCATGTTAGACCTGACATAGACTGTAAAAGTAAATCCTGACCGGGCTTTTTAGCCCACGGACCTTCTGACCCGTATCCCGTAACAGTACCGTATATAATTTTCGGATTAATTTCTTTCACTATATCGTAGCCTAAACCTATTTTGTCCATAACTCCCGGTCTGAAATTTTCCACCATGACATCAGCTTTAGCAATAAGCCTTTTGACCATTTTCAGGTCATTTTTATTTTTAAGATCACAGGTAAAGCTTTCTTTATTTCTGTTTATTGTATGAAATAGTAAACTGTCATTATCAACAGTCAGATTTTTAAGCTGCATAGACCGGCTGCCGTCTCCGCCGTTAACTCTTTCGATTTTAATAACTCTGGCACCTAAATCAGCTAATCTTAAAGTCGCTGAAGGGCCGGCCAGATATTGACTAAAGTCTAAAACAATAATACCATCTAATAAATTCATCTTATTTACTCCTAGATTTTTTATATAAACTGTTTATCTTCTCTAAAGTGTCTTTAACATTTCCGCCGTCTTTAATAAAATCTCTGACTATCTCTCCGGCATTATCCTGAAAATATAAATAGCCGTCATAACGTGGTCTTAAATAAGAATTATCAAGTGTTTTGAGTGTATCCTTGAAGAAATTCAGACTTCTTCTGTTGACTTCATTATCAAGCCAGGCTTCTCTGTGTCCCGGCTGTCCGCCGTTATCAAATAACAAAGTTTTTTGAATTTCTTTGGAAGCGGTGAATTCAACATATTTTATTGCAGCGCCAATATTCCTGCATTTGCTCGAAACTGCCAAACCTGTTCCGCCTAATACAGCACTCATTTGTCTTCCCTCATATTGAATGATATCGCCAGCTTTCAAAATATGCCTGGCATATCCGGCTCTTGAATAATTGGAAAAGCCGTAAACATAAGGGCAGTAATAATAATCCGATTCTGAAGACAGAATTTCATTAACTTTTATTGTATTCCAGCTGAAAATTTCTTTTGTACAGTAACCGGCAAGCTCCCGCATCTTTTCTAATACCAAAATACCAGTATCATCATCAATAACTTTATCTGTTTTAAACAGGTTATCACTTAATGTAGAACAGAGCATGTAGAAATCCATCAATAGATAAATCGGCTGTCCTGCAAAAATAACTATACCTGTTTTCGCTAATTCCAATAATTCATTCCAGTCTTTAGGCAGATTTTTATCAGCAAAGTATTTAGGTCTGTAAACACAAACTGGACAGGCGGCATCAACAGCCAAGGCACTCTGAAACCCGTCAAAATTATAGCTCAAATGAGACTGGCCAACGGAATTTTTAAGCTGATCATCTAAAAAATCTTTGGATAAATATTTTTCAAGCGGAATTAAAACGCCGTTTTTTGATGCAAATCCAGCCCACGGATGATCAATAATCAGTAAGTCATATTTTTCAGCCAATTGTTCCACAGGAGCATTTTCAAAATCTCTGAGAGAGCGTTTTTCCCATTCTATTTCAATTTCCGGATTAAGTTCGTTAAATCTTTGTGCTGTGGCAACCATAGGAACATACCCTCTGGTATGCGCCCATGTTATTCCTTTTAATTTTATACCCATTATACTTCATTCCTTTCTTTTTATCAATTAACAGGATTCCTTAATTACATAAATTTTCAGCAATTACTTTGTCGATTATTTTTTTCTCTTCATCTGTTAATTGAATAAAAGGTTTTCTTGCAGTTCCGACATCAATACCCTGCTTTGTAAGAATATATTTTATAGCCGGAAATAATCCGATGTTCCAAATAACCGACATAATATTGTTGGCCTTTGTCTGTAGTGTTAATGCCTCTTTATTATGCTCCGAATATAGTGAAGCTATCTTTTTATAATGCGGGAGCATAAAATTAAAGGTACTTCCAATAAAACCATCACAGTCAAATGATAAGAACGGCAGCATATTTTGTTCTAATCCTCCGAAACAGTGCAGATTATTATTAACATTCTTTATTCTCTCGATCTGGTTAATATCAAAATTAGTATGCTTGATTCCGCTGATTGCTCCGGACTTTAATAATTTTAAAGTATCACTGTTGTTCAGATCAATTTCCTTATGAGTATTTATAGGAATATTATAATATATTACAGGCATGTCGACAGCATTTGAAATGTCATAAAAATAATCTGCAATTTCCTTTTGACCAAATCCAAAATAAAAAGGAGGAACAGCTGATATTTTTTTGTATCCGAGTTTTTTTACATATTCGGCATAAAATATTGCTTTATCAGTACTAATGTCACCAATATGTGCAATTAAATCAGTCTTGTCCTTAAATTTTCCCGCCAGTTCAAATGATTTTAATCTTTCTTCTTCAGTCATTAAGAAATTTTCAGCACTGCTGCCGCCGATAAAAAATCCGTCCGCACCTTGATTAATGTGCATATTCATTAATTCCTCCGATACCTTCTCATTGATTTTATTATCAATGTCAAAAGGTGTTACTGAGGCAACATAAAATTTAGTCAAAATAATTTCTCCTTTTTAATCTAATCTGTAAACTCTTTCCATATTAAGCCAGGGACCGTCATCTGACAGAGGGTTCAGGCAGGGTATGCATTCTGCCCACCATCTCTGGGTCTCAGGGTCAGATGCCATTTTAGCCATATCAGCTTCATAGTCATTTCCAATATATTCAAAATAAGTAAATAAATACCCGTCATTATAATAAATGGAATAGTTTTGAATATTACATTCTTTAATCATACTGTTAATCTGCGGCCATGGATTAGCATGCAGCTTTTTGTAATATTCGAGCTTTTCAGGTTTTACTTTTGAAACACTTCCGAATCTTTGTATATTTGCCATATATTCTTCCTCCGTAAATATTTTATAATTTATATATTTTATTTGCATTTTCATAAAAAAGTTTATTTACAAATTTCTCTGTTCTGTCTTTTGTAATTTCAATTACTGCTTTGATCCAGGGATCCAGCTTAGTAGATATATTACAAACCGGGTAATTGCTTGCGAACATAACCCTGTTTTCGCCGAAAATATCTAAAGCAGTATTTACAGACGGCCGGAGAGTATCTGTATTCCACTCGCCTGCCGGATTAAGACCGGATATTTTACAGACAACATTAGATAATGATGCCAAATCCTTTAAATTTTTTATCCAGTCTTCTTTATATTTTGTTTCTTTGTCGGTAGGAGTGACAGAGCTTATAATATCAGGATCAACAATACCCATATGATTCAAAATTATCACAGTATCTCTGCATTCTTTAGCCAGCATGTACAAGTCGCCCAGCTCTTCTACACGGACACAGCCTTCAAAAACCAGTCCCAGTTTCCCCAGAAGCTTAACATTTTTTATGAAAATTTCACTTAAACAAGTTTTTGGCTTAGCAGAAGGAACATGAAGAACCTGCCGGACTCCCTTGATACATTTGATGTCATTATATTTTTTGATATAGTCCGCAAAACTTTCTTTAGTTAAATCACCTGAAATAACAGCTCCTTTGATTAAAGTGCCCTTAATCCGGCAAAGATCAATAATAAGTTCATTTTCTTTTTCTTTTTGGCTGTCTAAAACATCAACTTCGATATACACTGCCTTTTCCACTTTATAAAGAGTCTTTTCATTTAAAGAATTTTCATAATCAGCTAAAGAATAATTTCTTGAGAGTACACTTGTATCACCGTCAAGCCATGGCAGGTTCAAATAATTTCTGTCCCAGATATGAAGGTGCGTATCAATAATTTTAATCATATAGTTTTCTCCTATTTCTTTAATATTTTACTTTAAGTCCGCCTATTTCATTTGATTCGTAGCAGGATTCCACGACACACATAGTCTTATAAGCTTCGTCAATACTATTCATGTAGTTATAATCAGGGTCTTCTATTTTTTTCATAAGTCCGCCCATTGTACCTATAAATGCTTCTGGGAACCAAGAACCTTGAATTTCTACTTCTCTCCAGCCTTTTCCGTCATCAGTAATATACTCAAGCTTGTCAGGACGTCCTGCAGGATAATCTAAAATTAATCCGAGGGTTATTCTTATGGCACCTTTTAGCCCTTCAATTTTTAAAGTACTTTCCTGATAGTCGAGGGCATAATCGTGGCAATGGTTAATATGTAAATTTACTCTTATTGTGTTACCATAATCCATAATGATAGAGGTTCTTGTCTGACTGAGGTTTTCCATTTTGGGATGCGGCATGGTTTTGCTGAATACTTTATCAGGATCTCCGATTATACTTCGGATAGCATCGATATAATGAATACTGTGATATAATATTTCCATACGAGGCAGTCCGAATAAGAAGCTCCACAAATACCACGGATGTAATTCGACTACTCTCCAGTCAATATCGACTATTTCACCGATAACCCCGTCTTCGATTAACTTTCTGGCTGCAATCATATAAGGGGCTTGACGCAATTGAAAATTAACACCTGCTGTTAATTTTTTTTCTCTGCATATTTTCATGATTCTGTCAGCTTGTTCAATATTTTCACCCATAGGTTTCTGCATTAATACAGCAGAACCTTCCGGAATGTTTTCAAGGATATCTCCTAAGACAGAAGCCGGAACAGCTATATCAAATACTGCATCATTTTTTACACCGAAATCAATAATTTCTTCCAGCGTTTCAAAGACATTGGGAATATCATTTTCCTGTGCCACTTTTTTAGCTTTTTCAAAATCAATATCATAAATAGCTTTAACAGGATAGTCAGCAATTTTATATGCCGGCAGATGAGTTCCTGATACAATCCCGCCTGCTCCGATTATAACAATATTTTTTGCATTATCAGGTGTAACAGGTGCGTAAGTCATTTCAGATACATTTTTTACCATTTCTTAAACCTCCTAGAATATACAATTATAAAATATTTATTTTAATTTACATGCCGTTAGCTATACCAAGTACAATAAATGACAGAATCAATATACCGTTACCGATAAGCATAACTTTTTTAGCCTCCGGATAACCCTTCCATTCTCCGTCCTTTAAACCCCATGAATTAGCTATTACAAGTGCAATACCGTTAAATGATATCCAGCCGACAACAGGTCCTAAAGGTCCCAGCATTGATGATGCTTTACCATAAATTGCAAGTGCCGCAAACCATACAAAAGAAGTAAGTATAACTTTTGCATAAGCGATTCCGCAGCCTTTTTCAAAATAGTTATTATATGTTTTGTTTTTGATTAATTTTGATAGGGCAAAAAAGAAGTTAGCCAGAAACCCGCCGAAAAATACAACAGGCCATGAAATCAGACTTGCACTGATTGCCGGAATTCCGTCGGCAATTGCATTTTGCACCGGAACTTGTGTATAAGAATAGGCTATATTTAAAGAGGCACTTCCTAAACCGGAAATAAGAGCAAGAATAATACCGGCTTTCATGGCAGAAGACGAACCTTTACCGGCAGAATCAGCAGAGCCTTTCATTAAGCCTGCTTTAGTTAATGCACCGACCCCTAATAGCATAATCGCCTGACCAGTCAGTAATACCATCAGAACATTTGCGGCAGGTACAGTTTTTAATATAACCATTGGAATTAAGCTTCCTAAAATAGTCGAAGCACCGACATTGATTCCGGAAGTCAGCGAGACACCGATAGTGTCAATAGCTCTGCTGTACCAAATAGCGCTGATTCCCCAGAAAAAGCCTGCCAGTGCTCCTATAAATAATACATGAGCCGGTGTTTGTAAAATATACTCCATATAATTCGGAACTTCTATGTATGCCCACATGTGTGGAATAAATAAAACCCCTATAATAGAAAATAATGCCCAAAAAGCTTCCCATGAAAACGGCTGATATTTTTTAAAACAAATTCCAAAGCTTCCTTGGAATAGACATGCCAATAATAATACTCCAAAACCATAAATAAACATTTTCTGTTCCTCCTATGACAAAAATTAGAAAATTTTTTTACTTTTTTACTTATATAATACGGCCATATTATTTTATAGATGCTGAAACAATTTTGTTCACATTTGAGAACTATAGGTTCTATTTATGAACTAATCAATTTGATTGTACCCTAAAAAATTTATTTGTCAATATAATTTTTTTATTTTTTCAATAATAAGCTTATATTTTGAAATATTAAAAATGTATGTTATACTGTCACTATCTATTCAGTATTAATAGTGTATTATAAAGTTATAATGGAGATTGATATGTCAAAAGTAAAATCGGCAAATAGAACTTTTAGATTCCTTGAATTTTTAGCCAATAACAGAAGCGGACTAACTTTTACGGAAATACAAAATGCTTTGGAAGCACCTAAAAGCTCTGTGTTTAGTCTAATAAAAGAATTTTTGGAAAATGACTACATAATGTATGATGAAGAGGCAAAAAAATATTATGCAGGAATTGAATTTGTAAAGCTTTGTGCTGTATGTATAGGTAATATTGACTTATCACAGGTACTTTCGATTTTGACCAAGGAACTAAGTCAGGAGATAAATCAAACCTGTCATGTCGGAATTATTGACAATAAAAGCATTGTTTATTTATCAAAATATGAAGTCAATAACGAATTGTCATTGATGTATAATGTAGGTTTACGGCTTCCTGCACATTGTACTTCTGTGGGCAAAATGCTTTTAAGCCAGTATTCGAATGAAGAAATAAAAGAGCTGTATAAAGACTATACTTTTCAAAAGCTAACTGAATATTCAGTGGGCGATATAGATACTCTTATTGACAACTTAAATAAAATCAGAAACGATCATTATGCACTTGAATTAAGAGAAGCAAATATGTATGCCGGCTGTGTCGCTTTACCGCTTTACCAGCAAAATAAAATGTTTGCAGCTTTTAGTGTGACTTTTCCCGCTTATACTTTGGAACAGGCGGACTTAAAGCCCATTTTGGAAATAATGAACAAACATAAAAAACTGACTGAAAACAGATTATTTTCTTTTTGATAAGTTTACTATGAATGATAAATAAAATAGAAAACACCTGATATTAAAAATAAAAAAGGTGTTTTTTTATTTGCAAAATTATTCTCTTTTGATATAGTGAAATATACTATTTTTATTTCTGAAAATGTGTCATAATTCTTTTTAAAAATAGTTCAGCCGCAGAAGAAAATACCTGATGTTTCTTCCAAATTATATCCAGATCGGAGTTTAATTTTGGTTCCAGCGGGCGAAAACAAAGGTTGCTGCCTACTGTTGTGTTGGCAATTTTATCAATTGTGATAGCATATCCAATTCCGGCTTCTACCATAATAGCGGCGTTATAAATAAGATTGAAGGTAGTTACAATATCCAGCTTTTTAAAATCTCTGCCAAACCAATCAGCAAATTCATTTCCTGTGCTGCTGTCTGATACAGCCTGTCTGGAGCATATCAACGGCAATTTTAATAAATCATATTTTGTAACAAATTTTTTTTCTGCTAAATGACTGTCCTTTCTCATAACAACACCCCATGTATCTTTTGCCGGAATATGAATATAATCATATTTAGAAATATCTGCCGGCTGGATAAGAATTCCGAAGTCTAATAATCCGCAGTCAATTCGCTCTGTTACATCAAATGCATTGCCGCTGTAAAGATGATAGTGTATGTTTGGGTAGTTTTCCCGTAATTCACTGATAACTTCTGCAATTAGTTTTATAGCCTCGGTCTCTCCGCCGCCAATATAAATGTCTCCTGCAATTGAATCTTCCATAGTTTTAAATTCAGCTTCGGTTTTATCCACCATAGATATGATTTCCTCTGCTCTTTTGTAAAATATAATTCCCTCTCTGGTAAGTGACATATTATGGCTGCCGCGGACAAACAGTTTTTTTCCCAGCTCATCTTCTAAGTCTTTGATTTGACGAGATAGCGTAGGCTGTGTTACATGAAGAAAATTAGCAGCATTTGTGATGCTTCCTTCTCTGGCTATAGCTAAAAAATAACGAAGAACCCGTATTTCCATTTATAAACCTCCTGCAAAATAGTATATACTTTGTTTCTATTATACAATTCTCTAATATGCCTGTAAAGCAAAATATGGTTTTTGAATTAGGTATTTGCTATTTTGATAAAGGAAGATTACAATAAATATAATAAAGACAGAGACAGCAGAGTGGAAAAAAATGAGGATGTTTATCAAAAGGCAGATTTACTACTTAATATAAAATTTTATAAAAGAGGAGAATTAACGTGAATGAGAATATACTGGAGGTAACCCAGAAACAACAGCAGAAATTTAACCGTACCTTGGCTGCGATGGTTATTCCCATAGCATTTCAAAATTTTATGACAGCTATGGTAAGTGCTTCTGATGCGGTAATGCTTGGATTTTTGGAACAGGAAGCATTAGCAGCAGTTTCTTTGGCTGGGCAGATAACTTTCATTTTGAATTTATGCATAACTGTTCTGGTACAGGGAACAACAATACTGGCAGCACAATATTGGGGGAAAGGAGAACGGAATACAGTTGAAATGATTCTTGCGCTGGCTGTAAAATATGTAATAATTGTAGTGACCATATTTTTAATATGTACTTTTGTTTTTCCGGAACAGATTATGGGGATGCTGACGAATGAGCCGGCATTAATTGAACGGGGGGCAGAGTACCTCCAGATTGTAGGATTTTCGTATGTACCTCTCGGACTGTCACAGATGTATCTCTGTATTATGAAAAACAGCCA
Source organism: Sebaldella termitidis ATCC 33386 (assembly GCF_000024405.1). Lineage (NCBI taxonomy): Bacteria > Fusobacteriati > Fusobacteriota > Fusobacteriia > Fusobacteriales > Leptotrichiaceae > Sebaldella > Sebaldella termitidis. The sequence goes on along the minus strand of NC_013517.1, from coordinate 3,683,148 downwards.
AAAGTACGCTGATTGGTTCTTCTTCAATGATATTGAATATCATATTCAATGTGATTTTTATATTTGGAATATTCGGAATTCCGGGTATGGGAATTCCGGGTGCTGCCATAGCAACTGTATTAGCTGTGTGTATTCAGCTGGTATGGACATTAAGTGAATCTATAAAACAAAATAGTATAAAAATCAAGGTGTCTTATCTTTTTCATACAGATAAAACAATTCAAAAAGATTTTAATCGATATACCCTGCCGATTGTCGGCAACTATTTTTTCTGGGGCGGGGGAGTGACGATTTTTTCAGCAATTATAGGACATCTAGGCAATGATGCTGTAGCAGCCAGCTCTCTTGTGAATATTGTGCGGAATACTCTTGCCTGTGTATCTAAAGGTCTTGGTACTGCAGGTGTGATTTTGGTGGGAAATGAATTAGGGAAGAATAATATCGGACTGGCAAAACATTCTGTAAAATTAGCGGGTATCATAGGTGTAGTTACCTGCATACTTTTAATTTTAATGCGTCCCCTGATTTTAAAGTTTTCCGGTCTCACAGAAACTGCAACCGGATATCTTTCTGGAATGCTTTTGATTTGCAGCTACTATATGATAGCAGGTTCTATTAATAATATGGTAATCGGCGGTATATTCTGTGCAGGAGGAAAATCAAAATTCGGGTGTATTTGTGATGGGGTAGTGCTGTGGCTGATTGTAATGCCTGCTGCATTATCAGCAGCATTTTACTTTAAACTTCCGGTACTTGCAGTTTATTTTATCTTATGTCTTGATGAGTGTATCAAAATACCAATTGTTTTCTGGTATTACAGGAAATATACATGGGCACAGAATCTGACAAAACGGTAATAAAATGTATGCAGCTATTTCTAAAAAAATAAGTAATTATAAAAAGGGGCTGTATCAAAATAGATATATTTTTTTATGTTAGTATAAGATATGCTGATTATAAAAATAAATTTATCAATATCTTGTCACTAATTTCTAAATATTTCTATTTTGATACAGCCCCTTTTATATTACTGCCCTTGGCATACTATTTGATATAAATTTTGAATGCTGAAGAAGAAGTTTTTAACATGTAATTTTAGTAAATCTTCCAGATCTTTATGCTGAGGTTCTGTATATTAAACAGAGCAGTTTGGAGAGCTTCTAAATTATACAGTAAGAATATTGAAGAAGGCACATAGAATAGATACTGTAATAATTCCGAGTAAGATACTTGTAGTTTTGAGATTTTTTCCTAACAGCCAATAAATTACACTTGTTACACAGACAGGCAGAAAACATGGCATGATAGAATCTAAAATTGACTGTAATGTTGTTACTGCATCTCCTGAACCGAATTTTAGAGGTACATGCACAGTAACCATTGTAGCTATCATAGAACCTATTGTCATTAAACCAAGTATTCCAGTCATTTTACTAACTTTATCCATTAAACCGGATTTCTGTATTTTATCCAATAAATCTGTTCCCACTTGGTAGCCTTTCATCATTCCTATATATCGGACAGCGAAGGCCGGAATATTGTAAAGAAGCAAGAAGACAACCGCACCTAAAATACTCCCATTCATTGCCAGTGATGCACCGATACCTGCAGTAATAATTCTTAACGTTCCAAGAAATATAGAATCGCCGATTCCGGACAGCGGCCCCATCAGACTGACCTTGACATTATTAATTGAAGCTGTGTCAAAATCAGGATCCTTTGCACGTCTTTCCTCCATTGCAGTTACAATTCCTAAAACTAATGTTGAAAAATATACAGTAATATTAAAAAATTCCATGTGACGTTTCAGGGCTTCTGCCTTTTCTTCTTTTGTATTATATAATTTTTCAAGGATTGGAGTCATGGAATAGGCAAAGCCCATATGATCCTGCCGTACATAATTCCAAGAAATTTCAAAAGGAAGAGATTTCCAGAAGACTTTTCTTAAGTCCTTTTTTGTGATTACAGCTGTTTCCTCTATATTAGGTTTTATATTTTGTGTATTAGAAGTCATCATCTTCCGCCTCCATTTCTCCAGCACTAATAATACCGGTTTTATTTCCAAGATTTCCGTAAGAGATCAGCATAATAATACATATTGCCATGATAGCTACTCCGAGAACAGGGAGATTCATATAAGCAGTGAGCAAAAAACCAATAACCAGGAATGCCGCAATTTTCTTATTCAGAATCATTCGGAGAAGAATAGCAAATCCTAGTGCCGGAAGAATTCCTGCTGAGATGCTCAGACCATCCTGTACAAATTGAGGAATTGTATTAAGCACCTGTTCCATAACACTGATGCCAAGATAATAAGAAACAGCAACAAGAAGAGCGAGCGGAAGATACATACCAAAAATACCTCCAAACCAATGCATTCTTGATACTCCTTTTATATCTCCGGCTTCTGCATATTTATCTGCCCGGTTAGCAAACAACGGAACAACCACAATAAATAAAAAATTACGAAGTAACATAACAAGCATGGCAATAGGTAATCCTAAAGCAATAGCCATCCCTGCATCTTTATGACCTGCAATTGCAAATGCAGTTCCAAGAATACCGCCGGATACTACTTCAGGAGGCAGTGCTGCTCCAACACCTACTGCTCCCATCATAGCAAGTTCTAGTGTTGCACCAATAACACAACCTGCCTGTAAATCTCCCATAATTAAGCCTACCAAAGGACCTAATACCAGAGGTCTTGTTTGCAGTGATTTTCCTGTAAAATAATCACTATATCCAAAACAAGCAATTAAAAAAATTAAAAATACTTTTACCATAAACTTCCTCCTTTGTTTATAACACATTAGCAGCCATGATTTTCATATCATTAGGTACTTGGCGTATTTCCACTTCTACATTTGATTTCAGCATTTCCTGAATTAATATTTCTTCCTCAGGAAGTACGTTTATTGATTTAGAAATATTACGGCTTCCTTCTTTAGCCTTAATAAGTCCTAAATTTACCTTGTTTACAGCAGGAACTGCTCTGACCAGTTTTGCAGCATCTTCAACAGATTCTACGACAATAAACAGCTTATATTTATCTGTTACACCGCTGTTTAATGCCTGAACAGCATCTTCGATACTCTTAATAACCAGTTTTACTCCTGACGGCTTGGCAAGCTTCATTGTTGTTTTACGCAGTTTGTCATTTGCTGCTTGATCATTTGCAATTAATATACAGTCAGCGCCTAAACCAGAAGTCCATGAAACAGCCACTTGTCCGTGAAGTAATCTAAAATCTACTCTTGTCAGCAATATCATTTTTTCATCCTCCTTCTAAAATTCTTCATCTTCTTCAACATTTCCATTTTCGTTCTCAGTCAGTTCGTTGCAAAAACAGATAGAATCAATTGCTTCCTGTATGGATTCATTTATGATTTCAGATGTTGGTTTCTCATCTTTGCTTCTGGAAATCAGATTCATAATTAAAGGTAAATTTACACCAGATACAAGAAATATATTATCCGGATTTTTTGCCATTACTTCAAAAAATTCATTATTAACACTTCCGCCAAATACATCTGTCAGGATAATTAATTCATCTTCCCGAGATAGATCAAGTAAAATTTTTTGAATTTCCTGTTTTATGTCAAATTCCTCTGAAGTATATGCACATAATATATGTATGTGCTCCTGTTTACCCATAATAAGCTCCAAAGAACTATACATTCCCTTTGCCAAATAAGCATGGGAAGCAATTAAAAATTTTCTCATTGCACTACCTTCTCCTTTTCTTTTTTTAATATTCTACTTTCCACATATATCTGCGGGTATTATAATCTTTTTTAATGGCATAAGACAACTGACGCATATATACATTATTCAAAATAGGAGAGAAAAGCACATGATTGAAATATTCACTTACACTGTCTTTAATTCTGTTAATTCCCAATTCTTTAGCATCAAGAATATTTATTTTTTCTCCGCCGTATTTTTTTAAAAATGTAATAACTCTTTCATCAGCCGGACGAACTCTTCCTTCAGATACTAACAAAAAAACAGAAGTATTTTTATCAAGGACTTCAAACGGACCATGAAAAAACTCACAGCAATTTATGGCGGGAGAATCAATTTGGAGCATTTCTTCAATATTGCATATGGAAAAAATATAAGCTGAGCCCCAGGCCGGACCGCTTCCCATCACATAAATGACTTTTTCGTTTTTATTCTTTTCCGCCCACTCTTTGGCCAGAGGAGTAGTGTAATTTACAGCTTTTCGGTAAGTATCGTCCACAATATCGAATGCATCCATCGCATCACTGTAATTATCATAACCTTCAGTTATTTCTACCAATGTCATAGCAAGATTAAGACCAATGCTGGAATTTACTTTTTCTGTTTTGCTTGTGTCAATGGCAATGCTTTCATATTTAATATTGTAATCACATATTTCAGTTAATTCCGATTCCTGGACATATAATCCAATTGTAGCTGCTCCTTTTTCTTTTGCAACTTTCGCTGCGACACAGGTTTCTTTTGTACCTCTCATAGAACAAATAACTGCTAAAGTATTTTCGCCGACAAATTCCGGTACAGCATAAACAAATTCATTGCTTGTAAAAGATTGTGAACGCAGATTTCGACATTCTCTGTCCATGAAATACTGAGCTGGATAGAAACCGCCATATGATCCTCCGGCCGCAATCCACACTACATTTTTGATACCTCCGGATGTTTCTTTTTCTTTTAAAACTTTTTTTATTACTTTTTTTACCTCTTCTTGAATAGTCATTTTGTTCTCCTTTTCTAAAATTTTTAAAATAGAAGACGTCTTGATACGTCTCTTGTTATATTGCTATATTAGCATACTTGTAGTTTTATGTAAAGTATTTTTTGTTTTTATAATTTATTTTATATGGAAAATATATTTTTTGTAATATTTATATAGGACATCACAATACATCTTGATTTTTTATGAATTAAGGTGTATATTAAGAAATATATTTTATTGTAAATAGATAAGTACTCAGGAGGTCCGATATGGATACATTAAATAACGAAACTAGCGAGCTTTTATACAAACAGCTTGCCAATATAATCAGAAATGACATTTTTGAAGGTCGGTTTAAACAGGATGAAAGAATACCTTCTGAATTTGACTTAAGCCATATTTATAAAATTAGCAGAAGCACTGTCCGTAAAGCGATTTCACTTTTGTCAGAAGAGGGGCTTCTAGTAAAAATACATGGTAAGGGGACTTTTGTGGCAAGTCCTAAATTTAAAAATTCTTCATCTACTTTTTTAAGTTTTACGGAAAATGTAGATGCTATGGGAAAATCTTTAATCACTAATACAATTAGCAGGTATTATGAAACTGCAACACCGGATCAGAAACGTTTTTTTCAATTAGACGGAGCAGAAGAACTTCTAAAGATTATTCGTCTTCGAAGTATTGAAGCACTTCCGATTTGTGTTGAAACAACCTGGTTCACAAAAGATTATGATTCTTTGCTGACAAAAAATTTAAACGGTTCATTGTACTCAGTGTTAAGGAAAGATTATGAAATAGAACCATCTGCCGGCAGTAAAACTATTGAGTTATGCTATGCTTCTGCACAGGAAGCAGAGCTTCTTGATGTACCCAGAGGGTCAGCTTTAATGCTGGTGGAAGATTATGTTTATGACAGTTATAATAAGCCGCTTCATATTACAAAGCAGGTAGTGAGAGGAGATAAATTCAAATATGCTTTAAAGTGAAAATAAATTTATTTATATAAGTAAAATTATTATTAAAAAACTATATTTAGAAAGCGGAGTAAATTATTTTTTTAGGAAAGGATATTTATGAATGAACAGACTCTTGAAGATTATTTAATTTATATAGTTATGAAGTATGGAGGAAAATGGAATGAGATAGAAGATAATATTTATAAATTGCATGAACAGGAAGAAGAAGAATTGAAGCTGAAATTTCAGGGAGATGACTATTATTATGTAAAACGTACAGATTGGTTTGCCAAGTTTTCTAGTTTTATTACACCATTATTTGATGAATTTTGTACTGATAAAAACCGGGTTTATGGAGGTAAAAACAGAACAAGTTTTGGTTTTCCCTTAAAATTCGCAGGTATAGAAAAACCGGTCGAAACTTCTGTAATTTTAAAAAATAAGAATCGTGCTGAAGTATTTGTAAAAACCGATACCAATTTTTCTGACGAGTATCTTTTTATTTTATTAAAAAAGGCCGGTTTATGGAAAATTGATAGTTATAAAAACAGACGTTACAGAAGTGAAAAATGGAGTTTGATGATACTTTAGTTCTATGGATAAAAATTTTGAAGGAGAAAGTAAGTTATGAGTTTAATTGGGGATATTATAGATGATGTATTAGAAGCACAGCTTAGAAAAAGTATTTATAATACAGAAAACAGAACTGTTGAATTGATTGAGAATCATGAAACTTTAAAGAAAATTTTGATTGAAAGTATGTTAGAATCTTACAATAAAAATAAAGAAATAGAAAAACAGATTGAATATTTACATTTTAAGATTGATAAAATTGAAAAATTATTATTAGAGATTCTAAATAAATAGAATTGTTATCATAAAGTTTATAGAGAAAATTTATTTGCTATAGTATAATGAAATTTTACGAAGGAATGGTAAAGTTTTATATTTTTAATAAATTAGAAATATTGCTGCATTTCTAAATATTAGAGCCCTGTTCATTTCAGCAAAAAAAATAATATTTTTTATCTGCTCTCTTGACTAAATAACATTTATGTAATATACTTGTAACATAAAAATAATGAGAGTGGCGCAGCAGTCACTTTTAGTGAGTATGTAACTGATATAGATGCAGGCAGAACTCAAATTAGCTAAAAATGTCCTTTTTTAGTTAGTTTGGGATTTTTTTTTGGAAAGGAGAAAATTAAGTGAAAATAAGTCAAATTCTGAATAACAATGTAGTCATTGTTAAACGAGGAATGAATGAGATTATTGTCTATGCGAAAGGGATAGCATTTAGAAAGAAAGTTGGACAAGTTATATATGAAAATGAAATTGAAAAAACGTATGTGCTGGATTCAAATGATATGTTAGAGCATTTTAGTTATTTACTGTCTCATTCTGAACCGAATCATATTACCCTGGTCAATCAGATCATAAAATACGGTGAAGATAAATTAGGGAAAAAATCTAACGACTACTTAAATTTGACTTTGCTGGATCATATTGAATTTGCGCTTAAACGTGCGCAAAAAGGGCAGTTTATCCGCAGTCCTCTGACATGGGAGGTCAAAAGATTTTATCCGAAGCATTTTCAGATTGGTATTTATGCACTGGATTTAATAAAAGAGCAGATCGGCTCTGAATTCCCCGTTGATGAGGCAGTATCAATCGCACTGCACTTTGTAAATATGGAAGAAGGAAAAAGTAATCTTGATGAAGCAATACATTCTATGGAAACACTGAAAGATATCATCTCCATTATTCATTATCATTTTCAGATAACATTTGATGAAAATTCTTTGGATTATATGAGATTAATGACCCATCTCCAATATTTTATACAGCGTGTGTCGAGTAACAGCCCTTATTCTGTAATTGGTGACGAAGTTTTGAACCAGCAGATAAAAACCTTATACAGCAATGCCTATGACTGTGTCCAAAAAATAAGGATTTATGTTCAGAAAAAATATAACTGTAATTTAACAATTGATGAAGAAACGTATTTAATGCTTCATATTCATCGTATTTCAGACAAACAAACTTTGAAAGGAGAAGAAAAATGAAATATAAAGAATTTAATAAAAAAATTATAGAATTGGTAGGAGGAAAAGGGAATATTCAAAGTGTCGTTCATTGTATGACCAGATTGAGATTTACACTTAAAGACAGATCAAAAGCAAAAACAGATGAACTAAAAGCTCTGGACGGAGTAGTTGATGTTGTTTCCAATAATGTGGCTTATCAGGTAATAGTAGGAACCCACGTAAATGAGGTTCATGCCGAATTAATTTCAATGCTTGATCTAAAAAATGCTGAGGGAGACGATATGCCCAAGGAAAAGAAGCATCCGTTAAAAGCAATGCTTGACTTGGTATCAGAGATAATGACGCCGGTTATTGAGCCGATCATTGCATCAGGTCTGCTTGCAGGTTTTTTATCATTATTTACCATTACTGGGATTCTGTCTGAGGAAGGGTCTACGTTTCTGCTGTTGAATTCAATTCGTGAAGCAGTATTTTATTTTCTGCCTATTTTAATTGCAATGTCATGTGCAAAACGTTTGAAAGCCAGCCCGTATTTAGCGGTAGCTTTAGCAGCGACTTTAGTATCGACTTCTATTAACGGGGTTGAGGGATTAAGTATTTTTGGAATTTCACTGCCGCAGACTACTTATGCGAATTCATTTATTCCGATAATTTTAGCAGTGTGGTTTATGGGGAAATTAACAGTTTTTCTGCAAAAACGAATTCCGCAGTTCCTGCAGTATTTTTTAAATCCTGTATTGATCATGGTTATTTGCCTGCCTGTAACATTACTGTTTTTCGGGCCGATCGGTATATGGATCGGAGACGGAATCGGATGGTTTTTTGAATTGTTGAATAATACATTCGGAAGCTGGATAGTAGTAATGTTATATGCTGCCCTGCAGCCTTTCTTAATTATGCTGGGTGCGGGAAATTTCATGATGCCGCTTTCATTAAATTTTTTGAATAAATTGGGTTATGATCCTATTTTTCTTGGAGCAGCAACGATTTCTGATATAGCAGTTTCAGGTGCTATGCTGGGTTATTTTTTCAAAGCCAAAGAAATGAAACAGAAACAGTTATTTGGAACAGTCAGCTTCAGTGCATTGATGGGTGTTACTGAGCCGGCAATTTACGGGGCGTTTATCAAATTTAGAAGACCGTTTATTGCTGTTATAATAGGCGGAGGTCTTGGGGGATTGTTTGCCGGATTTATGAAAGTCAAGACTTATTCTATGGTCTGGGGATTAATGGGACTACCGTCTTATGCCCAGAATCAGGATTTTTCCAACTTGATTTTTATGGTTGCCAGTGTTGTTATAGCTTTTATCGGTGCAGCAATAGCAGCATATATTTTAGGAATTCCTTCTGAAGAAAAATCGAAAGATACCGTGGCGGCTCCCGGCGGGGACAGCAAGCCGTTAAATAAAAAAGTCATTTTTTCATCAGCAGCAGAGGGAGAGGCCGTGCAGCTTGAAAATATAAAGGATCAGGCGTTTTCAACAGGGGCATTGGGGAAAGGTATAGGAATTATACCAAGTTCCAATGAGGTTGTTTCTCCGCTGGAAGGGGAAGTAACTGTGGTATTTCCTACAAAACATGCAATAGGGCTTAAAACTGACAGCGGTATTGAGGTTTTGATTCATATCGGAGTGGACACAGTGGAGCTTGAAGGAAAGTATTTTGAAACAGTTGTTAAAGAAGGAGACAGGGTAGTACCGGGGCAGTTATTATCAAAAGTTGATTTTTCTGGAATAATAGAAGCAGGCTATGATCCGACAATTATTGTAATTGTAGCAAATACTCCGGATTATCTGGATGTGATTCCTACAGCATCCGGTGCTGTAACAAAAGACTGTGAAATTTTTACGGTAATAGTATAAGTATATTTTAGAAATTAATTTAATATACGAAAAGAAAGAAGGTTATTTATGGTATTGAAGAAGTCTTTTTTATGGGGTGGAAGTATAGCGGCCCATCAATGCGAGGGAGCGTGGGATAAAGACGGCAAAGGTGTGGGAATTATGGATCTGGTAACACAGGGTACTTATGAAAAACCAAGAGAAATAACTAAAACAATCGAGGAAGGTAAAATATATCCTTCTCATGAAGGAATTGATTTTTATCATAATTATAAAGAAGATATTGCTTTATTTGCCGAAATGGGTTTTAAAGCACTGCGTATTTCTGTTGACTGGTCCCGTATATATCCAAAGGGTGATGAAGAAAAAGCAAATGCACTGGGAATTCAGTTTTATCAAAATATTGTGGATGAATTATTGAAGCATAAAATAGAGCCTGTAGTTACATTATATCACTTTGAAATGCCTGTTCATTTAGTCACTGAATATGGTTCATGGACAAATCGAAAAGTAATAGATTTTTATTTAAAATTCTGTAAAACAATGTATGAAGCGTTAAAAGGAAAAGTTCACTACTGGTCTACATTTAATGAAATGAATCACATTGATCCCCAGACAGAAGCATCAGATATTTTCACATATATTATTGCGGGTTTAAAGTATTCTGAAATGGAGGATAAAAAGCAAACACTTGCGACAATAGGATATAACATGACTTTGGCAGGTGTAAAAGCTGTAAAACTGGGTCATGATATAGATGCCGGCAATAAAATAGGATGTGTATTTGGTCTGACACCGGTATATCCGTTTAATTGTAATCCTGTAAATGTTATGAATGCTTTCAAAGAAAACGAGCATGAATTTTATCAGATTGATGCAATGTGCAACGGAAAATTTCCCGGTTATAAACTATGTGAATATCAGGAGCAGGGAATAAGTCTTGATATTACAGATGAGGATGAACAGGCCTTTGCAGAAGGAAAAATAGATTTCATTGGATTGAATTATTATTCTTCAAGTGTATCTCGTTATGAAGGCAGTGAAAATGATGAAGAGACTTTATTCGGCGGTATACAAAATCCTTATCTGGAAAAAAGCAGATGGGGCTGGTCCATTGATCCTGTCGGTTTGAGATATATACTAAATTATGTTTATCGCAGATACGGTCTTCCTGTCATTATTACCGAAAATGGTCTGGGAGCTGTAGATGAACCGGATAAAAACGGAAATATCGAGGATAATTACCGTATTGAATATCTGCAAAAGCATATTGAGCAAATAAAAAAAGCTGTTATTGAAGATCATGTCGAATGCTTCGGCTATCTGACATGGGCACCGATTGATCTGGTAAGTGCAACAACCGGTGAAATGAAGAAGCGGTATGGTTTTATTTATGTAGATAAACATGATAACGGCAAAGGCACTTTGGAACGGAAAAAGAAAAAATCTTTTTACTGGTATAAAAATGTCATAAAATCAAATGGCAGTGAATTATAAAAAAATATTATAAATTACAAATTTTTGGAGGGAAGATATGAAAAAAAAGTCATTTTTAGTTCTGTTTATTTTTATCCTTACAGCTTCAATTCTTTATGGGAAGACTGACAAGCAGGATAAAGCAGTTTATCTTTATTTTATAAGACATGGAAAGACAATGTTTAATACTACAGGTCAGGTTCAGGGATGGGCTGACAGTCCGTTAACCGATGTAGGGATTTCACAGGCTGAAAAGGCCGGGAAAGGATTGAAAAATGTTGTTTTTCGTACAGCATATTCAAGTGATATGGGAAGAGCACGTTCTACTGCAAAAATAATCCTGTCTGAAAATAAAAACGGAAAGTTGGAAATAAAAGAGCTTACAGGACTTCGTGAATGGGGATACGGCGGATATGAAGGACGGGATGATGCTGATTTATGGACACCGCTGTTTAAAGAAAAAGGTATAGAATTTAAGGCAGACTGGTCAACATGGGAAGAGCTTACAGCAGCTATGACTGATGAAGAAATGGCTAATGCAATAGCTAAAAATGATCCTACACAAACAGCCGAAAACTATGATGCTATAATAAAGCGTTCAAAAGAAGCAGTTGAACAGATGGTAAAAGAAACAGAAATGAAGGGCGGAGGAAATGCACTTATTGTTTCTCACGGGAGTGAAATTCCTACTATTTTATCTATATATGTTCCTGAGCAGTATAAGGGAGAGAGTATAGGGAATTGCAGTCTTACTATTGTAAAAGTTCAAAACGGAGTATATACTCTTGTCAAAGTAGGAGATGTTTCTTATATGGAATAAAATATTATAAGAATGCTGTATAAAAAAGTCAGTAAAAAGAAAAAGCTTTCCGGTGTAAAAACTGGAAAGCTTTTCTTCTGCACAGTCTTTAATAAAAGAATAGTAAAAATATCTTAAGTTTTAGATACCTTATGAATATCTATTGTGTCCAATTTTTTTGAGACATTGTTTTTTAAGATATTATCATTTTGATTTTTTTGATATTTATCAAATGTTTTTCTGGATTCATTTACAGCTTTTAGATTTACAGGACCTCCTAAGCATCCGTGAACACAGGACATGCCTTCTATGAAGTCTTCTTTCAGTCTTCCGGCTTTTAACATCAGCAATGCTTTTTTACATTCATCGATTCCGTTGCAGTTTAATATTTTTATGTCCTCGTTTATTCCTTTTTCTTCCAGTACTTTTAACACCGCAGCAGCAACTCCGCCTGATTTGGCAAAGCCTTTTCCATAGCTGGTTGCCGAATTTTCATCACATTCACCGGCAGATAAGTCTATATTTTTCCCTGCAAACATAGCTGCCAGCTCCTCAAAAGTAATAACATAGTTAACTTCTTTTATATACAGGCTCAATGCTTCATTTTTTTTGGTAACGCAGGGACCTATAAATACTGTGACAGCTTCAGGATCCTTTTCTCTTATCAGGCGTGCTGTAGCAACCATTGGAGAAATTGTTGTCGATATATTTTCGACTAAATTACCATAATATTTAGATATTAAATTTACAAAACTGGGACAGCATGATGAAGTCATTTTTTTCCCGTTTTTAAAATTTTCCGATAATTCCTCTGCTTCTCTGTATGCTACTGCATCAGCTCCTAAGGCTACTTCATATACATCCTTAAAGCCCAGCTTTTTAATCCAGTTTTTTATTACCCCTATCGATGCATCAGGTCCGAACTGGCCTTCTATTGCCGGAGCTATCATAGCATAAACATTATCATTAGTAAGTAAAGTATTAATAACATTTGTCATCATGGAAACATCGGAAATGGCTCCGAAAGGGCAGTTATTTATGCAGAGTCCGCAATTAATACATTTTGTGCTGTCTATTATTGCTATATCGTTTTCGTCTATTTCTATTGCATCCACAGGACACGACTTTTTACACGGTCTTTCTATATCTACTATCGCATGATAAGGGCAGCTTGCCACACATTTACCGCATTTTTTACATAACTGTTTATCTATATATGCACCTTTTTTGGTAGCTGAAATAGCTCCAAATGCGCAAGATTTGATACACTTCTTTGTTAAACAGTTTTGGCAGTTATCTGTAACTGTAAATCTAACAATCGGGCATCCTTCACATGCACAGGGTATTACATGTACTACCTGGGTAGGCTCTAATTCTGTATATACCGCATCTCTCGGAAGCTGCCCCATTGACAGTCTGACTCTTTGTCTTATGATTTCTCTTTCCCTGTAAACACAGCATCTGAATTGAGGCTTTATTCCGGATATTATTTCAAACGGTATATCTTCTGCTTTTTCTGCCAGTATATTTTTAAAAGCGTATTCTGCTGTTTTCTGTAAGACTTCATTTTTTATCTGATCAGCATCTTTAATTTCATCCATATAGATTCCTTCTTTTTAATAATATTTGCGTTCAACTACCTTTCCGGCTTTTTCCATTACATTGTATAAATCTTCTAATAATCTCAGCTTTATGCTTAAATCAACAGGAAGATTAGGATTTTGATGTGCCGGATTAATTTTTTTTCCGATAAATAAATGTAAATGAGTGCATTCCTCCATTAGTATTTTAGCCAGTAATGATGCACCATGAGACTCATCTATCAGATTTATGTTTATTTTTTCCGTGGGATCATCCAAATATTTTTTTATTATTTCCAAAGCCTTTCTAAGTGTCAATACACCCTCTGTCACCAGATCTATTCCTTTTATTCTGGCAATTGGAGGAATATTCGGATTTATATAGTTTAATTCAGTTGTTATACTTTCTTTTAGAATTCTGCTTGTAATATTCGCTGTACTTCCGCCGCATACTACTTTTAATCCTTCATTTTGCATAAAATCAGAAACGGCTCTTTCATCATCTTCTATCCTCTCGGGCGGACCGGAAAATATATTAACGACTTTTTTGGGGATAATCTTTGCAGTTACTACTGTAGTATCATCGCCGGGTTCATTCATATAAAGGTCGGCACATGCCTCTGACAGCAGAGATGTCATTCTTGCCGATGTCTTTTCCTGTTTGAATTTTTCGACAGCAAAATCTGCTACATTATCCCAGCTCCATCCTAAGTTCAGCAGTGCTCCGACTCCGGCATAAACTACACCGTCACTTATTAACAGCAGTTCATCCGATTCATTAACATTAAATCTTGCTTCCTTAATATTTTTTCCGGCAATTTCTCTTAGAGTATATTCAATCCTGCTTAATTTCCCATCCTTTATAAAAATACAGCCCGGATTATCAAATTCTACCAGATAGACTTCACCCTGATGGGAGATCTGTAAAATAGAAAAAGTAGAATATGCCAGATTTCTTACACTGCATACAGGAAGGGTTTTTACTATGGTATCAACAGTATCTTCTATGTCAGCGCCTTCTTTCATCATTGTGGAAATAATTTTAGAAGTTAATGTTGACAATATATTAGCCTTTACACCGCTTCCCAATCCGTCTGATAAAACAATAATTACACCGTTTTCCGTATTTACTATTTCTACCCGGTCTCCGCAAAGCTCTTCTGTATATTTATTCAGGCTTTTATAACTGACATCCACATATTTTTGTTTATTCATTTATATTATTTCCTTCATTTATTATCAATTTTTTTAATTTATTCAGTGTAACTTTGGTTTCGGCAGTAGTTTCCCCTAATAAGCTTGCTATTTCCTGAGCTACTCTCATTTGCTTATTAATAACATTTTGTGCCATATTAACCGTATCTAATTTTAAGTTATACATTTTTTCTACGTTTTCTTCTTCTTCTGTTATATTTTTTAATATTCCCATGGCTATTTTCTGATCTTTGACATATACTATTGTCTGTATTATAGTAATTCCCAAATTTTCATATCTTACCTTTTTCTTTCTTATATCTTTTTGAGTTTCAAATACTTTTACAAAATCAGAAGGATCTATAAAATCAAATAAATACTTATTCAGTGCATCATTTCTGGAAATTTTAAATAATTTTTGTGCTGCCAGATTAAACTCTTTAATTTTCATATCTTCATTCACTGCTATAATATAATTAGGAGTAACATTCAAAGTGACATTAGAAAGGCTTTGAGCCATTTCACTTATATAGGGCAGGCACATATAAAGCTCTGCTTTTCCCTGATAAACAGCTATTGCCTTATCCCGGCATGTATCATAGCCGCAGCTTCCGCAGTTCAGCTCGTCGTCTTTTTTGATTTTCCCTATCTGCATAAGTATATCCTTTAATTTATCTTCGCCCGGAATAAAATCTTCTATTTTTTCATTAAAAAATTTCTTATTCAAATCATTTCGATCAAACTTATTTTCGTTATCTTTAATTTCCTCAGCATATCTTTTTATTTTGATAGTGTCTTCCAAAACAGAAGTCCTGTTCTTGGGCATCATTGGACCGTTTACACAGCCATTGGAGCAGGCGTTGATCTCTATAAAGACATTTTTGATTTTTCCGTTTGAGATTTCATTCAGTATATTTTCTACATCCTTCAGGCCGCTTACACTTAATAAGTCATATTTACTGATTTTATCTCCGCTGTCTTTATCTTTGAAATGATTTTTCAAATCATATAATATTCCCTGAGAGATAGGGTAGACTCTTGAATACGGAGAGTCCGTATCAAATTCTTTTGGTGTAATGGTCTCTAAATTTATATTTTCATCAAGGAGCCATTTGTCCAAATCCTGAAATGTTATTGCAAAATCAACATTTCTGCTGTCTTCATCTTGATTTATCTCATATATTTTTGATAAGCAAGGGCCTATAAAAATAACAGATGTTTCCGGACCATATTTTTCTTTTATAAGTTTTCCATGTACTAAGACAGGGGATAGTACAGGAGCCAGATTATTTATCAATTCCGGAGAGTATTTTGATATCATCAGATTTATAGTGGGGCAGCAGCTTGTTAATATATTGTCCATTTCCATTTTATTAATTAATTTTTTATATTCTTCTGTTACATATGCAGCTCCGACTGCTGTTTCTTCTACACCGTCAAATCCTAATTTTAATAATCCGGAAACCAGTTTATTTTTATCAGGATAGGCTGATATATATGATGGTGCGATACTTACTATTTTTTTCACATTCTTATTTGTTACTAATTCTTTTACTTTATCAATGTCACTTATTACTTTTTTAGCTTCCTGAGGGCATATATTTATACACTCGCCGCATAAAATACATTTTTCATCAATAACCTCGACCTTGTCATTTCTGTATTTTATTGACTTAACCGTACAGTATTTCAAGCATTTGTAACAGTTTTTACAATTTAAACTTTTTACGCTTATGTAACTCATTTTTCTCTCCTTACTTGTCAAAAACAGGATTTTCCGGTAAAAAGCAGATTAATTATAACAAATACCGAGAACTTCCTTGGCAAAAAAACTTTTTATCTGTTCTGTATTTAATGAATATTTTTTATCATTAAATCTTATACAAACTCCGTGATTCGAACATTCATTCATACAAAAAGAGCCTACCAAAACCAATTTATCTTCTAATTTATTAGCTTTGATTTCCTGTTCAATTAACTGGATAATTTCTCTTGATTTTTTCAAATGACATGAGCTTCCTATGCAAACCGCCAGTTCCAAAATTATCACTCCTTTCATTTTGATATTTTAGTTTATTTTTTCACAAATATTTGATTTAATATCTATATTTACAATTGATAAAAAATAACTTTATCAAAAGATTGTGATTTTTTTATCTTTGAGTTGTTTGATATTAACACATTAAAATATATATTGCATCTATAGATTAAATATTATAGATAATATCTAATCTTGTCAATTTAAAATATATTTTTATCTTTTTAAACTTTTGATTATTATATAATATATTTTAAATTTTAATTAGTAAATCAAAGTATTTTAAATAATGTATAAATTTTATATCTGTGTCTAGGATAATGATACTATATTATATAGATAAAAATATTATACTTTATATAAAAATTTTTGATATACAAAATATTTATTTATTATTATTTTTCTCTGATATATTAATTTTATTTTTATGATTATATTTTTAAAATTAATGTTGTTTTTTTCAAGAGAGAAAGATAAATATATGTGTTATTCTTTTGCAAAAAGTATTATAAATATTCAGAAGACTGGACAAAGTCGGTGTTTTTTTATATAATTAATATATCAGGTAAATAGATATGTTTTTTAATAATGAAAATAGTATATAATTTTTTAATCTGACAGGGGGAAAAAATGTATAAATCCGAACGAAGAAAAAGAGAGTTTGAAAAAAGTATGAACAGTAAAAAATACAAAAATCACAGTAATACTGATTATAAAAATCACACTAATTTTGAAGATTCTGAGCTTTCCTCTGACTCACTTTGGAAAAGCTTACTTATTTTTATATTTTATGCTGCTATGTTTATAGTTGTTTATTCTGTAAAAATTTTATGGACAGGTGTAAAATATATAAAATCAGTAATAATACAAAAAAATCAGGAGAGAATCAAAAAAGAAAAAGAAAATCAAATTAGAATTACAGAAAAGGAAGCCGCCGCAAAAAACAGTATATGGATAGACAATAATGGAAATAAAATTATAAATTCTGAGAAAGAAATAGTAACAGCAGAAGAAAAAAATGATATATGGATAGAATATACAGAATAAAATCTGGTAAAAGAAATATCAGCATCTAAATTAAAACAAAGGAGAAAATTAAAATGAAAAAGTTAATGGCAGTAGTGTGTCTATCATTGTCGGTAAATCTTTTTTCTTTTGAAGAAATCAAAGGTATTGGAGAGAGAGAGTGCGGTGCAGCCGTCAAAAAAGGAGTTACACATCCGCAGTTTGCCACATATAAAATGAATTGTGAAACATTTGAACATGTAATAGGCAGCTGGTATAAGGATAAAGAAAATGTTTATTTTTACAAGGACAACAACAGTATGTATATAGGCTTTGAAGTAATAGACGGTATAAATCCGGAAACTGTTAAGCCACTCGGAGAAAAGTCACAAATTTATTATATGTCAGACGGAAAAAATATTTATATTCAAAGAGGTTTTTACATGGATGGAATAATTGAAAATGCGAATATAAAAAAGTTTGAGATATTAGAAAACGGTTATTCCAAAGATAACAAAAAAGTATATTATTTATCAAAAGAATTGAAAAATTTTGATATAAAGACTTTTAGGTCTTATCCCGAAATGATAAGATCAAGTGTTGAATATAATGCAAAAGATAAAAATAATTACTACAGAGATGGAAGAATAGTCAAGTTAAAATAATAAGACTTTTCAGAAAAAATCCAGTCCTTTAGATTTTGATAAAAGACTGGATTTTTTTAGTTCTGTTTTCAATTCAGTTTATATTTGTATTCTTACTTTATAACTTTACTTTCTGCTGTTTCTTTATACCAGTAAGCACTTTTTTTAGGATATCTTTTCTGTGTCTGGAAATCTACATAAAATAACCCGTATCTTTTATTAAAGCCGTTTGTCCATGACAAAACATCCATTAACGACCAGACAAAATATCCTTTTACGTTAACTCCCGCAGTAATTGCCTGATTTATAGCTGCTAAATGTTTTTTTATGTAATCTATTCTTGGAATATCTTCTATTTTACCGTTTATAAATTCATCCTTATATCCCATGCCATTTTCTGTTACGTATAATTTTTGACAGTCAGGATATTCATTTTTTATTCTGACAAGCATATCATATAAACCTTTTGGATAAATAGGCCAGTCCCAGTCAGTTGTTTCAATTTCAGGATTTTTTACTCTTTCACCCACGCCTTTTATTCTAAAAATACTTGTCCCTTTCTTTCCAGTGCCATTATGATATATTTCAGTTTCACCTTCATATCCTTTCAAAAAGTGGCTTGCGTAATAATTAACTCCCAGAAAATCATTTAACTCGGCTCCTTTTCTCAGAATATCCGGTTCATCCTCATTTATATCAAGCTTTGCATCATATTTTTCCAGAATTTCCAGTATAATCTGCATTGTACTTTCGGAATAAGAGCCTTTTAACGAAGCATCCAGCATAAATTTATTTGCCAGCGTATCCTCAAGAAGAGCTGCTCTTATATCCTCAGGCTTTTCAGATATTGGGTATTTAGATTCCAGAATATGAATTATTCCTATTTCCCCGTTTAAATTCATTTTTTTATATTCAATAACGGCTTTTGCATGTGCCGTGCACATATTATGCATTGCCTGTACGGCTTTTGGCACATCATATTTTATATTCGGCGGAAAATGTCCTATTATATATTGTCCTGCTACTACAGACCAAGGCTCGTTTATTGTAATCCATTTTTTTACCCTGTCTCCAAAGTTTTCAAAACATATTTTTGCGAATCTTACAAAATGCTCTGTATTTTCTCTGTTCAGCCAATCGCCGTTTTTAAACAATTCCAGAGGAGTATCAAAATGATGAAGCGTGACATACGGCTCTACTCCAGCTTCCAGACAGGCATTAATCATGTCATTATAAAAATCTATTCCTTTTTGATTTACTTTTCCCGAACCGTCCGGTATTATCCTAGTCCATGCTATCGAGATTCTTATCCCGTTTATTCCGTATTCCCTGCACAAGGCAGTATCTTCACGGTATTTATGATAAAAATCACTGGCAGTATCACCGTTAAAAGTACTTTCTGCCCTGTGAAGGTATTCGTCCCAGTAGCATTTTCCCCGACCGTCCTCGTTAACTGCTCCTTCAGCCTGAAATGCCGCAGTTGCAGCCCCGAAAATAAAATCTTCAGGCAATCTTTCCATTTTTATTCCTCCTATATATTCTTAAGTGCGAATTTTAATGCCTCTTCAGGGTTCCGGGTCAGACCTACATATTCTTTTCCCCCTGTAGAAACTGATTTTATTCCTGCTTTATCTGTTTCCACTTTTAGTTCATCAAGCATTGAAGCCATCTGCGGTGCCAGTATAATCAGATCAAACTGATCCAGCACCTCTTTATGCTGACCATATGCCATTGCAGTCGACTCAAGATCCATATTTTTCTGTTTTGCTCCTTCTGCTATTGCATTGGCAAGCATTCCACTTGTTGCTCCGTTTGCACATAAGACAAGCACGGATATTTTTTTATCTTTTATATCATAGATTTTTTCATCCTTAATTTCTTCCTTCGGCCGTTCTGTGGCAGTATTATCCTCTTCTTCCTGTTTGATGAGCTGCAGATCATAAGTTTTCAAAAACGGATAATAAATTACAAAGTCTACTGCAAGAAGCAGCGGAACCAGTAGAAATACCAGAGGAGAAAATCCAGTTCCTATTATTAATCCAAGAGGTCCCGGTGTTGTCCACGGAAGATTGTAGACGAAGCCGTTCATCCCTAAAGTTATAAAAAATTTCAGTAGCCATACGTTGATAATAGGTGTAAGTATAAACGGTATAAAAAATACCGGATTCAATACCAGAGGAGCACCAAACAGAATAGGCTCGTTAACACCGAACAGTCCCGGAATCAAAGAGGCTTTTCCTACTGCCTTCAGCTGCTTTGATTTAGCTATAAATGCCATCATGAATATTATTACAAGTGTAGCCCCGGTTCCTCCCAAAGTTGCCACAAAATACTGAGAGCCCTGTGAAAGAACTTTTGTAGCATGCTCTCCTTTACTGAACATCTGAAAATTCACTTCTACATTTGTAAGATATATAGCGGCAACTGCCGGTTCCACTATTGACGGACCATGTATTCCCACAAACCAGAAAAATGCCATAGCTCCGAAAATAACTGCAAGTCCTATATATCCGTCAGCTGCTGAAAACAACGGTCTGAATAATTCCAGAATAAATTCGCTGAAACCTACCCCTATGAATTTTCTTACTAAAATATCAAATACCCAGAAAAATAATACTGAGAGTGATATAGGAATTATATCAGCAAATGTCTGTGATATATTTCCCGGAACTTCCTTGGGAAGCTTGATTGTAATATTTCTTCCTACACAGAATTTATATATATTAGGAATTGTAAAGCCTATTATAAATGATGTAAGAAGACCTTTTGTTCCCAGATAATCAAGAGAAATAGCCCCGTCTTTCAGGTCAGTACTTAACAGAAGAAATGATATTATTGCTGCTATCATTACTGATACTGTATTTATCTGTCTTGTTTTAGGCATTTTAAGGTTGAAATTATCTGTAAGACTTCTTGCAATAGTGCTTGACATCAGAATTGCCAGAATCCCCATAGATAATGAATAAGCCTTCATCAATACTGTAACAATATTATCGGGCAAAAAGTACCCGAAAGCATTTGGTACGAATGCTATAAGTAAAAATATACTTGAAAATAATATTACGGGAATCAGACTTATAAATCCGTCTCTTATTGCACGAAGATATGGATTATTAGATATTTTATTAAAAAACGGCTGCATTTTCGTTATCCATTTTACCAGTTTCATCATATTTCTCACCCCTGTCCTAATTAGACTTTTTATATAAATTTATAAAATGCTGTGTAAGATCCTTTAATAACATAGCTGTCATAAGGTGATCCTGTGCATGAACCATTATAAAGCCAAGTTCATTAGTCTCCCCGGCAGCTTCTTTCTGTATCATTTCTGTCTGCTGCCCATGAGCCTCCAGCAATACCTCATTAGCTTCGGCTATAAGCTTCTCCGCTTTTTCAAAATTTGAGTTTTCTGCTTCTTTTATTGCCATTAAAAGCTTCGATCTTGCTTCGCCGGCATAGGCCACTATTTCAAATCCTATCATAGTTACTTCTTCTTTAGTCATAACTCTCTCCTTTTCCTGTTTTTTTAATCGTGATAAAATCCTTGATCCCATTTTTCAATAAATTCATCGAAAAAATTCTCCTGTTTTATCTCTTCATATTCTTTTTTCAAATTATCTATTTTTTCAATCAGTTCTTTACTTTCCTTTGTTTCTATATATTCAGCCGCAAGAAACTCATCTATTATATTTTGAATAAGACCTATTCCTGTTATTCTTGCTCCGAGTCCCAATACATTTGCATTTAGTTTTTCTCTTGCTGTTTTAGCCGTGAGAACATCCCTTACAAGTGCAATTCTTACACCGGGAACCTTACTTGCCGCATTTGATATTCCTACACCGGTTCCGCATATTACTATTCCGAAATCTGCTTCCTTATTTAATACCTTTACACCTACTTTTCTGGCATATATAGGATAATGTGTTCTTTGAAAATCATAAGTTCCTTCATCAAAAACTTCATGTCCTTTTTCTCTGAGATATTTAACAACCTCATTTTTAGTATCTGTTACAATATGATCACATCCGACTGCTATTTTCATTATTTTGTTTCCTCCTGTACTATTTAGTTTTTTTCTGATTAATTACATTTTATTGAGCATATCTACTCTTACCTGATGTCTTCCGCCTGAATAATCAGAAGCTGCGAATACATTACAGATACTTTTTGCCAGAGCCTTACCGGTAATTTCATATCCGATTGTTATAATGCTCGTATTATTATGATCTCTTGTCATTTTGGCCGAATGCTCGTCTGCAGCCTGTGCACAGACTATTTTTTTATGCTTTGAGCATATCATAAAAGGTGCAATTCCGTAATCATCCAGAATGATTCCTTTTTCTATTTCGGAGTTTATTACTGCTTCTGATATTCTATGTGAAATATCAAAGATATCATTTTTTTCATCTGTGTAATCGGTTATTTCATAGCCTTTAGCCGATAGATATTCTTTTATTTCTTCTTTTAAATGTTTTCCGCCTTCTGAACTGCCTATACCTATTTTCATTTGTCTTCCTCCATTTTTTGTTTGTTAAATTTTGTTATAAAATGTTACAATTTGTTATATGTTTATTATAACCTGTTTTTTTTATTTGTCAATAGAAAATAAAAAAACATCTTCAAAAAAGATGTTCTTTTATTTAAAAGTATTAATAACCTTAGTGTATTTTTCATATTTTTTCTTGATATTCGGGTTAAGTCTGCTGTCTGTTATTATCCCGTCGATTTTATCAGTAGGGTAAAAAGTATATAAATCTTTTAAATCAAATTTATTACTGTCAATCAGTACATAATTTTTCTGGGAATTTTTCATAATGATCTCCTGAAGGCTTGCTTCTTCCTTGTTGGAATTCGTTACATTATTATCCTTGATTCCGTTAGCCCCTATAAAGCTCTTGTCTACTTTTATCTCTGACAGAATTCTGTCTGTTATTTCTCCTATGAATGCACCTGATTTTTCCCGCCATGCTCCACCTGTGAGTATCAGCTCAAAATTTTTATTTCCTTTATACTGTTCAAATATATAAAAAGAATTGGTAATGATTCTTATCCGTTTATTCTTTATATTTTTCAGCAGACATTCATTAGTAGTACTTGCACCTATAAATATTATATCCCCGTTTTCTATATAATCAGTTGCGAGCTTTCCTATTTCTTCTTTTTTTGATATATTTATATTTTTTTTCTGCAGGTGTGTCAGCTCTACAAGATTCAAATCATCATTTTTCACAGCACCGCCATGAGTTCTTTTCAGCATGCCGGAATCTTCCAGCAGCTTCAGATCACGTCCTATAGTCATTCTGGTAACGCCGAGTTTTTTCATCAAATCACTTACCGAGACAATTCCGTGCTTTTCCACTTCTTTCATTATAAGGTCTATTCTTTGTTCTTTCATTTCAACTCCCAAAAGTGTTTATATATTTTTGTTACAAAATGTTTTTATTTGTTATTTTAATTTTACCTTTATTAACTCTGCTTGTCAACTTTTATATTTAGCCGAAAATCAGAAGATAAATTACTAAAAGATAAAGCTGAAAAACTCAGACAATTTTTTTTCGACTTATATTGCAGCTGATTATTCAGGCGTTGACTATTATTTTAAAAAAATATTGCCTGAAAATTTTTCCGGCATATTGACAAAAAAAAAATTCAGGGTAAACTATAGCATTAATATATCAACTTGATTTATTAACTAAAAAATTGAAAAGTGGTGGAAAAATGCTGGAAAAGAAGAAGATTATACTAAATCTCGTAAAAGAACATAATACTTTAACCAAGCCCCAAATTTCTGAAATGATGTCTGTCAGCTTAACTACAATAAATAAATATGTAAATGAGTTAGTAGAAAAAAACTTTCTTATGGAGGAAGTTTCAGATCGTAAGAAAACTGAGGGGAAGCCTCCGTCTTTTTATAAAATCAACAGCAGCTACAGAAAACTGATGGCAGTGTATCTCGAAAAAGACAGACTGGAAATATCGATAACCGATAATTTGGGAAGCATTCAGGAAACAAGAGTTTTTGATATAGAAAACAGAAACAGCTTTACTGAAAAAATTCTTTGTTCTGAAATTTTACAGGTCATAAAAGAGCTTGATCTAAAAGACTGCATTAGTGTAATATCCATAGGGATACCGGGGATTTTGGGAGAAGACAATAAAATAACAGAAATACCTTCATTTCCGAAACTGGAAGGAAAAAATATCATTGCTGCCCTGAATAAAAAACTACAGATTCCTGTAATAGTGGAAAATGACATTAACCTTACAATTAAGGCTCTCCATAACAGGAATCAGTATAAAAAATACAAAAATTTGGTGTATTTTTTCATAAAAAACAATATAGGAGGCGGAATAATATCTGACGGAACCCTATATAAAGGATATTCCAATTTAAGCGGGGAGTTCACATATCTGGGAGTAGATAAAGAATATTTAAGCAGATATGATGTTATGAGTTCTGAAAATGCCGAAAAATATTTTGTGGAAAAAATGAAATCAGAGGAAAAAATAGAATTTTTATTATTTGTCTTTTTGAGAATTATAGTTACACTGAATCCTGAAATACTTTTTATTGAGACAAATTATATACAAAAAAATGAAATTAAAATTTTGAATGAAAGATTAGAAACATTCTTTAAAAAAACATATCTTCCTAAAATAATACTGATAGAAAATGATGGTTTAGGTGAAGAGGGTACAATTACAAATGCATTGGAAATATTTTATTCAAAGGATTAGGAGAAACAGAATGGCTTATATTATAGGGATTGACGGCGGCGGTACAAAAACCAGTTTTTGTCTGCTGAATACTGCTGAAAACAGAAAACATTATTTGAAAACCGGTGAAACAAACTTTAAAAATATCGGTATTGAAAAGACAAAAGAAAATATGGAAGCAGGACTGCAGGAAATACTAAAGCAGGAAAAGCTCGAAATAAAGGATATTGATTGTTTTGTACTGGGAGCAGCAGGCTGTGATACAGAAAAAGATTATGAAATATTTAAAGAGATACTAAAAGACATCGGGATAAAAGACAGGGTATTTATTTACAATGATGCCAAGGTAGCTTTTAAGGCCTGTTCTGCCAAAGACGGAATAATTATTATTTCAGGAACAGGGTCAATAAGTTTTTCATATAATCAAAACAGGGAAAACAGACTTGGCGGCTGGGGTGCAGAGATAAGCGATATCGGTTCGGGATACTGGATTGGAAGAAAATTTTTGAAAGATCTGCTTTTATATCTGGAAAATTTATACCCAAAAGATGCAATATTTCAGGAATTTATTGAAAAATATATAAAAGACAGCGATCCTTTTGAATATATTCAGGAAAACTTTACAGATGTAAAATCAATTGCATCAGTAACTAAATTTGTTCTTACTGCGGAAAGCGAATATGCCGATAAGCTGGCACTCAGAATTTCTGATTTCTTTTACACAGTTACTGAAAAGCTCTACGCAGATTTTAACAGTGAGAAGGCTGATCTGGTTCTGTCAGGAAGTGTTATAAAGAATAAAAAGATTTACGGACTGCTGGAGGAAAAAATACAGCATACTGACAAAATGAAAAATATAAATATTATTCTAAATGATAAGGAAGCAGTGGAGGGATGCCTGAATTTAGCTTTGGAAATATTAGATTCAAAAGGAGAAAATTATGAAAACTTATCTGCAGGTTTTTAGCGGAGGCTTTAAAAACCAAATTATAAATTTAGAGGAATTAATGGAAAAAATTAAGTTTGTGGCTCAAAAGGCAGATGTTAACGGAGTAATTATAGGCTGGGCGCTTAATAAGGAATTCTATGCAAAACTGAAAAAATCACTGAAGAAATATAATATTGAGCTTCATTTCTGGCTTCCTGTATTTTCAGAGCTGGATTATTTCAGGGAATTTCAGGATGTTATAAACTACCGGAATGAAAACATCAAAAGTACCGGATTTCAGGAAGACGAAAACTTTAATTTTTATTGTCCGAATGATAAGAATAATATAGAAAATATAAAATCAATCTTTTTGGAGTATCTGGCAGATTATGATATAGACGGAGTTTTTCTGGATAAAATAAGATATCCTTCTTTCTCAAATAATCCCGAATCCGTATTTACATGTTTTTGCGATACATGTAAGGATAAAATGAAAAAAAGCGGAATAAATGCTGCTGAGTTACAAAGAAAAATAGAAGATATATTTTCAGACAGCAATTCGGAAAATAAAAATCCAATGGGTATATCAGACTACAAAAATTTTAAGTTTGATTTTTCGGATCCGATAATAGACAGCTTTTTCAAATTTAAAGAAGAGAGTATAAATGATACTTTGGAAGAATTAACGGATTTTTTCAGATCAAAGAATCTGAAAATAGGACTTGATCTGTTTGCACCGCATATTGCCTATTTTACAGGACAGAACATCATAAAATTAAGCAGTATGGCGGACTTCATAAAGCCGATGTACTACAGAGCCACATATGCACCTGCGGGAATACCGTTTGAAATAGAAAGTTATTCAAAAAGCTTTCCAAATAAAGATTCTGAAAATATAAAAAAGGAGTTTTTTAGATTTATAAATGAATCAGAGGAAGAAATAAGCGATAGATATATGGAAAATGAGCTTTGTCAGTTAAAAAAAGAATTTGATATAAAGAATATCTGTTCCGGCTTGGAATTCAACAAAATAAAAGATATTGCATTATCCGATACGGATTATTTGGAAAGATCAATAAACAGTTTCTATAATTCAGGAACAGACGGAATAGTACTGTCATGGGATCTTATGAGGATGCCTTTGGAACATCTGGATATATATATAAAATTATGGAATGAAAATAAGTTATAGGAGGTGAGACATTTGGAAGAAATTTTAAAAATAAGTAATTTAAGTAAATCATTTGGAAAGGTAGAAGTACTGAAAGATTTATCATTCGGGATAAATAAAGGAGAAGTACATGCTATTTTGGGAGCAAATGGAGCCGGAAAGTCCACTCTTATGAAAATAATCGGCGGAGTTCAGAAGCAGACAGCCGGAAAGCTGTATTACAAAGGGGAGGAAACATCTTTTAATTCTCCCAGTGAAGCACAGAAAAAAGGAATTAATATAATATATCAGGAGTTAAGTCTTATCCCAACAATGACAGCAGTGGAAAATCTTTTTTTAGGAAGAGAAATCACGGGTAACAGTAAGTTTATAAACAAAAAGAAAATGATAGGCGAATTTAACGAGCTTTGTAAAAGACTGAAATTTGATATAGATCCGAGAGAGAAGGTAAGAAATTTAAGTATATCAAAACAGCAGATGATAGAAATAATGAAAGTAATTCATCAGAGTGCAGATATTATAATAATGGACGAGCCGACAACCTCATTATCGGAAAATGAAAAATTATCATTGTTCAAAATAATAAGAATGCTTAAAGATGAAGGAAAAACTATTTTATATATTTCTCATATGCTTGAGGAAATATTCATAACATGTGACAGAATAAGCATACTGAAAGACGGTGTTTATGAAGGAACCTATGAAGTTAAAGATATGACTAAGGATAAAATAATTTCTTTAATGATAGGCGAGAGAAAAAAAGGTGCAGATCTAAAGAAGAGAAAAAGCGGAACAGAAAGAGAAAAGATTCTGGAACTGAAATCAGTAAATAAAGGGTCCATATTAAAAGATATAAATCTGGTTCTGAATCAGGGGGAAATTCTGGGAATAGCCGGACTGGTCGGAGCCGGAAGAACTGAGCTTGCCGAGATTATATACGGAAAAGAAAAGTTTGATTCCGGGGAGATATTTATAAATAATGAAAAGGTTTTGGTAAAATCTCCGGAAGCAGCTATAAAAAAAGGAATAGGACTGATACCGGAAGACAGAAAAAATTTAGGACTGATACAGAAGCATTCTGTTACGAAAAATGCGACTTTGATACAGCTGGACAGAATAATTTCCAATGTGTTCATAAGCAGGAAAAAAGAAAAAAATTATATTAACAGAGCCATTGAAGAAATGTCCATAAAAGTAAGCGATCCATATGCAAAAGTATCAAATCTCAGCGGCGGAAATCAACAGAAAGTGGTAGTTTCAAAATGGATGGATATGGATCTGAAAGTACTTATATTTGATGAACCGACAAAGGGTATAGATGTAGGAGCCAAAGAAGATATTTTCAAAATTATAGATGATTTTGCGGATAAAGGAATGAGCGTTATATTCATATCTTCTGATCTCGAAGAGGTGGAAAGAGTTTCAGACAGGGTTGTTATTATGAAAGAAGGAAAAATAGTAAAAGAACTCCGGGAAGATGAAATTACAATAGATAAAATAAATTATTATTCTTTAAACGGATAAAGGAGAAGAGAGAAATGAAATTAAAAGCAATGCATAAAATAAACTTTAAAGATTATGGTGTTATAATCGGCTTTTTAATACTTTGTACAATCATAAGCTTTGCCACGCCTAATTTTTTGACCAAAACAAATATACTGAATCTGCTGAGACAGTCATCTATAATCGGAATTATAGCTACAGGAATGACTTTTGTAGTCATATCAGGGAATTTTGATCTGTCTGTGGGAGCAATTGCGGCTTTGAGCGGTGCAATAACAATGACTTTTCTGTCAGGCGGACAGAACCTGTTCTTGGCAATACTGGTCTCTCTTAGTGTAGGAGCATTAATAGGAGCTGTGAGCGGGGTGCTGGTAGCTAAGGTAAACATTCCTTCACTGATTGCCACAATGGGAATGGTCACTATTACCAGGGGAATATTACTTCTGTATACGGGCGGTTATCCGGTTTCAGGATTTAATAATGTACTTTCAGCTATAGGGAATGACTATTTTCTGGGGATTCCAATACCGGTAATTGTATTCTTTACAGGAATAATACTGTCATTTATAGTTTTGAGCTATACCAAGTTCGGGAGATATGTATTTGCCGTAGGTGGAAATGAAGGAGCGGCAAGATTATCCGGAATTAATGTAGATAAATACAAAATACTTGTATTCATTATAAACGGGTGCTTTGCAGCACTGGCAGGTATAATTCTGGTATCAAGACTCGGTACTGCCACTCCTGTCGCAGGCGAGGGATATGAACTGGATGCGATAGCATCGGCAGTTATCGGAGGAACAAGCGTATCAGGAGGAGAAGGAAATATATTAATGACTATTATCGGTGTTTTGCTGATAAGTGTTATCAGCAACAGCTTTAATCTGTTGGGAGTAAATATATATTTCCAGTACATATTTAAGGGTCTTATAATATTAGCAGCAGTTGGTTTAGATAGTTATAGTAAAAGAAAAAAATAAATTTTGGAGGTCGTATTAATGAAAAAGATAATATTTTTATTCACAATTCTCTTGCTGATAATGAGTTGTGGAAATAAACAGGAAACTAAAGCAGAGGGAGCGGCGGGAAATACTGCCGAAACAAAAGAAGCAAAGAAAAAAATAGGGGTATTAATTCCCGGTCCTGTAGGATACTTTGTTGCTGTAAGAGAGGGAATAGATAAGGCAGCAGCAGAAAATAACGTTGAAATCACATACAGTGATGCCGGATGGGATGCAAGCAAGCAGTTATCACAGGTAGAAGATTTGATTTCTAAAAAAGTTGATTTGATAGCAATAGCAGCAGTAGATTCAAATGCAGCAAAAACAGCAGTAAGAATGGCGAATGAAGCTAATATCCCGATACTGGCTTTTACAAATGCAATAGGAGATAAAGAAAACGGAGAGTACGAAGGATTAATTACTTATGTTGGTCAAAATGAAGTAGAAACAGGGAAATTAACAGGGGAGCTGGCTAAAAGCCTGTTAGGTGAAAAAGGCGGGAAGGTAGTTCTTATTGAAGGAAGACCAGGAACAAGCCCTCAGATTAACAGAAGAAAAGGTGTTATGGAAGCATTGGATACAAATAAAAACTTTGAGGTTGTTTATACTCAGACAAGTAACTGGGAAAAAGAGCAGGCTTTAAAAATAGTGGAAGATTTAATACAAAAAAATCAAACTATTGATGTAATAATTGCTCAGGATGATAATTCAGCTATTGGTGCAGGAATGGCTCTGAAAGAAGCTAATTTAAAGGATAAAATCTTAGTAATCGGATTAGGAGGGAGTACAGAAGGTCTGAATGCGGTAAAAAGCGGATTAATTGACGGGACTACTTATATGTCGGCAGTAGAGGAAGGCTATACAGCGATAACAGCAGCCGTAAAATATCTGAACGGTGAAAAAGTAGAGCCTGTAACACAAATGAAGCAGGTAGAAGTAAATAAAAGTAATGTAGAGAGCTTCAAAGGAGAATGGTAAAAATAATAAATTACAGCAAAGAAAATATTTATACATAAAATTCAGATACCCAGTTTTTGAATAAAGTTATATGTCGTAAACCATGACAGTCTTTCATGATAAATAAAAATCATGAAAGACTGTTTTTATATTGGGAGAGTAAAAAAATATTCATAAATTTTTTAAAATAATTTTTATTGAAAAAGTCTCTAGGTAAGTCTGCAAAATTGTAAATTAAGTGAATACACACTTTCACACCGCTTAATATATTGAATTTAAAGAGCTTTGACTTCCAAATTAAATTTTGAAAATCAATAATTATAAAATTTTCTGTATTAATAATAATACTTTGAAAAGTATTTAGATTATCTTCTTTTTTGTATTTATCTTTATTTTTGTCATCAATAAATTCGAAAAAATATTCCTTTCTTTTTCAAAAATATAAGAATAGACGAAAATTTCAATAAAAATCTAAAAATAATTTTTGTATTTTTAGCTTTTTCTGAAAATTTTATAACAGAGAAAGTCTTAATTTATGGTATTTTCAGAAAAAAGATTAGTGAGGTTTATATAAATGATCTAAAAATATATATAAATCTAAACCAGCAGAGTTGATTTTAAACCGTGAATTTTTCTTGTAGAATTAGCTCATAGAAGAAATAAAACATATCAAATTTCAAGGAGGAAATAACAATGGCGGTAAAAAAAGATTTTATTACAACAACAGATTTCACTAAAGAGGAATTAATGGACATAATTAACCTTTCACTGAAAATTAAACGTTGCATAAAAGCGGGTTATTATCCACAACTATTAAAAAATAAATCATTAGGTATGATTTTTCAACAATCATCTACAAGAACAAGAGTATCATTTGAAACTGCGATGGAACAATTAGGAGGACATGGTCAATATTTGGCTCCGGGTCAGATTCAATTAGGCGGACACGAAACTATCGAAGATACAAGTGCTGTTTTATCAAGATTAGTAGATATATTAATGGCGCGTGTAGACAGACATAAAAGTGTTTATGACTTAGCTAATCATGCAACTATTCCTGTAATTAACGGAATGTCAGATTATAATCACCCTACTCAGGAAATGGGAGATCTATGTACAATGATAGAACATCTGCCTGAAGGGAAAAAGCTGGAAGATTGTAAAGTCGTATTTGTAGGTGACTGTACACAGGTATGTGCTTCTCTTATGTTTATTACAACAAAAATGGGAATGCATTTTGTGCAGTACGGACCAAAAGGATATCAGTTAAATGAGGATTATTTAAAAATTGGTAGAGAGAACTGTGAAAAATCTGGCGGAAAAATAACTATTACTGAAGATGAAGATGAAGCATTAAAAGATGCAGACTTCGTATACACAGATGTTTGGTACGGATTATATGATGCAGAGCGTTCTAAAGAGGACTGTATGAGAATATTCTATCCTAAATACCAGGTAACTCCTGAAATGATGGCAAAAGCATTACCAACAGTTAAATTTATGCACTGCTTACCTGCATCACGTGGTGAAGAGGTAGTTAATGAAGTAATAGATGCACCTTACTCAATAGTATTTGACGAAGCTGAAAACAGACTTACATCGATAAGAGGATTACTTGTTTATTTCATGAACAAGCAGGCTAAAGAAATTAATGAAACAGAATATAATGATTCTAAAAAGGATTTAGAAGATTTTTTTAAAACTTTATAACATATTTTAGTACCTTGTCTCATTTATCTTTTCAAAGCTGAATAAGATGATGAGGTACTAAATATAAGTTAAACAAAATACTAGTAATTAAAGGAGTATTATTCATGAGTGAAGCAGGTCAAGGTAAAAAGAAGTTTAGAATGTTGGATGCAATACTGGCAGTAATATGTGTTGTATTCGTAGTAGAAGCAGCAGCTCCGGTTGCGGCAATCGGAAATTCCCAATATTTTTGGTGGATATTCCTGATGCTGACATTTTTACTGCCATACGGTCTAATTTCATCAGAACTAGGGACAACGTATGACAGTGAAGGAGGAATATATGACTGGGTCAGAAATGCTTTCGGCAGAAAGTGGGGCTCACGGGTTTCATGGTATTACTGGATTAATTTCCCATTATGGATGGCATCGCTGGCTGTATTATTTCCGGAAATTATATCTTTAGCAACTGGCATGCAGATAGGACTTATCCCGTCATTACTGATAGAATTGGCATTTGTCTGGATAATAGTATATATAAGTTTTTTCCCTGTTTCTGACAGTACGTGGATTTTGAACGGAGCTGCAGTAATAAAAGTACTGCTTGCGGTAACTGTCGGAGTCATTGGTACTTATATTGCTTTTACAAAAGGTGTTGCCAATGAATACACAGTTTCATCACTGCTGCCTTCATTTGATTTACACAGTCTTTCATTTATTTCGGTAATTTTATTTAATTTTTTAGGCTTTGAAATCATCTGTACCTTTGCAGGAGATATGGAAAACCCAAATAAACAAATCCCGAAAGCTATTGTTACCGGAGGACTTGTTATAGCTGCAATTTATATTTTCTCGGCTTTTGGTATAGGGGTAGCTATCCCGACTGCTGAAGTAAGTACAAGCAGCGGTTTAATAGATGCTATACAATTAATGACGGGGAAAATGACAGGGCCGTTTATTAGTATCATATCAGTATTATTTTTACTTACTCTATTTGGAAATATGACTTCATGGTCTTTAGGTGTAAACAGCACTGCAAGTTATGCAGCAGAAAATGGAGATCTGCCAAAAGCTTTCGCAAAGAAAAGCAAAAAAAATGATATGCCTGTAGGAACAGCAGTAATTAACGGTATTGTTGCATCAATTGTATTGTTATTAGCACCGATACTGCCTAATCAGGATTTATTCTGGAGTTTCTTTGCATTGAACTTAGTTATGTTCTTGCTTGCTTATATACCAGTATTCCCAGCTTTCTATAAACTTCGTAAAATTGATCCTGACAAAGAGAGACCTTTCAAAGTCTCGGGAAGTGATACATTCTTAAAAATTCTTGTTGTAATTCCGATGATTTTATTGGTTATTTCAATTATATTTACCGGGGTTCCGTTAAGTTTCGACGCGGAAACATTAGCAGGAACACTGCCGATTACAATTGGGGCAATTATATGTATTTTTATAGGCGAATTAATAATTATAGTTAAAAAAATAAAATGATAGTTGAAAGGAAGTATGAAAATGGCTAAAAGAATTGAAGGTTCGACACCAAGACAAGACGGATTTAGAATGCCGGGTGAATTTGAAGAACAAAAATGTGTATTTATGATCTGGCCTGAAAGACCGGATAACTGGAGAAACGGCGGGAAACCAGCCCAGAAATCATTTGCTGATGTAGCTATAGCTATAAGTGAATTTGAGCCGGTTACAGTTTTAGTATCAAATGCACAATACAAAAATTGCAGAAACATTCTTCCAAAAAATATCCGTGTTGTAGAAGCCAGTAATGATGATGCATGGGTACGTGACTGCGGTCCGACTTTCGTAATTAACGATAAAGGAGATATTCGCGGCTGTGACTGGGAATTTAATGCATGGGGCGGTTTAGTAGACGGTTTATATTTCCCATGGGCAAATGATGATCAGATTGCTCAGAAAGTGTGTGAAATTGAAGGAGTAGACAGCTATAGAACAGACGGCTTCGTTCTGGAAGGCGGTTCTATACATGCTGACGGTGAAGGAACACTGCTTACTACAGAAATGTGTCTTTTGAGTGAAGGCAGAAATCCTCATATGACTAAAGAAGAGATAGAGCAAAAATTGGGAGATTATTTAAGTATAGATAAGGTAATATGGATAAAAGACGGAATTGATCCTGAAGAAACAAACGGTCATATTGATGATGTGGCATGCTTTGTAAAGCCAGGTGAAGTAGCATGTATCTGGACTGATGATCCGGAAAATCCATTTTACAAGCAGTCACAGGATGCATATAAAACTTTGACAGAAGCAACTGATGCTAAAGGACGTAAGCTGAAAGTCCACAAATTATGTTTAACAAAAAAACCTATTCTTTTGCAGGGAGCCGAAGCTATTGATTCTGTCGAAGGAACTCTTCCGCGTGAAGACGGCGACATATGTATCGCTTCATATATGAATTTCCTTATCGTAAACGGAGGAGTAATTGTTCCTCAATATGGTGACGAAAATGACAGTTTAGCAATAGAACAAATAAAAGAAATGTTCCCTGATAGAAAAGTGGTAGGTGTTGATACTAAAGAAGTAGTATACGGCGGTGGAAATGTCCACTGTATAACACAGCATATGCCAAAAGCAAAATAAGGAGTGTAGAGATGTCAAAAATTGTTATTGCATTGGGTGGAAATGCACTAGGAAATAATCCTAAAGAACAGATCGAGATGATTGAAAAAGCGGCTAAGCCATTAGTAGGACTTATAAAAGACGGACATGAAATTATTGTAAGCCATGGAAACGGACCACAGGTCGGGACAATAAAACTTGCATTTGATACAGCATCAGCTGTTAACGATAAAGTTTGTGAAATGGAGCTTGCAGAGTGCACAGCAATGAGTCAGGGCTATATTGGCTATCATTTGCAGCAGGGTATAAAAAAAGAACTTTTAAATCAACAGGTTGACCGTAATGTTGCTACTATAGTAACACAAGTTATAGTCGATAAAGATGACAAAGCTTTCTCAAACCCGACAAAGCCGATTGGAAGCTTTTATACGAAAGAAAAAGCTGATGAAATAAAAAAATCAAATCCTGATCTGACATTTGTGGAGGATTCAGGCAGAGGCTACAGAACGGTTGTTGCTTCTCCAAGACCGATTGATATTGCAGAAAAAACAGCAGTTTTGGATTTAACTGCAAATAAGTTTATTGTAATAGCCTGCGGCGGGGGAGGTATTCCGGTTATAAAGAATGATGCCGGCACTTTAGAGGGAGTTTCTGCAGTTATTGATAAAGATTTTGCTGCGGAAAAACTTGCAGAGCTTGTCAGTGCAGATTATTTATTTATTTTGACTGCAGTTGACAGAGTAGCTGTAAACTTTGGAAAACCAGAACAGAAAGATTTAGCGGAAATGACAGTCGAAGAAGCTAAAAAATACTGTGAAGAAGGACATTTCGCACCTGGAAGCATGCTCCCTAAGGTTGAAGCTGCTATGATGTTTGTAGAGAGCGGAAGCAACAGAAAAGCTGTAATCTGTTCTTTGGAAAAAGTACAGCTTGCAGTAAAAGGTGAAAGCGGAACTTTAATAACACAATAGTAATTTTCTGATTTTAAATAATCACAGATTGAGCTTACAGTATCTGTTTTAAATTATTAAGTATTAAAAAAAGAAATTCTTTCATAATCCAAAAAATATTATAATAAAAGTAAATGTAAAAGAGTATAAATAAAGATATCTACAAAAAATTTGAATTTGGTATGTCAAGATTTATTATAAAAATTTATACGCCAAAGAGTATCCTTTTCGGGATGCTCTTTTAATTTT
Source organism: Sebaldella termitidis ATCC 33386 (assembly GCF_000024405.1). Lineage (NCBI taxonomy): Bacteria > Fusobacteriati > Fusobacteriota > Fusobacteriia > Fusobacteriales > Leptotrichiaceae > Sebaldella > Sebaldella termitidis. The sequence goes on along the minus strand of NC_013517.1, from coordinate 3,647,088 downwards.
TATATAAATTATGAATATTTTATTTAATGCTGTTATTCTTTTCGACTGATAAAATATAAGAATACTTTCATTTACAGATTTCCTGTCTTGTGATATAATTTTGATATCTAAAAAAATGGATTCATTTTTAGGAGGATAAAAGTTAATGGAAGTTACAATTTTCATTTATAATGTATTTTTGATAATTTTATATAGTGTTGTGCTTACTTTGTCCGGCTTTTATTATTTGAAAACAAAGAATAACTGCTATTTTGCAATTAGTATTTTGTTTAGTTTATATTTATTTGATAATGTTGTAATATATATGACAGAATTCATCAAAACTTTCTCTATTTCATACAATAAACTCTTTATTGCTGTTCCGACATATAAGACATTGATCATAATTTCGATATTAGCTGTGTATATTGCACTTAATACTATGTTTTTTAATTTAAAGAATTCCAAAATATGGTACTTTGCTTTAGGGCTTTTGACTATATTTTTATTTATTATTCCTGTTATGCAGAGGACTGCTTTCAAGTCCTGGCTGTTTTTTGTGCCGGGAGATCTTTTCTTTGTTTTATTTAATTCTTATTTGTTAATTGTGTCAAAAAATAATAAAGTAATTGAAAGAAAAGGTATATTTATTCATGTTAATAAATTATTGACATACACTCTTTTTATGTCGTGTCTTGTTTTTGTCGAGGACAGCTTTGTGATATTTAACATTGATGTTTATTCGGACACGATTTTGAATATTACGAACAGAAATTTTTCGGAAGATATTCTTAGAATCAGTCAGTCTCTGATACTTATACCTTATCTCCTGAATCTCTTTTTTGCCGAGTCCAGGCAAAAAGAAGCTGCAGATACAGCAGTTTCAGATAATGACAATGACTCTGCACTGAAAGATAAAACAGATGAAAATGAGCATGATTATTATATTTTTCATTTATTTTGCAGTACATATCTTTTTACAGTCAGAGAACAGGAAGTTTTTAAACATCTGCTGGAAGATAAAAATAACAAGCTTATCAGCGAGAGTCTCTATATATCGATTGGTACCGTAAAAACTCATGTACATAATATTTTTATCAAAACAGATGTATCAAACAGGCGTGAATTACTTCAGTTATATAATAAATGGATAGAAAATCAAGTAATATACTAATAATAAACAGAGCAAAAGTACTTGTTTTTTTTGCTTATTTAAAAATTTTGCAATATATCTGAATTAGTTTAATTCTGAAAATAAATAAAAAGTACGGTTTCGATTTAACCGTACTTTTTTATATATTATTACAGTTTAGCTGAACATTTTCACCCTTTTCAATCAGATGATTAACATGAAGCTCGCCCCAGCTGCACAAAATATCCAAAACCTTTCCCAGAGATTTTCCGTAGCTGCTTAATGAATATTCTACTTTTGGCGGGACTTCCTGATATACTTTTCTGGTAACAATATTATCTTTTTCGAGTTCTCTTAATTGCTGTATAAGCATTTTCTGACTGATTTCCGGAATTTTTCTTTGTAAATCACTTGGTCTTAATGTCTCATACCGTAAGTTGCATAAAATAATGGGCTTCCATTTTCCGCCAATTACTTCCATAGTTGCTTCTACACCTATATTATAAATTTTTTTATTCATTTTATTCTCCTTAAAGCCATATTTTTTACAAAACTTACTTTTTTGTCTGTATAGAACTTAAAAGTAGGTACTGGACTAATTTATATATATTATTATATAATATATTAAATAATTAGTCAAAAGGAGGACATACTAGATGTCAAATATATTAAAAAAGAAAGTGAAATTAAATAACGGAGTGGAAATTCCTGAGTTTGGGCTGGGAGTCTTTAAGGTATCGGATGATGAAGCCGGAGAAAATGTAAAAAATGCAATTATTAATGGTTATCGTTTGATTGATACCGCCCAGATATACGGCAATGAGGAAGGGACTGGACGGGGAATAAAAGCAGGGCTTGAAGCGGCAGGTCTGAAAAGAGAAGATATTTTTATTACATCAAAAGTTTGGAATAATCATATTTCTTATGATGAAACTATCGCGGCTTTTTATGAAAGCCTAAACAAGCTGGGTCTGGACTATCTTGACCTGTATTTGATTCACTGGCCGGGAAATCATGCTTTTGAAGAATCATGGAAGGCACTGGAATTTTTGTATAAAGAGGGAAAAATACGTGCAATCGGTGTGAGTAATTTTAATAAATCACATTTAGAAGAGCTGTTTTCTTTTTCATCAGTCACACCTGTATTAAATCAGATTGAATACCATCCAAAGCTGACTCAGGGAGATTTGATCGATTTTTGTAAAAAACACGATATTTTAGTACAGGCATGGTCTCCTCTGATGCAGGGACAGATTTTAACAAATGAGACAATACTGAAAATTGCAGAAATCCATAACCGTAATGCCGCTCAGATTGTTCTTCGCTGGGGGCTTCAAAATAATATCTTACTGGTATCTAAATCTGTAAAAACAGAGAGAATAATAAGCAATGCAGAACTTGATGATTTTTCACTGACAAAGGAAGAAATGGATATAATCAGTAATTTAAATGAAAATCTTCGTGTGGGACCAAATCCGGATACATTTGATTTTATTTAAAGGAGGAGAAGCATGGAATTAGGTTTGAAAAAGAAAAAAGCTCTGGTAACCGGTTCGACAAAAGGAATAGGGAAAGCTATTGCCGCAGAACTAGCACGTGAGGGTGCCGATGTTGTTATCAACGGACGTAATATAACAGAAGTGAACCAGATCGTCGAGAATCTGCAAAATCAATTTCCCGATGTCTCAATAACAGGTGCAGCAGCTGATCTGGCAAAAGAAGCAGAGAGATTCTTTTTATTTGAACAGGTTCCCGAGATTGATATTTTAATAAACAATATGGGAATATTTCAGCCTATGAAATACTGGGATATTACAGATGATATATGGAATAAATTCTTTGATACAAATGTCCTGTCAGGGAATGCCTTAGCGAAGTTTTATATGCCGAAGATGCTGGAAAATAATTTTGGCAGAGTTATATTTATAGCAAGCGAGGAGGCTGTTATGCCGTCCGGAGAAATGGCGCAGTACAGTATGACAAAGACTATGAATCTGTCATTGGCAAAAAGTCTTTCCAAGCTTACAAAAGGGACAAATGTTACAGTTAATACAATTATGCCGGGTTCGACTTTAACAGAAGGAGTAGAGGATATGATACGAAAAATGTATCAAAACAGTACAATTCCGGAATCTGAATGGGAGTCTGACTTTATGAAGAATCACAGACCGCTTTCTCAGATTCAGCGCCTTATCCGCCCGGAAGAAATCGGAAGATTTGCAGCGTATATATCCAGTCCTTTTGCATCTTCTTTCTCCGGCGCCGCATTAAGGCTAGACGGAGGTTTGGTTCCTACTATTTTTTAAAATACTGAAAATAAAAAGACAGAGGTTATAGTATAAATCATGTAAACTATAACTTCTGTTTATTTTTTTATAATAATTTATTTTTGATATTACAAAAGAAGATTCTGTTTATTTTTCAGTTTCATATGTATTTGAATGAAAGTGGACTGATAGTTTAAAAATAGCTGTGAAATAAAAATTGTTTCCAAATAAACATGTATTAACAAATGTTTTTACAATAAAAAAATGAAAATTAATTAATTTTATATAAAATATTTTACATATTATATATAAAAAAAATAAAATTATTTTTTTGAAACAAGTGTTTTATGACTTTGTAAAGAACAAAAGTAAAAGTTGTTTTCGAATTGTAAAAAAATAATATTAAAATATATAGGGAAATTACGAAAAAGTTTTTATTTTTTAGTTAGACAGTTGATTTTTCTATATTTTGCAGTTAAAATTAACAAATTAACAAACGGATAATAGTCTGACAAATTATTATAATTTTATTCCTTTTGAATTAAAATTGACTTTAAAGATGAGATTTAGTAAAATATTTATAAGAGATTATTCAAAAAAAGCAGCACTTGTAAACAATATTGAAAGGAGGAAAAATAAAGAAATAATCAGGTCACTTTCAAAAAGGAAATTTTATAGCATAAAACGAAACCGGATAAAAAAATAAAATATCCTGATAAACTTATAAAATAGGAGGTAAAATGAGAAAATTTATATTTATTTTATTATTAATTATATCGTCATTTAGTTTTTGCAGTAATGAAATAAGCGTAGACAAGTCAGTAGAAGAAAGCGTAACAAAAGATTATGATCAGGACGGGAAATACTCTTCATATGAAAGAGCTTTAAGAAATGCACAGGGTTCAATATATGTAACGTTACCGGAAAAAAGAGGTTACTGGTATACGATTCTTGACAGAATAAAAGCAGAAGAGGATGAGCTGATGCCTGATGAAAAGGCAAGAATAAGAAGAAAATAACACTTTAAGCAGGAGGTAAAATGAAAAAAATAATAGTATGGATATTTTTGGTAATGATGGGAACAATAATGCATGCAGCACCTACTTATGAGTATAGAAGAGAATTAAGAGAGGGAGCCAGAGGAAAGTGGACAAATCTGAGAAAACACCTGAACAGCGGTCAGAGACTGGAAAAAGAGCTGACAAAGGTAGACAGACAGATAGATAAGAAGGTGAGTGAAATACAGGAAATAGAGGATTTATTATTTAGAATAGAACAATATAAAGCGGAAAATAATATTAGGTAGTAAGGGAGGAATGATGAAAAGAAATAAAAAATTATTAATATCTTTTTTAGCGTTACATGCAATAGTGGCATCTTATGGAGAAGCCGCCACTGCCAAGTATGAAAGAATGTACAGCAGTATTATAAAAAATATAGAACAGGGAAAATCCAACGAAAACAACTACCGGATAGTCGAACAGGTACTAAAGAAAAGAAATAATGAATTAAAGGATTTGTATCTGCAGAGTGACTATATTGTAAAACCTGAATATCTCGAATGGCAGGTATTTTTTACAGGTCTTTATACTGAAAAAACGAGAGGGGACAACACTCTTGAAAATGCCCGTTATTATTCAGTTTCCCAGACTTACAGCGGGAAAAAAACTTATAACGAGGATGCATATAATAAATTATACTCAGACCTTGCTGCCACAGGTCTTTTAAGTGATGTTCAGCTTAGTGCAATAATGGCGGGACATTATAATGTAATAAACAGCCTCGGAGTGAGCGAGCAAAAAGTAATCAGGGAAATGCTTTATTCAGGACTGGACAGTATAAATAAAACTGACGGGTTCAAGATATACAAGCATCCTCAAAATCCAAAAGAAATAGATCTGGGGATTAACATACCTCCCAAGATAATAAACAGACAGCCGTTAAATCCGACACCGGGAATTCCGGCACCGCCTAATGTACAGGCACCGTCATTCGTCCCTACTGCACCGCTTACACCGACAGTTCCTTCACTTACAATAAAAGCATTTAATCCGGTAAGTCCTCAGGTAGATACACCGGTACTGGCCGTTGCACCTATTTTTAACATAAAACTCAGTTCTTATTGTAATAATATGACCTCATGCGGTGTGGGAATAGACGGAGCTGCTTATAATCCGGCTATAGGAACAGCACGTTCGTACAGCGGCGGAGCTATATCAGGTATAGCAGACGGAACTTCATCTTTAAGATATTCATGGAGTGCATATAGTTCTACTTTATTACGGGCATATTTTGATTTGACAGGCGGCGGAGGTATCGTGTCTAATTTTTCCGATAACCTGACAATTGATTCAATAAATCCGCTTAGTGCTGCACAAAAGACTGCTGAAGGCGGCAGAACATGGAATACACAGGATTTTCTGGTCGGAGGATCAAGAATAGCAACTGTAGATAATGTAGGAACCGGTACGGAACTAAACAGTACGGGTACAATAAATCTTGTAGGTCCATTGGTTGTGGCCTTTGAAATGCAGACAGACAGTATCGGGAATGGTACTGTAACATTAAGAAATTCAGGGACTATAACAGATTTAGGCGAAACTACATCAACAGCACTGGACGGAGTACTTGCCAAAGGAACACAAACAAGCCTTATAACTTCACCGTCAGCAGGAAACGAAACTATTACTGTAAAACGTACAGCTGAAGGGTATACGGGATATAAGGTAGGATTGATCTTAACTGCAGAAGATAATACAGCCGGACGTTTTTACAATTTATTTAATAATGGGACAATCACATTTAAAGGAGAAAAATCTATAGGAATACAGATTTTTGCACCTAATTTCGGCAATACGGAAGTGGCAGCAGTAAATACCGGGACTATTACAATGGGAGGTATAGAAAGTTACGGGATGAAGCTTTCCTCTATTTTAAGAAATACTACAAACAATGTTTTTGAAAACAGAGGAATAATAAACATAAACGGAGGAGACGGAGTAGTAGACTCAGTTTCGTCAGGAATGGCAGTATTGGAAGAAAATGCAGCAGGAATAAGAGCATATACCGGTCTGGTAAAAAATACATCATTAGGGACGATAAATGTTTCCGGAAGCAGGGGAAATACAGGTATGTACCTGAAAATAAAAGCTCCGGACGATATAACCAATGAAGGAATAATAAATGTTTCAGGAGTGAAAAATGCCGGAATAAGAGTGGACTATGGTTCGGTAGGGGCTCTTACAGGAAGTCCCGCAGCTTATAACAAAACCGGATCAGCTGAAATTAATGTTACAGGATCTGAAAACTTTGGAATGATAGCTGTGGATAGCAACGGAACAAACGGTGCCGTGGCAGAAAACAATGCTTTGATTGAAATAAAAGATAATGATGCAACTCCCGGCTCATATATAGAAAAGTCGGTTGGTATGCTTGCCGTAAAAAGCAATGAGGCTTTCGGAGGATTTATAAATAATACGGGAACAATAAAAATAAATAATGATGTAAAAGCTTCACAGGGAATGGCAATACTTGCCGATGCAAGCGGGGCTAACTCCGGGAATATTCTGATATCCAAGGTTTCGGCAGCTGATCTAAGCGAAAGCTCTGTTGGTGTTTATAATGAAGGAACCTTTAATATGACAGCAGGTCTTATAGATGTTTCAGTAAATAAAGGGATAGGAGTATATGCTAAAAATAGTTCGGCAGTTACTACAATTTCCGGAGGAACCATTAGAGTGGCTGATGGTGCAATAGGACTTTATGCAGATGATAAAGGAAATCTGGGAAATGGTGCAACAATAAATCTCTCGGGAACTGCAAAGCTGGAAGTAAACAGCAGCGGTCTTATGTTATATAATTACTCAGGTACAAGCGGAAACCCCGTAGGTAAATTTAATGTAGGAGCTGTAATACAGGCAGATATAAATGCAGGAGGTACAGCTTTTTACTTCAAAGGAATACCGTCTGGAATCAATACCTTCTTAAGCAACATGATAATAGGTCCGGGATCATTAAATATAAAACTGACAGATTCCACTTCAAGTCTTTTTGTTCTTGACAATCCCGGAGGGGTAATAAACTTGAGTGATACTACTTCGGCGGGAATAATTGGGAGTCTGCCTTCCAATGTTACAATAGATGCTTCAAGTGATCCCAACTATAAGCCGTATTCTGTATTTAAAGGCGGATTAAATATAGATATGGACGTAAATATTGATAACAGCACAGATGCATATAACAGATCAGAATTTTTATCTTCAAAAGTAACACTGCAGGCTGGAAAAACAATGACAAGTGTTACAGCAGGCAAATATGCAATAGGACAGGAGAATTACGCAGGGACTTTGGGAAGAAATGAGATTTCCATAGTGGTAAATAACGGCGGTGTCATTAATATGACAGGTTCCGGTTCGGCAGGAATAATTGCCAATTACGGAGAGATAATAAATAACGGGCTGATTTCTGCTACAGGGACAAATTCTATAGGAATAGTATCTTATAACGGATCATTTGCACAAAATAACAATACAGTGACAGTAGGAGAAGGCGGTACCGGAATTTACGGAGAAAATAAACGAAATGCCAGCTACGGTAACGCAAAAATAGAGATAGAAAATAAAGGATTAATAAATACAACTGCGACAGCCGGTGCAACAAGCTATGGAATCTATGCACTAAATAATGATGTTTCATTAACAAGGGCAGATTCTACGATTAAATTATTTGCAGGCTCAGAAATAAATATGTCGGCTCAGGACGGCGGCGTGGGAGTTAGTGCATTTAAATCTACACTGACAAATGACGGAAAAATAACTGTGGGGAAAAATGGTATAGCAGTATATGCAGATGACTCTGAAATAAATATAAACAGCGGGGAAATAAATCTGAACGGAGATAATGCAGTAGGTTTTTATCTTACAAACAGCCAGTTTAACGGAAATTCAGGGACAATAAATATAACCGGAAAAAATGTCGTACTGTTTAATCTTGTAAATTCATCATTTACAAATAATCTGGCAGTAAATGCTGCTCCGGGTTCTACATACGTAGTAGGAAATCTTTCAAATGCAGTCTATACTCATTCAGGGACAAATACACTGCTTTCAAACAGTGTTCTTCTAAATGGAAATAATTCGGCAATGCTGATAGACAGTACTTCAAATATTAGCTCTTCTTCCACAGGAGTCGTAGTAATGCTTCTGGACGGAAGATACGGACTGCCCTTTCCTGCGGGCTACTCAGCAGATGGAGAAAATGCAGGAACGATAGTATTAGGAAATGATTCAGCGGCTGTCTACGGTAAAAATGGAACAAGGCTGAAAAACAGCGGAAATATTACACTTGGATCAAATTCCGTAGGAGTTTATAACGTCGGAGTTAATTCTGAAACGGAAAATATCGGGATAATAACTTTAGGTAATAATTCTACAGGACTTTATCAGAATAATGGAACAAACATTATAAATAACGGTACTATAAACGGAACAGGAACAGGTGCTGTAGGAATGTATACCGATAGTAATACAGGGATAATTAATAATACAGCTCTGATAGATCTGCAGGGCGATAAATCAATAGGAATTTATGCAATGGGCAGCACACAGAATATTATTAACTCAGGAACTATAAAACTGGGGAATTCTTCTCTGATGAACGATCCAAGTATAGGAATATACACTAATAATATAACTGATACAATTATTAATACAGGAAACATAGAAGCTGGTTCAAGATCACTCGGTATTTACAGTCTGGGAACTCAGGTCGACCATGTATCCGGAACTATAAAGGCGGGTAGTGAGGGAACAGGAATATATAAGGATACAGGATTATTAAGAATTCATTCAGGTGCAGTAATAGAAGCGCTTGCCGGAGAAGCAGCCGGATTATACGGTATAAACGGAGCCGGAATTACTGCGGACAGCGGGGCAATATTTAATATAGGTTACGGAAGCTATGGAATAATTGCGGAATCGGGGGCTACTCTTCTGAATTCGGCAGCAATAACTTTAGGAGACAACAGTATATTTACTTACGGAAATAATTCAGGCGGAATAGTAAATAACGGTGCTGTAAATATTACCGGTTCAGATAATACAGTCTTTTATATGGTAAAAGGCGGAAGTATAATAAATAATGCCAATATTACAGGTACTGCGGGAACCGGAAATATAGGTATTTATAACAGAGGCGTTTATACTACAGAAGTACTTCAGGCAGACGGAACTATGAAGCTGGAAGGGCTTATAACTGAAGGGTATATAGAAAATAACGCAGATATAACCTTGGGAGATTCATTTCTTGTTACTGATGCATACGGTGTAAAAACGGGATATTCGGTTGGTATGTACGGTGAAGGATCAAGCGTGGTTAATAATGGAGGAAGAACTATAACTGTAGGAAAAGAGGGCGTGGGTATATTTGCCAGTGATGCGGGAACTACCTCATATAACTACGGGAATATAATAGGTAATGGAGACAGAGCAATAGGAATGTTTGCTGATAATACAAGAATAGAGAACCACGGACTGATACAGATGACAGGAGACGGAGTTATAGGTATGGCGGGAAGAAACGGAGCATATATCTATAATGCGTCTACAGGTGTGATACAGGTAACAGGAAAAGACGTAACCGGGATTTATCTGTCGGGAGCAGCAACAAAGGTAGAAAATAAAGGTCATATCATAATTACCAATACAGGAGATCCGTCAGATGATACAGGGGTCGGAATAAGATATACATCTGATTTTGATGAAGCAACAGGTTTGGTAGGCGGACTGGGAAATATTACAGGTACAGGATACATAAATAACGGATATACAACAGCGGGATATTCGCTGCCTGAATTACCTACCCTTATAAATTCTGGAGAAATTACCATAGATGTAGGAAATAAATTTTCTTATGATTCAATGCGTGTAATCGTAAAATTAGATCCTTCCACAAATGAAGCTACAACGAATTTTACTGATAAAATAGGATTTTCAGGTACTACAATTCCGGAAAAACTGGAAATAGCCGCTGATTTCTCACAGGGAACATCATCTGACAGATATGTATTTAAAAATATATTCAGAGGAATGGACGGAACGGGAGAATATATCAGCCAGTCGCTTACATGGGATGCAACAGGTCAGGGAATGGATATAGTAATGACAAGAATAGCGTATACTAAATTTACTGACGGATTATGGTATGAGGATTTTGGAAAAGTATTAAATGAAAAATATGCTAACCAGACAGGAGATGCTCTGAAAATATACGACAAAATTGATATGATACAGACAGAACCTAATTTCAGACACTCAATGGCCAGTCTTGCAGGAAATGTATATGCTAACCTGAACCAGAGAGAAGAGGATATGGCAAGAGTTTTGGAAAATTCACTGCATATGCTCCAGAATTCTGAAAATAATACAAAAGAAAATATAAAGATAAATGTAATTGCTGTAAAAGGTAAAACAGAAGAGGATACTGACGGGGTTGTGCCGTATAAATATACTGCGACGGGAGCAATTGCACTAAGAGAAGTAGAACGTACATACAGACACACATTCGGATATTCACTCGGATATCTTCATACAGGCTTTGAATTCGAAGATCATAATGACAGTGAGGAATGGGTAGATACAATACAATTAGGATTACATAATAAATATACGCTGAACGGATGGAAGCTGATGAATGATCTTACAGGAAGAGTAAGCTTTCATAATGTAGACAGAAATATAGACTGGCCTGACCAGACATCCGGTGTGGAACGATCTGAAATGAACGGAAATTTTGAAACATATTCTATTACTTCGGATAATATTTTAGGAAAAGAAATAGCACTTGGGAAAAGAGCAAGCATAATGCCTTATGGCGCATTCAGAGCAATGTATGTAACAAGACCTTCATTTGAAGAAAGCGGTCTTGAGCGTCTGCAGGTAGACGGAAATGACGCATGGAGTGCAAAACCAAGAGCGGGAATAGAATTAAAGGCTTCATTGCCGTTAGGACCAAAAACTGCATGGGAGCTAAAAGGAAGCCTTGATGCAGCATATGAATATGAGCTTGCAAATCTGAACGAAAGAGAAAAAGCAAGACTCATAGCTATAGAAGACGGATATCATAACTTATCAAAACCGGAAGATGAAAAAGGTTCGTTAAGAACGAGAGCTTCAATAGGAGTAGAAGTAGTCGACCGTTACGGAATATTCTTAACAGGAGAATATCTGATAGGAAATGATGATCAGGAAGAATACAGGGCAGGATTAACATTAAAGGCAGTATTTTAATTAATCAGATAAAAAAGCGAGTATTTTCGGATAAAATAGTGGTATGTTCGATCCGGAAATACTCCTTTCTTATTTTGACAGATAGTTTTTATATATAATAAGGTAAATACAGATTCTGTATTTTTTATTCGGATAAGCACCGGAGCCTGTGACATATGACAACCTTAGGCGGTCTGTACAATCTTCAGGGATTTTTACAGCAGAATCAGGATGTTTAGACGGTACGGCACGGATGCATGCTCCGTTTTTGATTTTCAGTTTGACACAGTTAAAAGTTTCTTCAGGAACTTTTATCAAGATATTATTTTCATTTGGCAGAGCCGGTCATGCTAATAATTTTGATCCAAAAGGGTAAGGAGGTGTCATTATGTCATAAACTGCTGTAAAGCCTTCGGCATATCATTTTATCTCTCATATATTGATTATATATCTTATAACAATACAGTGTTAATAATAAGTATTCATTATTTTTATTTAATTTTTTTTGAAGAATATAAATTTTTAAATACGGCTATCCGGTTAGTTGGATATTTATTAAGGTTGTTAAAATGTTTTGATTAAAATTAAGAAATTGACATGTTGACAAATTAAAAATAAAATAGTAAAATAGATTACTAATTATTTTCTAAGGAAATCTGTGGATATCCGGGAAATAAAATTTTTACCATAAACGAATGGAGGATAAATGAAGAACAAGAATAAATTGTTATTATTTTTAGCATTGAATGCAGCGTCGTCTTTTGTAAGTGCAAAAGAAATAGGCTATGATAAAATGTATGATAAAATAACAAAAAATATTACAACTGGAAAATCAAATAATGATTCATATAAACTAATAGAGCGAATACTCGTTCAGAGAAACAGAGAATTAAAAGACTTATATGCACAGGGAGACTACATAGTAAAGCCCGAATATTTAGAATGGCAGATTTTTGCAACAGGCTTTTATGCTGAAAGAGGGAATGGAGATAATACAAGCGGGAATGCAAGATATAATTCAAAGACTGAAGGATACTTTGATGAAAACGGAAAATATGTGTCATCATCTTCAGGGAAGCCGTATAAAGATAAACAGGAACCTAAAACAATAGAATTAGGGATAAGTATACCGTTAAAAGGAATAAACAGAGAGGGACTGCAGGTAAATATAAATCCAAATGTAACTAAGCCGTTAATTTCAGCTATACAGGGAATGAATCCGGTAAATTCATTAGATGTTCCTGTATTGGAATTATTCGAGTTTAATCCGCTAAAGCCTGAAATAATTCCGCTGACTCCGGCTGCAGTATCTATAACACCTCCTAATCTGGCTGTATATAATCACGGACAACCGGATCTGGTATATGGAAGAGATACTAATCTGCCTGCCGGTACATATAAAACAAGCGATCCTCTTAACCTAATCAGCGGGGATGGAGTAGTAGATGCTATTATAGATTATAGCGGTGCCAGCGGAGTCAGAACTTCAGACGCAGCTTCAACAATGATAGTTGATATAGCCGGAAAAAAAGCAGTTTCAATAGATGGAAGTACAGTAGATTTTTATGGTAACGGTACAATGGAATTAAATGCAATAAATACTGCCGGAATAGCTATGGAGAGTAATCCGAGCAGCAGCCCGAAGGCTACAAATGTCGGAACAATTAATGGAAATAATAATAGTCAGGCAGCATTAATTTTTATAAATGAACAATCTTATAGTGCTGATTCATATGCTTTGACAAATAATGGAACTGTAATCATGAATGGGAATAGTTCACTGGGAATGGCAATAAACAGTGCAGCAGGAGGCCATTTAGTAACTGCTGTAAATAATAAAAATATTACAATGAACGGAAGCGGAAGTTATGGTTTGGTTATAATGGCCGGATCAAATCTAAGAGCTGGTTCGTTAATCGAAAATTCTTCAACAGGTAATATAACTATAAAAGAAGAAAATTCCGGCGGTTTAGTTGTTTTATCAGGAGGGGTAAATGCTAAAAATGACGGAGTGATTGATTTAACTTCAACTGCTAAAAATTCGTTTGGTATTTATGCTACTTCGGCTAATACAAATGCGATAGCAAATAATGGAAACATTAATATTGCAGGAGAAAATTCCATAGGTTTGAGATCAGAAGGCGGAACTTTAGTTAGTGGTACAAATGGTGTAGTAGATATTACAGGCGGTTCAGGAAATATCGGGATGTATGCTTCCAGTGGGAGTGTTACAAATAACGGAGAAATAAAAATAACAGGCGGAACTCAGAATAAAGCTTTCTTTATTACAGGTGCAGGAAGTACAGGGACAAGTACTAATAAGGTGGATATTAATGCAGATGAGTCATATGGTGTAATAGTAACAAACGGAGGACAATACACAGGGAGCGGGACATTCTCGATTTCAGGAGATAACTCATATGGATTTGTAGCCAAAGGCGGTACTATAAATGGTGGAAGTTCGCTTACCGCTGATCTTACAGGAGAAAAATCGGTGGCTGTTTATGCAGGAGACAGTACTACTGCAAGTTTAGTTACACTAACAGGCGGAACAATTAATGTCAAGGACGGCGGAGTTAACTTTGGAGCCGGACAGAACGGTACTCTTAATTTAAATAATATGAATTTTACTGTTGGAAGTCAGAGTTTAGGATTTTTTACACAGGACAACGGAAATATAATTATTCAAAATTCAACAGGAACAATTAAAGGCGGAACTACATCAGCAGACAGAGGAACTGCATTTTCAGTAAAAGGAAGCGGTATAGGAGTAACAGAAGTAAATTCAATAGCTGATTTGAGTACATTGTTAACGGCCTCGGGGATAAATCCTACCAATTTGACGTTAACTATGGAGTCAGATTCAAGATTATTGTCACTCTCTGAAGCTTCAGTAAAATTAAGTGTAATAAGCAGTATAAATTCGTCTCCTATTTCATTGCCAGGAGTAACAATAAACGGGAATGACTATAAGACAATGCTGGTATATAAGGGTCTTTTGAATATAGATGAAGAAGTCAATTTAGATGATCCTATGTCTGATTATTCCAGAGTTGAGATGGCAAACAGTACCATATTAAACAACAATGTAATAAAAGGAGCGGGCAATTCACAGCAGGGAATGGCACAGGCAAATGGTGTCGGTCTGCCAAAATCAGTTGTAACATTGACAAATAACGGAACAATTAATCTTGGAGGACAGGAATCTGTGGGAATTTATGCAGATTACGGAATCATAAATAATAATAATACAATAGATACACAAGGAAATAAATCTTTTGGAATATTCGGAGTAAACGGAACAGAAATAACAACTGCTGCAGGAAGTACAATAAAAGCAGGAAACAACGGAGCCGGAATAGTAGCACAGAGCTATATTATAGATAAGCTGACAGGTTTAATAGTAAGTAACGGTTACGGAGACGGAACATTTGAGGTAGATCACAGCGGTGTAATTACTATGTTAGGGACTGACTCATTCGGAATTTTTGCAGATAATAATGATACAAATTCTTTGACTAATATAGCAGCTAGAAAAGTAACATTAAATGCCGGTTCGATGATAGATATGAGCGGAACAGCATCAAAAGGAACAGCACTATATATAAATAAAGGAACTTTGACTACTTCCGGAGACATGAAAGTAGGAAATGAAGGTGTGGGAATCTATGCCAATGACAGTAATGTATCTCTAAACGGAGGAACAATAGATATTATCGGCTCAGATTCTACGGGAATATATCTGGACGGAACTACAACATTAACTGCAACAGGCGGTACAATAAATGTAAAAGGCGATAATGCAACAGTGTTTTTCGTAAATTCACTGGCAACAGCAGCAGGACTGGATAATGTAACGGTAAATGCGGATCCGGGTCTGAAAATAACACTGGCTAATGTAAAAAATAATAATTTTACATATAACGGAGCATTAAATAATGCAGGAAAAGATTCAGTATTAATAGCAGGAGATAATTCAACGATAGTATTTGGTACAGGAGCTGTAATAAATTCTACATCAGAGAATGTCGCAGGAATGTCAGCCAAAGGCGGAAGTGCTGTAAATAAAGGCACACTGACTTTAACAGGAACGAATTCAATAGGAATCTATGCTGAAAATGCCGGCTCATCAAATGAAGGAAATATAATTCTGGGATCAAGCGGAGTAGGTATATATAATGAGAACGGAACAGCAAGTAATATATCCGGTAAAATAGAAATGGGTAATAACGGGGTAGGAATATTTGGTTCTGACTCTGCAGCTATAAATAATGATGCATTGATAAGCAGTATCGGAAATTCGGCAATAGGTATCTATGCAGATGGAAATACAGCAGGAACAACAATAACAAATGATTATTTAGGGAAGATAGATATATCAGGAGAAAATGCAATAGGAATTTATACTGCAGGGACAACAGCAAAAACTGTGATAAATAACGGAGAAATAAAAGTAGGAAATTCATCTGATGCAAGTAATCCAAGTATAGGAATATATAATAATATTTTAGGAAGTACAATCCAAAATAATGGTGTTCTGACTTTAGGAACGAATTCCCTCGGAATATTTGATAAAGGCGGATCAGTAACAGAAAATGGTACATTAAATGTAGGAAGCATGGGTACCGGAATACTCTCAGAAAACGGAACTGTTAATATAACAACATCTTCGGTAATGAATATAACCGGAACAGATGCAATAGGAGTTTATGGGAAAAATAATGCAGCTGTAACAAATGCTTCATCTGGAATAACATTAGGCGATGGAAGTTACGGATTTGTACTGGAAACAGGATCTGGTCTCACAAATACAGGATCAATAACATTGGGAGACAGCAGTATCTTTGTTTACGGAAACGGAGCAGGAATAATAACAAGCTCAAATACAGCATCAATAACAGCTTCAGGATCTGAAAATGTAGTATTTTATACTGTAAACGGCGGAACAATAAAGAATGATTCATCAATAACAGCTGATACAGGAATAGGAAATATAGGTATTTATAATAACGGAGGAAGCATAGAAAACAATGGTAATATTTCATTGGGAGATTCACTGCTGTTTAAAAATAACGGAGTAATAGACCCTGATCAGAGTAAATATTCCGTGGGAATATATGCTGAAGGCTCGACGGTATTAAATACAGGGAATATATCTTTAGGAGCAGATGCAGTAGGAATATATGTGAAAGATAATACAGTCATGGCTGTGAATCATGGGAATATAACTGCCGGAACTTCATCAGCACCAAAGGCCGGAGCAATAGGAATATTCGCAGAGGGCGGAGCAGGAATAGAAAACTTCGGGAATATAACATTATATGGTGATAATTCTATAGGTATTGCCGGAAAAAATGCCGCAAATATCATAAATCACGGAATAATAACTGTATCAGGAAATGAAGCAGTGGGAATTTACGGAACTTTGAATACATCAGTAGAGAATAAAGGAACAATAAATATATCAGGTACTGACAGTGTTGGAATAATGGCTCCAAACGGGAAGATAATAAATGAAGGAACTATTAATTATACTAACGGAGCCTTTGCAGTAAAAGAGCAGGACAGCTATCCTCTCCCAGAGCTTGTAAATATGGGGTTAATTACAGTTGACGGTCATTTTAGCAATGAGGGAATGGAGATATCATTAAAGCCGGATTTGAATACACTTGCTCCATCGACACAGCCTGATGTAGATTTTGTACTAAACAGCGGAACAATATCTGCAAATAGTATGACAATAACAGATACGGTAAAAATACTTCCTGATTTTTCACAGGGAACAAATGCTAATGTTTATAAACTGGAAAATGTATTCATGACAAGCACGGGACAGATCATTTCTTCTAACGGGAAGATACCGATGGTAAGTAAATCACTGACATGGGAAGCAACGCCGAAAGTAAATGATGACGGAAATGTGGATATTTATATGCATAAATTAGCTTATAAGGATTTTTCGGACGGACTGTGGTATGAGGAGTTTGCACAGGCACTGGATGAAAAATATGCAGGTTCAGCGGGAGAAGCCGGAAGTATATTTGATAAAATTGACTTGATAGAGGAAGAAAGCGATTTTAGACATGTAATGGCAAGTCTTGCAGGGAATGTTTATGCTAATATGAATCAGAGAACAGATGATATAGCAAGAGCTTTTGACAGTTCATTAATGTTAATGGAAAATTCAAAAAACAATACAAAAGAAAATGTGAAAATAAATGTAATAGCGGGCAGAGGAAGAACAAAAGAAGATACAGACGGAGTAGTCGGCTATGATTATACAACAACAGGAGTTCTGGCATTAAGAGAAGTAGAAAGAACTTACAGACATACATTCGGATATTCACTTGGATATCTGCATACAGGTTTTGAATTTAAAGACGGAAATGAAAGTGAAGAATGGGTAAATACAGTTCAGCTGGGATTACACAATAAATATGATGCCAATGACTGGATTTTGAAAAATAACTTAATCGGAAGAGTGAGCATACATAATATAGACAGAAACATAGACTGGCCTTCGCCTACAGGAAGATCAGAAATGAACGGAACATATGAAACATATTCATTATCTTCTGATAATACATTCGGAAAAGAGCTGGCTTTAGGAAAAAATACAAGTCTGACACCATATGGAGGAATAAAAGCAACATATATTACAAGACCAACATTTAGTGAAAGCGGTCTGGAATCATTACAGGTAGAAGGAAATGATGCATGGAGTGTAAAACCCAGAGCAGGTATTGAGCTGAAAGGATCACTGCCTTTAGGTTCTGCAGGCGGATGGCAGGTGAAAGGAGCTTTGGATCTGGCATATGAGTATGAACTGGCAGATCTGAACGAAAGAGAAAGTGCAAGATTAACAAAGATAGAAAGTAATTATCATGATTTATCAAAGCCTGAGGATGAAAAAGGTATGTTCAGAACAAGAGCAGTATTTGGAATAGAAGCAGAGGACAGATACGGTATATTTATGACAGGGGAATATGGTATAGGAAATAGTGAAAAAGATGAATACAGAGTAGGAGTAACATTAAAAGCAGTATTTTAATTCATAGAAAAGAGCAGTATTCTAACAAAAAAACAGTATGTTTATGTTAAAACTGCTCTTTTTCTTTTGGAAACAGCGTGACAGAAGTGAAAAATCAGACTCTAATACTGCGGTGTCTGAAAATTTTATTACGAAGGCACAGATATAGATGTCTTAGAATACTCTGAAAGAACAGCCGGAGAGCTTGAATACAAAAAGGCAGGAAATCTAAATTTATCAGCAGAATTTACAATTGAAAAAAGTATTATTCCGGGTCATAAAACTCTGTTTTTATGTTCTCTGAAAATTGACATTTTTATTATAAAATGATACTTTTCTTAAAGGAAGGAGGATGAAATATGTCAAAGGCAAGTTTTGTTGCTTCTTTGCTTACACAAGGTCAGATGATCGAGAAGTATAAAGAAGCGGGAAATTCTATGCTGCCAATACTAAAGTCAAATCAGCCGGTAACTCTGGAGCCGGTAACTGATGAATCAGACCTGAAAATAAATGATATTGTATTCTGTAAAGTAAAGGGAAATTATTACACTCATTTAATATCAGGAGTAAGAAACAAAAACGGACATACTGAGTATCAGATATCAAATAATCATAAGTATGTAAATGGCTGGATTAAAAAAAAGAATATTTTTGGCAGAGTAGTTAAAATTTGGTAGATTCCAGATTTTATTTTTTTATTAGCTGAAAATTTTGCTATAATTTATTCTTTTATTTAATCAATTCATTTTATTTTATTCTTCTCAAAATATTTTTCTTTATTGCTTTTTATTTATTCAACTTCTTCTTTTTATGTGGTATAATTTAAACGATTTATAAAATCAAGACACATAAAACTATGAATTTTAAGGGAGGTTTTTGTGAATAACAATGATGAAAAAATATTTGGCTTTCCAAGTGAGTATCTGGACGGAGCTTTAGGTTATCCGGATTATGACCTGGAAAGAACATTTACTATTCCTGATATCACAGGAGACCGTATATTTAACAAAGCGAATACAGATTTAAGCAAAGGAATTTTAAGTCTGGCAGGTATAAAAAGCAGTAATATATTCGGCTCTTTTGGTAAAGGTCAGGAAAACAGCGGGAGTATAGTCAGTAAACTGGATCTCGGTCTGGAAAAGAATCTGCTGGATGATATTAGCAGTATCAGCGGTATACTCAATAAATCGAGTTCTGTTTTGAGTAAGGATTTTCAAAATTCATCCGGAATTAAAAACAATAATACATTTAACAAATCGGATATCTTTAATTCAAATCCTCTGGGGCTGAATAATATATCCAGAGAATTACCCAAGCCTCTGATTCTGGAAGAGGATAAGAATAATTTTCGTAAAGAAAAACCGCCGTTGATCGAAGGAATCCATGAAATGAACAGAACAGAGGATGAGAATGAACATAAACCGGTAAAATTTCTTCAGGCAATTGAGGATGCAATACATGAACTCGAAAAGCCGGGCGGACATCAGCTTTCTGATTTTGAAAGGTACCTGGAGCAGAATAACAGAGGGAATGAGACTAATAAACGTCTGGAAGAATTATCAGCTGCTAATAAAGCGCTGGAAGAACAGATAAAAGGGCTGAAGGCATCAAATGAGTATCTTGAGAAGCAGGCTTTCGAGCTGGCAGATACCAATGCGAAGCTTAATGTTCATCTGATACAGATTGAAGCAGCGGTGGCAGGCACGGCTAAGGAATCCAAAAAGACACAAAAAATAGCAATATCAGCAGTTTTTGTAGCATTAATTCCACTCGCGATAGAGATTTTGCGGATAGTTCTTTAAAAAATGCAGTTTAGAATTTATATAGTAATGTGAATAAAATCATAACAGGAAAGTGTGGGAAATAGTTTTTCGAAATTATTTCCCACATTTTTTTTCATAAAAATATGGTGTTTAATATTTGCAACAGAAAAAATAAGTTTTGTAAAATATTTCGGATATTTGGTTGACTATTTCTTTTTGTACAGCTATAATTAAAATAACGATAAATTACTTAATAGATAATGCAGTTAATGATAAATAAAAGCAATTTAGTTTAAAGTATAAAATAGTATACAGCAGAAAAATTTACATATGAAAATTATTTTTAAAAACTAAAATTAATATAACTGGGGGGATAATATGAAAAAATGTGTCGAGGATGTAATAAGCTATTTGAAGGTAAGGTTTCCTGAAAGTATAAAAGATTATTACTATGACAGTGAAGTTGATATTTACATTGTGGAGCATGATATCTTAGACTTGCTGGAGGACACTGAATTTCAGGAAATTGTATACAGTAATTTATTTGATAATAATGTTTATAATGTACTTTTTGAATACAATCCTGAATAGAATAAAAATACAGGAATAATTTTCGATAATATATTCCTGTATTTTTATTGATAAGAAGCAGCAGGTATTCTGTATGGATAATAAGTATTTTACAGTACCAATAAAGAGTTTTATTTTTATAAAATAATGCTGCTTAATATACAGGCAATAGAAAATGCAGAGATAAAATTTTATAGTAATCGTTTTCTGTTATTTTATAATTATAAAAATTATTTATAAAAAAATAGAAATTAAGATAATAACTTTGAGAGTAAAAGACAGTGTACATAGGTTAAGAAAACGATTACTATATATCTGAAACAGACGATTACTGAAAATCTGTCTTATATTTATAATATCACAGATAAAAAATAGATTTAGTATCCCGGAGAAAGAAAGAGCGTAGAAGCTTTTATAACTTACATCTTACAGACAGTTATTATACACCTGAAATTCAGAAGTGCACTTTTATATAATCATGATTAATCTGTACTTTCTCTTAAAACCAGCTGAACAGATTCCAGCTGATATTTATCCACCTGTTCTCTTTTGCCGTTAATTATATCAAGCAGGCTGTCAACAGTTCTTTGGGCAAGTTTGGAAGTATTCTGTTTTACAGACGACAGCTTAGGTTTGCAGTAATATGCACCGGAGGTATTGTCAAAACCTATAAGCTTTATATCTTCCGGAATATTTTTACCCAGCTGAGGCAGGATATCCAGAAGAACAAGGGCAATATTATCATTAACAGCAAAAATACCGTCAATATCAGGGTTGCTTTTCAGATATTTTTTTATTACAGAGACTTTGTTATCTGTCTTTTCTGCGGGTAAGTATAAAAAATTATTCTTTTCATTATACTGGATACTATTTTTTTTGAGCGCATCTTTGAATCCCTTTAAGCGTTCCCGGGAAGCAGAAGAAGTTTTTCTGTGGAGAGCGATACACAGATTCTTACAGTTTTTGGATAAAAGCAGTTCTGTAGCTTCAAAAGCTCCCTGATAATGATTTGAAGATATAAATATAGTAGATTCAGGGTTTTTAGGCATTCTGTCAATACATATTAACGGGAAATCGGAATTTATATTTCCCAGTTCGAACTGTTCAGCTCCGGAAATAACTATCAGACCATCGATCATCTTACTTTCAAGCATTTTTAAATATGCTTTTTCCTTGGAGCTGCTTCTGGCAGTATTGCATATAATAGTAGCATAGCTTCTTTCAAATAATAGTTCTTCAATTTTCTGGACAATATCTGCAAAAAAGAAATTTCCTATATCAGGAACAATTATTCCGATAGAATGGGATCTGCTCATTCTGAGGCTTTTGGCAATATTATTTGCTTCATATCCTGTTTCATTTATCACTTTCAGTACCTTTTCCCTGGTCTCGGCAGAAAAGCCGCTTCTGTTATTTATTACTCTTGAAACAGTGGCAACTGAAACATTACTTAATTTTGCGATTTCTTTAATGGATAGATTCTTCTTTTTCATATATTTTCCTCCAACTTGTGTGAACAATTACTGTATCTTTAATCTCATTATGTCACAAACTACAGTATTTTTCAATAAAAACTATTTATAAATAAAATATTGACAGAAAAAGTTAATAATGATATTATTTTGTATAAGGAAAAACGATTACCCAAAATTTAGGCAACTATAATTTTTTTTAGAAATTTAAAGAAAACGATTACTCAAAAAAATTGTAAAAAATATCTGATATAATCAAAAGATTTTCTTTTGAAGTATTATCCGGATCAAGATTGCTTTATCTTTGGAGATGGAAAAAATTACGGATTTTATTGTTGCTGTAACTATACTGCTTAGTAGAAATAAGATATTTAATAAATAAGTTACCACATAGTTATATCAATTATATACTTAATATATCAGTTAAGATGAATGGAGGAAGAAATGAAATTAGCAATAGGAAGTGATCATGTCGGATTGGAATTAAAGCCGATAATTATTGATTATTTGAAAGAGCTGGGACATGAAGTGGAAGATTTTGGTCCGTATACAGCAGAAAGAACAGATTATCCTGTTTATGGCAAAAAGGTAGCAGAGGAAGTAGTAAGCGGTAATTTTGATCTTGGAATTTTGATATGCGGTACAGGAGTAGGAATCTCTATAGCTGCCAATAAAGTAAAGGGAATACGTGCTGTGGTGTGCAGCGAGCCTTACTCGGCAAAGTTATCAAGAGAGCATAATAATACAAATATACTGGCTTTTGGTGCAAGAGTCATAGGAAGCGAGCTTGCCAAGATGATAGTAAAAGAATGGCTTGATGCCGAATTTGAAGGTGAGCGTCATGCGAACCGTGTAAAAATGATAAGTGAAATAGAAAACGAAAGATAGAAAGAACATATAAAAGTAAGGTATTTGTCGAAAACAGTGTTTATAATGATTTTTCGGGTATTAAATTCGGGGAGCCCGCAAAAGTTTTTATAATATAAATGGAAACCACCTAGAAAATTAGAGAGTTAGACCATTATTTCGATTCATAGAAATGAGAAAAACTATGGAAATAATCCGGGGGAATTAGTAAGGGTTTATTAAAGAGGATTTGTTTTTAGACTGGTTCAGACGGAGTATGTTATTTTGCAAAGAAAATAATTATAAAAATATAACAACTGAATCGAAAAGCATGGATTTGCAGAAGTAAGACCATGAATACAGCTGTGGTTATAAAAAAGACCTGATGAAAATCAACGGGTCTTTTTTATTATTCATGATAATCGGTTACTCTTCTTTTATAGAAAAATAAGCAAAGCAGAACAGTTACCGTAAGGGATATGAGAAATATCCGGATATCAGGACCTTCAAGACTTTCGGTTCCGGGCTGTTTCGCTGCGGTAACCGCCATTATATTATTGGAAAAATGAAGGATAACAGGTATCCAGAGATTTTGCGTCCAGCTGTAAACCAGACCGAACATAATACCTAAAAATGAAGCATATATAAACTGGACAATATTAAAATGGTATATTCCGAATAGCAGACCCTGAATAATTACAGCAGGAATCACAGGCATAATTTGCTTTAATTCATGGAAAATCATACCTCTGAATATAATTTCTTCAATTAAAGGAGCAGTAATTGCAAGAGCCAGAACTAAAAAAACAGTATTTGTCTCTCCTATCCAGAAATTAAGCGACTGATATTTCAGGATATGATATTCAAAAAAATCAATTTTTGCCAATACTGCTGTTAAGGAAGAATTCAGCAGGCAAATAGATATACCGAGGATGAAAGCTGTCGGAATATATGAAAATTTCAGTTTTTTAAAATTACATATTTTAATTATTTTCATTTTTCGCAGAAAAAATATTCCCTGATAAGCAATAAACGAGAGTATTGCTGATAATATAACCGTGATACATAGTACAGTGCCGATTCCATTTATATGAAAATCTGTTGTTTTATAAATAACAATCCCTGTAATAAACTGGAAGAAGTAATAAATAGTACAGTATAAAATTGTAAGTAATGTTGCTTTTATTATTTTCATGTTATTTCTCCTTTTATTTAAATTATAAAAATCCGTTGATATAACTATACAGTTTATAATTATATTTTTCAAGTCTTTATTATATTTTTTCAGTAAACGGGCGGTCTCTACGAGCAGTTTAAGTATTGGTATTTATGAACTATTGATATATTTTACAGCTTTATCTTTATATAATATAAAAATAATTTTAAATTTATATATTATGATTTAAAGATAAAAAAATTAATTTTAAAATTTTTTTAAAATAATAAATAATTAAAAAAGATTTCCGGAAGATAAATTTTTCAAAAAAAATCATAAGGAAGTAAAATTATACTGTATAATTTTTAGAAATAAAAATACATAACGGTTAAATTAGTCAGGAAATTTTTTGAAGTATTTTTTCTAAGAAATTCAAATAAATTTATAAAATGATTATTTTAAAATGTTTTTATTTATTTCATAAAATTAATAAATAATAATAATAAATAATAAAAAAAACAATTTGATATTAATTTTAAGCGTTGCTTTTTAAAAATTATGTTGTATAATAAAAAGTAGATTGTTTTGAAACATTCTAAAAAGGAGGTGACAGTGTGAAACATGTGATATTAGTGAGTCATGGAACATTTGCCCCCGGACTTCATAATGCTCTGAATATGCTTGCAGGAGCTAAGAAGGAAGAGCTGAAAAGTACCAGCTTACAGGATGGAATGGGTATTGATATTTTTGAAAATAATTTTACAGATTTGATTAAAGATATCACAGAAAAAGATAAAATAGTACTGCTTGCTGATATTATAGGAGGTTCTCCTATGACTGCGGCGCTTAATATTCTTACGGAAAAAGGATTCATAAAAAATACCGCTGCATTCGGAGGGATGAACCTGTCAATGGGACTTACGGCAGTGCTGGAGGACGAGCATGATATGGAAGCTTTGAAAAAAGCAATATTAAGTGAAGCATTAGAGTCAGTAGCAGAATTTCAATTTGACTTTTCTGGTGAAGAGGAAGAAATCTAAAAAAGAAGGAGATTACTATGGCAGTTTCATTTGTAAGAATAGACGACAGGATGATACACGGACAGACATGTACACGTTGGGCACTGGAATATCCATGTGACGGACTTGTTGCCGTAAATGATCTGGCAGCAACAAATCCTACACTGAAAGCAGCATATAAAAATGCCAGCGGAAAAAAGACATTTGTATGGACCTATGACGAATGGAAGGAAAAATGTCAGAAAGTACTGGATAGTAAAGACCGTTATTTTCTGATAACAAAAGAACCGATATTAATGGCTAAAATACTTGTGGACGATAAATTTGATCCGGGAGTAAGAGAAGTAAATATAGGACCCTGCAACGACAGACCAGGAGCTGTAAAGCTGGGAAATAACCAGTCCATCACACAGGAAGAAGCAGAGGCAATAGAAAGAATTATGCAGGCAGGTTATAATGTGGAATTTGCACTGCTGAAAGATGAAGCAATAGGAAACTGGAAAAAATTCAGAGATAAATTCGGATTTAAATAGTCATATTTTTAATAAATAATTTTCACAGCTTAATATTTTTACAATTAATTTTATCACATAAAAATTTATTTTTCTGTAAGGCATAAAATTTAAATAATGTATAAATAGAAAGGAAATGTGATTAACTATGCATATTAATCTGATTCAGGCAGTTTTACTGGGAATTTTTGCCTGCTTGTCAAGCATGCCCGGACTGGGAGGAACAACTATAGG
Source organism: Sebaldella termitidis ATCC 33386 (assembly GCF_000024405.1). NCBI lineage: Bacteria > Fusobacteriati > Fusobacteriota > Fusobacteriia > Fusobacteriales > Leptotrichiaceae > Sebaldella > Sebaldella termitidis. The sequence continues at coordinate 3,620,844 of NC_013517.1, read as the reverse complement.
AAATTATACTTTAGGGCGTCCGCTGGTGGCAGGACTGGTAGTCGGTATTATTTTAGGAGATATAAAAAGCGGAATTATAGTAGGAGCGGCAATACAGGTAATTTATATAGCACTTGTAACGCCGGGCGGTACAGTATCAGCAGATGTTCGTGCCATCAGCTACATTGGTATACCTCTTGCCATAGTGTCTATAAAGGGACTTGGCATAGATCCCAGTACTACTGAAGCAACACAGCTTGCAGCAGCACTGGGGGCAGCAGTGGGAACCTTAGGAACAGTATTATTTTATGGTACGGCAACAGTAAACCTGCTTTGGCAGCATATAGGATGGAAATCTATAGAAAAAGGCAACTTTAAGAATCTTTATTTCGTAAATATGGTTTATCCGTGGATCTCGCATATAATCTGCAGTTTTATACCTACATTCATAATAACGATATCAGGTGAATATATGGTTCAGATTATTAAGAATTATCTTCCTATGGACGGTATTGCGATGAAAACGCTGTTTACAGTGGGAAGTCTGCTGCCGGCAGTAGGGATAGCAATTTTATTAAAACAGGTAGTCACAAAGCCTACGGATCTAATAACATTTTTCTTCGGGTTTACGCTCGCGGCAAGTATGGGGGTAAATCTTATAGGAGCAGCTATAGTAGGCGGATTTTTTGCAATTCTTTATTATAATATAAAACTGGTGGGACTAAAAAAAGCAACAGTATCAGCAGTTGATGATGAAGAGGAGGATATATAATGGCTAGAAAAGAAGTATCTAAAAAAGCACTGACAAAATCTTTCTGGAACTGGTTTTATGGAAATCTTACCTGTTTTTCACAGGAGCATATGCAGACATTTGGTTATCTTGTATCGATGCTGCCTATAGTTGATGAATTATATGATGATAAAGAGGAAAAGCAAAAAGCAATGGAAACATATACTGCTTTCTTCAATACAGAGCCTCAGATCGGGACTGTGGTAGTGGGGATAACTGCAGGACTGGAAGAAGCAAGAGCTAACGGAGAGCAGATAGACAGTGAAATGATAAACGGGATACGTGCGGGTCTTATGGGACCTTTGGCAGGTATCGGAGATTCGCTTATTGTAGGAACTCTGATTCCGATACTTTTAGGTATCGGACTGGGACTTTCGGGAGGCGGATCACCTCTTGGAGCGATCTTCTATATTATAGTATGGAATATACTGGCTATATCGGGTATGAGACTCTTATACTTTAAGGGATATGAGCTGGGAGGTAAAGCAGTAGAAGTAATAGTGGGTGAAAAAGCCACTGCAATAAGAGAATCTGTAATCATGGTAGGAACTATAGTTATAGGAGCTGTTGCAGCTACATGGATAAATATAACAACTTCTTTTAAACTTAGTAATGCCGAAGGCGGTACAATTATAGATCTGCAGAAAACGTTTGACGGGATATTTCCAAAGCTGCTGTCAGCGATTACTGTGATATTCTGCTGGTGGCTGATGAAAAAGAAAAAGATGTCACCGACTACAGTAATGCTTATTCTTGTGGTTATAGCATTTGTGGGAGTTCTTCTCGGATTCTTTAATCCAGGACTTACTTATTAAAAATTTATAGATTTATATAATGGTTACACAGTTTTGAAATTAATGCTGTGTAACCAAATTTAATATTTCAGGGAGGATTTGTCATGAATTCCAAGGAATTAACTGTAGAAGCTTCATTACAGGCAAAAGAAATAAAAAAACTGGAAAAATGGTTAAGAATGTTTCTTTCGGTTTCAAGTATTTTTTTGGTAACTGCATACTGGGGATTTCAGGGAAAAGGGCTTCGCTTTGCCGCTGGCGTGACAGGAATTATATTAACGGCAGCTTGTTTTCTGCTTGCAGCAGTAATTAATCTGGGAATAAAAAAAGGAAGGGAAAATATACGCCGTATGCTGAATCTCGCGGAAAATTCCGATGTTTAGCAGTGCTTTTCTGCCGGTTTTAACGAAAAGCAGATCAAGTTATGCTATAATTAGTTAATTGAATATTCTTTCACCAGTACAAAATTTTAAAATGATTTTGATTTACTCAAAAAAATTATGAATTATACGTATTTACGGAAGTTTGATAAATTTATAAATAAATATACTATTGTAAAAATATTGGGATAAAGGCAATAGTAAATATCTTAGATAATTTATTAAATTTCTGTATGAAAACAAAATTTAAGATCAAAAAGGAGAGTAAACAATGATAAAAATGGTAGTAGCTGATATGGACGGAACAAGTCTGGGATTAAATGAAGCAATATCGGAAAAAAACAGTGCAACTGTAAAAAGAGTATTGGAAAGCGGAAGAGAATTTTTATTTGCATCAGGCAGACCTGCTTTTGGAATGCTGGGACTTATAAAAAAAGCAGGACTTGATGATAAGATAAGATACTTTATAGCATATAACGGCGGAATAATTCATGATATAAAGGAAGGAAAAAATCTTTATGTAAAAAAACTGGATTTTAATATTATAAAAGAAGTATATGATATCATTATGAAAAATAAAATAGATATTAGTTTTTGTATTCATGAAAAAAATCTCATATATATAACACAGGATAACGAAGAGCTCGAAGTGGAGGTTTCAAGCAACCATCAGACAAAGGTATTTATAAAGGATATAAATGATTATAAAGATATTGATTTCATGAAAATACTGCTGGTGGGAAAAAGAGAAAATCTGGAAACAGCAGCGGCTAAATTACAGGAAAGTGCTGTGAGCAATGATATAAAGACAATGTTTTCACTGGATTTTCTTCTTGAAGTAGTACCGGCAGGTTCTGATAAATCTGTTGCTTTAAAGTGGTTTTCTGAATATTCGGGAATACCTTTATCAGAAATACTTTCAATAGGCGACGGGGAAAATGACATAGAAATGCTCAAGGAATCTGGGTATAGTGCTGCAATGCAGAATGCTTACGAGCATGTAAAGAAATCAGCGGATTATGTAACGGAAAAAGATAACAATGCAGACGGCTTGACTGAAGCTATAGAACATTTTATAAAATTTTAGCAGAAAATATAAAAGAAAAATTGCTCTGGAATTACAGGAGCAATTTTTTATTTTTAGAAACTTATTAAGTATTATTATTTCAGACGACCCTAAGAATTTGGAATATTCAAATTTGGTTTGCTGTAAGTCGTCTATATTTCAGATAACTGTTTTTCATTAAATGCTCTTTCTCTGAGCTACAGTTGTTTCCAACTGGCAGGACTTGAACCTGCGACCCTTTAATCCCTTAGAAAATATGTGCTGTTAGTTATCTATTTTCAGACAGCAGTCTTGTGAATGCTGACACTCTATTATTTAAGCTACATCTTTTGACGGCAGGATTCACACCTGCACCTTCAGCTCGGATATCAAGTTAGTTGCTGTTAGCTGTCTATATTAATAATTATACTATAAGTATCCAGTTATATCAAGGGTATTTAATATATATTTTATTTTTTGAATTATTATATTAAAAATAAACTTATTCATTTATGGGGAATTTTTCAATAAATGAGAGAACATACTGTACAGGATTTGACACATCATTAAGCATTCCCAACATTTGCGGATTATATCCGGATAAAAGTACAGTACCATTATTATGCATAGTTACTGGAAAAGTCATATTTCGTGTATTTAAATTCCAGAATACTATTTGTGGCAATGTAACTTCTTGTTTTGAAAATTCTTTTTCCCATGTATCGAAATTAGTAACAGTATTTACACCTGCATCAAATTCCATATCTGAAAGAATGAGAATATTTTTAGGGAGATCTTCTTTATTTGCACCGGATTTTACAGTATTTAAAATTAATTCGAAAACTTTATTTATATTTGTAGTATAACCCCACGAGGCTTTTTTTAGATTGTTTAATATTTCCAGAAGATTTTCTCCTTCTAATTTTACAAATTCGGGATTTTCAGAGAAAGTTAGAAAAATATCTCTGAAATCCGACTTATTTTTTTGTGCAAAATAAGTACCTAATGCTAAAGCGTGGTAAATACTATCGCTTAAATTATACATAGAGCCACTAACGTCTATAACAGGAAGATAGCTCACATCCGGTGCAAAATCTTTTAGATTTTTCCATGCCAGTTCAAGAGTAGTATCATAAGAATTCTTAAGTATTTTCAAAACAATATCACTTGGTGTTGATACAGAGGTATTTATTTTGGCTTTATTATTCGCAACATCTTCAAGATAGAGATTATATCTGGAATTGTCATGCCTTGAAAATGCATTTCTGTATATAAGTGCAGCTCTGGAAGGTACTTTTTCATATTCAATTTCATGCCATTTATTGGCTGTCATCTGGCTTTCCACTACTTTATTATTTTGAGTTATAAATTTTCTATATTCTTTTGGCTTCATTTTCCAGAAATTCATAAGAATATATGCATAGTTTTTTAGGGATTTATTATCTCTTGGAAGCCATTTAGCAAATAGCTGATTTTTTTCAATATTATTTTTTATAAAAAAAGCAGTCTGTTCGGCAATTTTTGTATCCAGAAGAGTAAGCAAATCATCAACTCTTCCATATTCGATAACTTTATCAAGATTTTTTATTATAAGATCTGGAGAAATATCAGCCAGATAATATAGTAATTTTTTTGGGACGGCTCTTTCACCCATGCCATTTCGAGGGTCTCTTAAGGCAAAAATAGCTTTGAGTGCAGTATTAGCACCATATTTTTCTATTATCTCCTTTAACAGATTATTTAGCCTGGAGTGGTCATTTCTGTAATAAAGTACTAAAAAAAATAAATCCGTTAGCGGATCTAATGAACTTTTATACGCTGGGGCATTTTTTTCAGTTCTTTTTAAATTCCCCAATAAGTTTATAAATGTATTCATAACACACCTCTTTTCTTCATAGTTATTTTAACATTAATATTGAAAAAGTCAATAATCAAAACCAAAAAAATTAATTGAATGGAAAAATTTTTTTATGATACAGCATTATAAATACTTTGAAAAATATATATTTTCAATGATTTCTGCTGTTGTTTCTAAATTATATATTTTTTATATCAAATTTTGAAAATTTATATTTAAAACTTTTTTCCAAAAAAAGAAAAAACAATTCCTTTGCAATTCCTTTACAGATTATTTACATAAAATTTATTATCAAAATATACTTGAATATCTGAAAATACTGTCTAAAAAATAACAAAAAATTCAGATGGATGTAAAAAAATAATAAAGATACAGTAAACACCCTGTAAACAAGGGTTTTATTTTATAAAAGATAATGATAACATTGTGTCATAAAAAATCAGGTAATAATCTGGGAACAGGAGAAGAATATGGAAGAAAAGCATTATAAGCTGCTTACGCCGGGACCTTTATCCACAAGCAGCAGAGTAAAAAATGTCATGCTTAAAGACTGGTGTACTTGGGATAATGAGTATAAGGAACTGGTTCAGAATATGAGAAAAAAAATTCTTGAAGCAGGAGGGGCAGATACTGATGTATATACCGCTGTTCCAATGCAGGGAAGCGGGACATTCGGGGTAGAGGCAATGATCGGAAGTGTAATAAAGGATGAAGATAAGCTTCTTATTTTGTCAAACGGCGTTTATGGAAAAAGAATAAAAGAAATAGCAGATATAGCAAATAAAAATTATGAATATATCGAATTTTCGTATGATACATGTATAGATAAAAAGTCAGCTAAAAAAGTAATAGAAAACAGTATGGCAACGCATATAGTACTGGTACACTGTGAAACAACAACTGGGATTCTGAATAATATTGATGAAATCGGCGAGCTTTGTAAAATAAACAACAGGGTATTTCTGGTAGATGCGATGAGCAGTTACGGAGGTATTCCAATAGATTTTGAAAAAAATAATATAGCTTTTCTTGTAAGCAGTTCAAATAAATGTATACAGGGTGTCCCCGGTTTTTCATTTATAATCTGCAAAAAAGAAGCAATCAAAGAATGCAAAAATATATCTCACAGCCTGTCGCTGGATTTATACGATCAGTGGGAAGTGATGGAAAAAGATTGCGGGAAATGGAGATATACCTCTCCTACACATGTGGTAAGAGCATTTTGTCAGGCACTGGAAGAATTGGAAGATGAGGGCGGGATCACCAAAAGATACAAAAGATACAGTGAAAATCAGAAAATATTGTCAGAAGGAATGGAAAAACTCGGGTTCAAATGCCTGATTCCTAAAAATATTCAGTCACCTGTTATTACTACATTTCAAAATCCTAAAAATGAAAAATATAGTTTTAAGGATTTTTATGATTTTTTAAAAAAAGAGGGATTTGTAATATATCCCGGCAGTATATCCGGCAAGAACATTTTTAGAATAGGAAATATCGGTGATATAAAAAAAGAAGATATGGAAAAACTGCTGAAAAGTATAGAGAAATATACAACGGAGGTATTAGGGTGGAAGAACTAAAGATAAAGGCATTAATTTTTGACTGGGCAGGAACAGTGATAGATTACGGCAGCTTTTCGCCAGTAAACGTATTTCTTTCTATTTTTTCAAAAAAAGGAGTGGAAATCACTGTAGAAGAAGCAAGAAAGCCAATGGGAATGCTTAAATATGACCACATAAAGGAAATTCTGGCTTTTTCAAGAGTAAGGGATAAATGGAAAGAGGTATATGGTAAAGAGCCGGAAAAATCTGATATAGATGAATTATATAAGAGCTTTGAGCCGGCTGTTCTTGAAATAATTGATAAATACAGCAAACCGTTTGGAAATAATGCGGAAATAATAGAAAAGCTTAAAAATAAAGGCTACAAAATCGGCTCTACAACAGGCTATACCAAAAATATGATGGATATAGTAACCAGAGTAGCCGGAGAAAACGGTTATAATCCTGATTTCTGGATAACACCTGATCTTATCGGGAATTACGGCAGACCGTATCCGTATATGATTTTTCAAAATCTAATAAAACTGGAAATAATGAATGTAAAGGAAGCCGTGAAAATCGGAGATACCATTGTAGATATAGAAGAAGGACGAAATGCCGGAGTGTGGAGTGTGGGAGTAATAGAAGGGAGCAGTCTTTCAGGACTTTCTGAAGAAGAGTTCGACAGTTTGTCTGCGGAAGAAAAAAAAGCCTTGAGAATAAAAGTGAAAAATGAATATTTTAAAGCCGGGGCACATTATACAATAGATAATCTTTCGGAAATATTTAATATAATAGAATTAATAAATATAAGGCTTGGGAAAAATACAACAGACAGGACAAGTGAATAAAAATGGAGGAAAAAATAACAGAGTCACTTAAAAGAGAAGGGGATATAAATATTTCAGAATACAGAAAAATATGGCAGAAAAAAAATATATCAAAAGAGACACAAAAAATACTTGACGATGACAGCTCTTATTTTATTCATCAGTCATTATCCACACCTTGTCTGAATGTAGTAAAAAGTGTAAACGGAATTTATATTGAAGATACCGACGGCAGAAAGTACATGGATTTTCATGGAAACAGCCTGCATCAGCTCGGATATAACAATGAGGATATAGTCGAGAGTGTAAAAAGACAAATGGAGAAGCTTTCATTTTCACCAAGAAGATATACAAATGAAGCAGCAGTAAAGCTGGCAGAAAAATTATGTACTTCAATGGGTGAAAAAGAATACAAAACACTTTTTACTACAAGCGGGGCAGCTTCAATGAGCATTGCATTAAAACTGGCCAGAAAATATACCGGCAACTATAAAACAATATCTTTATGGGATTCTTTCCATGGAGCAACACTGGACACTATTTCAATAGGAGGTGAAAGTGTTTTCAGGAAGAATGCCGGACCGCTTATGCCCGGAACAGAGCATATAATGCCTTATAATTCTTACAGATGTATGTTTGGCAGCTGCGGACAATGTCAGCTTAAGTGTCTTGATTATTTGGAATATATTATTGAAAGGGAAGGGGACATATGTGCTGTAATTATGGAAACTGTGAGGAGTACAGATGTTCAGATTCCTCCTGTGGAATATTACAAAAGATTAAGGGAGATATGCAGCAGATATAATGCAGTAATGATTTTGGACGAAATTCCCACAGCACTCGGCAGAACAGGAAAAATGTTTGCTTTTCAGAACTACGGGATAGAGCCTGATATTCTGGTGATAGGAAAAGGACTTGGCGGCGGACTGATACCTATGTCAGCTGTAATAGCCGATAAAAAAATGGATATATGTCAGGACAGTGCTCTGGGACATTTTACCCATGAAAAAAATCCTCTTGGAAGTGCTGCAGCATTAGCCCTGATAGAGAAAATAGAAAATGACGGAATTTTGAATTATGTAAGAAAGATGGGCAGATTTTTTCTTGAAAGGCTGACAGAATTGTATAATAAATATGAAAAAATAGGAGATATAAGAGTAATAGGACTAATGGGAGCTGTAGAGCTGGTAAAAAACAGGGATACAAAAGAAAAAGCAGGAGAGCTTGCAGAAAAAATAATGTACAGATGTCTTGACAAAGGACTTAGTTTCAAAGTATCACAGGGAAATGTCCTTACATTAATGCCGCCTCTGATAATTACAAAAGAAGAGCTTAGTCATGCGGTAATACTTCTAGATGAAGCGTTTAGTGAAGAATTGTCGGGAGATGATATAAGATGAAATTTGATGTTTATCCTAAAATTTTTGAAACACATAAAAAAGAGATTTTAAATATAAAATTATTGTATGAAAAAGAAACTTCTAATGAATATTTTGTAGAAATATATGGAATGGATACAGGAGAAAAAAGAATATTAGCACTAAAGCCAAAAAACAGAATTTTATCAACAGAATTGAAACTGAAAAAAGAACAGGAATACAGAATAATTATAAAAGATAAAGATAACATCGGAATAAATGAAGGATTTTCTGTTTATGCCTGTGATAAGGATTTGTTTTATAAAAATCCTTACAAGGGTGATCTGCATATGCATACAAACAGGTCTGACGGTTTGGAATGTCCGGAATATGTGGCTCTTAATATGAGGAAAATGGGATTCGATTTTATAGCAATTACTGATCACAGGAATTATAACGCTTCGCTTGAAGCTGTAGAAAGCTTTAAAAATATAAAAAGTGATTTTCTGATACTTCCCGGAGAAGAGGTTCATCCTCCTGATAATTATGTACATATTATTAATTTCGGTGGTAAGGAAAGTATAAATGAAAAAATGAAGGATGAGGAAACTTACCGGAAAGAAGTAGAGGAAATTATACAAAATCTGGAGGATTTTCCGGAATTCATTGATAAATATGTTTATGCTTCCTGCGTATGGTGTTTTGAGAAAATAAGGGAATCCGGGGGCCTTTCGATATTCTGCCATCCTTTCTGGATAACAAAAAATATTTATAATGTACCATTAAATCTGGTAGACTACATGTTTGAAAAAAAACCGTTTTGTGCATTTGAGCTTTTGGGTGGTCATGAAACGGAATCAAACAATCTTCAGACCGCTTATTATAATAACAGCAGGGAAAAACAACAGAAAATTCCCATAGTCGGGGTAAGCGATGCACATGGTATTCATAACAGTTATGCAGGATGGTTTTATACGGTTGTTTTTTCAGAAACTCTTACCTTGGATGATCTGAAAAAGAATATAAAAAAATTTTATTCGGTAGCAGTAGAGAGTATACCAAATGAAGGTACCAGAATTTACGGCGAATTCAGGCTTGTAAAATTTACAGAATTTCTTTTAAGGGAATACTTTCCTGTCCATGATAACAGATGCTTTATTGAAGGAAGTATTATAGAAAATGAGAAGACTGAAGAAACGGCAGATTTTCAAGGGGAGCTTTTAGAAGGTCTGCTTAATAAATATTATAATAGAAATCAAGGAGGAAAAATATGAAAAAACTATTATTGTTAAGCCTGCTGGGATTGGTTTTTATAACAGCATGCGGGAAAAAACAAGCAATAGATCCAAATACACCAGCAGATATAGAACAGGCTAAAAAAGAGGGGAAATATGTAACTTACGGACAGCCTGATGACTGGGCAAACTGGAAAGGGGTTTTTGAAAAGTTTAATTCTATATTTGGAAATACCCGTGTGGATACTGATATGAGCAGTGCTGAGGAAATAACAAAATTTAAGGCAGAAGCAAACAATCCGCAGGCTGATTCTGCGGAAATAGGAATGGTATGGGGGAAAATAGCAGTAACAGAGGGCGTAACGCTCCCGTATAAAAATGCTAACTGGGATAAAATACCGGACTGGGCAAAGGATAAGGACGGAAATTTTACCGGGCTTTATGTAGGAGTACCTGTAATTTTGGTTAATAAAGATCTTGTGAAAAATATTCCTACATCTTGGGAGGATTTAAAAAAGCCTGAATATAAAAACAGTATTGTCATAGCTGATCCCCGTTCATCAGGTTCAGGGGTAAATATGGTTCTTGCAGTGGCTTACGCACTTGGAGGGGATGTAAAAAATCTTGATCCTGCATTTAAATATTTTGCAGAGCTTCAAAAACTGGGAAATATAAAGAATATAAAAGGGAGTACGGCAAATATACAAAAAGGCGAAGTACCCATAACTATACAATATGACTTTCTTGCTCTTGGAAATAAAAGAAAGCTGGCAAATGAAGTAAATCTGGAAATAGTATTTCCCAAGGAAGGTTCTATATATGCTCCCGGAGCTTTGATTCTGAATAAATATGCACCGCATCCGAATCTTGCAAAAGCATTTGCTGATTTTGTTACTTCTGATGAAGGACAGCTTGAATTCGCCAAAGGCGGGGCAATGCCTGTAAGAGCAGTAGCAGGGAATCTGATTATTCCCGAGGAAATAAAAAAACAGATGCTTCCTGACAGCTTTTATAAAAAAGTAGGCAAGCCGCAGAGCTGGAGTGAAATAACACCTGATGTAATTGCAGACAGATGGGAAAAAGAGGTTGTTTCACAATGAACAAGAGGAGAAAAGGAATAATTTTGACTGTTCCGTATATTGTACTGTCATTGTTTTTTCTGATTCTGCCATTAGTCGGTCTTATATTTAAGAGCTTTAGTCAGGGACTGGGTTCATGGATAAGAGTATTGTCAAATCCTTTGTATATAGAGGGATTAAAGAACAGCATGATATTGTCAGTCTGGGTAACGGCAGAGTCCGCGGCGGCAGGAAGTATAATAGCGGTATTATGGTATAAAAGGCTGGCAAAGCACAGCTGGTTCCTTTCATTTTTGAATTATTCCGCAAATAACGGCGGGATAGGGCTTGCCTTTGCATTACTCGCTACACTGGGGACAAATGGATTTTTGACAATTATTCTGAGAAGGATAGGGATTCGCATATATCCAAATTTTGATATAGTCTCATTAACAGGAATTCACTTTGCATATCTGAGTTTTTTAGTACCGTATATGACAATTTTATTTCTTCCGGCAGTGGGTTCCTTAAAGCCGGAATGGTGGAGTGCAGCATGTACTCTGGGAGCCGGAAAGAAAAGATATATACTGAAAATAGCCGGACCTGTTCTTTTTCCGTCTTTTATGGCATCTACAACACTGGTATTTCTTACATCTCTGGGAACATATGCTACAGCACAGGCTATTTCTTCAGACAGAATAAATCTGATAACCATACAGATAGGATATCTGATGCAGATGTCGCTGTTCAGGCAGGTAGATGCCTATACGATTTCAATACTTTTATTTCTCATAATGATGATATTTATAGTTATATATAAAAAAACAAATGAAAAAGCCGGCAGGTGGTTAAGATAATGGAAAATGAAAATTATATGGAAATTACACTGGATAATTCTGAAGTAAAAAAATGGAAATTAAGTGTAAAGACAAACTATGAAAAGATTTTATTTTATATTGTGACAGGTTTATTTTTAATCTATACAATATTTCCTGTAATATCAGTAGTACTGTTTTCAGTTTCGGGAAAATGGAATATGACATTGCTTCCGGAAGTATGGTCGCTTAATGCATACAGGGAGTTATTCATGAATTCTCTGTTTTGGTCATCATTCGCCCGAAGCTTTCTGGTCTCATTTCTTGTAGTTTTAATGGATATTCTGATAATAACAGCAGCTTTATTAGGTGTGGAGCTTTCCGGAAATAAAAAAATGATGACGCTGCTGGAAACAATTTCTATAATACCGGTAGCTCTTCCTGGAGTGGTTCTGGCCTTATCCACGGTAACATTTTATGGAGAGGCTTTCCCGCTTTTGCTGGGAAGTCCGGTACTGCTGATTTTCAGTGAAGCTGTTTTTGCTTTTCCGTTTATGCTCTGGTCTTTGAAAAATACTTTTATGAGTATTAATGCCGGAGTTCTTTATGACGCTTCATGTACACTGGGAGTACCCACATGGAAATTTATTCTGAAAATACTGGTTCCTTCTTTGAAAAAAGGAATGCTTACAGGAGGAATTATGGTGTTTACCACTACATTTAATAATTTTGCTCTGGCACAGCTGATAGTAGGATCAGGCTGGGAAACATATCAGGTATTTCTGAATAAATTAATGAGAATCGACGGTCATATGGCAAGTGCCATGGTTCTTACAGGTACTGCAATGACATTTATACTTGTGGCAGTATGCTCACTTACAGGAAAGATATTAAAAAATCAGTGAATTTAGAAAAGAGGAAAAAATAATTATGAATGAATTCAGACTTAGAAACATAGAAAAATATTACGGTAAAAATAAGGTATTAAATAAAATAGATCTGGATATCAGGGAAGGCGAATTTTTGACTTTACTAGGACCAAGCGGCTGCGGCAAAAGCACGCTGCTAAAATTAATAGCCGGTCTTGAAGAAACAAACAGCGGTTCTATAATGTATAACAATGAAAACTTCGGAAAAATTCCTACTAAAAAAAGAAATATAGGAATGGTTTTTCAGCATTATGCATTATTTCCCAATATGACTATTATTAAAAATGTTGCTTTTGGACTTGAAGCAAGAGGAATTGATAAGAAAACAGCAAAGGAAAAAGCTTTGATATGGCTGAAAAAAGTAGGTCTTGAATATCTTGAGGACAGATATCCGCATGAGTTATCAGGCGGTCAGCAGCAGCGTGTGGCTCTGGCAAGGGCTCTTGTACTAAATCCCGGAATACTCCTTCTGGATGAGCCGCTTTCAGCTTTAGATGCTTCTGTAAGAGGGATTTTGAGAGATGAAATAAGACAGCTGCAGCAGGAACTGGGAATAACCACTGTTTATGTTACACATGATCAGAGTGAGGCTCTGGGTATGTCTGATAGAATAGCTGTTATGCAAAAAGGTGAAATTGTAGAAATGGGAACTCCAAATGAGATTTATGATAATCCTAAAAATAAATTTACTGCGGAATTTATAGGGAATTCTTCAAAACTGCATGGAAAGGTTCTGTCAGCAGGTGAAAAGCTGATCAGGCTAGAAAATAGCAAGAATATGTATTTTGACAGTCTGGATAAAAAAATAAAAGACGGAGATAATGTAGTAATATTCATAAAAGCGGAAAAACTGGAGGTTTCAGAAGAAAAGAGCGAAAATACAATTGAAGCCAAGGTTATCATAAGGAATTTTTTGGGTGGTTTTGTGCGTTATAAGCTGGCTACAGAATATGGAAAAGAGCTTTGTCTTGATTTGGAGGCAGGTAATAAAAGGGTTTTTGAAAAAGATGAAATTTTGTTTCTAAAGCTTGACAATGAATCGTGTCATGTATATCAGGAAATATAAGATAGTGCCGAAATAATGATAAATAGAAAATGAGCCGGAATTGTGAGAAGATTCTCAAAAATCAAACGGCTCATTTTTACTTATAAAATTTTAAATTATTAAAATACAAATGTGACTATAGCTCTTGCACCCCAACGAGGTCCGCTGTCAGGACGTTCTACGTAATAATTCGGGGCAAGTGCAAAGCTTATCGGCATATTTCCGATCTTAGCTACCTTACTTACCTGAAGAGTAAGAGGAATTAGCCACTCATCTTCCTTCCAGTCATATGTAGATTCACTGTTAAGACCGATTGACCATCCTTTAGGAAGCTGATAGGTAATAAAAGGCTGTACCAGTGTTTTGGAAAAATATCCTTTGTCTCCGTCAGTACCCGGTCCGGCAAATGACCATACATGGTTTGCCATTCCGCCTATTGTCCATTTTCCAGGATCTATCAGAACTAATGCAGTAGGTCCTGCACCGAATCTCTTGCTGCTGAAATCATTATCATAGGTAGGGATCGAGAATATAGGTCCGAAACCAACGATAACTTTTGATTTTGTAGTAGTAGAGAAAAACAGGCTTTCCTGAATATCTCCCACACCTGTCTGTGTGCTGTCCGGAATGACATCATGCTGTGTAATGAGAGGGATAACTGTTCTGGAAATAACTGACCATTCATCATTTAGTTTAAATGATAAAATCGGCTGGACTCTGAGGGTATTTCTGGTACCGTAGTAAGGTCCCACATCTTTATCATAATCATATCTCAAAGGAAGATTATGAAGATCAGATACCGGATTTGCCAGCTTCTTTGAAATTTCATCCACATCATCAGCTGCTGCAAATTGTGCAGATAAAGTCATTATGAGCGTCAAAAAAATTAATTTTTTAAAAAATTTTTTCATATGTAGACTCCTTTTACCTGAAATTTTTAATGCAATATTATTATTAATACTTATTATGATACTAATTCTGATTAATAAAATAAATATAGAATTAGTTACACAAACTATAAATACTATACTTAATAGTATCATTAATTGATTGAAGAGTAAAGTTTTTTGTTAGTCGGATATTAAACTAAAAATAACAGAAAATTCTTTTATATAAAAAGAGTAATGTGCAAAATTGTAAAGTCAAATTATACTCAGGTATATTACAGGAAATTTTTTCAAAAATAATTAAAGGCACAATTGATTAATAATGAAGCTGTATTGACAGGTCAGGGTTTAATGTGTATAATTTAAATAAGTTAAAGGGAAAATAAGAAAGACAGAGTACTCATTCTTGATATTCCGGCGGGAAAATAATTTGCACATCTTCTGAAAACCTATCATATATCAGAAAAAGAGATGGATAAAAATAAACGGATACGAAATAATTATCCAGTAAGGAGAAAAATGGATACAAAAGAGAAAATTTTATTAGGAATGCTTGATCTGATACAGGAAGTAGGACTGGAGAAGGCTTCTATGGGAAAGCTGTCGCAAAAAATACATGCCAGCCCGGGGAATATTTATTTTTATTTCAGCGGGAAAAAAGATCTGATTGATACATTATATGAATACTGTATGATAAGTCTGGCAGAATATCTTGATCAGGGAAGACTGATGGAAGTGGATATAAATACAGATGCGGAAGTTTGTAAGGAATTTGTGCTGGACATGGTAAAAAGACATATAAATTTTTATAAAGAAAATCCGAAAATGCTTCATTTTGTTATTAAGTCAAAGAGTTCTTTTTATCTTTCAAGTGATATAAAAAAAGGCCGTTTCAAAAGAAATAAACCGATTTATTATTTTATGGGACTTCTTATAGAGCGAAAAATTATCAAATCTATGGATGTAGATATTATTTCGACGTTTATTATCGGGGTAATATATGAATTTTTGAAAGAAAGCATAATGTTCGAAAATATAAAACTGGATGATGAGGGAATAGACATGCTTGCTGAAATGATATGGTCAGGGCTTAAATACAGAGGAAATTAATGAATTATATAAAATTATGAGAATTTCATAATAAATAAAAAATATGCTGATATTGACAAGTATTTAGCATATTTTTTATTAGTTTTTATTTTTTTATCCAGATATCAGTAATTTCACCGATTACAAATTTACGATGATCGCTTGACTTTTTGTAAGTTTCATTTATATAATCTCTGGCTTCCTGTGAATAAAAATCATCAGGATCAGGGGTAGTAATCTGCATTAATTTACATTCGAAAATCAGCCTTGCTTTTTCAAAAGACATATTTTGGGAAGGGGTTTCGATGCTAATCAGCTCGGCTTCTTTCATTTTGTCACTGTCTCTTCCTGATTTACTTCCTAAAAACATCATTTGTTCTCTATAGTCATCCGGAAAATAAGATAATGTATATGTTTGCTCCTTTTGAATCATTTCAAGTGTATAGCGGTCTGATCTAAAAACACACCATGAAACAGGCTTTTTGAAAAGAACTCCAAATCCTCCTCCGCTGGCAACCATAGAATTATAATGATCTTTTTTACCTGCAGTAGCAGCAAAAAAGTCATTTCCAACTAATGTGAATACATTATCATTCATATCTTCGGCAGAAATTTTTTTGAATAACTGATTAATATCCATTCTATAAATTCTCCTTTTAAAATCCTAAAATTTGTTTCCTTGGAAACATAAAATATAATAGCATCATTTTGTTTCTTAGTCAATAAAAAAACCTGATCTAAAAAAGACAGGCTGTTTACATTATTTTGATTTAGTATTTAGTTTTTTTATTTCTTCATCCAGATGTTTGTTATAGCTTTTGATAAAGCTGAGAATGCTTCTGAATTGTTCTTCGCTTATTTGTTCAAATACAGGCTTATCCCGTTTCTGAAACTCTTTATGCAGTTTTCCGTGTATTTCATAGACCTTTTTTCCGTGTTCAGTAAGCCTAAAATAGATTTCCTTTTTGTTATCCGGTTTTTGGTAGCTTTCAATAAGATCTTTTTTTATGAGCTTTTTTGCCATTTTACTTATTGCACCGTTAGTCATGTAAAAAGCTTCTGCAAGCTTTGTTACATTAGGGTCCGTATTTTTCCCGATGTATTCAATACAATGCACTTCAGAAGGCTTATAACCTTTAAGGCTGTCTTCCATCTGAAATTTATTAAGCCGGACTATTTTATTTAATAAACCTCTGAAACCTGTTATGACCTGCTCTTCCCTGTTCATAATATTTCCTCCTCGTTAAATATTATACAGAATTTTTGCTGCTATTTCAATAATGCAGGCTGAATATTTTGAAGCAGAAGCACTCTTTAGCCGGAAGCCTGCAAAACCAGTAAGCAGCTGATTTTTACAAAATATAAACAAAACTGCCGTATTTCAAAAAAACTGTTTCAAAACAGAGCTATTACAGATACTTGTTATTCAAAACAGTTTTTTATTTATTTTATTATTTCAACTACAAATTTATTTTTATCGCCGCGGTAAAAACATTTAGAGAATTCCAAAGGAACATTTTTATCCGAATAAGCAACAGTTTCAAAGTAAAAAACAGGATCATTTTTTGAGATAGTAAGGAGATTCGAGAGCTCTTTTGTTGCTTTTTGCACTTCAAATGTTCGTACAGCTTTTTTTATGATAATATTTTTTTCTTCGAAAGAATCATAAAGAGAAACCTTTTCAAAATCTTTTTTAAATAAAAAGGGAGCCCTCTCATAAGGGATATACGTGGTAACAATCAGAAGCGGTTCATTGTCGGCATATCTCAGTCTCACGAGTTCTATTACATTTTCATCACTTTTTAGTTCCAGCTTTTCTCTTGTCTGCTTGTCCGGTGTAACAAGAAGTTTTTTTAAGACTTTTGTACCGGGACTTACTCCTTTTTGTGACATTTCGGCATTAAAGTTCTGAATAATGTGTGTAAACTCCTGTTTTATTTTTTTATCAGAGGAAACATAAGTTCCCTTGCCTTTTATTCTAATCAGATTCCCGTTTTGAACAAGGATGTCCATGGCTTTTCTGATAGTAGGCCTGCTTACATTGTATATTTTACATAGATCCAGTTCTTTGGGAATGATCTCACCATATGCAAAAACCCCGTTTTGTATATCATTGTATATTATTTCAAGAATCTGTTCATATAATGGAATTCCTATATTCTTATCTATTTGTTTTTTCATTTGTAAAGTAACACCTCATTTTTCATATTATAACAATTTTATATTATTTTGAAAAATTTTTCAAATAAATAATTTTTCTATTGACAAAATAAAAAAATGTGGTAACATATTATTACATAAGATGACATAATATTACATAATGAAACATAGGGTAACATATTTAGATTTGAAAAAGGAGGCAGTTATGGAAGTTTTTCATTTTGGTGCCGGCAGTATAGGAAGAGGCTTTATAGGGAAAATACTTTCTGAAAATTCATATAATGTCACATTTATTGACGTAAATGAGGAAATCATATCCCAGCTGAATAAAGATAATGAGTATACAGTGGAGACAGTAGGGGCAAACAGCAAAACTGAAACAGTAAAAAATGTATGCGGATTACTATCGGGAGATTTGGAGGGTATAAAAAGAAAAGTGCCGGAGACAGACCTTATAACGACAGCAGTGGGGGCTAATGTGCTGGAAATAATAGCACCAACAGTGGCAGAGATAATCAAATTCAGAAAAAACAGCGGTATTACAAGATACATTAATATAATAGCCTGTGAAAACAAACTCGAAGCTTCTACTTTCCTGAAATCAAAAGTAGAAAAATATCTGGATGAGAATGAAAAGGAGTATATGGAAACATATGCAGGATTTGTAAATTCAGCGGTGGACAGATTAATTCCGCCGAGAAAAATAGAGGGGAAAGAGGCAACATACACAATAGTGGAGGATTTCAACGAATGGATAGCAGATGAAACTCTTATAAAAGGAGAGCTTACACTAAAGGGAATGATAAAAAAGAAAGATCTTACCCCGTATATTGAAAGAAAACTTTTCACTGTAAATACAGGTCACATAATAGCTGCACACATGGGAGTCTACATGAATTACGAAACTATAGACCAGGCTGTCTGTGATGAAAAAATAAGAAAAATAATAATCGGTGCAATGGAAGAAAGCGGTGCTGTATTAATAAAAAGATACGGTTTTGACAAAGAAGAGCATGAAAAATATATACAAAAGATACTAAAGCGTTTCGAAAATAAGTATCTTGGAGACAGCACAGTAAGAGTGGGAAGAGAACCCTTAAGGAAGCTCGGTGTAAGGGAGAGACTTATAAGACCGTTACTTGGAACACTTGAATACGGACTTCCCAATGAAAATTTACTAACAGGGATTTCATACGCATTAAAATATGATGTTCCTTCTGACAGGGAGTCTGTGGAACTGCAGGAAATGCTTAAAACAGCAGGAGTAGAAGAAACTTTAAAAAAAGTTACGGAAAATTCCATTCCTGATGAGCTTATTACAATTATTAAATCAAATTACGAAAAATTATAAAAATGGAGGATAACAATGGAAAAAAAAGATTTGGCACAAATGGTGGATCATACACAGCTTAGAGCGTATGCAGTAAAAGAAGATTTTGAAAAGCTTTGTAAGGAAGCGGCAGATTACGGCTTCAAGATGGTAGCAATAAATTCGTATCCTGTGGAATTATGCAGTAAGCTTCTGAAAGGAACCGGGGTACATGTGGGAGCAGCAATTGGTTTTCCTCTTGGGCAGACAACTATAGAAAATAAAGTGCATGAAACTAAACAGGCTATAGAAAACGGGGCAGATGAAATTGATTATGTAATAAACATAGGAAAGCTGAAGGAAAAAGACTATGATTACATAGAAAGAGAAATGACAGAGATCGTAAAAGCATGCAGAGAAAAGAATATTTTATCAAAGGTAATATTTGAGAACTGCTATCTTACAGATGATGAAAAAATAAAAGTAAGTGAAATAGCAGCAAAAGTGAAACCGGACTTCATAAAAACATCAACAGGATTCGGAACAGGCGGAGCTACGTTAGAGGATGTAAAGCTGATGAAATCAATAGTAAAAGATGAAGTAAAGGTAAAAGCAGCAGGCGGTATAAGAGATCTTGATACATTCCTGGCAATGGTGGAAGCAGGGGCTGAAAGAATAGGGACAAGTGCCGGAATAGAAATTATGAATGAATATGATAAAAGAAATAAATAGATGAAAATAAGCCGGTCTGTAAATCTGGATATAAAGACATCTTACTGTAAACAGCAAAGAAATGGCTAAGTACTTTGGAAGGAGAAAGAATGGATATAAATAAGCTGATGAATGAAAATCTTATTAATTTAAATCTGAAAGGTGAAACAAAGCTGGATGTAATAAATGAACTTGTGGAGCTTTTGGATAAAGAGGGAAGACTTCTGGATAAAGAAGTATATTTTCAGGATGTATTGAAAAGAGAAGAAATAGGGTCTACAGGAGTGGAAATGGGAGTAGCTATTCCTCATGGCAAGAGTGTCGGCGTGAAGGAGCCTTCACTGGCATTCGGAAGAATAAACGGCGGTGTGGATTTTAATTCAATGGACGGAGTTAAGAGTGATCTTGTATTTTTAATAGCGGTTCCTGAAAATTCAGATGATACGCATATAAGAATATTAACAAGCTTTGCAAGAAAATTAATGCATAAGGAATTTAGAGATGGTCTCAGAAATGCAGTAAATCCTGCTGAAATAATAGAATTACTGAATAACTGATGTTTTATTCAGTAGTATGTCAATGTCAAATTACTTGTACTTCGCCGGTCTACTCAAATATTAAAATTTAAAAGAGAAAAGGTATAGTGCAGTATTCTGTTCACTTTCAGAATTATCCGGCTGGAAGTAAACAGGCTGCAGCACTAGGAGGAGGAATATTTTATGAAATATGTAGCGATAACATCATGTTCGACAGGAATTGCACATACTTATATGGCAGCAGAGGCTTTACAGATAGCAGCAAAAGAAATGAATGTGGAAATGAAAGTAGAAACACAAGGTTCAATAGGAGCGGAAAACGTACTTACCGATAAGGATATCAGAGAAGCAGATGCAGTAATAATAGCCGCAAGTACATCGGTGAATAAAGACAGATTTGTAGGAAAAAAGCTTATAGAGGTAAATGTGGATGAGGCAATAAAAGATCCGAAAGCCCTTATAGAAAGAGCTTCAAAGCTGACAACAGTGTATCAGGCGGAAAAAGCAGCAGAACAGACAAAAGCGGCAAAAGAAAAAAATCTCGGGCCTTACAAACATTTGATGACAGGTGTATCATATATGATTCCGTTTGTAGTAGCAGGGGGTATAATGATAGCTCTTGCATTCGCTCTGGGTGGAATAAATGCGGGAGATCAGCAGGGAACATTAGCAGCAGCATTTATGCAGATCGGCGGAGGAACGTCATTTGCATTAATGCTTCCGGTACTTGCAGGGTTTATAGCATTTTCAATTGCTGACAGACCGGGAATTGTTCCGGGGATGATAGGCGGAATGCTTGCCAATGCTATAGGTGCAGGTTTTTTAGGAGCATTAGTTGCAGGTTTTCTTGCAGGATATGTTATAATGTTACTTAAGCAGGTAATAAAAATACCAAAAGCATTTCAAGGATTAATGCCTGTACTTATTTTACCGTTATTGTCTTCAATGATAGTCGGACTTGTTATGATTTATGTTTTAGGAAAACCATTTACAGCATTAAATAATTTTATGACAGACTGGCTGAACGGATTGAGCGGTATAAACTCTATAGGACTGGGAATAATACTCGGGGCAATGATGGCCATAGATATGGCTGGACCTATAGGGAAAGCAGCATATTTCTTCGGTGTGGCATCACTTACAAGCTTACAGCCCGGACAGACATCAATGGTAATGGCTGCGGTAATGGCAACTGGTATGATACCGCCGTTAAGTATGGCACTTGCATCTCTTATAGCAAAGGATAAATTTACGGCAGAAGAAAGAGAAGCAGGAAAAACAGCATGGGTATTAGGGCTTTCGTTTATAACCGAAGGAGCTATACCATTCGCGGCGGCGGATCCTTTGAGAGTACTGCCTTCAGTAGTTTTGGGTTCGGCAGTTACAGGAGGACTTTCAATGCTGTTTAAATGCGGTTTGGCAGTTCCACACGGGGGGATATTCGTACTTCCGATACCGGGAGCAGTAAGTAACCTGCTCGGATATATCATTGCCATAGCGGCAGGAACAGTAGTAGCAGCATTCGCAGTGATAATTCTGAAAAAGAAAAAAGAAGTTGCGGTTAACGCATAAAATAAAAAGAGAGGTGGCATTTATGAAAGCGGCATTTCTATACAATGCTAATGATTTAAGACTGGAAGAAACAGAAAAACCATCAATAAATGATGATGAAATACTTGTGAAGGTGAAATCTGCAGCTATCTGCGGGACTGACATAAGAATGTTTAAAAACGGTTATGCAGGAGTGGATGAAAACAATCCGAGAATACTCGGTCATGAAATCAGCGGTGAAATAGCTGAAACAGGAAAAAATGTACAAAAGTATAAAAAAGGAATGAGAGTGGCAATAGCACCTAATATGGGATGCGGTACATGCGACAGATGTGTCAGCGGAAATACTCATTTATGTGAAACATATGAAGCATTTGGGATAAATCTTCAGGGCGGCTTTGCAGAATATTTAAAAATTCCTGCAAAAGCAGTAAATCAAGGAAATCTTGTAGAGCTTGATGATAAAATATCATATGAGGAAGCAGCGCTTGTAGAGCCGTTATCATGTGTTTTTAACGGACAGAGCAGAGTAAATATAGAACTCGGCGACACTGTACTTATAATTGGTGCAGGTCCGATAGGGATAATGCATGCATTTCTTGCAAAAATACAGGGAGCAGTAAAGGTGTTTATGAATGATCTTTCCGAAGACAGACTGGCACTGTGTAAGGAGCTTGACCCTGATATAATAACAGTGACTTCGGCAGAATTAAAAGAGAAAATAATGGCAGAAACTAAGGGAAACGGAGTAGATGTAAGCATAATAGCAGCTCCGTCACCGGAAGCACAAAGTTCTGCAATAGAGCTAATGAATATGAACGGAAGAGTATTATTTTTCGGAGGACTGCCTAAAGACAGAGAGAACGTACAGTTAAACTCAAATACAATACATTATAAACAGCTTGCTGTACACGGCAGTGCACGTGCGAGTCTTATACAATACAGAAAATCACTGGCACTGGTAGAAAATGGTCTTATTCCAATGAAAAAAATAATCTCAAGCAGATTTAAGCTTGATGAAATAAATGAAGCAGTGAAAAAAGCCGCAGATGGAAGCGGTTTGAAAAATGTAATTAATTTTGAGGATTAGTAATAAGAATATAATTGTGGAAAATATTCATACAGAGGTTTAAAAATGGGCTGAAAGGCTCATTTTTTATGTATACTGCCAGATATCATTTTGGAATATACTTAAATACTGTGGGTGGTTATGATATAATCAGGATTATAATCTGAATACTGAGGTGTTTTATGGTTCGAGACGGCCTTGTTTTTTATGACGGAAACAAAAAAATTATATTTAATCAATTTAGTTTTTGTGAATATGTAAAATGGAACATAGTCAGGTTTGCAGGTAAAACATATGAAGAAGCTGACACAATTGTTAATGAATCGAATTTAGCCAGAGAAGCAGAGAGAGCCGGGGAAGCGTATTGTCTGATACATGAGACTGAATATCATTGGGCAATGCTTCTCGTATATGGTAATATGTACTGGTTACACGGGGTTCCATATCCCGAGCCGTGTTCAAACGAAGAGTATGTAATTTGGGAAAGTGAAATATCAGAAAAGTATAATCTAAAGGAAATTTGTGAATTTTATTCAGAATAAAGATTTTTGTAATTATATGAAAAAATATATTATTAGTGAGGGGAAATAATGAAAATATACAAGTATGAAGCATTTACAGATAAAGCCGGCATGGGTAATCCGGCAGGAGTGGTATTCGAATGTGATGATCTTACAGAAGATGAAATGCAGAAAGCAGCCGGAAAAATAGGATTTAATGAGACTGTATTTTTACTTGCTTCAAAAGAGGCGGATATAAAAATGCGTTATTTTACTCCGGGACATGAAATGAATTTATGCGGTCATGCTACGATTGCCGGAGTAAAAGCATTATTTGAAAAAGAAAACAAAAAAATAAAAACCGTAGAAACACTGTCAGGAATAATTGATGTAAATATGGAAGTTCAGAATACAGGAAAAACCTTCATATCAATGAAACAGCTTCCGGCACAGTTTGAGGAATTTAAGGGAGATAAAGCTAAGCTGGCTGAAGCAATAGGGATAAAAGAAAAGGACATAGACGATGATCTGCCGATAATGTATGGAAGTACAGGAATATGGACTTTACTGATACCGATAAAAAAACTGGATATTTTTTCAAAAATGAAGCCTGAGAATAAAAGGTTTCCGGAAGTATTGACGCAAAAGCCAAGAGCATCTGTACATCCGTTCTGTCTTGAAACTTATGATAAAGATGCAGACATGCACGGAAGACATTTTTCGTCGCCGTTTTCCGGAACAGTGGAGGATCCGGTTACAGGAACTGCATCAGGAGTAATGGGAGCATATTATATAAGCTTTATAAAATCTTTGGATGAGAAAAATATAGCAGTGGAACAGGGACAGGAAATCGGGAAAAGCGGAATGATTTATGTAAAGGTAAAAAAAGAATACGGAAATCTTAATGTGGAGATCAAAGGGGAAGCGGTTTATGCCGGAGAGATTTTTCTTTGAAATAAAATACAGTATAAATAAAACCGGACACAGCATTGACCTGTAATGATGAATTTACAATGCGTGTCCGTTTTTTTATATAACAGCTTAAGAAATTATCTTTCCTGCTTTTATTATTTTTTCTATATTATATTCTCTGTCTACGACCAGCAGATCGGCATCTCGTCCCACTTCTATCCTTCCTTTGGAAGTCAGACCCAGCTCATCGGCAGCATTTGTGCTGGTAAGCTTAACTGCACCGATAATACCAGAATCAAGAAATCTCAGGGCATTTTTGAATGCTCTGTCCATTGTAAGGGTGCTTCCTGCGAGTGAACCGTTGGCAAGTCTTGCTTCGTATCCTTTTACGAATACATCCTGTCCTCCGAGATCGTATTTTCCGTCCTGAAGTCCAGTGGCTCTCATGGCATCGGTAATAAGAGAGAGCTTGTTCCCTTTACATTTATAGGCAAGCTTTGCCATTTTAGGGTGGACATGAATTCCGTCAAGAATCAGTTCAGCATGTATTCTGTCGTTATTCAGTATTGCACCTGCCGTACCGGGTTCTCTGTGATGGAGTCCTTTCATGCCGTTATACAGGTGGACACAGTGTGTCATACCGAATAAACTGGCTTCTTCTACAAGCTCACTGTCAGCACTTGTGTGTCCTATAGAAGCAATTACACCTTTCTCTTTTAATTTCTGAATAACAGAAAATTCTATACGTTCAGGGGCGGCTGACAGAATTTTTAGGATATCCCAGTAATTTCCAACCAGTGCTTCCAGAGTATCAAGTGTGCCGTATTGTAAAAATTTAGGATTCTGTGCACCTTTGAATTCATCGCAGAAAAATGGTCCTTCCATATGGACACCAATAATATCTGCTGTATTTTCGATATCCATTCCCATTACTGTTTTTACAGCTTCAAAACCGCTGTGTATTCTTTCCACAGATTCTGTAAGAAGTGTAGGCAGATAGGAAGTAACACCTCTTTTCAAAACTTCTTTCGACATAGAAGTAACTGCTTCCACAGTACCGTCCATGGCATCATGCCCTCCTATACCATGAATATGCATATCTATAAATCCGGGAATAAGATACTTTCCGCTGCAGTCAAGAGATTCATCAGATTCTATTTCAGCAGAGATTTTGAAAATTTTTCCGTTTTTTATTTGAACATCACTTTTGATTACCTCGTCTTCAAGTACAATATCAATATTTTTTAATACCATAAAAATACCTCCAGCAAAATTGTCAGTACTTTGCAAAATCAAAAAAACAGAGACAGAGCATAGTCTGATCAAATTATTTATATCTTATTCAAATTATAGTCTAAAAAAATTTTTCGGTCAAGAGAGTAATTATTATTTATAAGAGTATAGAAGATCAGTTTGGAGCCTGCCTGCTGCTTTTATATCATCAGTTTTATTTCATCATTATACCTAACAGATATTTTACAGAATGCCAAATATCCGGTATTGAAAAATTGGAATAAAATATGACTTTATAAGCGAAGCAGACATATTATAAAATATACGGGTTATAAATTGAAAAAATAAAAAAGTATTTTTTTCAGTTATGTAAACAAAAATTTATATTTCAAAATAAATAAAAAACAATAGTTATTATTATTATGTAATTAATTAAAAATAAATAAATTAAAAGTAATGTATATTTCGGTATTTATAGGAAACACAAGGGGAAAAGAATGGGAAACAGAATATTCTAACAGCACGGTAAACGAACTTTAGTTGACATTTTTTGTTAAGGTGGTATAATAAATAATGAGTAAGCATTGTACATAAAAGGCTTTAGCAACATTTCTTAACTTTCGTATATTTAATATCAAATTATTAAAACGGGGGACTTATCAAAAAATAATCTAAAAATTCAAATGTTAAAAATTTAATTTCAAAATTCAAAATAATATAAAAAAATATCCAATATAATTTATAGTTACTTTCTGAGTACAATATTAAAGCTAGCAATAAGTTTAATTAATAGATTGAACCTGAGTTAATGTTTTAAAATTGAACCAAAAACAGGAGGTGTTCTTAATGTTCGTACAGGCGTTACTAATAGGAATCTGGGCAGGACTTGCGGGAATTGACTTATTTGATCTTCAGCTGCATGTTCACAGACCAGTGGTAACAGGCTTAGTAGTAGGAATAATATTAGGAGATGTAAAGACAGGATTAGTTGCAGGGGGAATGTTAGAATTAGTATGGATGGGGATGGTGCCGCTTGCCGGTGCACAGCCGCCTAACGTGGTTATCGGAGGGATAATAGGAACTGCTTTTGCTATATTTACAAAAGAAGATCCTAATATAGCAGTTGGTGTAGCAGTGCCTTTCGCTATTGCGGCGCAGGCAGGAATAACATTGTTATTCACTGTATTTTCACCGGTAATGCATAAGGCCGACGAATATGCAGCCAATGCAGATGTAAGGGGAATAGAAAGAATAAATTATCTCGGATTACTGATTTTATTTTGTTCATATTTCGTAGTTGCATTTTTGCCTATATTTTTCGGGGAAGAAGCTGCAAGAAGCGTGGTGCAGATGTTACCTGAAAAGTTAATAGGAGGATTATCGGTAGCCGGAGGAATGATGCCGGCAGTAGGATTTGGAATGCTTTTGAAAATTATGCTGAAAAAAGAGTTTGCCGGATTCCTGATACTGGGATTCGTACTGGCAGCTTTCTTAAAGCTGGAAATTATGGCGATAGCCTTTATAGGCTTGAGTATAGCAATGTATGACTACTATCTGAAAAAAGACAGATCCGGCGGATCAGGCGGAAATACAGAGGCAAAGGAGGAATATAGCGATGGAATCTAATGCTTATGCGGATCAGACAAAAGAAAAGGTAATTACTGCAAAAGACCTGAATAAAATGGCCTGGAGAGGGTTATTCGTACAGGCATCATTTAACTATGAAAGAATGCAGGCCTGCGGTTGGTTATATTCTATAATTCCGGGACTGAAAAAAATTCATAAAAACAAAGACGATATGTCAAAGTCTATGATGATGCATATGGAGTTCTTTAATACCCACCCTTTTCTGGTAACATTTATAGAGGGTATAGTAATAGCAATGGAGGAAAATAAAGAAAATATAGATACAATAAGAGGTATAAAAATAGCTACAATGGGACCGCTGGGAGGAATAGGGGATGCCCTGATATGGCTTACGCTTCTTCCAATATCAGCAGGAATAGGTTCTGCACTTGCTATAAACGGAAGTATAGCCGGACCGTTTGTATTCCTTTTGATTTTTAATGTAATTCACTTCGGTTTGATATACGGACTTATGCACTATGGATACAGAACAGGGGTAAGTGCGCTGAAAACATTGAATGAGGATACGCAAAGTATCTCAAGAGCTGCAAGTATACTTGGTCTTGCTGTGGTAGGAGGATTAATTGCCACATATATAAGATTTAATCTGACTTTGGTAATTAATGCAGGACAGGCGAAAGTGGCAATTCAGGAAGATGTTCTGGATAAAATCATGCCGGGACTGCTGCCTTTAGCTTACACTTTTCTTATGTACTACCTGTTAAGAAAAGGAAAATCACCTCTTTTACTGATAGGAATAACTTTACTTGTAGGTATAATAGGAAGATATATAGGTTTATTATAAATAAAAAAACAGCTACTTTGGGAGAAGTAGCTTTTTAAGATTTGTCGGCTGTGAAATAAAAGCCGGCAAATCCTAAAAAATTCAGCTTATGATAAAATTCAATAAAGCTTTTTTTGAAAGGAGCAAAAAATATCCAAAGCTGGTTTTTATAGATCAATAAATAAGGAGGAGAGACAAGTGGGACCTAATATTTTATTAACAAGAATTGACAATCGTCTGGTCCACGGACAGGTCGGAGTTACATGGGTAAAGTCACTGGGTGCAAATCTGATTGTGGTAGTAGATGATGTTGCGGCTAACAGCGATGTGGAAAAACAATTAATGGAGGTAGTTGCTAAATCTTCCGGGGTAGGAATCAGATTTTTTACCATAGAACACACGATTAACATTATTCATAAAGCTTCGCCTAATCAGAAAATATTTATAGTGTGTAAAACTCCGGAAACAGTGAAAAAACTAGTAGACGGAGGAGTTCCTATAAAGGAAGTGAATATCGGAAATATGCATTTTTCTGAGGGGAAAGAGCAGCTCAGCAAGAAAGTATATGTGGATCAAAAAGACAGAGATGATATCAAATATCTGGAATCTAAAGGAGTAGATATTTATATACAGGATGTACCTGGAGACAAAAAACTAAAAGTGTAAGAGGTGGATAATATGCTAGAAATAAGTTTATTTCAAGGAATATGCTTAGCGGTTATGGCTTTTATTGTTGGTATTGATTTTTGGCTTGAGGCCTTATTTATATTTAGACCATTGATAGTAAGTACTCTGACAGGACTTATTTTGGGGGATTTAAGGCTTGGATTACTTACAGGTGCTTTGACAGAACTTGCTTTTGCCGGACTGACTCCGGCGGGAGGAACACAGCCGCCTAACCCTGTTTTGGCAGGAGTAATGACCACGGTTATAGCTTATACTGCTAAGGTAGATGCGAAAATAGCCATTGGATTAGCACTTCCGTTTAGCTTTTTAATGCAGTATATTATCTTATTTTATTACTCGATATTCTCGCTCTTCATGAAAAAAGCGGATAAATATGCAGAAGACGTAGAGATAAAGAAATTTTATTTTTTAAATTTAGTTACCACATTAATAGTAGGTATATCATATGCGGTTGTTGTTTTCGTATCTTCATATGTGGCACAGGAAGCTGTGCAGAATCTGGTAAACAGTATGCCAGAATGGCTGACTCACGGATTTGAAGTAGCAGGGGGTATCCTTCCTGCAGTGGGATTTGGGCTTTTGTTAAGGGTTATGCTTCAGAAACAATATATACCATATTTAATAATAGGATTTGTAGTGGCATCTTTCTTAAAATTTTCGAATCTCCTTCCGGTAGCTTTGCTGGGAACAGCATTTGCAATATATGAATATTTTAATCAGAAGAAAATCGAAGAGGCTGGATTAAATGCAAGAGACAGAGGAGATGATGGCAATGAAGGAATCTAATAAAAAAGTTCTTACAAAGAGGGATATAACTCTTTTGGGCTTCAGATCATCTTTCCTGCAGGCATCATTCAACTATGAAAGAATGCAGGCTGGAGGATGGACATGCTCTATGCTTCCTACTATAGAAAAAATACATAAAGGCGATAAACAGGCTATTTCTAATTCGATGAAAGATAACCTTGAATTTATAAATACTCATCCTAATCTGGTAGGTTTTCTGATGGGGCTGCTGATGTCACTTGAAGAGAGCGGAGAAGACAGAGATTTGATAAAAGGTCTGAAAGTAGCATTGTTTGGACCTTTAGCCGGAATAGGGGATGCCATATTCTGGTTTACAATACTTCCTATAGTAGCCGGAATTTCTGCATCATTTGCAGAAGAAGGAAGTGTTCTCGGACCGATTATATTCTTTATGGTTTATTTTGTTATATTTTTGTTCCGGGTTGTATGGACCCATTTTGGATATAACTTAGGTATAAGAGCAATAGAAAAAATAAAGGAAAATTCAGAAATAGTATCAAAAGCAGCAACTATACTGGGGACGACAGTTATAGGAGGACTTATAGCTTCATATGTACACATAGAAGTGGTTTCACAGATAGTGGTAAATGCAGAAAAAACAGTATCATTACAGGCCGATCTGTTTGATAAAATATTCCCTAATATTTTGCCGTTTGCCTATACGATGCTTATGTATGCTATTTTAAGAACCAGAAAAGTAAGTCCGACATTACTGATTTTACTTACATTTATAGCGTCAATAATTTTGTCGGCATTAAAAATATTGTAAGGAGCTGAGTAGAATGGTAGGGATAATAATAACAGGGCATGCTAATTTTGCTTTAGGAATGATGAGTGCCGTTAAGCTGGTATTTGGTTCACCTGAAAATCTGAAAATAGTAAATTTTGGCGAAGAAGATTCCTCAGAAGTTCTGGAAAACAATATAAAAACTGCAATACATGAATTAAAGGAATGTGACGGACTGCTGTGTTTTACAGACATTGCCGGAGGTACTCCTTTTCAGGTAGCCTCAAGACTAAGTATGGAGGAAGCTGAAATGAGAGTTATTTCAGGGACAAATCTTCCTATGCTTCTGGGAGTTTTAAGCGAAAGAGATGACATGGATCTGCATGAGCTCGCAGAATATGCACTTGAGGTAGGAAGAGAAGAAGTAAAAGAATTTATATTTATACCTTATGACAACAGCATTACATATGAATCTGAGGACGGCGGAATATAATAATTAAGAGCTTATTTTATAAGGGCAGACTGTAGTAACTATACAGTCTGTTTTTACTAAAGTATTTAATTTTTTCTATAAAAAACCATGATTTTTTATAAATAAACTCAGCAAAAAATCAAAAGTTTACAAAATATATAAAATATGATATTATTTTATTAAGCGGTATGCAGTGAAAAACATAAGTCTAGGTCGTTCTTGGACTTTTTTTTATTGCATGCCGCTTTTTTATTTTTAAGAAGAGGAGAAAATCATGGAAAGAAAATTAAATCAAAACAAAATGGGGATTGGGAGTGTCAACCGTCTTCTGATTACAATGGCAGCGCCAATGATAATATCTATGCTTATCGGAGCACTTTATAACATAGTTGACAGCTTGTTTGTTGCAAGATACAGTGAAAATGCTCTGACAGCAGTTTCTTTGGCTTTTCCTGTACAAAATATTATTATAGCCTGCGGGACAGGAATAGGCGTGGGAGCAAGTTCCAGCTTATCAAAATATCTGGGAGCCGGAGAACATAAAAAAGTGACTGTAATAGCTGTAAATAGTTTACTTATAGGAATTGCAGTATATTTGATGTTTTTAATATTCGGTTTTTTTATGTGTGAATGGTTTTTTAATATTCAGACTGATAATAAAGAAATAATAAATATGGGATATTCATATCTAAAGATATGCTCTGTCTTTTCTTTCGGTCAGCTGTTTCAGCTTATTCTGGAAAAATTACTGCAGTCTACAGGAAGAACTTTTTATACAATGATTTCACAAATTGCCGGAGCAATTGTTAATATTATTTTAGATCCTATTTTTATATTTGGATATTTTAATTTTCCGAGTCTTGGCGTAGCGGGTGCAGCTATTGCCACAGTAATAGGGCAGACTGTTTCTTTATTTTTGTGTATATATTTTAATTTGAAAAAAAATAAAGAAATAGACTTTTCTTTAAGAAATTTTGCTTTAGATATATCGGCAGTAAAAGAGATATGCAAAGTAGGGATTCCTACAATAATTATGCAGGCAATGAGTTCAATAATGATATTTGGTGTTAATATGATTTTATTAGGTTTTTCAGTGACAGCAACTGCAGTATTCGGAGCATATTTCAAATTGCAGACTTTCGTATATATGGCAGTATTTGGTCTGAATAATGCTTTAATACCAATTGTAGCTTTTAATTACGGGGCTAAAAACGGGGACAGGATACGTACATCAATTAAATTTGCCGGTTTATATTCATTATTTATAGGATTAATAGGATTTTTATTATTACAGCTGTTTACTACACAGATTATTGAAATGTTTAATCCGTCAGACGATATGCTGCAGCTGGGAATATCGGCATTAAGAATTTTAAGCTTAAGCTTTGCTTTTGGAAGTACGGTAGTTATGATGAGCTATGCCCTGCAAGGTCTGGGGAAAGGATTATCAAGCTTATTTTTATCTGCTTCACGACAATGTATTGTTTTACTTCCACTGGCGTATATCTTTGGAAATATTTTCGGATTATCTTTTATTTGGTGGTCATTTTTGATATCAGAAGCTGTAACATTTATTGGAGGGCTTATTTATATGAAATATGTTGACAGAAAAATTGTTATACCATTAGTAAATGGACCATTGAAGCTGGCAGATAATTAAAGAAATACTGTACTGTATCTTTAAACAGAGAATCGATGACTTACTGCGAAAATATAAAACACATACAAAAACAAGAGTTAGAAATTGAAAAGACATGATAAATTAGCCGGATATGAATCCGGCTTTTTGTTTTAAGATAAGAATTTTTATGAATAACAGCATAAACTTTCATCCGATTCATTAATAATTAAAAAGTTTCTCCAAAAGAAAGAGCTTTTACTGTATAAAGAACTAAGATACTTAATAACAGGGTTTTTAAGAGTGATCCTGCATTTTATCAAATTCGGCAACCCGTTTGGCATCAATTCTCATAATCTCTTCTCCGGAAATCATATCCGGATTGAATACTAAATCATAATCAGGATCTTTGGCTTTATATTGATTTATTCCATATGCGACGCTGTTTTCAGGAATATCTTTTGTAATGATTGCTCCGGCACCAATTACTGTATTTTTACCGATTGTTATTTGGCCAAGAACCTTAGCACCGTCTGCAATAATCACGTTTTCGGCAATGATGGGACTGCCCACATTTTCCCATTCCTTTTTTATTTTATTGTAGCGCATATTGGAACCTATTGTAACATTTTGAAAAATGACGACATTTTTACTCAGCTTTGCGGCAACTATTGTACACCCGCGTGCATGATGTGCAAAACGTACACTCTCATCCATGTCGGCACAGCGAATTTCACAGCAGTAACGCTGTTCTAATAATTCGGCGGCTTGTTTTTGTTCCGATGCTTCTTTTGAAAAGCAGTTTATTTTTATTAATTCTTCAAATGTCATATTTTCCATATTCTTAATCCTCCATGTGAAATTTTTTTTAATATATATATACTTTATATCAGATTATTTAGGATTATACCATGTTTGTTTCAGTGAAATAAAAATATTTAGTCCTGTATAATTAAAAAATAAAAAACTGTCCGGATTTTTCTTTTTATTTCAGACTAAGAATATAAAGGATGATTTTCTAATAGCCGGCATTTTTCTGAAAATTTGATAAGTACATCGAAAACAATGTATAAAAAATAAATTTGATAAAAAAGGAGAGATTTTAGAGCCGGCTTTTTATTTAATATTTATTGAATAAACAATATAAAAAAGATATAATATGAATAATAATGATTTAGAAAGTATATTTTTACTGATTTAATATGATATTGAAAAGTGAAATGAGGGTGAGTTTTATGAAAAAAATAGTTTTTATTCTGTTTTTAGCGGCATTCTATACAGGGATCAGCTGCAGTCCGGTATTTTATTCTTATGTAAAAGAAGGGAAAGAAGTGTATTATGGAATTCCGGGTTATAAGGAAGAACTGGTAAAGCTGGAAAAAGTAAATGCAGATAAGTTTACCGGAATTAATCCTTATTTTGGAAAAGATAATAAGAATGTTTATTATCAAGGAAGTGTAATAAAAGGCTCTGACCCCGAGACATTTCAATTTTTGGGCGGTGTCGGCACATTGATAGGGGCTACAGGCTATTCCAAGGATAAAAGAAATGTTTATTATCTCGGAGATATTATTTCGGGGGCAGATTCTCCTTCTTTTGTCCTTTTGGACAAAGTAGAGGGATACGGAAAAGATAATAAGAATGTATACTTTATGGGGAAAAAACTGGAATATGCCGACAGCGTATCATTCAAAACCATAGGAAATGATTATACATCAGATAAAAACGGTATTTACTACCAAACAGAGAAAATAGCAGGTGCAGATCCTGCGGAATATATTTTGGAGGGGCATTATCTTTTGAGTAACGAAAGTGTTTTTTACGGAAAAGAAAAAACAGATTATGACAGAAATACTTTTAAGGTAATGGAAGAATTTTATGATGGTGATACATGCGGGAGCAGTTATATTTATGCAATGGTAAAAGATAAAAACGGTGTTTACCTGAAAGATGAGAAAATAAAAGGAATAGATCCCGAAACTTTTAAATCTGCGGGAGCAGGATTATATGAGGATAAAAATTATTATTATTCAGGAATAGAGCGGCTCAATATTGTGAAGAAAGATTCTAAGATTTATAAGCTGGATTCCTCAGCTCAGAATATCCTGAAAGATAATAACAATATATATCTTTTAGGGAATAAAACTGAAAATTTGAAGGAAAAATATAAAATAGACCCAAAAAGCTTTGATCTTTATGCTGTAGTAGACGGGCTGAATATTTTCAAGGATAAAAATAATTTTTATGTTAATGACTGGCTGTATTTGAGAAAAACTGATATAACACCTGTAAAAAAAAGCCTTGTATATATTGATAAAGAGATGATTATATTAAAATCAAATAATAAAATAGCAGTAATAGACAGATTTGGCACAGAGTATTCCGATATAAAAGGTGTCGATACGGGAACCTATGCTTTTGCAAGAGGAAGCAGCTATATGGATGAACTTGCGGGAACCGGGGATTATGGGGCTTTTATAGACAAAAACAATATATATAAAAGAAATCCTTTTGATAAACATTTTACGACTGTTAGTAAAAAAATAAGTCCACAGGAATTTGAAAATCTGAAAAAATATATAATTACAGATGAGTTTGAAGAAAAAAGAGCTGAGTCACTCAAAGCGGTTGAAACAGAATAAAAGTGGAAATGATAAAGTGTTTGTTACATTTTTTAGATAAAACTAGTATAAGGAGGTTATTTATGAAAAAACTTTTTGTGTTAACAATGTTATTGCTGGTGGCAGTATTCTCCGTATCGGCAGCTCACGGAGGCAGAACAGACAAAAACGGATGCCATGTGGACAGGAGTACCGGAAAAAGACACTGTCATTAGTATTGTGATTAATTTACGGAATTATTGTAAAAATGATGAGAGACTCCTATTAACAGTAGAGTCTCTCAATTTTTATCTGAAAAAGATAATGATTCCAAAATTGGTTTAAAATAAGAAAAAACAGGGATTTTCCCTGTATATTAGAGATAGAATGAAATTTAATTTAATGGATAAAAAATAAAAAATATGATATGATTTAATAGATAAAACTTTGAAAACCATTTGAAGAAAGTAAGGAGAATTTATGAAAAAAAATAAAAGATTATTATTGCCTTTTCTAGCATTAAATGCAATGATCTCGGCTTACAGCGCTGAAGCTGCCGGGAGTAATTCCGTAAAATATGACAGAATGTACAATAATATAATAAAAAATATAGAACAGGGAAAATCAAACAAAAAAAATTACGAAATAATAGAAAAAGTATTAAAACAAAGAAATGCTGAGTTGAAAGACCTGTATAAACAGAATGATTATGTAATAAAACCAGAGTTTTTAGAGTGGCAGATATTTATTTCGGGAACTTACAGCGAATACAATAAAGGGGTAGATAATTCCAAAGAAAATGCAAAATATAATTCAAAAGTATCAGGATATTATGATACAAACGGTAATTATGTAACAACAAGCGGAATGACAGGAGGTCTGGAAGGAAAGCCGTATCAGTCATTACAGCAGCCGAAGGAGATAGATCTCGGAGTAGGAATACAGGTAAAAGAACCTGACAGACAGCCGATATCTCTGGGAGTAACAAAGCCTTCCATGCCGCTGGTAACACCTGTTACTCCAGGAAGTCCCACAGTAGGGACAATAACGCCGACACTACCGGTACTGACATCATTTTCTGTACCTTCAATAGTGGCACCGACAGCTCCGCTGCCGGTGGTAATAACAATCCCGACAATTAATTCAATTATTGTAAATAGTTTTAATCCCATAACGCCTTCGATAACAGCACCAAGCACATTTCAGCCTGAAATGCTGGCTTATATTCCTGATGGTGTAACAGAATATCAAGGATATCAAGTTAATTCATCGCAAATATATCTGAATAATTTTGACAAAATTGAAGTAGCATCAGGTAATACTGCAGAAATAACTCTGGCAGGATCAGGAGTAGGGACAATCAGCGGGGCACCGGTAGCCTATACGGCTTTAGCGACACCATCAGCTTCGGGAACCTTGGCAATAGGTAATTCGTCATCAGCAGGAATGAGGACTTTTATAAGTACTACGGGGTATACGAGCGGAGTAGCTGAAAATGTTGATGTAATCGGAGATTATATTATGCGGAATAATTCGACTATATCAACAGCGTATTATTTTGTGAGCCTGAATACATGCTGGTACGGGGATAACGGAGTAGTAAGAATAACACCCGGATCTAATTTAACCCTTTACGGTCACTCTACGAATTCGAATTCTATTTTGATAGGAATGCGTCTGCAGCTCAATGGAAGAGATACGCCAAATAACGGGGCAACATTAAAAAATGAAGGAAATTTGATAATTAACGGCGGACAGAGTGTAATAGGAGTAATGATTACAAATGAAACAGTCCAGACACCTGTTGCTGCGACAAATAAGCCTAAATTTATAAATGCGGGAAACATAAAGCTTACAAGTAATTCAACAAAAAGTATCGGAATAGATTTTGGTCATTATGCCGGATTTTATCCAGTTGTTGATGTTACAATAGGTAATATTGAATTAGAAGGCACTGCAAGCTACGGGGTGAGAATACCTAATATAATTGACAACAACGGTTCTGTTCAGGCAGGTTCTGCAAATCTTCCCGATTATTATAAATTAGCAGTACTGGATGGTTCCTCAGGAGAAATAAAAGTTGCAGGAAAAAATAATATAGGAATTTCTTTTTCAAAAAATATAACTCCTACAGGAGCTACAAATATAGTTGATAATATTAAAAATTTGAATATAAAAATTAATGGTGAAGAAAATATAGGTATATTACGTAGAAGTGATTATAAAACATCACAGAATGAAGAAATGATACTGAATTCTTCACATATCCAAAGTCTGGATTTTGATTCAAATGCCTTAAAAAGTGTTTTGATAAGAAGTGATAAATATGGAATAACGCTGGATAAAGATATAACAATAAACAAAGGTCTTGGAAATAATGTGGTAATTCAGGCAAACGGAACCGGAACATCAATAATAAATAATACAGGAAGAACAATAACCTTAGGTACCGGAGCCAAAACATCAATAGGAATGCTTTCTTCAAATAATGGTTATTTGGAAAATAAAGGAAATATTATAGTAAATGAAGAAAAGTCTCAGGCCACTGCAGTTCTTGCAGGGTCTTCAGGAAAAAACAGCGGGACGATAACATTAAGCGGAAAAGAGTCGTTAGGAGTGTATAATGCCGCTACATATACAATGTCCAGTGGGACAATAACTTCCGGAGCAGAAAATTCGATTGGTGTATATGCTGATAATACTCTTTTGACGACAATCAGTGGAGGAAATATAATTGCCCAAAATGGTGGAATAGCTTTATATTCCGGTGATAATTCTACAATTAATTTGTCAGGATCAAATTTGCTTACGGCAAATCAGGGCGGACTCCTTTTCTATAATTATGTAAACGGCAGTACGGTAACAGGTAAGTATAATATAACAGGGCCGGCCTCAGCGAATGTAAATCCCGGTGGAATGCTGCTTTATGCCAAGGTTGCTAATCTGGCAGATATTCCGACTGTAGCAGCGGCAATAAAAGGAGCTTTTGCTAATGCAGGCAGTTTGACTGTCAATATGGCGGCCGGGTCAAATGTTATGTATATTGACTCACCGGGAGGAGTTGTTAATATACTTAATTTTACGGGGCTTCCAAGTTTGACAAGCGGTTTTTTTAATTTTACGGGATCAGGTTATAATGATTATGTAATGAACGGGTTTGATCTGACACTGAATGATAGTACGGAATCAGATCTGGATTCAGGATCATACGGTAAAATACAGTTTATAAATACTAATGTAACAGTAGACTCAAGTACTACAGTAGAAGGTACAAATTCTGCAAAACAATACATTGCCATAGCACAGAGAAATAATTCAAGCGGTACATTAGCAGGCAGATATATAGTGAATAACGGAACTATTTCACTTGCAGGAAATGGTTCTACAGGAATAGCAGGTGACTATATAACTGTTACAAACAGCAGTACCGGTAAAATAAAGTTAAGCGGAAATAATTCCATAGGAATGTATGTAGCCAACGGAGCGGATACATTAAACCAAGGCTTGATAGAGCTTGGCGGACAGGGCTCTGTGGGGATATACGGCGGAAATTATTTTGACGGAAGTACGAGTTATACTACATTAGGCTATGGAAATGATCAGATAGATATAGAAAATCAAAAAGATATCAAAACAGTAGCAGGAGGAGTAAGCGGTGATGCATTTGGTATATATGCAGATAATAATACAACTGCAGTTTCGTCGGTAAATCTTACTTCAACATCAAATATAGATCTAAAAGGAACTGGAACAATAATAGGAGCATATCTTAAGAAAACAGATTTAATAAATGCCGGAACTATAACAGTGGAATCAGCAGCTGGAGGAAGCTCTGTAGGAATATACGGAGATAACAGTACTGCGACATCAATAGCCGGAAGTGTAAATGTATCAGGCGGATCAGGAACAGGAATATACCTGAAAAATTCAACAATGAGCAGCGGAGCTGCAATAAAGGTAGCTGATGTAACTTCCGGAATAGGGATGTATGTAGAAGCAACTGCAGGAAATACATCTTTAGGAACAAATACCAATACAATATCACTTGGAGATAATGTAACAGGTATGTATGCTGTAGGAGCTTCGACATTAAATACTGGAACAATAATAAATACAGGGACAATACAATCATTAGCAGCTTCTGCAGATAAGGCAATAGGAATGTATATAGGTGCACATGGTTCAGGAGTCAATGCCGGGAATATAAGGCTGACAGCTATAGGAACTGATAAAGATCAGGTAGGTGTATATAATCATTCGGGAACTTTCAGTATGGGAAGCGGAAATATAGAAGTATATTCACAAAATGGAGCAGGTCTTTATGCCAAAGCCGGAACTGTAAATAATCTGTCAGGCGGAACAATAAAAACAGGAAACGGGGCAATCGGTCTTTATGCAGACGGTGTAACAATAAATTTATCCGGAACATATAAATCAATAGTAGAAAACGGCGGGATTTTTGCATTAAATAACAGCGGTTCCGGTAATATAAATATAGCTTCCGGAACTATAGTCGTAGATATAGAAGCGGGAGGAATGGCATTTTCTTCTACAGGAGCCCTGAATACATATTTATCGTCACTTGTAACAGGAAGCGGAACACTGGAGATTAATCTGAAAGATCCTACATCAAAACTGGCAATAATTGATGCACCTGGAACGATACTTTTAAGTTCGATTGGAACAGCCTATGCACCTGGAACAACAATAAGCGGAACAAATGTAAAAATATCATCATCGAGCAATCCGAACTATACACCGTTTTCAATAACAAAAGGTACTTTGGTTATAGATCAGGCAGTAAATTTGAACAGTAATACTGATTCTTACAATAAGTCAGATTTTATCAATTCAAGTGTTGATGTAAACAGCGGAATAACAGGTACAAATTCAGGGCAGCTGGCAGTGGGTCAGGTTAACTACGGAACTGGTTCCGGTGCATTAGACAGAGCAAGAATAACGTTAAATAATAACAGTGTAATAGATTTGTCAGGAAATAATTCCACAGGAATGCTGGCAGATTTCGGAGATATAACAAATACTGCCGGAAGCTTTATAAAAGTAACAGGAGAAGAGTCAGTAGGTATCTATGCGGCAAACGGCAGCGTGACAAATAATTCCGGAACTATAAATATAGGAAATAAAAGTGTAGGGATATACGGTGTGAACTATCTTGACGGCGTAACCTCATCTTCGACACTGGGTTATGGTGATGACAAGATAACCATAAATAATAACCAAAACATAATTTCTACAGGGACAACACACGGAGGATACGGAATATATGCTAATAATACGGCTGTGTCTGTTGCTGATTCTGTAATAAATCTGGGGTCATCTTCAAATATAGATGTATCAAGTGCCGAGGCAGGAATAGGAGTGTACGCTGTAAATTCTACTTTAAATATAAATGGTAATATATCTGTAGGGAAAAACGGAGTAGGAGTATATGCAAGCGGAAGTACAGGGTCAATAAACGGAGGAACAATATCATTAAACGGAGATAATGCGATAGGATATTATCTTACAAATAGCAGCAGTCTGACTAATCTGGGCGGAAGCATATCAGTAGACGGAAAAAATATAACGTTAATGATAACAGATGTTGGGTCAAGTCTAAACCTGTCAACACCATTTACAGTAACAGCAACACCGGGATCGACATATGTAGTGGGAAATATGATAGGCGGAGATTTTTATAACAGTACATCAGCAGCTTTAGGTTCAAACGGTTCACTGATAAATGGTGTTGGAACAGTGGCTTTATTTGGAATAACTTCAAACATCAGCTCATCCGGAACAAATGTTTCCGGAATGGTACTGAGCGGACAGCATGCCGGAATTCCGATTCCGGGACATACTGTATCAGGATCTGGCGGACAGACAGTAACTGAAGAAGGAACAAATCTTGGTATAATAACACTCGGGGATTCATCGGCAGGAATGTACCTTACTGGAGGAGCCAGAGGAAGAAATGAAGGAACAATAACAGTAAATAATAATTCTGTAGGAATATATGCCGAAGGGGCAGGAGCATATATAGTAAATAATAACGGAACTATAAACATCGCTCAGGAATCTACAGGTTTGTTTCTGAAAGACGGAGTAAGCATATCTAATACAGGAACAGCAGAAATAAAAAGTACAGGTCAAAAAGCGGTGGGAATTTACTCGGAAAATTCAGCATTAACGCCGGTAAGTGTGACAAACAGCAATAATATTAATTTAGGCGGAGATCAGTCAATAGGTATATATACAACCGGAAGTAGCAGCATAACAAATAGCGGAATAATAACAATAGGAAATTCGCTGAGTTCTATCCAGCCCGGAGTGGGAATCTATGCAGATAATGCAGGAAGCAGTATAACAAATTCGGGCGGAAGTATAAATGCAGGGGATAATTCTATAGGAATATATAATCTAAACGGAAGTGTGACAAATTCCGGGGCAATAACAGCAGGAAACGGCGGGACAGGAATATATTCCGAAGGCGGAACGATTACCTTAAATACAGGTTCATCAATAACAGTGGGGCAAAATGATGCCATAGGTGTTTACGCAGTAAATCAGACAGGTACGGTAACGAATAATTCGGCAGTTTCTGTAGGAGACGGCTCATATGGTTTTGTATTTACAGGAACAACAGCTCCGTCATTTGTTAATAATCAGCCGGCAGTAATAGGAAATAACAGTATATTTGTGTTTGCTGATTCCGTACTTGCGGCAGATAACAGCGGAACATTGACAATGACAGGATCAGACAATATAGGATATTATCTGAAAAGCGGAGGATCATTTGTAAATAATGCCAATATAACCGGCAGTGCAGGTGTCGCAAATATAGGAGTATATGCCAAAGGATCAAATATAATAAACAATGCAGATATTATTCTGGGAGATTCAAATCTTGTAGAGCATACAGATTCAGCCGGGAATAAATATAAAACTGGATATTCTGTGGGAATATACGGTGAAGATTCTAATATAACAAATAGTTCCGGCAGAACAATACAGGTAGGAAAAGACGGTATAGGTATTTATGTAAAAGGAGCAGGTTATACAGCAGAAAATCACGGGATAATAAATGGTTTCGGAAATGATGCAAAGGGTATATTTGTATCAGATTATGCAATAGTAAGAAATTACGGTACTATAAATATGACTGGTGATAACGTGATGGGGATAGCTGGTCAGAACGGTGCCCAGATATATAATGATTATGGAGCGGTTATTAATGTTACTGGGAATGATGTAACGGGAATATACCTTGCAGGCGATGATACCAAGCTTGTAAACCACGGGATCATAAATATCACAGGAACGGGTATTGGAATAGCTTATACTCCGACGGTAGAATTAAGCAACATAACAGATACAACAGGGACAACGCGGGGTTATACCTCTAAGCAGTATGATCTGCCGGATATGCCGACACTGGTGAATTCAGGAATAATAAATATAAATGTAGGCGGGAACTTTAATTATGACGGAATAAGAGTAATAGTAACAATAGATCCGTCTACAAATACACCTACTACAAATTCATCAAGTCAAGTAGGGTTCAGCGGTGTAATACCTGACAAGCTGGAAGTAGCACCTGATTTTGCAGTAGGAACAGCAGCAGACAGATACGTATTTGAAAATATGTTTAAGGGTGTTACCGGAAAAGGTGAATATATTTCGCAGTCATTGACATGGGATGCAACAGCTCAGGGAAGCGACCTTGTAATGACAAGAAAACCTTATACAGAATTTACAGACGGATTATGGTTTGAAGATTTTGGAAGAGTGCTTAATGAGAAATATGCTGTTACATATGGTGAAGGAAGACAAATATTTGACAAAATAAATTATATAACAGATGAGGGCGATTTCAGACACATAATGGCAAGTCTGGCGGGGAATATATACGCTAATATAAACCAGAGAGAAAATGATATAGCAAAGGCATTTGAAGATACGCTGTTTACATTGCAGGAATCACCAGATAATACGAAAGAAAATGTAAAAATAAGTGTAATAGGAGCAAAAGGAAAAAATAAAGAGGAAACTGACGGAGTTACTGGTTATGATTATACAACGACAGGAGTATTAGCCTTGCGGGAAGTGGAAAGAACATACAGACATACTTTCGGCTATTCACTGGGGTATTTACATACAGGATTTGAATTTAAAGACGGAAATGAAAGTGAAGAATGGGTAGATACAATTCAGCTGGGAGTACATAATAAATATAAAGCAAATAACTGGGAAGTAAGAAATGACCTTACAGGAAGAGTAAGCTTTCATAATGTAGACAGAAATATAGACTGGATATCGCCGTTCGGAAGATCGGAAATGAACGGGACATATGAAACGTACAGTATAACAAGTGATAATATACTTGGTAAAAGATTTGAGATTGGCAAAAAAGCAAGTATAATGCCGTATGGAGCATTCAGAGCCATGTATGTGACAAGACCTTCATTTACAGAAAGCGGTCTTGAAGCTCTGGAAATAGATGGAAACGATGCATGGAGCGTAAAGCCGAGAGCAGGAGTTGAGGTAAAAGGGGCTTTGCCATTAGGAAACACTTCGGGATGGCAGCTGAAAGGAGCGCTTGATTTTGCATATGAATATGAACTTGCGGATCTAAATGAAAGGGAGAAAGCCAGATTAACAGCAATTGAAGACGGGTATCATAAACTTTCTAAACCACAGGATGAGTCCGGGATATTTAGAACGAAGGCAGCAATAGGTGTGGAAATAGAGGACAGATATGGAATATTTCTGACAGGGGAATACTCAACAGGGAATAATAAAGAAGATGATTATAGAGCAGGAGTGACATTAAAAGCTGTATTTTAATCAGTAAAATAAAAAAGTGTTTTCAGACAATCGAGAGATTAGTCGAAAACACTTTTTTTATACTGGCAAATTACAAAAACGGTTCTTTTCCGTCAAAATTAAATTCAATTTTATTTTCAAAAATCAAGCATAATATTTCAATAATTTTTTTTCTGTCCTGAATATTATAGGCTTCAAGAGAAAAACTTCTGTATCTTTGCCTGGGGTCATTTGGATTCATTGAGATATTGATGCTGAATTTATTGTTAAATATAAGTTTTTTGGTTTTACGGGAATAAATATCTGCTGTTTTATAACCAAAAATATTTTGGAATGCTATATCTCTGTTTTTTAGATTAAGTATTGTTTTTACAGGTACAGCCAGTAAAAAGACAGATAAAGCAAGCGAAATCATTCCAATAAAAAATATTTTATAAATTAATAAAATAATAAATAGTATAAAAAATGCTATTCCCAGTAATAATTTCAGTTTATATTTAGCAGTATAAAAAATATACTTATCTTCATTATAGATTTTAAAAAAAGTTCCAGTGTTTTTCCTG
Source organism: Sebaldella termitidis ATCC 33386 (assembly GCF_000024405.1). NCBI lineage: Bacteria > Fusobacteriati > Fusobacteriota > Fusobacteriia > Fusobacteriales > Leptotrichiaceae > Sebaldella > Sebaldella termitidis. The sequence goes on along the minus strand of NC_013517.1, from coordinate 3,576,517 downwards.
ATATATTTCACAGAGTTTTCATTATAGATTTTGGTAATATTCATTATCATTTTGTCAATAGAATATTTGTTTGCAAACAAAAAGAAATCTAATTTATATTTTTTTCCGTTTTTCAGAAATATATAATATTTGTCATTATAATAAGTACCGTTAAATCTACTGTGACTGATCCCGTTTTTTACATACAGGATATCCGAAAAGTTTATCAGAATTTGTTTTCGGGTGTTGGTTTTCCAGCAGACAGTATTTTTGGAAAAAGTAATTTCCGGCGGAGAAAAAATAAAATGCCAGATTAACTGAAAAATGCTGATGAAGAATAAGCCGATGACAGGAATAAACGGGATTACAGCCGAAATTTCTGTTATACCTTTTTCCAGAAAAGAAAAAATTATAAAAAATATAATATATATGAATAATAAATATTTTATTACACCTTTTAAAAATGGAAAAGGTCTGTCTCTTTTGAAATTATAATCAGATGTTTCTGCTTTTCTTTTCATAATTCCTGCCTTTCTGAGCAATTATACATGAATATTTATTTTATAATTTTACCTTGTTTGAAATTAGAGCTTCATCGCCAGTCAGATCGAATGATATTTTATTTTTAAAAATTATATGTAATATTTTAAAAATCTGATCTCTGTATTTTGATTTATATGGAGATAATAAAAAAATTTTCTGTTTTTTGTTTTTATCATTAAACATGGCAGTAACAGATATATTAAGGTTATTGCTGATGATAATCCGGTTTATTTCATGAAAGCAGATTCTGTGAATCTTTATTCCGCAAAATGATTTTAGTATAACAGTTTTCTCTTTAATATTCATTATTATTTTTACCGGAACAGCAGGTATTGCGGCCAAAACAGCAAATGTAAAAATTGCGGCAAGGAATATCCGGGTAAAAATAAAATAAATAAATAATACTATCAGGCACAAAACCAAAAGAATTACAAGGCTGTTTTTCAGTATATAAAAACAATAGATATCTTTATGAAATATTTCAGGAAAAGTGTTTTTTTCATCGGAGATATGTTTTATATATTTTTTATTGTATGATTTTGTGATATTTGTAAAGAAAAAACTTATGTCGCTGCTGTTTCTGAATATAAAACAATTTATCATATATTTTTTTCCATTTTTCAAAAACAGAGTGTATTTATTTTTATAAAAAGCACCTCTGCCTTTGCTGTGACCTTTATGACGTTTTACAAAAAGGATATCCTTTGTATTTATGACTAATATTTTTTTGAAGAAAAATTTACAGATCAGACACCCGTCTTCAGCAAAAATTTTATATGGTGAAAACAAAGCTTCCCAGATAAACATAATAAAAAGCATCAGAATAATAATTAAAAAGACTGCTGACAGAATAAGCAGAGGCACTAAAAATACTATTTTATTTATACCCTGTTCTAAGAAGGCGAAGAGTAAAACTAATGCAGTGTACACAACAGCAGCGGGTTTGGCAAATATAAGCGCCAGATCTTTTAGAAAAGATAAAGATTCTATTTTTGATTCATAAATAAAACTATTGTTTTTATCAGTATTGATCATATTGGTTATCCTTAATTTACATTTATTTTATAAATACTACCATATTTCAAAAATAAAATAAACATGAAATATAATAAAAAAACTGTATATCTAAAAAAAATTTTTTGTAGAAATTTGAAATAAAAATAGAAAAATCAAATAAAGAAACAAAAACCAACAAAAACGAAAATGTGGAAAAGTCTTTATTTTAGCTATGTTTTTTCAGGGTAGAAATTTTTTTTAGAATAACTATTGACAAAATAAAAAAATGAGTTATAATTATAACGAACAAAATAAAACATTTTAAAACATTTGGAAACAAAAAGGAGGGAAACTTATGAAAGACCAAAGAATAGAGGTGATATTAAGCAAGGTAAAGGAAAAAGGTATAGTATCGACTCTGGAATTAACAGAAGAACTGAATGTAACTGAAATGACAATAAGGCGTGATCTAAAATACCTTGAAGATAAAAAACTGCTTATCAGAATTCACGGAGGAGCAAAAAGTATAAAGAAAATTCAGCAGGAAAAACTTTATGATGACAGAAAAGTAAAGTATATGAAAGAAAAAGAGCATATTGCCAAAATAGCAGCTTCTTATATACAGGACGGTGAAACGGTATTTATAGCACCGGGAACAACAACAGAAAGAATTCCTGAATTTATAAAAGCAAAAAATGTAACAGTGGTAACTAATTCTTATTCTGTAATGGTAAAGTACTCGCATCTGGACTTAGACTTCATTGTAACAGGGGGAAGGCTGAGAAGAAAAACAGAAGCAATTATTCCTGATTATTTTCTGGATTCTATAAGTAAGATAAATGTGGATAAATGTTTTATAGGAGCAAACGGAGTAAGCGGAAACAAAGTAACAATATCCAATTATGACGAGGGTCTGATACAGCAGATAGTGCTGGAAAATGCAAAAGAAAGATTCCTGCTTCTGGACAGTTCAAAGTTTAACAGAGAAGCTTTTTATTCGTTTTTTAAGGTGGAAGATCTTGACGGAATAATAACAGACGGGAATTTGAAGCCGGATATAATGAAAGACTACAAAAAAATAACAAAAATAATAAATATATAGTGGAGGTAAAGAAATGAAAAAGGTAATAGTAGCCTGCGGAGGTGCAGTAGCAACATCAACTGTGGCAGCAAACAAAATCAAACAGTTATGTGAGGAAAACGGAATAGCTATAGATCTGGTTCAGTGCAGAATAAACGAAATAGAATCTTATGCTGACGGTGCAGCATTAATAGCAACTACTTCAAAATTTTCAAAAGATATGGGAAGTGTTCCTGTTGTCCATGTAATGGGATTTATTTCAGGAATAAATCAGGATGCATTAAAGGCAAAAATACTTGAAATATTAAAATAAACAGGAGAGTGATCAGAATAGAAATGAATTTTTACGGGGATCTCATTTATTTGAACAGGGATTTTTCCGACAGAGAAGAAATGTTTAATGAAATTGGAACAGTATTAATAGAAAAAGGAATGGTAAAGCCGGCTTACATTGAAGAGATACTGAAAAGAGAGGAGAGCTTTCCTACAGGAATTGATCTCGGATATATGCAGGTGGCAATGCCGCACGTGGAAGCAAAGCATGTGAATGACAATGCAATGTTTGTAGTGACTACCAAAAAAGGGGTAGAATTCGAGAATGCCGAGGATGACGGAATAGTGAATTCCAAGATTATATTCGGACTGATTGTAAAGGATTCTGAAAAACATCTGGATTTTTTGATGAAATTAGTAGAGCTGTACCAAAAAGAAGATGTTTTGAAAAAAATCTATGATTCTAACGATGTAGAAGAAGTAATGACAATACTAAAACAAAATTTAATTTAATAATAAACTAGGAGGAGTTTATAACATGGATAACTTTTTAAATATGATAACACCGCCAATACAATATATATTGGATTTAGGACCAGCAGTAATGCTGCCGCTGGTAATAATTATTTTTGCATTATGTTTAGGATTAAAACTAGGAAAGGCCTTTAATGCCGGGCTTATGATAGGAATAGGATTTATCGGGATTGGAATAGTAATTACACTGATGAGAGATACATTAGGGCCTGCTGCAGAGCAGATGGCACAGAATTTTGGTCTGAATCTTACTGTAATTGATCTTGGATGGCCGGGAACTGCACCGATGACATGGGCGTCAAAAATAGCCATAGTAGCAATACCGGTGGCAATTTTAGTAAATCTTATAATGCTTGCCCTAAAAATGACAAGAGTAGTAAATGTGGATATCTGGAATATCTGGCATATGACTTTTACAGGGGCATTGGTACATATAGTTACAGGAAATTACTGGCTGGGAATACTGGGAGTAGTAGTACATGCCGTATTTTCGTATAAGTTCGGGGATTGGTTTCAGTATGATACAAGAGATTATTTCGGACTGGAAGGAATTGCCGTGCCACACGGGACATCAGCTTACTGCGCACCATTTGCAGTAATAGTGGATGCTATTCTTGATAAAATACCGGGAATAAATAAAATAGACATTGATACTGAGAAACTTGAGAAAAAATTAGGGGCATTCGGACAGCCTATAATAGTAGGGTTTATATTAGGATTAATAGTAGGGATTCTTGCAGGATACGGACCAAAACAAGTACTGCAGCTTTCAGTATCAGTATCAGCTGTTATGTATCTGATGCCAAAAGTAATAAAACCTATTATGGAAGGTTTATTACCAATATCAGAAGCTGCAAGAGAAAAATTATCTGCAAAATTCGGCGGAGGAGAATTTCTTATCGGGCTTGATCCGGCGCTATTACTGGGAGATGCAAACGTAATTTCTGCAGGGCTGTTATTTATCCCGTTAACAGTAATAATAGCTGCGATAGGATCAATAACATTTGGTAACAGAGTACTGCCTTTCGGGGATCTGGCAACAATCGGATTCTTTATAGCTATGGCTGTGGCAATTCATCACGGAAATATTTTCAGAACGCTGATATCAGGTTCATTCATTATGTTTATTACAATATGGATATCTAATCAGACAGTGGAATTACAGACAATACTTGCTAAAAATGCAAATATGCTCGGAGGAAAAGATTTAGTAGGATCACTGGATCAGGGCGGATCACCGATTACATATCTGATGGTACAGATTTTCCAGAGAACAAATGTAGTGGGATTATTAGTAATAGCAGTAATATATTTTATAGGAATAGCAATGACATACAGAAGATATAAAGCACTTCAGAAACAGGAAAAAGCAGAATTACAAGGAGCAAAAGCTTAATTAAATAAACTAAGCAAATAAGAGCTGTATCAAAATAGATTTTATAAATTAATGCCGGGTATTATAAATTATCTGTTTTACATTACCGGTATTATGTATAAAAAGTAACTCTATTTTTATACAGCCTGTTAAATTTATATACCAGAATAGGAGAGTGACATAATTTGAAAGCATTAGCAGTATTGGAAAATGAAAAACTCGGGGTAATTGATTTAGAGAAACCGGAAAATACAACCGGTGATGATGTATTGGTAAAGGTAGTGTATTCAGGACTTTGCGGTTCGGATTTTCCGAGAATGTTTGAGCATCAGGCAAAATTTTTTCCTGTAGTTTTGGGTCATGAGTTTTCAGGAGTAGTGGAAAAAGTTGGTGAAAAAGTTCATAAACTGGCAGTCGGGGACAAAGTAAGCTGTATTCCGTTAAAACCTTGTTTTAAATGTGAAGCATGTGATGAAGGGAATTATTCTCTGTGTAAAAATTATGGATTTATCGGTTCGAGAGAAAACGGCGGAATGGAAGAATATGTAAAAATACCTGAAATAAATCTTCAAAAACTTCCGGAAAAATTTGATCTGCTTCAGGGTGCATTTTTTGAGCCTATAACAGTTGTATTACACGGACTTGGTCTTTTGAATAAAGAGGTAAAAGGTAAAAAAGTGGGGATTATCGGAGTGGGAACAATGGGGCTTCTGGCAGTTCAGTGTGCGAAAGCATATGGAGCAGAGCTGGTTTCAGCCTTTGATATAAATGAAAAAAATCTTGAAGCTGCGAAAGAACTGGGGGCAGACGAAGTACATAATGTAGCTAAAAAAGATATAGAGAATGAATACGATAAATATGATATAATGATAGAAACATCAGGAGCGAATCCGAGTTTTGTATTAATTCTAAAACTTGCCGCAGGAAAAGGAGAGCTTTTATACATAGGAACTCCGCATAGTACACTGACATTTGAATATAAGGATTTTGAATTAATAAACAGAAAAGAACTTACAATAAAAGGTTCATGGATGAATTATTCCAAGCCGTTTCCGGGAAAAGAGTGGACAGAGGCAATAAGACTTTTTGATGAGGGTCTTGTTAAGATTGATAAATTAATCGGAGCCACTGTTTCTATGGAAGAATTCTGTGAGAGACTGGAAGAGATAAAAGGGAGAACATTAGGAGGAAAAATTATGGTAAAGGTAGGAGAAAGCGAATGATAGTAAGTACAAGAGAAATGCTGTTAAAAGCACAGAGAGAAAGATATGCGGTTCCTGCATTTAATTTTCATAACCTTGAAACAATTCAGGTAATAGTAGAAACAGCTGCTGAACTAAGATCGGCTGTAATACTGGCAGGAACTCCGGGAACATTTGATTATGCAGGAAGAGATTATGCACAGGCAATAATTGAAACAGCTGCTAAAAAATATGATATACCTATAGCACTTCATCTGGATCATCATGAAGTAGTGGAGGATATAAAAAAATCCATTGATCTGGGAACAAAATCCGTAATGATAGATGCATCTCACCATCAGTTTGATGAAAATATAGCAGTAGTAAAAGAAGTCGTAGCCTATGCACACAGATATGATGTTACGGTAGAAGCAGAGCTGGGAAGACTCGGGGGACAGGAAGACGACCTTGTAGTTGATGAGAAGGACTCTATGTACACTAATCCTGATTCTGCGAAAGAGTATGTGGACAGAACGGGAATAGATTCACTGGCAGTAGCAATAGGTACTGCACATGGTCTGTATAAAAGCGAACCAAAACTGGATTTTGAAAGACTTGCGGAAATAAAGAAGGTGGTTTCTATTCCGCTGGTACTTCACGGAGCTTCGGGTGTAGCCTTTGATGATGTAAGAAAAACTATAGAACTGGGAATCTGTAAGGTAAATATAGCAACTGAGCTGAAAATGCCTTTTTCGGGTGAATTGAGAAAATATCTGGAAGAGCACAGAGATGCAAATGATCCGAGAAAGTATATGGAACCGGCTAAAAAAGCCATGAAATTAGTGGTAGCCGAAAAAATAAAAATGTGTATGAGTGAACACAGATATTAAAGGAGGAGAAGATGATTACTACAGTAACATTAAATCCGGCTATAGATACAAGATATTTTATAGAAGACTTTAAGGAAGGAAGACTTTTCAGAGCCGAAAAGACTATAAAAAGTCCCGGCGGAAAAGGTCTGAATGTAACAAAGGTACTAAGACAGATGGGTGCTGATGTCGTTGCCACAGGAATAATAGGCGGGAAAAACGGAGAATGGATACAGGAAAATCTGAAAAAAATGGATATAAAAGAGGAATTCTATGTATCTTCTGCTGAAACAAGAGTATGTATTGCAGTTTTAGCAAAGCATTCGGAAACTGAAATTCTGGAATCAGGAGAAGAACTGACTGATTCTGATCTGAGAGCCTTTGAAAAAAAATTAATGGAGCTGGTGGAAAAATCAGACGTAATAACAATGTCAGGAAGCCTTCCCAAGGGGATGGATGCCGGATATTACCAGAAGCTGGTAGAACTGGTAAACAGAAAAGGCAAAAAGGTAATATTGGATACCAGCGGAAAATCACTGCTGGAAGGTGTGAAAGGAAAGCCTTATCTCATAAAGCCGAATTTTGATGAACTGGAGTATGTTCTGGGAGAGTCAATAGACGGAAGAGATAAAATAAAAAAAGCAGTAGAAAAACTCAAAAATCTTGGTGCACAAAATGTACTTGTATCTCTGGGCGGAGAAGGAGCAATATATTTTGGTGAGGAGATTTTGAAAATTACGATTCCAAAAATCAAAATACATAATACCGTGGGTTCCGGTGATTCTTCTGTGGCAGGTTTTGCGAAGGGTCTGGATGACGGTCTGGAATTAAACGAAATACTGAAATTATCCATGGCATGCGGTATGTCAAATGCACAAAGTATGGAAACAGGAAGGGTAATTCCGGAAGACGTGAAGGAATTCATGGGAAATATTACAGTTGAAGTACTAAAAATCTAGTGTAATGTTACATTTGACCGATTATAAATGAAATATTACGCTAAGTGAAGGCTGTCTCTGATAAAGGGGCAGCTTTTATATTAAAATTATTTTTTAAACAGGAACAATTTTTATTTGACACAAAACGAAGAGAAGTCTATACTATAAAAAGAATACAAAAGTTATGGAAAAACGAAAGGATGATTAGATGAAAAAAGTATTTGCAGAAGAATTTATAGATTTTATTGATAAAAGCCCGAGTACTTACCATGCAGTAAAAAACTGTTCAGATATGCTGGAAAAAAACGGCTTCATAAGACTTGACCCTTCTAAGGAATGGAAGCTGGAAAAAAACGGAAAGTATTATATAAAGAAAACCAGCTCTACAATCATGGCTTTTACAGTGGGCGAAGAAATCAGCACAGAATGCGGATTTCGGATAGCAGGATCTCATACTGATTCTCCGTGTTTTAGAATAAAACCAAATCCTGAGATGACAGTGGAAAATATAATAAGACTGAATACTGAGGTATATGGAGGACCTATCCTGAGTACATGGTTTGACAGACCTTTGTCCATAGCAGGAAGGGTCATTTTGAAAACAGATAATATTTTCAGACCTGAAACTGTATATATAAATATAGACAGACCGCTTATGACAATACCAAATCTGGCAATTCATCAAAACAGAAGTGTTAATCAGGGTGTAGAAATAGACAGACAAAATGATGTGCTTCCTGTAATAGGCTTAATAAATGAAGCATTTGAAAAAGAAGATTTTCTTATAAATCTGGTTTCAAAAGAGAGTAATATAGATAAAAAAGATATTCTGGACTTTGATTTATACGTATATGCTTATGAAAAGGGAACTCTGCTCGGAGCGGAAAATGAATTTGTTTCTGCACCGAAAATAGATAATCTGGCATCGGTTTATACAGGGCTTCGTGCTGTTATAGAAAGCAGACATGTTAATAAGGGTATAAATATCTTTGTCGGCTTTGATAATGAAGAGGTGGGAAGCTCCACGAAGCAGGGGGCAGATTCCAATTATCTGATGAATTATATGGAAAGAATATATATAGCGTTGGGAATGAACAGAGGAGATTTTTTAACAGCCGTAAATAACTCTTTTTTAATATCAGCTGACGGAGCACATGCGGCACATCCGGGATTTACTGGTAAAATGGATCCCACAAATAAGCCTTCTCTGAATCAGGGAGTAGTGTTTAAAATAAGTGCCAACCAAAAATATACATCTGACGGATTTTCGATATCTGTAATAAAGCAGATAATAGAGGGAAAAGATATAAAAACACAGGATTTTGTTAATAATTCAAAAGAGGCGGGAGGCTCTACCATTGGGCCGATATCATCGACACATCTGGAAACAGATTCGGTAGATTTGGGGATACCTATGCTCGCAATGCATTCTGTGAGAGAGCTATGCGGCAGAGATGATTTATATTCCTTAAAAGAGCTGATAAAAGTATTTTTTGAAGTATAGCAGAAAAAGGGGAGAAAAAATGAAAAGTTTTAGAAAATTATTGTGTATATATATAATAGTAATATTCACGGGAATTATACATGCAGGAAGCGCAGATACAGATACTGTACAAATGACTTATGAGAGTCTCCAGTCACAGCAGACAGTTTTGGGAACAGTATGGATGCAGACTTCGGCAGAATACAGGGCCTCTGTATATCAGGTATTTAATTTTGCAAAGAGTAGATTTATTGAAGAAAAAAGTAAGAACTATGAAAAAAAACTTGCAGTTATTGTGGATATTGATGAAACAGTACTGGATAATATTTATACTCAGGCTGAATATATAAAAGAAGGGAAAAATTTTTCTCCGAAAGCATGGGATGAGTGGAGAAAGGCGGAAAAAGCCGCTGCTATGCCGGGAGCTGTTGATTTTGTGAATTTTATATATGAAAACGGCGGAGAAGTATTTTATATAACGAACAGAAAAGAGGCTGAAAGAAAAAATACACTTGATAATCTTTTGAAAGAAAAATTCAAGGCAGATAATAAACATCTTATAATGAAAACAGGAGAATCCAGTAAGGAATCGAGAAGAAACCAGATAGAGAAGGATTATCATGTCGCAGCTTATCTGGGAGATGATATAAACGATTTTATTGATGCAGGGGCTACAGCAGAAGAGCGGAGAAGGAAAGTAGACGAGCTTTCGAAAGAATTCGGGAAAAAATATTTCATTATTCCGAATCCTGTGTATGGAAGCTTTGAAGCAGCAATAAATTCTGACTATTATAAAACAGACTACAGAGGAAGAACACAGATGAGGGAAAGTTCACTGAAAGGGTGGAAAGAATAAAAGAGAAATAATTATAAAAATTATGTATTTGTGATATAATTATTTCATAACTATAAAATAAATAAGGAGTGAGCATATGAAAAAATTATTTATTATTACAATGTTAGTATTCACAATAAACATAACAGTTTTTTCCGCTGAAACGCCAAAGCAGAAAAAAATAAAAGAATTATTTCAGGTAATGGATATTCAGGCAGCAACAAATGAAATGTCGGAAATGATACTAAATGATACAGATAGTATGAAATTATCAAAAAATCAGAAAGCTGCGATGCAGAAAGAGATGCAGTCAATGATGGATTATGTACTGAATAAACAGGCCGAGCTTTATGACAGGCATTTTACAGAGCAGGAAATAGACGATATTCTGAATTTTTATAAAACTCCGGCAGGGAAAAAGATAATAGAGGAGACTCCGAAAATTACAAAGGAATTATTTACTGATCTTATGGAGAATTATTATCCTGATATGATAAAGAGAATGGAAAAAATAAAGTAAGCATAGATTAATATAAAGTAGGTGAAGAAAGGTGTTAGCAAATCATTCAAAAGATAAGTCCATTGTGGATAAGGTATTTACTGTGGTGGCTAAAGCAAAAGAAGCAAAGGAAAAATTCGGGCAGGAGAATGTAATAGATGCCACAATAGGTGTTTTATGCAATGAAGATGCTCAGTTTGTTAATTTTAAGACAGTATCGGAAGTTTATAAAAATCTTCCCGACAATGAAATAGCAGCTTATGCCAGTTCATTTTCCGGAGATCCGAAATATCTGGAGTGTGTAAAAGAAGTAGTTTTGGGGAAAAATTACGGGGAAGAGTTCAAAGATTCCTTTATAGACGCTGTCGCTACTCCCGGAGGAAGCGGTGCCGTAAGCAATACTATCTGGAATTATGTGGATAAAGGAGAGAAAATACTAATACCCGACTGGATGTGGGAGTCATATAAGATTATGTCAGAAGAATTCGGTGTAAAATACGAGCTTTACAGCCTTTTTGACGAAAACGGGGCATTTAATACTGCTGATTTTGAGCAGAAAGCAGAAAAAATAATAGAAGAACAGGGTAAAGTTCTTGCTATAATAAATGATCCATGTCATAATCCAACGGGATATTCACTTTCTATGGATGAATGGAAAGAACTGCGTGATTTTTTTATAAAAACAGCTTTAAAAGGGGATATTATTCTTTTGAATGATATAGCTTATATAGATTATGATTTTAGGGGAGAAAAAGGAGCAAGAGAATATATGGAATATTTTAAGGGGCTTCCCGAAAATGTTCTTGTGATTTTTGCTTTTAGTATTTCCAAGGCCTTCACTGAATACGGACTGAGAGTGGGAGCACAGCTTGCACTGTCATCAAGCAAAAAAGTAACAGATGACTTCAAACGGGCAAATGAATTTTCATGCCGCAGCAGATGGTCTAATATATCAAGAGGAGGGATGAGACTTTTTTCTGATATAGTATCTAATCCTGAGCTTTTTGATAAATTGAAAAAAGAAAGAAATGAATATGTCGGGCTAATGAAAGAAAGAGCTGATATTTTTATAAAAGAGGCAAAAGAAGAGGGGATTCCTATGTGCACATACAGAGGAGGTTTTTTTATAACTGTTCCTCTTGGTGATGATACTGAAAAAATAGGACTTGAGCTTCAAAAAGAAAATATTTTCACTGTAATACTGGAAAAAGGTCTCAGAATAGCAATATGCAGTGTACCAAAAAGACAGCTGCACGGGTTGCCGGCTAAGATAAAAATGGTAATAGACAGGGTAAAATAATATTTATACAGTTATTTAGAAAAAATAGAACTTTTTATGAATAAAATTAGAAAAACAGATATTGCAGCTTTGGGTATCTGTTTTTTGCTTTTTTATACGTATATTGCTTATTTTATAAAAAATCAAATTTTATTCTTAAAATGTTGTTTAATATAAATGAGTGTAGTATAATTAAACAAAGCTAAATGAGTAAAATGACTATTTTTAGATATTTGCTGTAAAAATTAAATATAAAAAGGAGGAATAAATGAAAAGAATTAAAGTATTTTTTTTGTTGTTAATAACAACAGGGGCAGTGACTTTCAGCGCTTCGAAATCCATAATGCTGAAACCTGATTACGATGTGGAAAGAGTAGTGGGAGAGGTGGATTTATGGGATTATACACCTTTTGCACCGGGAAATCTTCTGTATAAATTTGAAAAAGCTCCGAGCATCAGTATATCTGAGGATTATCCCACATTAGACGGAGCAACGGCGGGTTACCCGATATACGGTTCTATAGTACAGGCAGTTTATAAAGGACTTGATGATGATACGATATGGGAATATGTTCAGTGCAATACGACGCCTTATGCTTATGAAAGACTTATAAATAAAGAGGTAGATGCTATATTCGTACTGGAGCCTTCAAAAAAGCAGCTTGAAGCAGCTAAAAAAGCAGGTGTAGAGCTGGAACTTATACCCATAGGAAAAGAAGCATTTATATTTTTTGTAAATAAAGAAAATAAAGTAAGTAATTTAAGTGTAAAGCAAATACAGGAAATATACACAAAAAAAATAACAAACTGGAATAAGGCAGGCGGGAAGTCATTGAAAATACAGGCTTTCCAGAGACCTCAAAATTCCGGGAGTCAGACAATTATGGAAAACAGAGTAATGAAGGGAATAAAAATGACTCCTCCGCTAAAAGAAGAATTTTTCATGGGAATGGGCGGGATAATACGCGGTGTGGCAGATTATAGAAATTATGAAGGATCTATAGGATATTCTTTCAGATACTACACAACAGGGATGAATAAAAATGATAATATAAAAATTTTATCAATAGATAATGTAGAGCCCAGCATAGAGAATATCAAATCAGGAAAATATCCGTATACAGTAAACTTTTATCTTGTTACAAGAAAAGATGTGAAAAATAAAAACCTTGATATGCTGATAGAATGGATATTAAGTGATGAGGGACAGGAAGTAGTAGAAAAAACGGGCTATGTGCCAGTAAAATAAATAAGATATTTTTATTAAATAATAAGAAGTGGATATCAGGAGGAATAATGAATAAGAAAACAGCGTTATTTTTATTTTTAGCAGTAATAATAATGATGATATTGAGTGTAATAGGTATTGGAGTATATAAATATGTTTATAATTCAGGTAAATTAAAAAGGGATACTTCTGTAGATCAGGTGGCAGACGGATTTTCCATACAGCGCTATGTCCCTTTTTCAGGAGAAAACAGCCTGTATATATTTGAAAAAGAACCGGAAATCAGTATAGAAAGTAATTATCCTAAACTGGACGGGGCAACAGCGGCATATCCTGTGTATGGTTCCATAGTACAGGCAGTTTATAAAGGTCTTAATGAGGAAACAGTCAAGGATTATGTGCAATGTAATACCACACCTGTTGCATATGAGAGACTTATAAATAAAGAGGTAGATGCTATATTTGGAGCAGAGCCGTCGAAAAGTCAGCTCGAGATGGCAAAAAAAGCCGGAGTAGAGCTGGAACTCATTCCTTTGGGAAGAGAGGCGTTTGTATTTTTAGTTAATAAAGATAATCCTGTATCTAATCTAAGTGTGGAGCAAATACAGGATATATACACTAAAAAAATTAAGAACTGGAAAAAAGCCGGCGGACAGCGCGCGAAAATCATGGCTTTTCAACGTCCGGAAAATTCTGGAAGCCAGACAATTATGGAAAATAAAGTGATGAACGGAATACAGATGGCACCGCCTTTGGAGGAGGAATATTACGAGCTTATGGGCGGTATAGTTAACGGAGTAGCTAGTTACAGAAACTATAAGAACTCAATAGGATATTCCTTTAGATATTATGTGACAGGAATGAATAAAAATGACAATATAAAGCTTCTGTCAATAAACGGTGCAGAGCCTTCCAGAGAAAACATCAGAACAGGAAAATATCCATACACAATCGATTTTTATATCATTACAAGAAAAGATGTGAAAAATAAAAATCTTGATATGCTGATAGAATGGATACTAAGTGATGAAGGACAGGAAGTAGTGGAAAAAACGGGCTATGTACCGATAAAGTAAAATAAGGGAGATTACTTGTTATGAAAATATTGAGTTATAAACCCAGAGAAGAAAAATATGGTTTTATATTATTTTCTGCAAAATTTGGAGACAGATGGGACAGTATAAAAGAAGAAGATCATATATTTATTTATTCATCTGATTTTGAACATATAACAGAATCTGTAAAAAGTATTTACCCGTTTGCAGACCCTGAAACAAAAGAAATACAGGAATTCTTTGATGCCTGTGGGATGAATTGTATTCCTGCCGTTGAATGGAGTAAAATATTAATTGACTTATACAAAAAAGAATATAAAGATATTTATCTGCAAAGGTTTATAGAAAACTTTTGCAACTGGATTATGGATAAAAAAAGTGATTCAGATGAAATAATGATATGGGGAACATTGTAAATAATGAGAATAATTTAAATAATAAGAGATGAAATGAGCCGCAAGGTTCATTTTTTTTTCAAAGAATGTGAAAAGTACTACTAAAATACAGTCTTTTAAAATTAAATATTAGGTAAATTTTAAAAAATAATATTAAAAATTAAAAATATAATTTTTAAAATAATAGTTCTTATTTCTAAAAAAATATATCCTTAAAGACATTATAAGGAAAATTTTTTCATTATTATTCCATAAATAAATTATTAAGCAAAATAAAAAATGTTTGACAATTTAAGAGTCTTTTGATAGAATGAATTGAACATTATTACAATAATTTAAATGATAGTAAAAATGTTTCTTTAATTGAATTCAGAATGTTTCATATTAAGAATCAGACAGTTTTTTGAATAAAACAAACAGAATTGAGTATTCGTTTTATATTTTTTTATAAAATTAAGATGCTGAATATGGAAAAATCTGAATGTAAAAAAGTAATGGGTTGGTTTTGCTTTATATTCGTAATTTCTGCGAATGTCTAGTTTGCTTAAAAATAGGTAGTTTATGATAAAATTAACATATAGTCTCGCTTCAATAGTTGTCAGACCTTTTCTGTTCTTATCATATATTTGACAATTCGTGTGGAAATAAATCTATAATGGGTATAAAAGTAATTTAACAAGCAAAATTATTATGAAGAATTATTCTAAAGAAACCTGAGAGAGGAGTAATGTATGAGAATAGTATTTTTTACGTTTCTTATAGTATTCGGTGCAGTATCGGCGGCAGAAAGCAAAAATGTGAAAACTGACGTCGCTTTAGAAATGGAAAGAGCCGATAAAATCGAAAGTTATAAGGCAAAAAAAGATCTTGCATGGCATAAAACAGAATATAACAAGGTCTTAAAGTATCTGAAAAAGACTAAAAAATAAGGAGGAATAATATGAAAAAGATTATGATCTTAGTTGCTGTAATATCTTTTTTCAGTTTTTCTGATGATATAAAAATTGATAGAGCAGTAAAAGAAAGTATTACAAAGGATTTTGACCAGGACGGGAAATACTCCGCTTATGAGAAAGCGTTGAGAAAGGCACAGGAATCGATATATGTGACTCTTCCCGAACACAGAGGCTACTGGTACAGCACTCTTGATAAAATAAAAGCTGAGGAAGAGGAATTATTACCAGATGAAACAGCAAGAATGAGAAGAAGATAACATGGAGGAGAAAATTATGAAAAAAATGATTTTGATTATATCTTTAGGTGCTCTCTGGGGAATGGTGCTAAATGCTGCTCCTACGTATGAGTACAGAAGGGAACTGAGAGAAGGTGCAAGAGGAAAGTGGATTAATCTCAGACAGCACTTAAACAGCGGACAGAGACTGGAAAGAGAAATAACAAAAGTAGATAAACAAATAGACAGAAAAGTGAAGGAAATACAGGAAATAGAAGATTTATTATTCAGAATAGAGCAGTATAAAGTGGAAAACAATATAAGGTAGTTCAGGAGGAGAATTATGAAAAAAGGAAAGAAACTATTAGTATTATTTCTGGCATTGAATGCGGTGATGGCGGCTTACGCCAAAGGAGAGAAAGCTCCTGTATCATCACGTTATGACAGAATGTATAATAATATTGTAAGAAACATAGAACAGGGAAAACCAAACGAAAAAAATTACCAACTAATAGAACGAATACTCAAACAAAGAAATAAAGAATTAAAAGATTTACATATACAGGGCGATTACATAGTAAAACCCGAATATCTTGAATGGCAGGTATTTTTTACGGGATACTATGATGAGCACGGAAAAGGCGTGGATAATAGTGAAGAAAACGCAAAATATCATTCACAGGTAACAGGATATTATGATGAAGAAGGCAATTATGTAACAACAAGCAGTGTAAAAGGCGGAATTGCAGGAAAAGGATATCAGGCTTTACAAAAACCAAAGGATATAAATCTGGGAGTAAGCATTCCTTTGAAGGGACTCACAAGAGAGCCGGTTAATCTGGCATTGTCAGAGGTTCCGGAGCTGAGCTTCAATCCGACATTCGCAGCTCCAAGTGATCCTACTAAAGTAATTACAGCAAATGTAAATGTAGATACATTTTCCATTAATATTCCTGACATAACTATTCCGGATGTGCCAGTAATCAGCACATTTGCTGTAACTGTACCATCAACAGGAAATGGTGACGACAGCTTTAACAGTCTGGGGAATGCGAGTACATCAGACCCTGGAGGAATAACATCATTTGTAGGAAATTATAATTTTTCAGAGGGTGAATTATCAGGAGTATGGAATAGTCAGTATATTACTTCATACTCATATGATAATCTTACTGGAACATCTAACTGGGCTTCAGGTTCCAATTCAATGACAAATGCAGGCAGTCTTGGATCGATAACTGTATCTGGTTCTGTACCGGCTTTATATGAGATAACAGGTGCTGATCGTGCAGTATTCGGAAAGAATTTTACCATATCGATGACAAGTAATGTGAGCGATACTTATACAGGAGTTCTTCCTCACCTTATTCAATATGACCCTCATGGATCAAGAACTACTTATCACAATTATGATTATGATTATTACGGGAATGCATTAACAAGCTGGGGAACCTATGACAAATACGGAGAATTATTAAATCAGGGAACTATTAAAGGAAATGGAAATTCACTGCTTCTAATTTCATTACAGATGCACAGCGGAAGTTTCAGTCCTACAGTAAGAAATGAAGGAAGTATATTAGGGTTATATGATAGTAATTATACAGACGGAGGAAGAAGACACGTAGCTTTTTCATTTACGGTAAGCGGTTCTACAGCAGCCAGAAGACTGGAGTTCTATAATGCATCGAACGGACTTGTGGAATTGCAGACTAAGGAAAGTATAGGATTTAACTATGCGAATACAAGTGCTGCGCATCTTTCTATATATAATGAAGGAGATGTTGTTCTGTATGGTAGAAACAGTGTAGGAGTAAAAACAGCAGGAGCAGGAGCAAATACTTTAGCTTCTTCAAAACTGGTTTTAAAAACTCCAATAAGAATAAACGGAGATTCCAGTATAGGTGTAGAGCTTGCCCAGGTAATGGACAGCGGATACGGGAACCTCACAGCCGGACAGTATGATCCTCAGTCAGCTGAAATAAGAGTGACTATAGGGGATGAAAAAAATAAGTATGCCGGAAATGCAGCGGGAAATGATGAAAATTTTGTAGAGGGAGCAATAGGGTTATATGTAAATCATGCTTCATTAAATTATAGAATAAAAGAATATGAATTACAATTCGGAGATTATGCTAAAAACAGTTCACTGGCTTATATAAGTAAAGGATCATTGACTCTTGACAATGAAAAATATTCGGTAATTAACATAGATAAAGGTGTAGATAACACAGGAATAATAGTAGACGGAACAAGCTCGACTTTAAATCTGTATCCTCATATGACAGTAGGAAGTACAGCAGTACCTGTAGACGGAACTATCGCACTGATAGCTAAATCAGGCGGAAAAATAAATCTTTTGGGATCAAACAATATAGAAACAAACGGAAAAGAATCTCATGCTGTAGTTCTGACAGATACAGGAACAACGCTGACAGGAACTTCGGGAGGAGACCATAGCTTCAAAACAGCGGGAGAAGGCAGTGCAACGCTTTATGTAAAAGGCGGTTCAATTTTGAATCTTGGAACAAGCAATAATGTAGATGTTTATGCTTTGGGAAATAAATCAATAGGTGTTTATAATGACAACGGAACGATCACGCTGGGAACAACAGGCGGAACATATGAAGTAGGAACAAACGGAGTACTTCTGTATAATTCAGGAGGAGGAACAATAAATACACCCGGAACAAGCTTTACTGTCGGTGACGGTTCAATATTTTCGATAGCTAAAGATTCAGGGACAAAAACTAATTTTACATCAGGAAGTACTTTAAATCTGCTGTCAGGATCAACAGGATTCATAGTAGACGGTTCAATGGGAATTCCGAGTTACTTTAGTGCATACTATTCAGGGTTAAACACTAATATGGATGTAATACTTTCACAGGATGCCACATTAATGGCACTGCAAAATGCAAATTCGACTTTGTCATCATTAAGCTTCGGATCAATAGGTTCTATGTTTAAGAGCATTACTCTGAATGGAGGAAATATAGCGTCCCTTTTAGAAGGAACATTAACTGTAGACCAAAATGTAAATCTGAATGATTCTACAGATGCATATAATACAATTGAAAAATCTTTGATAGGTATTACAAACAATGCTGTAATTTCTGGAAGTCTGGCTAATCAGGTAGCTATAGCAGATAATTTTTCTTCTGTAAATTCTGTAACATACAATAACATGATAAATAACGGAACAGTAAGTCTGACAGGTGACGGTTCGGTTGCAATATATGCCAATAACGGAAATATAACTAATAGTAGTGCTGTTTCAGCTACAGGGAAAGAGAGTTTTGGTATATATGGCGAAAATGGAACTGTATCAACAAATACAGGAACTATAACTATCGGTGATCAGGGAGTAGGTATTTACGGAGTAAGTTATCAGGATCCGTCAAATCCGGGAGCTAACGGAGGCGGATTAATAAATATTACGAATTCCGGAAGTATTACAGGAACAGGCGGTTCAGGAACAATAGGAATATATTCCAATACAAACAGAACCGGCGGAACAAAAGGAGATGCCGTAGTAACACTAAGCGGAGGAACAATAAATCTTGGTAATGTAACAGAAGCAATAGGTGTTTATGTAAATAAAGGAACAGTAAATGATACAGGTTCTACAATAACTGTGGGTAAAAATGGAATAGGAATATACGCAAAAGACAGTGATCTGAATCTAAGCGGAACAAATATAAATCTTTATGGAGATAATGCATTGGGGATGTATCTTGAAGGAGATACAAATCTGTTAACAGGAACAGGAAATATAGATATAAACGGACAAAATGTAACATTATTCTATATGAATACAATCCCGGGAGCAACAATAAATAATAATTTTACTGTAAGCTCATCAGCAGGTTCTACATATACATTAGGAAGCATGAAAGGCGGTTCACTGGAATATACAGGTAATGCAGGACTTGCATCTGACGGAACACTTGTGGTAGGGGAAAATTCTGCAGTGTATCTGAACGGTTCTGTAATAACAGCAGCACCAGGTGCAGTGAATGTAGCAGCTATCGCACTGGATAAGCAATATTCGGGAACAGTTCCGGTAGGAATGACAGCAGGAACAGATGGTGAAAATAACGGAACTATAATATTAGGAGACAGCTCAGCAGGTATATACGGGAAAAACGGTTCAAGAATAAGTAACAAAGGTTCTATAACTGTAGGAACAGGCTCGGCAGGACTTATGACTTCGGGAAGCGGATCTTTCGTGTTAAACAGCGGTTCTATAACTGTAGGTTCAGGTTCGCACGGAATATATCTGAAAGATGGAGCAGGTATTGATAATATGGGTTCTGGAATTATCAGCGGAACAGGAGCAGGCTCAATAGGATTATTTTCGAATAATAATACGGGTACTGTAAATAACAGCGGAATTATAGATCTTACCGGGGATAAATCTATAGGTATTTATACTATAGGAACAAGCAGTCAGGCTATAAATAATACAGGTACGGTAAAAGTAGGAGATTCGTCAAATATTTCCGATCCGAGTATAGCTGTATACAGTAATACTGCTGGAAATACAGTAACGAATTCGGGGACAGTAACAGCAGGAACAGGTTCAATAGGTATTTACAGCAATAGCGGAACAGTTATTAATAATAATACGTCAAATATAGGAAATTCAGGAATAGGTATATATTCTACAAACGGAATCGTAAATCTAAATGCAGGATCAGTAATGAACATGGGAACTGACGGGGCAGTAGCAGTATACGGAGTATCTTCGGCAGTAAATAATTCAGCTGATTTGAATACAGGAAATGGAAATTACGGATTTATATTAAAAGGCGGTTCATTGGTAAATAATGCCGGAACTAACAGTACAGTAGGAACTGACTCAGTATATATGTACAGTACAGAAGGTGCAGTAATTACTAATAATGGTAATGTAACAATGACAGGTTCTGACAATGTCGGATTCTATATGGCACAGGATCCTGCAAGCGGAGCGGGAGGAGCTGTTATGGCAAATAACGGTATCATCTCCGGAACAGCAGGAAATAATAATGTAGGTATTTATAATTACGGCGGAACAGTAGACAACTACGGTACAGTATCTGTAGGTAATTCAGATATTCTGTTTGTTTCAGGAACAACAGATGTAGATGTGGAGAATAGTAAATATTCAGTAGGAATATATGGAGAAAATGCAGCAATTGTAAACCATGCAGGAGCTAATGTGTCAGCAGGCTACGGTGGATACGGAATAGTGGCTAAAGGCGGAACAGCAAATAACTTTGGTACTGTGACAACAAATGGTGATTATTCTACTGGTATGTATACAGAAGGCGGAGTAATTACAAATGAATCAACAGGAATTATAAATGTAACAGGCAATAATGCAATAGGAATGGCAGGAAAAGGTGAAGGCTCTGAAATAATAAACCATGGTACTATAAATATAACAGGTAACGGAGCTATAGGAATGTACGGAAACCTTGGGACAATAATCACTAACACAGGTACTATAAATATAACAGGTGACGGACAGTTATTTGTATCATCAGACCCTACAAATTCACTGCATAATGTAAATTCAGGAACAGCCGGTGTAAATGGCATATTCGATAATACAATACAGTCAGTGGGAAGTACACATACACTACCGTCATTAATAAATGCGGGAATAATAAAAACTAACGGAGTACTGGCACTAGATGGAATACAGGTACTGATAAAGCCGGATCCTTCATCAGTACAGCCTTCTGGAAACCCTGACTATGACTTTGCATTATCGGGAACATCAATAATAGCAGATGAAATATCAACATCTAAGCCTATTGTAATACTTCCGGGATTCTCAGACGGTACAATTGCCAATGTTTATAAACTGGAAGGTGTAATTCAGGCAACATCAGGAAAGTATGATTTTATAAGCGGATCATTATTATGGGAGGCAACACCTCAGGCTACAGGAAATGGTTCAGATGTATATATGTCAAGAAAGGCATTTACAGAATTTACAGACGGATTATGGTTTGAAGATTTCGGGACTTCATTGGAAAATAATTATCTGAGTGCTTCCGGTGACGGAGTGGAAATATATAATAAAACTGCATATATTCCAAATGAAGAGAATTTCAGACATATAATGGCAAGTCTTGCAGGAAATGTATATGCTAATATTAATCAAAGAGAAAACGATATAGCAGGAGCATTTGAAAATTCGCTGCACTTATTGCAGGATTCGACAAATAATACAAAAGAAAATGTAAAAATAAGTATTATAGGCGGAAAAGGGAAGAATAAAGAAGAAACAGACGGAGTAACAGGTTATAATTATACTACAACAGGAGTACTTGCCCTGCGTGAGGTAGAAAGAACCTACAGACATACATTCGGATATTCGCTTGGATATTTACATTCAGGATTTGAATTCAACGACGGAAACAGTAGTGAGGAATGGGTAGATACAGTACAGCTAGGTGTACATAATAAGTATAAAGTTAATGACTGGGAAATGAGAAATGATCTTACAGGAAGAGTAAGCATGCATAATGTGGACAGAAATATAGACTGGCCTTCTCCGCATGGAAGATCGGAAATGAACGGAACATATGAAACTTATAGTGTAACAAGTGACAATATTATTGGTAAAGAATTTAAAATAAGCAAAGATGCCAGCATAATGCCATATGGAGCATTCAAGGCAATGTATGTTACAAGACCGACATTTAGTGAGAGCGGATTAGAAAGACTTGAAGTGGAAGGAAATGACGCTTGGAGTGCAAAGCCAAGAGCAGGAGTGGAACTAAAAGGAGCACTGCCGCTTGGAAAAAATACCGGGGTAAAACTAAAAGGTACATTGGATGTAGCATATGAATATGAACTTGCAGATTTAAATGAAAGAGAAAGAGCAAAATTAATAGCGGTGGAAAATGATTATCATAATTTATCAAAACCGCAGGACGAAAAAGGAACAATTAGAACAAAGGCGGCAATAGGGGTAGAAGTAGAAGATAAATATGGAATATTTATTACAGGGGAATATTTTACAGGTGATAATAAAGAAAATGATTACAGAGCAGGTGTAACATTAAAGGCAGTATTTTAGGATATGCCGTAAAGTCTGAGTTTAACAGATAATATCAGAACTGAAAAATTTCGGTAATAAAATTTATAAGGTATGTAAAAAAATGGTGTCGTATCAGCTTAATCACCGATACGGCACCATTATTTTTTATGTTTTGGATTTGAGCTTATCATAAATTCTAGCAAGCTCTATAGTACGTTTTTTGGTTTCTTCCAAAAAGATGCTGTTTTTGTTGACTAAATCTATAGTGCCGCCGCTGTTTTCCCCAGCTATCTTTTTATCTCTTTCCTTGATCCAGCTGCGTTGTGCGTTTCTGAGTGAATTTTGACCGTCCTTTGAAAGACTGGACATAAGAAGCTTATATATCTTGTTTAATTCAGCATCCCATTCATTTGAAGCATACGAAACGGCATTAATCATTTCTGCTGTTGTCTGTGCTGAATCAAGCATTGAACCAGATTTTTGTTCTACCGGCTTCATTCTGCCGAGCAGATCGCTTTCATAGTTTGCAAATGAAGATACTGCAAGCGTAAATACTAAAAATAAAATAAACTTTTTCATGAAATCCTCCTTAATGAATTAAATGATACATTATATTATATAATTATAAATTGTGTCAATATAATATCAGACAGGATTTGAAGGATAATTTCAGCAAATATTATAAATAGTTGATTTTTTTTGATATTACTGGAAAAGAGAGGTTTTTTTGATAATTTATTATTAAAAAAAATTATAATACAAAAAATAATAAATTTTGGAATATTTTAGTGAATATAAAAATATAGTATAAAATTTTGCACTTACAAAAAGAAATAAAAATTCTAAAAGCTAATATTTTTCTATATTTTGTACAGTGGTAATTTTTCGTCATAAATGTGAGAAAGGAAGTTTATATTGAATGCTGCGAAAATTGTGGTATTTTATAGTAGGGTGATAAACATGTTAAATCACAGAGAACAGGAATTGTTGGATTTTTTTGTTAAGAACGGAAAATTCACTTATGAAGAAATATGCAATAAGTACAGTATTTCTGAGAGAGCAGCCAGATATAACATTGATAATATAAATTATTTTCTGGAGGTACTGCATATAAGTCCCGTAAAGAAATCAGGGAAAGATCTGTATTTTGACAATACACAGGATATATCAAATATTTATACAATATTAAATGATATTGAAGTTTTTTCACAGGAAGAGCGTCTGGAAATATTGAAGTTTATATTATGCTTTGATAAAACCGGACTAAATCTTACCAAAAGCTCTGAAAAGCTGAGAGTGTCAAGAACAACAATAAAGAAAGATATGAAAATTTTAAAAAAGGAGATGATACAGGAAGGTTTTGACGTAGCCTATAAAAATAATGAAGGATACAGACTGGAAGGAGAGCCCTATAAGCTTGAGCTTTATAAAATAGGTCTTTTAAAAGAAATTCTTATTTTGGTAAACACAAAAGATAAAGAGAGCTCGTATAAAAAAACTATGTCAGAATTATGCGACAGCCTTTTTAACATAAAAGGCAAAGAAAGCATAAAAGAATTTATACTGAATATTCATAAGAATCTGAGTCTGAATATCAGTGATGAAATATTTTATGTTATATACGCATATCTGATAATACTGATAGATAATCATAAAAATATACAGTCACTGTATACAAGGAGCAGTAATAAGAGTTTTCTTCTGGGAACAAAAGAATTTCTGGTAATAGAAAAGGAAATAAAAAAAATAAAGGAACTGAAAAATGCCGAAATTCCCAAAGAAAGAATTCTGGAGCTTGCGGATTTTATCTTAGGAATTACTACAAATGAGTATAGCAGCAATAATTTGGAAAACTGGATTCATGAAGAGGTTTTTATCAAAAAAATGGTAAATGAATTTAATAAATATATAGAGCTGGATATTACAAGTGATGAAATATTAATAGACTGTCTTATATATCATATGAAACCGGTAATATACAGAATAAGGAACAATATAAGAGTAACAAATCCTGTTTTTAAGGAATTGATAATAAGCAAGGATCCTATTCTGGAAATAGTAAGAATAATTACCAGAGACATTGAAAAAATGTTTGGAATAGAATTTCCGGAAGAGGAGCTGGCTCTGCTGGCTTTTCATTTCAAGGCATCAATAGACAGGAACACACACCAGAATCTGAAAAGAATACTTCTGGTATGCGGTTTGGGTTATGGAAGCTCAAGGCTTCTCGAACAGAGTATAAAAGAAAATTATAACGTGGATATAGTAGACGTGCTCCCTTATTACCTCTTGAAAGATGCACTGAAAAACTACAAAAATATAGATCTGATTCTTACTACGCTTGATATAACCGAGAAGTATAAAATTCCCGTGGTAAAGATAAATCCGCTGTTAAAGCAGGAAGATTATCTTGAAATGGCAAAATATAACATACCAAAAAATGACAATAAAATTTTTCTGTCCAAAATTCTGAAAATAATAAAGAAAAATACAAAGATCGTCAATGAAGAAATTCTGATTAATGAGATAAAGCAAGAATTTAAAAACAGAATAATTGATGATGTAGACTATAAAACCACACATATAAAAGAATTTATAAATGAAAAAAGTGTAGTGGTGCTGGACGAAGTAGAAAGCTGGGAAGAGGCAATAAAAATATCGGGAAGTCTTCTGGTAGATAACATGTATGTGAAAACAGAATATATAGACGAGATGATAAATCTGGTAAAAAAGTATGGTTCATATATTGTTATTGATGACGGAATAGCTCTTCCGCATGCAGGAATAAGCCGTAATGTTTTGAAGCTGGGTGTGGGAGTACTTGTGGTAAAGAAACCTGTTTTATTTTCCGATAAGAAGTCTGCAAATATTTTTATATCATTTGCAAGCAATGAAAATAAATCACATCTTACTATTCTGAATGATTTATTTGATCTGATAACCAAATATGACTTAAAAGGAGAATTATTACAGGCAAAAGATAAACATGAAGTAATAGATTATTTTATAAAAACAAAAGTTTAGGGGGCATCATTATGCTAAAAGAATTTTTAAACGGAAATATAAATCTGATAAAAGGCACTTCGGACTGGGAAGAATCAGTAAAAACAGCTGCTAATCCGCTGCTGGAGAAGGGATTTATATCAGAAAATTATGTGAATGCAATGATAAATGACATAAAGAGACTGGGATTTTATATAGTGCTCAGGGAAGGTGTGGCAATGCCACATTCAAGACCTGAAAACGGAGTATCAAAAACTGCAATGTCGCTTTTAAAGCTGAAAGAGCCCGTGAAATACGGAGAAAATGAAGTAAAGTTGATTTTCATACTCGCGGCGGAGGATAGTGAGAAGCATATAGAAGCTCTTACAGGTTTTTCCGAGCTTCTTCAGAATGATGAAGAGGTAGAGGCTTTAATGAAGGCGGAAACTACAGAGGAAGTAATAGGAATAATAAATAAATATTAATACCTTATCTCATTTATATTTTAAAGAATAAAAATATAACCGGGATATAAGTGTTTTGATACTGACAGGCATCATTGATTACTTTAGATAAAAATTTATAAAAACACTGGTATTTCAGTATTTTTGCAGAATCCACATTCAGAAAATAACGGACTGTAAAAATATCTGTGCTTCAAATTGATCGCTATGATCAAAAAAAATTAATTATAATTAAAATATTAGGAGGAGAAATTCATGAAAATTATGGCAGTATGCGGTTCAGGACTTGGAAGCAGTTTCCTTGTGGAAATGAACATAAAAAAAGTAATACAAAAGATAGGGGTAGACGCAGAAGTGGAGCATTCGGATTTATCAAGTGCTACACCTGATGCAGCGGATTTATTCGTTATGGGAAAAGATATTGCGGCTAGTGCAAGTGTTCCCGAAAATAAACTGGTAGTATTGGATAATATTATCGATATGAATGAACTGGAAGAAAAATTGAGCAAATATTTTGGAAAATAATATTAGGAGGTTTAATGATGAATGGATTATTAATGTTCGTATTTGACATACTGAAAGTACCATCGGTTTTAGTAGGATTAATGGCATTAATAGGGCTGGTGGCACAAAAAAAACCAGTTACTGATGTGGTAAAAGGAACAATAAAAACAATATTGGGATTTCTGGTTCTGAGCGGAGGAGCCGGAGTACTTACTGGATCTTTGGATCCGCTGGGACAAATGTTCGAACAGGCCTTTCATATACAGGGTATAATCCCGAATAATGAGGCAATCGTGTCCATAGCACTTGGGGAATATGGGGCAATGACAGCATATATCATGGCATTTGGAATGATATTTAATATATTTATAGCAAGATTTACAAGACTGAAGTATATCTTCCTTACAGGACATCACACATTATACATGGCATGTATGATAGCAATAATTCTTCGTGTGGCAGATTTTGACGGTGTTCAGTTAGTATTGGTAGGGTCAATAATTTTAGGTCTTATAATGGCATTATTCCCTGCAATGGCACAAAGACATATGAGAAGAATTACAGGTAATGACGATATAGCTTTCGGGCATTTCGGAACGCTTGGTTATGTTCTTTCGGGATTCGTTGGTGAAGCAGTAGGAAAAGGTTCAAAATCAACAGAAGATATGAATCTTCCGAAAAATCTTAGTTTTTTAAGAGACAGTTCTATTTCTATATCACTTACTATGATGGTTATTTATCTGATGCTGGCAGTGTTATCAGGAAGAGAATTCGTAGAAACTAATTTAAGCAATGGGGATAATTATCTTGTATATGCTATTATTCAGGCAATTACATTCGCAGCCGGTGTATTTATCATATTATCAGGTGTTAGACTAATTCTTGGGGAAATAATACCTGCATTCAAAGGGTTCTCTGAAAAAATGGTACCGTCTGCAAAACCTGCATTAGACTGTCCGGTAGTATTCCCGTATGCACCAAATGCAGTTCTTGTAGGATTCTTATTCAGCTTTTTGGGAGGAATAGTAGGACTTCTGGTACTTGGTCAGTTAAACATGGTATTAATACTTCCGGGTGTAATTCCGCATTTCTTCTGTGGAGCAACAGCAGGTGTATTTGGTAATGCTACAGGAGGAAGAAGAGGATCAATGCTTGGAGCATTTGCAAACGGTCTGCTTATTACATTCCTGCCTGTAATGCTTCTGCCTGTTTTAGGATCTCTCGGATTTGCGAATACTACATTCTCAGATGCGGATTTCGGACTGGTAGGAATAATTTTAGGAAATATGGCAAGATATATGGATAAAAATGTAATAACAATAATAGCTGTAGCAATATTAGCAATCCTTGTAGCTCTGAACTATATGATGCCTAAGAAAAAAATGCCTGAAGCAGATGCAGCGAAATAAACAAAATACAGGAGGATTAAATGGAAAATTATAATGAAATAAAAAAACTGGCAAAGGATATAAGAATCTCTATGTTAAAAATGCTTTTGAATCTGGGATTCGGGCATTTTGGAGGAAGTCTTTCAGTGGTTGAAACTCTTGCAGTATTATATGGTGCTGTAATGAAAATAGACCCTAAAAATCCAAACTGGGAAGGAAGAGACTATATGGTGCTGTCAAAAGGACATGCAGGTCCGGCTTTATACGCTGCTCTTGCCATAAAAGGATACTTTCCCAAAGAAGAATTAATGACTCTGAATGTAAACGGAACTCATCTGCCCAGCCATCCGGACAGACTTTTGACTAAAGGAGTAGACGCTACTACAGGATCACTGGGTCAGGGAGTATCATTAGCAACAGGAATAGCAATGGCAGAAAAGCTCTCAGGTAAGGATAACCGTGTATTTACTATCCTTGGGGATGGAGAATTAAATGAGGGTCAGTGCTGGGAAGCGTTTCAGTTTATAGCACACCATAATTTGAATAATCTTACTGTATTTGTGGATTATAACAAGCTCCAGCTTGACGGAACTCTGGAAGAAATTATAAAGCCGTTTTCTTTAACAGAGAAATTCAAGACCTTTGGATTTGATAGCGTGGAAGTAAAAGGTGATGATATAGAAGGAATTTATAACCTTTTAAAAAATCCAAGAGGGGAAAATGAAAGACCGCTTGCAGTAATTCTTGATACAAAAAAAGGTCAGGGTGTAAAATATATAGAAAATTTAAAAAATTCACATCATCTGAGACTTACAGATGATGTGAAAGCGGAAATAGAAAAGGCTGTTGCCGAATTGGAAGGGGAGGTAGAATAATGTATAAAATATGCAGTGAAAGAAAAAAAGATGATATGGAAATGAGAAAGATATATTCTACCACTCTTCTGGAGCTCATGAAAAAGGATGAAAGAATAGTTGCCCTTGAAGCAGATCTGATGGGGTCAATGAGTACAGACATTATACAGAAAGAGCTTCCCGGAAGAATAATAAACGGCGGTATTATGGAAGCTCATATAGCAGGTATGGCAGGCGGAATGTCAATTGCGGGAAAAGTACCTTTTTTCCATACATTTACGGCATTTGCCAGCAGAAGATGCTTTGACCAGCTGTTTATGTCAATATCATATCAAAAAAACAATGTAAAAATAATAGCTTCGGATGCCGGAATAACAGCAGTACATAATGGCGGAACACATATGTCTTTTGAAGATATGGGAATCGTCAGAGGGCTTGCCGGAGCAGTTGTTCTTGAGGTAACTGACGGTGTAATGTTCAAAAATATAATAGAACAGGTAGCCCAGACAGAAGGTTTTCACTGGATCAGAACAATGAGAAAAAATGCGGAAAAGATATATGAAGATGGTTCAGTATTTGAAATAGGAAAAGGAAATGTAGTAAAAGACGGAAGCGACATAACACTTATAGCGAATGGTATTATGGTGTCAGAAGCTCTTAAAGCAGCAGATATGCTTAAAGAAAAAGGATATAATGCGGCTGTAATTGATATGTTTACATTAAAGCCTATAGATAAAGATCTTATTATAAAATATGCAGAAAAAACAGGAAAGATAGTAACATGTGAAAATCACAGCATACATAACGGACTTGGATCAGCAGTAGCTGAAGTTCTTGCTGAAAATTATCCTGCTAAAATGAGAAGAGTAGGAGTAAAGGAAAGATACGGACAAGTGGGAACATTAGATTATCTGATGAAGGAATATGAACTGACAGCAGAAGATATCTGTAAAAATGCACTTGAATTACTGTAAAAACTAATAAAAAGAGCGAGCAGAAAAATTAATTCTGCTTGTCTTTTTGTATAAATTATTAGTAAAAGAATTGTATATGAATTAGTATGTTCAATTTAAAATAAAGAGTGTTTTTTGATCTGTCTTGCATTTATATTAGAGATATCTTATATTTGTTAATAAATAAATAAGAATTATTTTCTTTCATTATTACTATAAAATGTGCTATAATAATTTCATAAATAGGGAAAGTTTATCACAATCATATTACTTATCGGTTATTTATTTGACAATTTTCAACACTTTTCACATATTTCAATTTAATTCATTTTAGATGGAAAATCATAAAAAAATAATATCAGTTACCAATACTTTAACTTTTTGGATTCCAATTATATGAATAAAGACGAGTGTAAGTATTTTAGCATAAAATAAGATCTTAGAATCTGTTTTATATAATAATATGTCAACAAATACTTGTGAATAATAAAAATAACTCGGAATTTACTATTTTAAATGTTAATTTTTATTAGAAAATTTAGAGATAAAATTTTTTAAATATCTAAATTAATTAATTAATTAATAAAGCGGAAACTGTGAAAAATTTTAAACTTTGTGAAGTCAAAAATGAAACAGAAATATATCAGAAAGCGGAATAAAATTTTGAAATCAAAGGAAGAAATAAAACAAAGATTCTGACAAAATTAAAAAAGCTGTTCTAAATAAACAGCTCTTCCATATTGTGATCAAAAGTTTTTTATAAATTCATATAATAATCTGGTACCGGCTCCTGTTCCGCCTGCACTGCCGAATTTAGACTTACTTTCAATAAAAGCAGGGCCTGCAATGTCAAGGTGCAGCCACGGAAGTTTCTCTACGAATTCCTCTATAAACTGACCGGCTATAATAGCACCGCCCCATCTTGTTCCTACATTTTTAAGATCTGCATTGGGTGATTTTAAACTTTCTTTATAGGTACTATGATTAGGAAGTTCCCAAATGAGCTCACCTGAAATTTCAGAGGCCTTTTTCAAGACTTTCAGCATATTACCGTCGTTGGTAACAACACCAGTAATATCAGTACCGAGTGCAACCATACATGCACCCGTTAAAGTTGCGATATCTAGTATATGTGTTACTTTTTCATGACGGATCGCATAAGTAACAGCATCAATAATAGTAAGACGTCCTTCAGCATCAGTATTGTGTATTTCTACAGTCTTGCCATTCATTGATTTAATTATATCGCCAAGTTTATATGAAGAACCGTTAATCATATTTTCACAGGCGGGTATGACACCGATAATGTTTTTCTTTATCTTCATTTTTGAAGCGGTACAAACAGCAGAAATAACAGCTGCAGCACCAGCCATGTCGGATTTCATTTCGATCATGCTGTCAGAAGGTTTTAACGACAGACCGCCGCTGTCAAATGTAACGCCTTTACCAATCAGCCCGATTTTATTTTTATCTTTTTTGTTGCCGTGGTAGCGAAGAATAATAAGCTTTGGTTCTTTGTCAGATCCTTCGCCTACTTTTAAAAAGCATTCCATTTTCAGCTTTTTAATATCTTTCTTATTTAATACTTCGACTTCAAAACCGTATTTTTCTCCGAGTGATAAAGCTGATTCGGCTAAAGTTTCAGGATAAAGTACATTAGAAGGTTCATTAACTAAATCTCTAGCGGTATTAACAGAATTTGCAAGTTCTATGGTTTCAGTGAGGTCAATATCTTTATTGGTTAAGATAAATAAATGATGTTTATGTTTTTTAGAATTTTCTATATATTTTATAAATTTATAGTATCTTAATATGAAAATTTCTGTTATAATATATTCATCAAAAAATAAATCAGAATTAATAAAAAGTATATTTTTTGATTTTTCGGAAATTTTACCAAATACATTGAATAATGTATCTCGAATCTGAAGTTTATCTGGAAGGTCGATATTAACCAAAACAATCTGTTTTAGCTTATTATCTGCTTCCAAATCGAAAGAAAGAAATTTATCATCAGAATAAGAAAAAGAATAAAGTTCAATATATTTATTAATTTTCTTGTCCAGTTCCTTATTATGGGAATTAATCTTACGGTTTTTACTGACCGGAAGTATCAGAGTATCAAAATTATCTTTAAAATTGTTAATTACACTTATATTCATATTTACAAACCTTCTTTCTAAAAATATACATAAATTTTATGATATAACCAGTGTTTTGTCCAGTTTTAATTCAAAATGACAAAAATATACTAATGTCGAAACACTTATACCTCATTCGATATTTCACATATCAAAACATGAATAAGAAAAGGTATTAATATTCATATTCCATTATAGTAATATTATCAGTTATTAAATCAGCAATTTTTGTTACTTTTTTACGTCCAATTTCATCATATTCATATTCATAGGTTAATTCTACTGTTGTTCTTTCATTTTCAACTTTTTTATAATAAATGGGATCACCGTTATTATTATGTTCAAATTCCTGGTAATTTTTAATATTTCCATTTTTATCTTTTATGATTAATTTTTTTGGTTTATCGCTTAAATACTCTGACATAAAATTCCTCCTTTTAATATTAGCGGAAAGACCTGATTTTATTGGTCTAAAAAGATATTGTTCAAAAAATTTAGAATGAGTTCTACTAAAAAATTAAAATATGCTTGACAAAAGTG
Organism: Sebaldella termitidis ATCC 33386; assembly: GCF_000024405.1. Lineage (NCBI taxonomy): Bacteria > Fusobacteriati > Fusobacteriota > Fusobacteriia > Fusobacteriales > Leptotrichiaceae > Sebaldella > Sebaldella termitidis. Next base: position 3,543,935 of record NC_013517.1, on the reverse strand, counting down.
CTAAAAACTTAGTAAAATGTCTTGATTATATTAGTAATAATTGATGTGAAAAACTAAATTTTTAATTTATTATAACATATTGTCTAATAAAATCAAGAGCTCTTAATTATTATATTCAAATAAATATAATTAAGGAAAAATAAAATGGAGAGGTGGTGTCCGAGTTAAGACAGGTTACGTGATTTAAGGGAGGTAAAACACACATGCATAGTAATATCAATATGGAAAATCAAAAATCCAAAATCAAGGAGAATATGAGTAATATTACTAACAAAGTTGTTATTATGAGTGGCAAAGGTGGAGTTGGGAAATCCACACTATCGGTAAATTTAGCATATGGGCTTTCTATGCGAGGATATAAAGTGGGGATTCTAGATGCAGATCTGCATGGGCCAAATATTCCTATTATGTTAGGAGTAGAAGGGGAAAAGTTAACCGATTTATCAGTTCCATACAAGATAAATGAGAATCTGTGCACAACATCCTTAAGTTTTTTTCTTCCTAGTACGGATCCAATAATTTGGAGAGGACCACAAAAAATGGGTGCTATTATGGAAATACTAGAAAATGTAGTTTGGGGTAAACTGGATTATTTGATAATAGATTTACCACCGGGTACAGGTGATGAAACATTAACAATTGCACAAAATGTGGGTGTAGGGACAAAGGCAATAGTTGTAACAACTCCTCAAGATGTAGCGTTATTAGACTCTAGGAGATCAGTGAAATTTTCAGGATTGGTAAATATGGAATTAATTGGGATAATTGAGAATATGAGTGGGTTTATATGTCCTGAATGTGGAGAAGAAGTTAATATATTAAAAAAAGGCGGAGCGGAGAGAATGGCAAACGAATTAAAAGTTAATTTTCTTGGTTCCATACCTATGGATAAAAATATTGCAGAAGCTGGAGATAGCGGTGAGCCGTATATCCAGAATGAATCAGAAGCAAGCATTCGGCTAAATAAAATCATTGATCAGATCTTAGATAAAGTAAAATAAAATATTTTTGGAGGAAACGAAAAATGAAAATTTTAATATTTAATAGTAACGAAAAAAGCAGACTTGTAGTAGGTCAGCTGATGAAAGAGTTAAGCTTCAGTGTTTCACTGGCAGAAGACAAGAACAAAATGATGCAGGAATTAAAATCAGACACAATAGATATAGTAATGCTGGATATTAAATCTTTTAAAAATACTTTTTCAAAAGAGCTCGAAGAAATTATAGACAACAAGAAAAACAGCTACATTCTGTTATCAATAGATAAAGATGACAGATACTCAAAAACAGAAGCATTATTACAGGGGATAGACGATTATGTTTATAATGATTATAAACTTGATGAACTGTCTGCCAAAGTAAAAGCAATAGTAAGAACTCTTACAAGACAGGGTAATGACGATTCGTCAGAAGTACTGTCTGCATATGATTTAACACTAAATCCTATTAACAGAGAAGTAAAAAGAGCAGGAAAAGAAATTGAACTTACTAATAAAGAATTCTTACTTCTTGAATACTTTTTGAAAAATAAAAACAGAGTACTTACAAGAACTATGATATCAGAAAAGATCTGGGATATTGATTTCATCACTGAAAGCAACATAGTAGATGTATACATTAACTTCTTAAGATCAAAAATAGACAAAGGATATGACAAAAAAATTATAAAAACTGTAAGAGGTGTAGGTTACATAGTAAAAGAGTAACCATACCAAAAAATGCAGGACATTTAACAGTCCTGCTTTTTTATTTGTATAAAATAAAAATAGTTTGATTTACAAATAAAATAATTTTCAAATTAAATCTTGAAAAATTAAAAAGAAAGTGTTATTATTTGTATAATAAAACAAATTACAGGAGGGATTTAAATGTTTGAACAAATTAAATTAAAATATGCTTTTGATGCTTTGGAGCCACATATAGATACACTTACTATGGAGACTCATTATGGAAAACACCATGCTACATACACAAAAAATCTAAATGATGCTATAGAAAAATTACCTGAATTAAAAGGAAAATCAATAGAAGAAATTTTGAAAAATCTGGATGCTATCCCGGAAGCTTCAAGAACAGCTATTCAAAATAACGGTGGAGGGTACTACAATCACAATCTTTATTTTGAAATTCTGTCTCCAAACGGCGGAGGAGAACCTACAGGTAAATTGGCAGAACAGATAAAAGCAGACTTTGGAAGCGTAGATAAGCTAAAAGAAGAAATATCTGCTAAAGCAGCAGGAAGATTCGGTTCAGGATGGGCTTGGCTTGTAGTGAAAGAGGACGGGCACCTGTCAGTAGGATCATCTCCTAATCAGGATAATCCTTTTATGTGTAAATGTGACGGAAAAGGGCAGCCTATTCTGGCATTGGACGTATGGGAGCATGCATACTACTTAAAGTATAAAAACGTAAGAGCTGACTACATAAAAGCTTTCTTTAATGTAGTAGACTGGAACGAAGTAGCTAAAAAATACGAAGAAGCAATAGGATAAATATAAAAAGAGCAGGTCATCTGCTCTTTTGTTTTATAATAAATTATGATGTTTTAGAATTTTGACGGGTTTTCACCGCTTATTTCCCCGTCTCTGTAGACATTATTTTTATCTTTTGCCGTATTCATATTAATAACTTTAAAAGTATTCAAGTCAGCTTCCTTTAGACTCTTGGTCCCGTAATAGATACTTTTGCTGTCTTTGGCATATCCGTATCCTTCATCAAGAATCACGAAAGTTTCAGGATTGGCACCAGTTATTGTATGCTCATAATAATAGACATTGTTTTTGTCTCTGGAATAAGGGTGATGAGGACTTTTTATTATTTCAAAAGTCGCAGGGTCAACATCTTGAATTTTTTTAAAATAGCAATATATATTGTTTTTGTCTTTGTAGTAAGTATCGTCTATTTTTACCAGATCGGCGGTATTCTTTATTTCTGTTTCCATTTTTTTGCCTAGATAATAAATGTTATTCTTATCCTTCATAAAATAGCCTGAAAGGTATTCCGCAGTTTTTGCATCAGAACCCAGTATTTTATTTCCTGCAAAATAAACTGAATTTTTATCTCTGGCATGGTATTTCCACGGGTCAGCAGAAAGTATTTCAAATGATTTTGTGTCTGCATTTTCCAGTTTTGCTCCGTGCCAATATATATTATTTTTGTCTTTGGCATAGTCTGAACCAAGAAAAACAAAGGTATCAGAATTGGAATTATCCAGTTTTATGTTTGTGAAATAGACATAATTTTTATCCTTGGAATAAAGATATCTGTCCATAATTTTAAAAGTATCAGGATCAGAATCATCAAGCCTCAGACCTTCATAATAAACTGAATTTTTATCTTTGGCATAGCCCAGATTAAGACTTTTAAAAGTATCAAGGTCAACATTATCTAAAAGAATTTTAGAAGGTTTTGAATAACAATCCGCAGCAGGATCAACAGTACCGTCTTCAAAGTAGCACGAGACCATCTGTCCGTCTTTCATATAATAAATACTTTTTCCCTCTTTGAGATATTCACCTGCAAAACATGTAAAAGAAAATATCAATATAAAAATAATTATATTTCTCATAATTTTAAACCTCCTTAATGTGATTATATTTTAACAGAGAAAATTTAAAAGTCAATATAAGTATAAAAATTATCTGTTTTTATGATTGTTCTATAATATCTATGGAAAAGATACAAAAAAAACCGGTAATAATCCGGTTTTTCATGGAAAGTTTACAATCTTTAGAAATATAAGCCTAGTGTTTCTGTAGATTGCCTTCTACAATTCTATTTTCTTTTTCATCATAATACACTTCATTTGTAAGCTCCTGCTTATTATGGTATTCCAGAATATTATTAAAAGTAGTTTCTACTATTCCGTCAAGAGCTTCCCTTGTGAAGAAAGCCTGATGCGATGTAACGATAACATTGTTAAATGTGAGCAGTCTTGCTAGTACATCATCCTGAAGCACATCAGCAGAATCATCCTCAAAGAAATATGATTCCTCCTCTTCGTAAACATCAAGTCCGGCAGCACTTATTTTTTTGTCTTTCAGCCCCTCTATAAGCATGCTTGTATCTATAAGCTTTCCTCTTCCTGTATTAATAATCATAACACCGTCTTTCATTTTCTTTATACTGTTATAATTAATAAGGTACATAGTTTCCGGGGTAAGCGGACAGTGCAGTGATATAATGTCAGATTCTTTATATAATTCATCAAGCGTAACATAGGTATATCCTATTTCCTTTGCAGCTTTTTCATCAGGAAATTTATCATAACCAAGAACATTCATTCCCAGACCTTTCAAAATACCTATCAGTATTTTGGCTATTCTTCCGGTACCGATAATACCCGCAGTTTTACCATGAAGATCTGTTCCCAGAAGTCCGTTCAGCGTAAAGTTTCCGTCTCTTGTTCTGCTGTATGCTTTATGAATTTTTCTATTCAGGGTCATAATCAGAGCAAGCGCATGTTCTGCTACTGCATAAGGAGAATAAGCGGGAACTCTTACTACCCTGATACCATATTTTTTTGCAGCTTTAAAATCAACATTATTATAGCCTGCACTTCTCAAAGCCAAAAGTCTTATTCCGTTTTTGGAAAGAATAGAAAGCACTTTTTCATTTACATCATCGTTTACAAAAACGCAGACGACATCATAATATTTTGTAAGAACGGCATTATTTACAGAAAGTCTTTCTTCAAAATATGTGATGCTGGCATTATATTTTTTATTCCATTTTTCAAAAAATTCTCTGTCGTATGGTTTTACATCAAATAAAGCTATTTTCATCTCAGCCTCCATATATAAAAATTAGTTTATAAAATAGTTTGTTTATATAAGTATGCTATAATTTTTTATACCATATGTCAAGGAAATTTTCATGTACAAATTCATATGATGTAAAATTTTATATATTCTATAAGCTGAGAAAGATAGTAAAAATAGTCAAATATTTGAAAAACAGTGATATTTATGATATAATACACAGTAATGAAATTTATTTTTTAGAGGAGAAAATATGGATCTTTTTGAAATCAAAAAAGAGATTGAAGGGTTTACTGAAAGTATAAACGAAATTAGGGGGCATCTTTGATCTGGAAAATTTAAAAGCAAAAATAAAAGAATTGGAAGAACAGACACTTACGGAAAATTTCTGGGATGATCAGCAGGAAAGCCAGAAGGTCATAAAAGAATTGAATATACTGAAAAAAGACAGGGACGAATTTAATAAATTAAGTACACTTCTAGAAGATGTGGGTGTTTTACTGGAATTTGCAGAAAACGGTGAAACTGAATTTCAGGGAGAGCTTAGGGAAAAAATTGAAAATCTAAAGAATGAAGTGGAAAACTTTAAGATAAAACTGCTTTTGGATGAGAAATACGACAGCTGTAATGCTATGCTGACAATAAATGCAGGTGCAGGAGGAACAGAGGCCTGCGACTGGGCAGAAATGCTTTACAGAATGTATGACAGATGGGCAGCAATACATGGCTTTAGTGTATCGGTGCTGGACTCACTTGCCGGTGATGAAGCCGGGATAAAAAGTGTAACACTAAGTATTGCCGGTGAATATGTATATGGTTATCTGAAAGGGGAAAAAGGTGTTCACAGACTTGTAAGGATTTCACCTTTTGATGCCAATAAGAAGAGACATACATCATTTGCGGCAATAAATGTGCTTCCGGAACTGGAAGATGATGTGGAGCTGAATATCAAGCCTGACGATCTGAAAATAGATACATACAGATCAAGCGGAGCAGGCGGACAGCATGTAAATACTACAGACTCGGCTGTGAGAATTACACATATACCCACTAATACAGTAGTAACATGTCAGAAAGAAAGATCGCAGCTGAAAAACAGGGAAACTGCCATGAAAATACTAAAATCAAAACTGCTGGAGCTCGAAATGCAGAAAAGAGAAAACGAAATTTCGGAGATACAGGGGCAGCAGTCTAAAATAGAATGGGGAAGCCAGATAAGGTCATATGTATTCCAGCCTTATAAAATGGTGAAAGATCACAGGACAAAAGCCGAGGAAGGCAATGTAGACAAAGTAATGGACGGAAATATAGATAATTTTATAAATGAATATCTGAAATGGTATAAGAATACAGATTAATAAATAGGAGGAAAAATGGAAGGTAAAAGAGTAAGGGTAAGAATAGCACCTTCTCCAACTGGAGATCCGCATGTGGGGACTGCGTATATAGGGCTTTTTAACTATGCATTTGCCAAGAAAAATAACGGGGATTTTTTATTAAGAATAGAGGATACAGACAGAACAAGATTTTCAGCGGATTCTGAACAGCAGATCTTCGATGCTATGCACTGGCTGGGTCTTAATTATGATGAGGGACCGGATGTAGGCGGAGCAAAAGGACCGTACAGACAATCTGAAAGATTTCATATATATAAAGAATATGCAGAAAAGCTTGTGGAAAAGGGAGAAGCATATTACTGCTTCTGTACTCCTGAGAGACTTTCCAAGCTTAGAGAAAGACAAATAGCAATGAAGCAGGCACCGGGATATGACAGACACTGCAGAAATCTCACAGATGAGGAAGTAAAGCAGAAGCTCGCCGAAGGTGTATCTTATGTAATCAGACTGAAAATGCCTTATGAAGGTGATACTGTTGTTCATGACGAATTAAGAGGGGATATAGTTTTTGAAAACAGCAAAATTGATGATCAGGTATTATTAAAGTCAGACGGATTTCCGACTTATCATCTTGCTAATATAGTGGATGATTACTTAATGGAAATAACGCATGTAATCAGAGCTGAAGAATGGATAGCTTCCACACCTAAGCATATACAGCTGTATAAGGCTTTTGGATGGGAAGAACCGAAATGGTATCATATGCCTCTTTTGAGAAATGCAGATAAATCGAAGATATCGAAAAGAAAGAATCCCGTTTCTTTGAACTACTATGTAGAAGAAGGATATCTGAAAGAGGGTCTTTTGAACTTTCTTGCTCTTATGGGATGGAGCTTCGGAGGAGATAAAGAAATATTCAGTCTTGAAGAAATGATAGAGAATTTTTCTTTTGACAGAATCTCGCTTGGAGGGCCGGTTTTTGATCTTGTAAAGCTGGGCTGGGTAAATAATCAGCATATGAAGCTTAAAGATCTGAAAGAACTTACAAAACTTGCTCTGCCTTACTTTGTGAAAGCAGGGTATTATGAAAATGAAGATTTAAGTGATGAAGAATTTACAAAGCTTATGAGAATAGTGGAGATAGGAAGAGAGTCAGCACAGACATTAAAGGAGCTTCCTGAAAAATCAGTTATTTACTATGAAGATGATTTTGAACTTCCGAATTCTGAAGAGGCTGAAAATAAAAAAGAAAGAAAATCTATTGAAAAGCTTCGTTCATCAATGGAAACAGAAATTGGCAAAAAAGCGATAGATTTATTTGTAAATAAGATCAGTATGTTAAATGAAAAAATCAGTGAAGAGGAAGCTATAAAAATTCTGAATGAATTGCAGGAAGAGCTTGGTGAAGGACCTGCTGCAGTTCTTATGCCGATAAGAGCAGTACTTACAGGAAAAGCAAGAGGTGCAGATCTATATACTGTAATTGGAATTATCGGGAAGGAAAGAACACTGGGAAGAGTGAAGAAAACTAAAGAAAAATATAATTTATAGAATATCCAGTAAAATTAGCTGTGCAGACAGTAATATATTACGATTTGGATTTCTGGAAAAGACCGGATAGATTTTCGGTCTTTTCTATTACATAAAAATAAACGACGGGAAAATAAAGATATATATAATGAATATATATATGCAAATTTATATAAAATTTATATAAATATCAGATGGTACGAAATTTCTTTGAAAATGCTTATAATTGAAACCATAGTCAATTTGTATTGTTGACAAATTGCTTTAACAATGTTAGAATGAGCAGTCAAGTTTATGTATATCTGATGTTCGATAATTGTATGTGAAAATGAACTTGAGTTGAAATAAATTTTTCTGGATATAATAGCATCTGTAAATAAAACGGATTAACGGTTATTGTACATAAAACCAGGCTGTAGTTTTCAGAAAAGTTAATATCAGAATTAATCAGTAATTTCTAATTTTGAAATAATAATAAAATTAAGAGGAGAGAAGAATGTTAGGCAATAAGAGAATGTGCATGTTTTTAGCTTTAGGTTCTATAGCAAGTATTTATGCAGATAATAACAATAATATCTCTAAAAGTAAATATGAAAGACTTTATAATAATATAACCAAAAATATGGGAAGTAAAACAGCAGATGAAAATTATAGACTTTTAGAAAAAATATTAAATAAAAGAAATAAAGAGTTAAATGATTTGTATATGCAAAGTGATTATATTGTAAAACCTGAATATTTAGAATGGCAGATATTTTTTAGCGGGTTCTATAATAGCAATCACAGAGGCGGATCGAAAGAAACAGTGTCAAGTCTGGAAAAAGGAACGGCAAAATCTGTAGATCTGGGAATGTATATACCGGTAAAGGGAATTACAAGGGAAGATATAAAATTAAATATCAGTTCAGTGGATGCGCCGACAGTAAATGTAAATATGTCACCTGTAGCAGCTCCTCAGATAACAGCACCGGTTTTTACAGTGGGAGATTTTAGTTTTCCCGCAGCACCAAATGTGGTAGTACCGTATTTTGGAGTACAGAATTCATATCAGGGAAAATCTATAGGAGGAATAACAACTCTGGTTCGTTATAATACTTCCGGAAACAGAGCTTATGAAAATCTGAATGTAGAATCACCTACGGGAACTACGCTGAACATGGACGGAACAACAAATAACATATCAGTAACGGGAGCAGCTTCGTATAATAATGGTTCGTATACAGGGACAACAGCTGCTTCTTATACTCATACCGGTTATAGTACAGGATTTGCAGTACATAATATATCAAATAACGGTAATTTTGAAGTAAAAGGCAACTGGGATCTGATTATGACTAACGGAGCAAGTTATAATAACTGGGGCTTTTTAAGCTATAGACCATACTATGCAACATCAGACAGCAGGCTTGTATTTTCAGGAAACTTAAATTTGCAGGCAGATGATACTACATCTTCGTTTTCATCAACAGGACTTGTCGGATTAAGTCTTAATCTGACAAATTCAAATCCGAACTCTGGTGCAAAAGCAGTTCTTGAAAATACGGGAACAATAACAATAAAAAATGGAACACAATCCGGACAAAGCGGGATAGCAATGCAGCTGGACAGGGGAACTGCATCATCTTCAATGGCAGGAGAGCTGATCAATTCAGGGAATATCATAATAGAACTGAATACAGGAAACGTATCGGGATCAACAGGAGGAGTAGGAGTATTTGTTGCAGTAGACCCGTACACAAGGCCTATTCTGATAAAGCCCGGTAATATAAGTGTTACCGGAGAAGGAAACCGGGCTGTGGAAATCGGAGCTTCAGTATATGGAAGTAATGATTATGTAAATTCAACAATAGAAATAGATGGATCAAACGGGAAAATAATACTGGAAGGTACCAAAAATGTCGGGTTATATGTTCAAAGAGGTTTGAGTACCACAGGAAACAATATTTTAGATAATGTAAAAAATATGGATATATATATAAACGGAACAAATACACCGGCAGTATCAAGAGAAACACAGTCTGCAACGTTAAAAACAATGGATATGATATTAAATGATACTGTAATAAAAAAAGTAGAATTCGGAGCAGACTCCAAGCAAAGTTCTATAGTAAAAGTGAGTTATGGAAAAGTAACGCTGGACAGCAGTCTTATTAATTCCATAGTCCCTATTAATGCAGGAACTCAAAATTCTATAGTGTCAGGTTCATATGGAACAGTAATAAAAAATTATATGCCTATTACAATAAATCCGGGGGCAATAGCAATGACCGGAATAATAACTAACGGGACCTTTGAAAATTACGGGGATATCGTAAATAATTCTTCTTCATTTACAACTCAGTGGGGAAGTAATTACGGGAGTCTGGGTCTTGTAGTCAGCGGAATGGTAGCGGGTGAATATGGTTTAAATAAAGGTAATATTGAAATGAACGGTAATTATGCCACTGCTGTTTATAATAACGGATTAAGTCTGACATCTGAAAACAGCTATATAGAGGTGAACGGTAAACAACCGACAGCGGTCTACAGCGGATCGGGTTCTTTATATGTAAACGGGGCATATCAGAATACTTCGTCAGAAACAAATATTACTACAGACAGACTTGAAGTAAATGGCGACGGGGGAGCAGCTTTATTTTCAAAAGGCGGGAATATTACCCTGCAGTCCCAAACTCCAGGACAGGCTATGGAATTAACAGTAAACGGAAAGGACAGCTTTGCATTCTTTTTTCAAAAAGATAACTATACCACTCTGACAGGGAAAACAGTAATTAATGGTGATGTAAATGCAAACTTGAAAAACGGGGCAATAGGATATTATTATGAAGGCAGCGGAATATCAAATACTGTTGATCTTCAGGGATATGTAAACAGCGTAACTGATGCTTCAAACGGGAAGCTTACTATAAATACAGATTCAGACAGCTTTAATATAGCAGTAAAAAATGCAAAGGTAAATTTAAGTGATCTGAAGGATCTGTCAGGAAATTCTTCAATAGAGTTTATCGGTTCAGGGAAATCCAAGCTGACTTCATCACTGCTGGTAATAGATACAGATTCCAATATAGATAAAAACAATAATACAGGAGATAAAACATACAGAAATACTGAAATAGGAAAATCCGGAGTATCTGTAAACCAAGGTGTGACAATAAGCGGAACTGAAGATAATCTGGTAGCAATAGGACAGAGCTATAAGGCGAATGAGTATAACAGAATAAACAGCGAAAATAACGGGATAATTACTCTTAGCGGAAATAAATCTATAGGTATTTATACTCAAAGAGCAGGGCAGACTAATACAGGCGCTCTAAATTTGAACGGTGAAAGCAGTATAGGGATGTATACTACTGCCGGAACTGTCAGAAACAGCAGTGAGATAAATATTGGAAATAACGGTGTGGGAATTTATGCGGAAACTTATCCGGAACCAAATGATTACACAACTTCTTATGCAAGTTTTGATGTATATAATTCCGGGAAAATAACTGCATCTTCAGGTAAAAAGGCCATAGGAATTTATGTAAATGAAAATTCAAGCGGAGGATATTACGGACAGGGAACTCTGTATCTCGAAGACGGGAGTGATATTGATGTAAGCGCTTCAAAAGGCGGTGTAGGAATATACTCCAATAAATCTTATGTTTCAGGTAACGGACTTAATAAAATAACAGCAGGGGAAAACGGAACAGGAATATATATTAAAGATAATACTGTATCCCTTAGTAATCTGGAGCTAAATCTGAAGGGAGATAATTCTGTGGGTATATATACTGACGGAACTTCATCTTTCTCAGGAACAGGAACGGTAAATGTAGACGGGAAAGGAATAGTAATATTTAACGTAGCCGGTTCAGGATATTTTAATCAGAGTTTTTCCGTTAATTCTACGGTTGATTCACAGTATATAGTACAGAATATAAAAGACAGAACCATGTTTTATGATTCGTATGCTTCTTTGGGAGCCGGAGGAACATTTACTTCCGGAATTAATTCGGCAGTATTGCTCGGAAGTAATTCATATTTAGATGCGGCAGGAGATAATATGGTGGGGATAGCCCTTACAGGTGCTTATTCAGGCGGGCTTCCCGTAACTATAAATGGTGAAGCTGTAAATCATGAAGCAACTAATAAAGGAGTAATAAATTTCGGCGGCAGCAAATCAACAGCAATTTATGTAACAAATGGTGCTAAGGCAAAAAATGAAGGTTCTGTATATATGGGGAATTCTTCTGTGGGATTGTATGGGAGCGGTGCAGGTACCAGCATTGAAAATTCCGGATATATAGGAATCGGAGCGGGATCATCAGGGCTTTATATAAAAGATGGCAGCGCTGTCTCGAATTCGGGTGTAATTAATAGTACAGGCGAAAAGGCTGTAGGTATTTATATCGACGGAACAGCTGATATTACAGGAGAAAATAACGGAACTATAAAATTAACAGGTGATAAATCTGTAGGAGTATATATTACATCTGGAGGTATAAAAACCTTTAATAATAATAATTCTGTAGAATTAGGCGGTTCAGTGAGCGCGGCTGATCCGAGTATAGGGATATTCAATAATAATTCTCAGGGAACGGTTAATAATTCCACTGACATGATACTGGGTGAAAAATCTATAGGTATCTATAATAAAGGCGGTATAATAAATCATACAGCCGGAGATATAAAAATTGCTCCGGCAGGTACCGGGATATATATGAATGCCGGGAATCTGAATCTTACAGGCGGGAAATTGTTATTAAGCGGTGAAAAAACAGTAGGAATTTATGCGACAAACGGTGCCGTAACTGATAATAATGCTGAGATAAGTGTAAGCAGCGGCAGTTATGGTGCAGTGTTAAGCGGGAATGCAGTCTATACCGGAAGAAATATATCTCATTTGGAAGATACGGGTGTTTTGATTTATTCTGACGGTAAAACAACTGTTATTAATGAAACAGGGGCGGACCTGAATATGTCAGGTTCTGACTCAATAGGCTTTTACATGATAAATGGCGGGGATATAACAAATAAAGCCGCAATAAATGGTGACAACGGAACTGCAAATATGGGAATATATAATAAAGAAGGCAGTATAAATAACAGCGGTGATATAAAAATCGGTAATTCTGTTATAACAGATCCGGATAATCCTTTTGCTAATAAGTACGCAGTGGGAGTCTACGGAGAAAATGTACAGAATATGCAAAACAGCGGAAATATATCTATTGGTTCCGATGCAGTAGGTTTTTACTCGATAAATAATATAAATGAATCTCTGAATACTGGAAATATAACATCTGTGTCAGAAAAAGCAGTGGGGATATACATAGAGCAGGGAGCAGTAAGAAATGAAGGCAATATTACATTATCGGGAGACGGAAGTATCGGAATAGCCGGAACAAGAAATACTGAGATTACAAATGCAGGAATTATAACAATGAATGGTAACGACAGTATGGGTATTTATGCTAATGCCAATTCGAAGGTAATAAATGAAAGTACGGGAAAGATATATATAAACGGAAATAACAGTACAGGAATACAGCTTTCAGGAGGTTCAATACTTGAAAATCACGGACTGATAGAAATAGCTTCCGGAACAATAGGTTCTGTACAGGTAGTAACCGGAGAAGCGGCATATACTCCTCCAAGTATAATAAACGCAGGAATTATAAAGGTGGATGAAAAATTCGAGCTGAACGGCTTTGATCTTATTATAAAGCCTGATCCGTCAAGCTTTAGAGTACCTACAGCAGAAGAGGTTGCTCTAAATGGTTATTCGCCGGAAGATATAAACGGCGGTTTTCTTCTAAGCAACAGTGTGAGTATAGTGGCACCGGGATTTAATTTTGGTGACAATGTTGCAAAAATAGACCCGTTATTTACTCAGGGAACTAATGCAAGGGTGTATAAATTTGAAAATGTATTTGATCCTACTACTCCGGGCGGAGGACAAAATACCGGAGAAGTGTCTGTAAAAAGTACTTCAGTGACATTTGATGCAATTCCGGTAACGAATGCACAGGGGAAAATAGATATATGGATGGAAAAGATCAATTATGACAACTTTACACAAGGAGCATGGTATGACGGCTTTGCCAAAAATATAGAAAATAAATATCTAAATGCACAGGGTGATGCACTGAAAATTTATGACAGGCTTGATCTTATAAAAGATGAAAATACATTAAGAGATAGTTTAGAGCAGCTTTCGGGAAGCATGTATGCCAATATAAACCAAAGAGAACAGGATATTTACGGTGTACTAAATAATGCCTTGTTTACACTGCAGAATTCAGAGAACAACACAAAAGAAAATGTAAAAATAAATGTAATAGCAGGTAAAGGAAGCACTAAGGAAGATACGAGCGGAGTAGAGTCATATGATTATAATACAGTAGGTGTACTGGCGCTTAGGGAAGTAGAAAGAACATACAGACATACATTTGGTTATTCACTTGGGTATACAAGAACTGATTTTCAGATGAAGAATACTGATAATGAGGATCAGGCAGATACTATACAGCTTGGATTACATAATAAATATACTGTAAACGGATGGAATTTCCGAAATGACCTGCTGGGAAGAGTGAGCTTCCATACAAATGACAGAAGCATTACATGGTATGATAAAACAAAGTCAGATATGAAATCGGATTATAATGTATACGGTCTAAGCTCATTAAATGAAATTGGAAAAGACTTTGAAATAGGGCGGAATGTAAAGATGGTACCTTATACAGGTCTGGAGCTGGGATATATGACACATGAAAGCTTTGAGGAGAGCGGAGCTGCCGAAAGTCTGAAGGTGGAAAGCAATGATGCTTACAGTATAAAGCCAAGTATAGGTGTAAGACTGGAAGCGGAAAAAAGGCTCGGATCGGAGTCAAACTGGAAAATCAAGGGTAATATAGGAGCAGGTTATGAATATGAGCTTGGAAATATGAACAGACAGGAAGAAGCCGGTCTTTCAGCAATAGAAGAAGGTCATCATAAACTGGCACAGACAGCTGAGGATAAGGGGAGATTAAAGACAAACGGTATAATAGGGGTGGAATTAAAAGACAGATATGGAATATTCCTTACAGGAGAATACGGAATAGGAAATGAAAAGAAAGAAGATTATAAAGTAGGAGTTTCTTTTAAGGCTTCATTTTAGGAATAAGAGGACTGTAACATTTTTGAAGTGGTACAGTCCTTTTTATTTTTCACAGAAGATATTACATAACTCCCATATCCTGAAAAATATTAAAAGTAATAGTTTTTCTCAGATTCAGGAAATCATCATTTTTATCAGGTTCGTCCTGCTGTAATCTTGTAGCAAAAAAATAAACATTGTCTTTGGTTTCTATATAACCAACATACCAGCCTATATCCAGAGTTTTTACCAATCCGCTTCCGGTTTTGGCTCTTAAGGTATATGAGTCTGTCTTTTTCTCAATCATTACATTTTTTACAATATTATAGGTTCTTTTTGAAAGCGGATATTTTTCATCATAAAGCCCGGATAAGAAATTTATTTGTTCAGCAGGTGAAATAACAAGTGTATTATCCAGCCAGAAATAATCCGGTATTCCTGAAAGCTTTTGATTTCCGTAATTAAATTCTTTCAGATATTTTCTGTATTTATCAATTCCGACCCTTCTTGACATTTCCCTGTGAAACCAGACAGTGGAATTTTTAAAAGCAGTTTTTAAGTCTGTATCTGCATTATGTGCTGGAAATTCTCTTATAACTCCGTCCCATTTCAAAACTTCATTTTCATCTTTTACAGCATATTCTTCAATGCTTATCAGTGAATTTGGTATTTTGAAGGTAGAGGCCGGAAGAGTTCGTTTCTCTGAGTCTTTTTTGTCGCTATAGTACCATTTTTTATTTTTATAATCATAAATGGTAATACTTCCTTTTATATTCAGATCGTCAAAGTATTTTTGAAGATTTTCCTCCTGGATTCCTCCGGAAGCAGCATTGTTAACAGTATTTTCTGATTTTGGCTGGGCTTTGCACAGAATAGTAGAAAAAGCCAGCATAATAACTAATAGAATTCTTTTCATGATTTTCTCCTTATTATTTTGATAGAAATAAGTATTATTATAATACTCTTTAAAATTAAATCTTACATATGTAATTTTTTATATCTTACACTTGTAAGATAAATTTGTCAAGAAAAATTTTTATAAAAAAATTACTTATAATCCCTTTGAAATTGTGGTATAATAAATTTATTACATTTGTAAGAATTGGAGGCTGTTATGAAAAATTCATTTTCTATTTCAGAAGCAGAATATCAGGTTATGAAATTAATTTGGGACAAAGCCCCTGTGAGTACAAAGGAAGTTACTGAAATTCTCACAGTTGAAAGCTCGTGGAAGCCTAAGACAATACAGACACTGCTTTCGAGATTGGTAAAAAAGGGTGCGATAGGCTATAAAAAAGAGGGGAGAGTATTTGTGTATACTCCGCTGATAAAAGAGGAAGATTATGTGGAACAGGAAAGCAGCAGCTTTTTGAATAAATTTTATGACGGTGCCCTGAATTCTATGGTAGTTAACTTTTTGGAACAGGATAAGCTTACGGAAAATGATATAAATGAACTAAAGAAAATTCTTGATATGGAAAAAGACAAGAAGGGGAAATAATATGATCAGGACGAATTTTATCTGTTTTTTGATGAATTCTTTTACAATATCTGTTTTTATTTTAGTTATTCTGGGAATAAAAGGTATATTTAAAAAACATATTACTGCAAAATGGCAGAATAATACTGATTTTTTATTTCTGTTAATATTAGCTGTACCTTTTATACCAAGCAGAATTTTTGATTACAGAGTTTTGAATAATTTTACGTTTCATAAGCTGAATGCAGGTCAGATTACAGAAATCGGAATGGCGGGAAACGACAGAAGCGGGACTTTAGTACATGCTGCTGACTGGATTCAGGATTTTGGCGTATCTGCCAATCATTCAATGCCTGAATATATTGTCTTATTTTTGATAGGAGTATGGGCTGCCGGAATTTTCATATTTTTATTTCTCATAATTATGGGCAGTTTTAGACTTGGAAAAATCGGAAAATCACTAATTTTTGTGAGAGATAAGAAAATAAACGATCTTTATGCGGAATGCTGCAATATACTTAAAATAAGCAAGAAACCTGTGATGGGGACGTCTTCTCTTACCCGGGTTCCGGTAACAATGGGAGTCTTTCGGTCATATATCGTACTTCCTGAAAAAATATCCGAGCAGTTCAGCTCAAAAGAGATAAAATATATTTTTTTACATGAACTGAATCATTATAAAAGCAGGGACGTTTTGATTAACTGGATAATGCTGTTTTTTCAGGTTATTTACTGGTTTAATCCGCTGATATGGCTGATTTTTAAGCAGATACGCATTGACAGAGAAATAGCTTGCGATGCTGCAGTGCTGAAAGTGCTTGATGAAACCTCTTTTCATGATTACGGATATACTATTATAAATTTTATAACAAAATTATCTGAAACTCCTCACATGTTTATGACAGCAAGTTTGGGAGGAACTAAAAAAGAACTCAAAAAGCGAATAAAAAAAATAGCGGTTTATACCAGAGAAACAATCAGCATGAAAATAAAGAGTTTTTTTGTTTTTACGGGACTGAGTGTTTTTTTGCTGAGTCAGATTCCGGCTGTAACACAGATGGCTTATACTGAAAAGTATGATTTTCGGGGAAAAAATATTGTTTATGAAGATCTCAGCACTTATTTCAGGGGATTTAACGGAAGCTTTGTTTTATATAACATGAAAAATGATCAGTATTTTATTTATAACAGGGATAAAAGTATCACCAGAACAGCACCTGATTCTACCTATAAGATATATGACGCACTTATCGGGCTGGAGCTGGGAATAATAAAAAATGATGATTCTGTTATGAAATGGGACGGGAAAAAGAATCCTTATCAAGTGTGGGATCAGGATCAGACTCTTGAAAGTGCATTAAGAAATTCCGTAAACTGGTATTTTCAGGAAATCGATAAAAAAGCCGGGAAAAAACAGCTTTATTCTTATTATAAAAAAATAGCCTACGGAAATTATAATCTTGCCGGAGATATATCAGATTACTGGATGGGTTCTTCTTTACGGATTTCTCCGGTGGAGCAGGTTTTACTGCTGAAAAATTTTTATACAGGCAGTTTGGATTTCAGTAATAAAAACATAAAAACTGTAAAAAATGCAATGAAATTATCAGAAAATAACAAAGCTGCCCTTTATGGAAAAACAGGAACCGGAGCAGTAAACGGAAAGAATGTAAACGGCTGGTTTGTGGGCTTTGTGGAAAAGGAAGATAATGTATTTATTTTTGCCGTGAATATTCAGGGAAAGGATGATGCAGGCGGGAAAAAAGCAGCAGAGACTGCATTGGCTGTTTTGAAAGATAAGAATATATATTAACAGAATATGTATTTTCAAGAGGAATCAGCAAAAAAACAGACTGTATAAAAAATCATTTTTAGGACAGTCTGTTTTTGTATATTAATGCTTTAGTTATTAGTTCAAAAGCCAAGGAGCTATTGTGCCAGTGTATAACTTTTATCAATATGTGAAAAAATTTCTTCTATTGGAACCGAGCCGTCAAGGCAGATAGTGAACCAGTGTTTTTTATTCATATGGTAACCGGGAAAATATTTTTTGTTGTCAATAAGGCTGATCAGCTCTTCAGGCTTAATTCTCAAATCAATTATTTCAACTATGCCGTCTTCTTTCAGTCCTAATTTGTGCTTTTGAAGAATTAGTAATGCTGCATACCATTTATTACTGTCCTTACGGCGAAAAACCGCATTATCAGGAAATTTCTTCCATAAAAACTGAAGTTCGTCATTGTATTTTTTTCTGACATATTCAATAACCAGTTTTGAATATTCACTTTTAAATGTATCATTATCAAAACAGTTTTTTATAATATCATTAAGAATTCTGTTATGTTCTTCACGGACTTTTCCGACGAAGCCCCCGTATGAATTGGAAACCTTATGAACAATGTAAAGTTCTTTTGAAAGCGTATCTCTGATTTCTGTTGATAATTTTCCGGCTTCTGTTATAATTACTGTCATTTCAAGCTGATCATTTACTAATTTGGCAGAATAGATGTAATTTTTCTCCCTTTTTATAAATCCATAGGAAAGAAGCCGCTTTATATCTGCTTTTTTATTTTTAAACAAAATATCCGTATCAGTCATAAAAATTCTCCTTTCATAGTAAGGAAGGAGCCTGCTATACTTCCTTATGAATATATATTCTGATAATACTTTCCTCTTTTACATTATATTTTATGAATATTCTCACAGAATCATTAGTAAAATCAAACTCTTCCTTATCCTTAAGCTTTATTATTTTTTTGAAAAAATCTGAGTAATAAAGTCTGTTTACATCATCGTAATCAGGAATTTCACTGCTGACTTTATTCAAATGTCTCCAAAGATTCATCTGAAGTATAAAAGGTGTCTTAAAGTGTGCAATATCCTCTACATAAAGTGTATATTTATCTGTTTTTTCAGTATTGCCGAGATCGTATAAAAGAGCTCTTTTCAGGTGCTTTTCTATATTGTCGGTATAATTGGCAAGTACATATTTTATATTGAGAAGTACATAGTCATAGTTTCTTTTTACTATATAAAGAAGAATAAGCTCGTACATCTCATTTATATTGGTTATGTGAGACTTAACCATATTCAGGAGTTCATTGGCAGCATATTTTACATCAAAGTAATTGCCGGGTTTTTTATTGTTAAGTATGAATTTTATTGCGGTAACCTTGTTATTTATGTTTTTTCCGGTTTTCATCTTATAATATGAAAGATTATATTTACTGAAAGTTACTATATCCTCAATTGCTTTTTTCAGAATGTATTTTTCAAAATCATAAAATCTTTCATAGCTGGTTTCGGCATTAAGTATATTTTTGAGCTTATCCAGTTCGATATTTACTTCTTTTTGATTATAAAAAAGCGGAATAAGATATAAATAAAGATTATAAGAGAAATTTTCCTCCATAAAAATAAATTTATCTATTTTCAGGTATGAAAAAAGAGTCTTTTCCACAAAAGATAGGAGTATCTCTTCGGAAAGAAGAAAATAGACCTTGCCTTTATATACAGAATAAGAGTTTATAATTCCGAAGCTCCCGTTCTGCAGAAGTTTGTTATCCTCCTCAATTCTGTAAAAAACTCTTTTACTGATAATATTATTAAGAAATTTTTCAAGACGTGCGATGGAATCGTAATTTAAAATACTTAATATATCTTCGGTTTTATAGGATATTTCCGAGTTATTTTTATCGATAATACCGCAGCTGATATAAAGGGTTTTTAAAAATTTTTTTTCTTTCTTATTTAATGATTTATTTGTAAAAACTGAAAAATTATGTTTTTTTAGAAAATTAAACTGTTGGGAATTATATATATTTAGCATTACAACTCCTTTATTAAAATTTCATATATTCCATATTTTTATACCTTTGGATTTTCAAAATCCGAATTTTCTATATGGAAAGTACTTTGAATGAATTATAACAAAAATATGAAAAAAAAGCTATAATTATTAAAATTATATTTAAAAAATGGGGTTTTTTGAAAAAATTTTCAAGAAAAATAAAAATATAATAACTTTTTTTTGCCAAAAACAGACGAAAAAACAATATTTTTTTTGAAGATTTAAGAATAAAAAGCTTAAAAACGGCAAAAATAAAATTTTTATCAGAAAAAAGCAGACGAAAAAATAAAGCTTTTTTACTAAATTTGACATATAAGAAAAATAGGTTATTATATAGGTAAGATGAATTTATGCAAGAAACAATTAAATTATTAAATTAACATTTTAGAGGAGGAAATTCACTATGAAAAGAATTTTATTATGCTGCGCAGCAGGGATGTCTACAAGTCTGCTTGTGACAAAAATTAAAAAGGCTGCAGATGAACAGGGAATTGAAACAGAAGTTTGGGCAGAGCCGCTTGAAAAAGTAAGAGATCACGTAGGAAATGCCGATGTACTTTTATTAGGTCCGCAGGTAAAATACGCATTAAGCGATCTGAAAAAAGTGGCTGATGAAAAAGGAATACCTATTGATGTAATAAATATGATGGATTACGGAATGATGAACGGGCCAAAGGTTTTGGAACAGGCTTTGAAATTAATCGGTTAATTTTTTGAAAATGTAAATATAAATTTATTATTTAGGAGATGACATATGGAAATGGATATAGAAATGATTGCAATGAGCTTAATAGGTCATGCAGGAGAAAGTAAAAGCTATTCTTTTCAGGCTTTGAGAGAAGCAAAGGTCGGTAACTTTGAAGAAGCTGACAGCTATATAAAGAAAGCAAATGAAGAGATGCTGAAAGCACATGAAATACAGACAGATCTTATAACAAAGGAAGCAGGCGGAGAAAAAGTAGAGCTGGGTCTTATAATGGTTCATGCACAGGATCATCTGATGGGGTCAATTCTGTTCAAAGATATGGTAATAGAAATGATAGATTTATATAAAAGAGTGGATGCTCTGGAGGGTTAAAGCTTTTTTGCAGGATATGAAATTTATCCTGTATAAATAAATTCCAAGAACTTGGGCAGATAAACTTTATAACAGGGGTATTATGTCCATAAGTTTGGAATTTTATTCCTTAAAACATTAATTTTATGCATAATTATCATTGTTTTTTGATGAAGATGTTAAAGAATTTTAGTATAATATTATATATAGAAATTGAGGAGGAATATTATGGCAGGAGCAATGGACGGGGTTATAGGATTTCTGGAAAAACATTTAATGCCTGTAGCAGGAAGAATAGGAAATCAAAAACATGTTCAGGCAATAAGAGATGGAATTATAGTTACAATGCCGCTTACAATAATAGGATCAGTATTTTTAATAATAGGAAACTTTCCGATACCGGCATACACAAAATGGCTGGCGGAAACAGGAATAGCTGAAAAGCTGGGGTATCCGGTAACAGCATCCTTCGGACTAATGGGAGTAATAGCCTGTATAGGTATAGCATACAGACTTTCTGAAAAATATAATGTAGATGCGCTTACAGGGGCAGTGTTGTCTTTATGTACTTTCGTTCTTGTAACACCTTACAACATCCCGTTTTTACAAGACGGTAAAGAAATAGGCACTGTAGGCGGAATCGCATTTAGCTTTTTAGACAGTGGAGGATTATTCGTAGGTTTGATAATGTCAATATTTACTGTGGAAATATACAGAATAATTGTACAAAAAGATATTATTATAAAAATGCCTGACGGAGTACCGCCTGCAGTGGCAAAGTCATTCGCAGCCCTGATTCCGGGAATGATAATATTAACTGTAGTATGGATAATCAGACTTGGATTAATGTACACTCCATTTGAGGATATGCATAATATAGTAAGAGTAATACTGGTAGGACCGCTTACAAAAATCGGAGGAACATACTGGGGAGCTCTCGTAGTAACACTGCTTATTCACTTATTGTGGATGACGGGAATTCACGGTGCAGCCCTTATAATGGGAATAATCTCTCCGGTAACTTATAAGCTTATGGCGGAAAATAATGCTGCTTATATGGCAGGAGCAAGAGGAACAGAATTACCTCACGTTGTAACAACACAGTTTTTTGATATATTCCAGTCAATGGGCGGATCAGGATCTACATTCTCACTTGCAATAATATTATTCCTCTTCTCAAAGAGCAAACAGCTGAAAGAAATAGGAAAACTGGCTGTAGGACCGGCATTCTTCAATATTAATGAACCGATTCTTTTCGGGCTTCCTATAGTAATGAACCCGCTTATGCTGATACCGTTTGTACTGTCACCGGTAGTGGTAATTACAATAACATACTGGTCAATGAAATTAGGACTGGTGTCAAGACTCGCAGGTATAGCGATACCATGGACAACACCGCCTGTTCTCGGAGGGGCACTGGCTACGGCGAGTATATCCGGAGGAGTAATACAGGTAATAAGTATGGTATTGACTTTCTTTATATATTATCCATTCTTTAAAATAATGGATGCGCAAAAATTAAAAGAAGAGCAGGCAGCAGTTAGTGCATAAAAGGTGATAAAGTGATATAATATAATAAATATATATATTCAACTAACAAATTTTATATAAGGAGATGATGGTAACATGTCAAAAATTAAAATTGTAACTATTGGCGGAGGTTCCAGCTACACACCGGAACTGATTGAGGGATTTATTAAGAGAAGTGCGGAGCTTCCAATAAGGGAAATTTGGCTTGTTGACATAGAAGAGGGGAAAGAGAAGCTTGAAATAGTGGGGAATCTGGCAAAACGTATGGTAGAAAAAGCTGGACTGGACTGGCAGATACATCTGACTCTGGACAGAGAAGAAGCTTTGAAAGGTGCTGATTTCGTAACAACACAATTCAGGGTTGGTTTCCTTGATGCTCGTATAAAAGATGAAAGAATACCTTTTGAAAATGGTCTGCTTGGTCAGGAAACAAACGGTCCCGGCGGAATGCTGAAAGCATTTCGTACAATTCCGGTAATTCTTTCTATAGTTGAAGACATGAAAAGACTTTGTCCTGATGCATGGCTCGTAAACTTTACAAATCCGGCAGGAATGGTAACAGAAGCAGTATTGAAGTATGGGAAATATGAAAAAGTGGTGGGACTGTGCAATGTTCCTGTAAACCATATGATGAGCGAATCAAAGCTTCTTGGCAAGGATGCCAGTGAATTGTTTTTCCACTTTGCAGGATTAAACCACTTTGTATGGCACAAGGTATATGATAATAAAGGTAATGATATAACAGGAGAAGTAGCTGCGAAAGTAATAAGCGAAGAAGAAGCAGGAGTGGCTAATATAGAAGTAATGCATTTTCTTCAGGATCAGCTTGATCACTTAGGAATGATACCGTGTTATTATCACAGATACTATTATCTTCAGGACGATATGCTTCAAAAAGGACTTGAAAGCTATAAAAATGAAGGAACTCGTGGTGAAGTGGTAAAAAGAGTGGAAGAAGAATTATTTGAACTATATAAAAATCCAGACTTAAAAGATAAGCCTACACAGCTTGAAAAAAGAGGAGGAGCATATTATTCAGATGCTGCATGTGAATTGATAAATTCAATACATAATGACAAAAAAATATTAATGGTAGTAAATACGCGTAATAACGGAACAATAGATGATCTTCCTTATGACTGTGCTATAGAAACTACTGCATATATAACTGCATCCGGTCCAAGACCTCTTAATTTCGGGAAATTTCCTACTGCACAAAGAGGATATATCCAGATAATGAAAGCAATGGAAGAACTTACAATAGAAGCGGCTGTAACTGGAGATTATAAAATAGCATTAGAAGCATTCATTACTAATCCTTTAGTACCTGGAAGCACTATCGGTAAAAAGGTATTAGATGAATTATTAATAGCTCACAAAAAATATCTTCCTCAGTTTAAAGATTTTTTTGACAAACAATAGATGAAAATCAGCCGTAATGGCTGATTTTATAATGATAAAAGAACAGATGGAATAAATATTTATCAGGAGGTGTATTTAATGATACATAAAAAGCTGGATAATTTTCCGGAAGGATTTTTATGGGGATCAGCTTCGGCGGCATATCAGGTCGAAGGGGCATGGGATACTGACGGAAAAGGAAAGTCAATATGGGATGATTTTGTAAGAATTCCCGGAAAGACTTTTATGGGGACAAATGGTGATGTAGCTGTGGATCACTATAACAGATATAAGGAAGATGTGGCTCTCATGGCTGAAATGGGACTGAAAGCTTACAGATTTTCTATAGCCTGGGCAAGAATTTTTCCGGAAGGTACAGGAAAAATATGTCAGGAAGGTCTGGATTTTTATAATAATCTTATTGATGAACTGATAAAGCATGATATAGAGCCGATAGTTACTGTATATCACTGGGATCTGCCGCAGGCACTGCAGGATTTATACGGCGGCTGGGAAAACCGACAGATAATAGAGGACTTTAATAATTACTGTATTACTTTATTTGAAAATTTTGGAGACAGAGTAAAATACTGGGTAAGCCTGAATGAACAAAATATTTTTATAGGACTGGGATATCTCAGAGCTATGCATCCGCCGGGTGTAACGGATTATAAAAGAATGTACGAGGCTAATCATATAGCCAGTCTTGCCAATGCAAAAGCGATAAAGTCATTCAGAAAAATAGTTCCGGACGGAAAGATAGGACCGAGCTTTGCTTTGAATCCGGGATATCCTGCCACATGTAATCCCGAAGATGTACTGGCATTTGAAGATGAAGAGGAATTAAACGCACACTGGTGGATGGATGTTTATGTATGGGGTGAATATCCTATAGCCGGAATGAAATTTCTCAAAGAAAAAGGATGGGCACCTACAGTTCTTGAGGGAGATACAGAGCTTCTGAAAGAAGGGAAACCTGATTTTATGGGTGTTAACTATTATAGAACAGGAACATTTGAAAAAAATCCTCTTGACGGCGTGGGAATTGGTGGATTTAATACTACGGGAAAAAAAGGAACTACACAGGAGGAAGGAGTTCCCGGAGCATATAAAACAAAGAGAAATGAATATCTGGAAACTACCAACTGGGACTGGGAAATAGATCCTACAGGGCTTAGAATAGGAATGAGAAGAATAACAAGCAGATATAAGCTTCCGATCCTTATTTCGGAAAACGGTCTTGGTGAATTTGATAAGCTTGAAGAGGGAAATATAATTAATGATGATTACAGGATTGATTATATAGAAAAGCATCTCAGAGCCTGCAAAGAAGCAATTACTGACGGTGTAGACCTTATAGGCTACTGCACTTGGAGTTTTACCGACCTGCTAAGCTGGCTGAACGGATATCAGAAGCGTTATGGTTTTGTTTATGTGGACAGAGATGAACAGGATGAAAAAGAAATGGCAAGATATAAGAAAAAAAGTTTCTACTGGTATAAAGATGTAATAATGAATAATGGCAAAGATATATAGGTATTTGAGAACAGTTTAAAAAATGAAAGTAAAAAATGAAAAAATAGTGTATAAGTGCTATAATATAAATATCTAAAAAAGCAAAAGGCAGGTTCAAAAATGAATGATAAAAAGATAGTACTTTACATAGTAAGACACGGACAGACACTATTCAACAAGTTTTTAAGAATGCAGGGTTACTGTGATGCACCGCTGACACCTGAGGGAATAGAGGTAGCAGAGTATGCTGCGGAAGGAATGAAAGATATAAAATTCTCGGCGGCATATTCAAGCACAAGTGAAAGAGCAGCAGATACGGCTTTGATTTTATTACAGGAAAGAGAGCTGGATCTGACAATGTTAAAAGACTTGAAAGAGATGTTTTTCGGAGATCTTGAAGGAGAAAAATCAGCAACAGTAAAAAAAGAGCATCCGGGATTAATAGAAAAACTTCATGCGGGGAGAAAAGACTTCAAGTTTCCAAATGGTGAAAGTATTGATGATCTGGTGGAAAGACAGAAAAGGGCATATGATGAAATAATAGAGGAAAACAGGGAAACCGGCGGAAATATTCTGGTTGTTTCTCATGGGACATCTATTTTGAACTTTTTAAGAACTGTAAAGCCGGATATTGAAATAAAGGAACAGATACCAAACTGCAGTGCAAATATAGTAACATGGGAAGACGGTAAATTTACCGTGGAAGATTTCGGAATAACGAAATACATAGAAAAAGGCAGAGAAATAATGAAAGAAAGCAGCAGAGCCTGAAATTAACTGTGAAAGCCGGGGGAGCTGTTTGAGATAAGGAGAGGTCTTTGACAGAGTATCTGTGAAAAAATATACTGCTGCCAAAGACCTGAAGTTTCCGGAGGTGTAAAATTGAAACTGATAATTAATGCAGACGATTTTGGAAGAACAAGAGGAATAAACTATGGTATAGTAGAAGCTATAAAAAACGGTGTACTTTCATCTACTACAATTATGATGAATATGCCTTATGCGGAGCATGCAATAAATCTCGCCAAAAAAGAAGGAATTACTTCGATAGGGGTTCATCTTACTTTTATAGAAAAGTCATTGTCTTTGGGAAAAACACTCGTGGATAAAGACGGTATATTTAAGAAATATCCTGAATTAATGAAAGAAGCCGATATCGAAGAAATAAAAACAGAAATGAGAGTACAAATAGACAAGCTGATAGATATGGGGATAAAGCCTACACATCTTGACGGTCATCATCATGTTCATCTGTACAGTCTGAAAATGACAGAAGCGGTCTTTGCTGTTGCGAAAGAATATGATCTTCCTGTAAGAGTGGGGAGAACCGGAAGGACTACGAGAACAGGAGAGGAAATTGTTATTCCTTCATTTTTGAAAACTATAGACTTATTTGAAGACAGGTATTATGCTGATAAAGTAGGAGCAGAGGACTTTAAAGCTTTCGTTGAGGATGCAATGATATATGATGTGGTGGAATTAATGTGTCATCCTGCTTTCTTATGTACAGATACGCTGAAGAGTTCGTATAATTATCCCAGACTCACAGAGCTGGATGTTATTACAAGTGATGAAATAAAAGAATTTATCACAAGCAAAGGGATAGAGATAGCAGATTATTCTGTTTTGTAATTTTATAAAATATAAATCCTAAATAATTATTAGTAAACCTGTGAAATCTCATGCAGGTTTATTTTTTATGTGGTAGAATAGGGATAGTTTAATATGAATGAGATATTTTTCTGGAAATATCAACAGATAAATTTTTATTTGGAGGGAAATATTATGGAGATCACTATAAGAGAATATTCAGAAAAAGATTTGGAACAAATGATAGAAATCTGGAATGAAGTTATTGATTCAGGAATTGCATTTCCTCAGACTGAGAAATTAACACAGGATGAAGCAGCTGTATTTTTTGCCGAACAATCATTTACAGGAGCGGCTGTAAATGAAAATACACAGGAAATATTAGGGCTGTATACACTGCATCCGAATAATATCGGACGTTGCGGACATCTTTCAAATGCGAGCTATGCAGTAAAATCTGCAGCCAGAGGATTACATATCGGTGAAAAATTAGTGCAGCATTCTATAAAAAAATCAAAAGAGCTTGGTTTCAAAATTTTACAGTTTAATGCTGTTGTCAAAACGAATTACAGTGCGATTAAGCTGTATGAAAAGCTTGGATTTGTCCGGCTGGGGACAATACCGGGAGGTTTTTTAATGAAAAATGGAAAATATGAGGATATTATATTGTTTTACCATAATCTAAATTTAGAATAGAAAATTTAAATGAAACATTTCAATATTTATATTATATAGATTTTTTTAAATTAAAAAAAATTCTGAAAATGTAAGAGAATAAATTTATAAAAAATCAGAGAAAATAATAAAGATATAAGATAAATAAGTCTTGGAATCAGGAATATAAGGGTCGGATAACTACTCAGACAGATGCTGCAAGAGCATCTTTTTTACAAATAAAAATAAAAAGCAAAACTATTATTCGTTTTTTCCTTTTGTAGAAAAATTGACACTGCTGTATTTTCAGGGTAAACTTTTAATAGTGAATTTTTTTAAGGAGGTTTTTGCAATTAAGAAGTATTTTTCTTCCGAAGTATGTAATTGTCCCTGTTTATTTCAGGGAATTTAAATATATTACATAAAAAATTTTATCAGGAGGAAAGAATATGAAAAATGGAAAAAGAGTATTAGCATTAATTTTCATGGTATTTATGTCAGTTTTTGCTTATGCACTGCCGGTAAAGGAAACAAAATTAAAAGCTCAGAACTGGGCACCGGATACTTATGCGGCTTTGAACAGAATGATTGAAAAAAACAGCATTAACAATCAGGATTATAATATCAGAAGCAAGCCTTATGCAGTATTCGATTTTGATAACACTACAGCTATGAACGACATTCAGGAAGCACTTTTGATTTATCAGCTGGAAAACCTGAGATTTAAGATGACACCGCAGCAGCTTGATGCAGCTTTGAAAACAGAGGTGCCAAAAGGCAGCTTTGCAGATGAATTCAAAAATTCAAAAGGTGAAAAGCTAAACATCGATATAGTTGCCGAGGACTGTGTAACAAGCTATACATGGTTATATAACAACTATAAAGAGCTTGGCGGAAAAGGGAATAAATCTCTGGCAGAAATAAAAAAAGCTCCGGAATATACAGATTTTATAACTAAGGTTCGTTATCTGTATGATGCAATAGGAGGAACATTTAGTGCTGATATAAGTTATCCGTGGGTGACATATCTGTTCACTGGAATGACTTCAGAAGAAGTGCAGAAGCTGGCAGAGGATTCTACAGATTACTGGCTGAAAAGAAACGACTATAAGAAAGTAACATGGACAAGTCCTAAGGAAAGACCGGGAAAAGCCGGGATAGTAAGCGTAACATATAAGACAGGTCTTCGTATAATGCCTGAAATGACAAATCTTTACAATACGCTGATGGATAACGGGATAGAAGTTTATGTATGTTCTGCTTCATTTATTGATGTAATTGTAGTAGCTGCGACTAATCCTAAATACGGATTAAATGTAAAAAGAAGCAATGTATTCGCAATGCAGCTAAAAACTGACGACAAAGGAAGATATATAAATCAGTATGATTATAATAATTACTTCCAGACTCAGGGAGCAGGAAAATCGAAAACTATTGATAAGTTTATCAGACCGAACCATGGCGGAAAAGGGCCGATACTTGTAGCAGGAGACAGCGACGGTGACTATAATATGCTGTCTGATTACAAGGATATGCAGGTTGGTTTAATAATTAACCGTGTTAAAGGCGGACCTATAGGTGAGCTTTCCAAAAAGGCAGAAGTAAGTATAGGGAAAAGCAATGCAGTATATTATCTACAAGGACGTAATGAGAATACTGGATTATTTATTCCGACAGAAAAAACAATACTTTTGGGAAGTAAAGCGGAACAATTAGTTAAATAATAAAAACAGGTTGGTATGGAGACTATTACAACGGAGTGATGGTCTTTTTTATTTTAATTAATATTTATATAGAAGTATAAGAGTATTTAGATATAAATTTGAAAAAATATAGAAATTATGATAAGATAGAACGATCATTTTAAAAAGGAGAGATTTATGAAAAACAAAACAAAGTTATTAATTGGATTATTCGTTGTACTTACAATAGTTTCGTGTAAAGGGAAAGAGGAAAAAACAGATTCGGCTGATACTGCTGCCCAGACTGAGACATCTTCAGCTCCGGCTAAGGAAGAGGCAAAAGGAAAGCTTACAAAAGAGCAGGAAAATGCACTGGTATTCGGGGCAGTATTAACTACAAGAAACGATATGTCTTTTGATGACTTAGAGGCTGAGGAATATAAAGATGCAAGTATTCAGGTATTAAGAAGCGCATGGAAAGTAACTGATACAGCAACTGCAAAGGAAACTCTGGAGAGTCTTTTGGCAGAGGGACACAGAGCAGAAGGAGATCCTATGCTGACAGAATTAAGAACACCGGAAGCAGCTGAAAAAAATACAGAAGAATTTCAGGCTTATGAAGATGTAAAGAAAAATCTTGTAGACAACTACGGTTACACAGCAGAGCAAGTAGACGGAATCAAGACAATAAGTGCATGGGATTATGACAGACTTGTAAATGTGGCAAGATTTTCACACAGTGCAGGTTATATAACTGAGCAGGAAATGTGGGATTATATTAATAAAGCTGTCACTCAGGCTAAAAATGATTATAACAGCTGGGAGGAATATTTCGCAGGTGTTATGTTAGGAAGAACACTTGTTTACGGACAGCCGTTTGCTGATAGTAAGGCACAGGCTGACAAGCTGCTTAAAGATGCTGACAGTGTTTATAAAACACACCCATTTAAATAAAATTTAGTATTTTTGTAGAAGTTGGATTGGATTAATACAGACTTTGGACGGGAAATATTGTATTTATTATATTTTCTGTTTTGAAGTGTTGTTTTTATTCAATCCTTTTTTATTGTAGTAAAATAAGTGCTATATTTACTGCAATTATAAGGAAACTATTGTATATGTGAAAATAAATTTTATCTTTTTAAAGAGTATCTTTTTATATGATTATGTAAAAAAGCAGACATAAAATCAGAACAACAATAAAATTGACATATATGGCTATTCAATGTATAATTTTTCTTAAGATGTCAAAAAAAGGTGATGAAATGATGGGAAATAATCAAAAGAAGAAAATAAACATATTTTAAAACAGTTCTTGAATGGGCTAAAAAAGAGCTTGTTCTTTTATAAAATTAATATAGGTAAATCAGCTGATATAAGGAAGTTTTTAATAATATTATGTATATAGTAACTATGTAAGATCAACCAGTGAAATAATCTTGTTATTTTGGGAGGAATTATGAAGGGTACTGTAGCGGAAATTTTTGAAACACATCCTGAGTATTGGGGTCTGACAGGAGATCCGCATTTATGGGAGGATTTGAAGGAATTTTTTTCCAATATGTCTCTTCCTTATTCTGTGGAGAGATTCACAGAAAATTTTTATATTTTTTATAAGCTGACTTCCGGATATGAAATAAAAGAGGGTGTTGAGCATTATATTCCGGGATATGACAAAGGCGGAGCATCAGGCGGAATGATAAACAGCAGCTTCTGGCTGGAAAAAGGTCTTCCTGTACTGACTGAACGGCTGGAAAAGGTTAATAAAAAATATGAAAGAAAAAAGAATAAATAATTTTAAAAATTTGAGAGGAGTATAAAATGAAAAATAAAAGGTATTTAGCATTAATATTGGTTATTCTGGGAG
The DNA here is from genome assembly GCF_000024405.1 of Sebaldella termitidis ATCC 33386. Classification (NCBI taxonomy): domain Bacteria; kingdom Fusobacteriati; phylum Fusobacteriota; class Fusobacteriia; order Fusobacteriales; family Leptotrichiaceae; genus Sebaldella; species Sebaldella termitidis. Next base: position 3,512,557 of record NC_013517.1, on the reverse strand, counting down.
CTCTTATTTTATCGTGCGGTTCAAAAAAAGATAAAACAGAGCAGGGGACAGAGACAAAAACAGAAAAAAAAGGGAAGACAAAATATAGCTTTGAGCTGAGTGATGAGGATCTGGCAACAGCACATTCGAAGTTCCAGACAGAAATAGTGGATAACAGCTTTCAGGGAGACGGAAAACCAATGACACCTCCTAAGGATAAATTTTTACTTATAAATTATGAAGCAAAGGACGGTAATATGGATGCATTTCTGACACCTGATCCAAAAGACGGGAAAAAGCATCCCGCAGTAATATGGCTTATAGGCGGATATGGCGGAATCGGGGATGATGATTATTTCTGGACAGATCAGCCGGCAGAAAATGATCAGACAGGAAGAGCATTCAGAGATGCGGGAATAGTAATGATGGTGCCGAGCTTTAGGGGAGAAAATGCCAATCCGGGAATTTATGATATGTTTTACGGGGAAATAGAAGATTTGGAATCAGCAAGAGAATATCTTTCAAAAATACCTTATGTTGATCCTGACAGAATCTATGTGGTAGGACACAGTACCGGCGGAACAAGAGCATTATTAGGTAATGAATATTCAAAAGGATTCAGGGCTGCGTTTTCTTTAGGGGGAATACCTGATTTGGAATTACGTCTGAAAGGGTCAATGCGTGTAGCAATCCCTTTTAATACAAAAAATCCCGAAGAGCTTAAAATAAGATCACCGAGAACTTATATGAAGTCACTTCAGTCTCCTACGTTTTATTTTGAAGGAGAAGCAGATTACTGGTATGAGTTTGACGAGATGAAAAAAATTGCTCAGGAGAATAACATTCCTTTGTATATTTATGATATAAAAGGCGGGGATCATTTTAACATAATTACTCCTGTGACAAAAGTAATAGCAGAAAAAATATTGAATGATACCGGAGAGAAAACTAATATTACATTTACAAAAGAGGACATAGCAAAGATAGAAAACAGTTTAAAGTAACTGGTAATTTCTTATTTTGGAGTTTTCGTATTATTTATTGTTTGATTTTTATGTAAATTATTAAAAAAAATGCTATTTGCTTTGCAGATAGTATTTTTAGAGAATGGCGGATGAAAAAAGGAAAAATATAATTTTTCCTGATACAAAAATAAATTCTTATAAAAGGATAAAATATGGGGATAGATAGTATAAAAAAGAAGTTTATGAATATACAGCAAAATCTTGCTGGGAAAATAGAACTAAAGAATAATTTTGGAATGAAAGATATAAAGCTCGTGGCAGGAGTAGATCTCGGCTACTGGGATCAGGACGGGAAACATTTCGCTGTCTGCTGTATAGTCGTGGTAGATTTTCACAGCAGAGAGGTAAAAGAGAAGGTATGGAGCAGCGGAGAGATAACAGTTCCTTATATCCCGGGATTTCTCGCATTCAGAGAGCTGCCGCTGGTAATGGAAGCCAAAGCTAAGCTAGTTAGTGATCCTGATATTTATATGTTTGACGGAAACGGATATCTTCACTATACTCATATGGGAATAGCTACACATGCATCTTTTCATCTTGAAAAACCTACAATTGGGATAGCTAAAAGTTATTTGAAGATAAAGAATACGGAGTTTATCATGCCGGAAAATACAGTAGGGGCATATACAGATATTGTGATAAACAATGAAGTATATGGCAGAGTATTGAGAACCCGGAAGGATGTAAAGCCTGTATTTGTCTCATGCGGGAACTGGATAGAGCTGGATACTGCCATGGAGATAACCATGAGCTTTATTAACGGTGAAAGCCGGCTTCCTGTTCCTGTAAGACTGGCTGATCTTGAAACCCATGTGATGAGAGAGGAATTAAGTGAAAACGGGAATGTTTAATAATCATAAAATAGAGAAACTTATAGAAAAAAGACGACAGCTGCATCCTAATGACCCAAGTGTATACAGAATATGGGAAGAACTGACTGAAATTTTTTCAAAGGATAAGAAGACTACAATAGAATATTTTGAGAGATATTGTAAAGAAGATAAAGCATATTGGATATCTGAAGTTTTTGATGATATATCCGAAAAGCTGCAAAGCTGGAAATTTATAGAATGTCTGGAAAATCTTCAGAAAAAATATCCGGATATAGATATGCAGATTGATATAGATTATGCCAAAAAAGCCATGGAATAAAAATATAAATTATAAAATGCACCTCTGAAGTTATAGAAGGGTGCATTTTATATTGAGAAACAGATATGAGAATTTTAAATCTTATAAATAAACTTCACAATAAAAACAGAATCTATCTTAAGGATTTTCAGAATAATATTATGAATAAGCTTCGTATAAGAAGACTGTTTCCCGTAGAAAAAACTGTATAATTCATAGGAAAGACTGAGATATTCAAGTAAAGATCGGTTCTCCGTGTGATTTTTCAGTTCTTTTATTACATCAGACTGAAAAGTATAAAAATTGGAATATTCCTTTTCATAATAATTCACAATATTCAAATCTTCATAAATATCAATTTTTCCGTTAAAAACTTTTTCAAGAAATCTGTCAAAATTTTGTGTATAGCTTTCGATCGAAAAAATAATCTCTTTTTTTACTGTTTCTGTATCTTTTATTTTCAAGGCAGAGCTGACAAGCTCCAGAAGCTTTTTGTAATTTTCCGTATGATCCTTTGCAAGGGAAATAAGATGATTAATATCAGGATTTTCCTGAATTGATTCAAAGTCATCAAATAAAATCTTTAATCCGGAAATACGTCCGTCCTTTTTTATCTTCTCATAGGAAAAATTAAATCTGGAAAACAAATTCACATCATAAAAAATTTTTTTTAAGATATATCTCTCAAAATCATAAAACCTGTCATATGCATTTTCAATCATTAATATATTTTTCAAATCTGAAATAGATATGATGATTTCATTTTCAGTAACTTTTTTTCTTTTCAAAATTTCAAGAAAGAACAAAGGTGAGCTTTTCTCATTAAAAAGAAAAAAGGATTTGAAATCATAGTTATAAAATTTAGTTCCAAAATTAAAGGATTCTGTAATTTCATGTGAAAGATAAAAGGAAAGACTTTCTGAAACATTAATAACACTGGCAAATAAAGAGGAGAAACCGTATAAATTTTTTAGGCAGTAGGTTACTCTTTTTTTTGAGAGTTTTTCCAGAAAAATATTCAGATCCTTTTTTTCTTCATTTAATATTGCGGGAATTTTTTCAGATGAAAGCTTTACAGGATTCTTTCTGTATTTTTTATATGTTTCAAAAACATAAAGTAAAAGTTTTTTTTCACGTGAAGTTATTCGTGGGCTGATATCTACATAATAGTGCCTTTCGGATAATAACGAAAATTTTTGATTCATATTTTTTTCCTTTTTTTAAAAATTTTTTGTTCGGAGTAAAGACGAAAAAAAGTCGTTTGAATTTTCCCTGAGCTGTATATAATCAAATAATGATATTTAAGAAAGACGAAAAAAAGATGTAATAAAGTGTAAAGAATCCTTATTTGACAATGGTTTGAGATCAGGGTATATATTGGGTATGAAAAAACTTTAGAGTGCTATGTCTAATTATAGAACTTTAAAATAAATTTTTCAATTAAATTTATAAATAAAAACAGGAGGTTTATTTTATGGAATTTATTACTAATTTTGCACAGAGTTTTATAGCATTATTTCAGGAAGCAGGACTTACTCTCGTGGGAATGGTAAAAGGCTCTGTACCGATGCTTATAGTACTTCTTACCACAATTAATTTTATTATCAAGATTATAGGAGAAGATAAAATCAATAATGTGGCAAGAATTTTCGGTAAGTCAAAGATACTTACATATGGAATACTTCCGAGCTTTGCATGGTTCTTTTTCAGCAGTCCGGGTGCTCTTACAGTAGGGAGATTTCTTCCGGAAAAATGTAAGCCGGGATATCAGGATGCCTTAGGGGCAACAGCCCATCCGCTTACAGCCTTATTTCCCCATGTTGTTCCGTCTGAGCTTTTTATCTGGCTTGGTGTGGCAGAAGGGATAAAGAAGATCGGACTCCCTGTTTCAGGACTTGCAATAAGATATATTATAGCCGGAGTAATTGTCGGATTAATGAGAGGGTTTATTACCGAAATAATATTTGTATTTTTATCAAAGAGAAGAAATATACAGGCTAAGACTGCATAAATCCGGAAGAGGTGTAATATGATTTTATATGAGGCAGATATAACAAGTGTGGGAAAATTTGCAGAAGAGAGCTGTGAAGAGGGGTATTTAATAACTTTTATAAACAGCGGTCCCGAAGACTTTAAAGATTACTGTTTATGTCTGGGAATCAAAAAAGGTCTGACAGGTGATGTGAAAAAAGGTAATTTAGTCTATTTTGATAATGAAGTTTTTATCATAACTGCTGTGGGCAGCAAGGCTGCGGAGAACCTCAGGGAACTTGGACATTTGACTGTAAAGTTCTCAGGAAGTGATGAGGCTGAAAATCCAGGAGATATAGCAGTAACTAAAGCCAGATCAGCTCTTGCTGTAAAAAATCTAAAGAAATTTATAATAAAAGATGATTTCTAAAAGAAACAAGGAGGAAAAATGGAAAAAATACTTAAGGTATCCAGAGGTTCCAACGGATGGGGCGGACCACTTTATCTGAAAAATGAACCCGAAAAAAAAATAGTGTCAATGACTGGAAATTTTATAGATCCTGTGGCTGAAAAAATCGCGGAAATGCTGGGATTGGAAGTAGTCAACGGTTTTAAGCACACACCTCAGGATACTGAAATACTTTGTGTAATAATAAACTGTGGAGGAACACTAAGATGCGGTATATATCCTAAAAAAAGGGTGCCTACTATTAATGTGACACCTGTAGGGAAGTCAGGGCCTTTAGCTGAATTTATACTTGAGGATATATATGTTTCAGATGTGCGTGAGGGTAATCTGGAATTGGTTTCCGGCATGAAAGAAAACGGGACGGCAGAAAAAAGAACTAAAGACAGTATAGAAGATGCTGTGGTAAAAAAAATGGAGAGTATGGAAAGAACAGAAAAGTTTTCATTTTTGAGACTTATTGAAAAAATCGGATTGAATATAGGAAATGTAGTGACATTATTTTTTCAGTCAGGGAAAGAGGCTGTGGATATAATGATAAAAACTGTTGTTCCTTTTATGGCATTTATCAGTGTGTTTATAGCAATAATAAATTCCACTGCAATAGGAACAACAATAGCAAAGCTTCTTACTCCGCTTTCAGGCTCTATTATAGGTCTTGTAGTACTGGCACTTATATGCGGTATTCCCTTTTTATCGCCTATATTAGGACCCGGAGCTGCTATTGCACAGGTAGTGGGTGTTCTTATAGGGGCTAAGATCGGTGCGGGAGAAATAAGTCCTGTATTTGCATTGCCGGCACTATTTGCAATAAATGTTCAGGTCGGTGCGGATTTTCTGCCCGTGGGAATGTCTATGCAGGAAGCTAAACCGGAAACTATAGAAATAGGAACCCCGGCAGTTCTTCTTTCACGCCAGCTGACTGGACCGCTTGCAGTTATTATAGCGTATTTAATAGGTTTAGGATTATTTTAAGCATTCGGAAAAGATATTTTGAGAAAGGAAGATGGTAATAATGAAAAGAATAAAAGCAGCAGTGGTAGGAGCAGGTATATACGGTTCACACCATATAAACGCATATTTAAATAATGACAAAACCGAGCTTGTGGGAGTATGTGATCTTGATCCCAAAAAGCTGGATATGGTAAAAAAGGAATATAGTATAAATACTTATACTGATCTTGAGGAAATGATAAAAAAGGAAAAACCGGATATAATTTCAATTGCAACACCTGATCCTTATCATTTCGGACCGGCTAAAACCGCAATAGAAAATAATATAGATGTACTGGTGGAAAAGCCGCTGGCTACAAGCAGAAAAGAATGTGAGGAGCTGATAAAGCTTGCAGAAGCTCATAATGTAAAAGTAGGAGTAGATTTTCATAAAAGATGGGATCCGGCCTCTATAAATCTAAAACTGGAACTGGAAAAAGAAGATACAGGTAAGATAGTAAGAGGATATGTCAGTATGGATGATATTATAGACGTTCCTGTGAACTGGCTGCCGTGGTCGAGAAACAGCTCACCGGCATATTTCCTCGGTGTACACTGCTATGATTTGATAAGATACCTCATAGAAGATGAAGTAACAGAGGTCTATGCCGTAGGATCAAAAAGCGTGTTATCCGGAATGGGTATAGACACTTACGATAACGTACAGGCAATATTGAAATTCAGTAAAGGGAGTACATGGACAGTAGAAAATTCATGGATACTTCCGGATAAATTTCCAAAGTCAAATGACGGAAGAATGTTTATAGTTACCGAGAAAAAATATCTCAGAAGTGATTCGCAAAACAGAGGAGTGGAATTTTTCAGTGATACAAAAACGCAGACTCCGAATTCTTACTTTATTACATACAGAAATAACAAAGCCTTTGGATTCGGAATAGATCCTATAAATGATTTTACCGACAGCATTATCAGCGGGGAAAAATTTATGGCAAATGCTGTTGACGGACTTGAAGCCACTAAAATAGCAGATGCGGTACATGAAAGTATAATTACGGGAAAACCTGTGAAACTGGAAAGATAAAAAGCTTATACGGTTAAAATATATTGTAGAATGCAGAAAAAAGCTTAAGACATCAGAAGCTGAATTCTTTAAAATGATATCTTAAGCTTTTATATTATTGATATTCTGCCGATTTTGCATATCCGGATTCATCAACAGGTCATGAAAATAAAATCAGGAGATTCTGCGGCAGAAAGTGATATTTTATTTGTTGTTAAAGAGCGGGGAAGCAATATATCTGAAAAAAGTATTTTCAAATTCTTCCGCATTAATGTCAAAAAAGTCCTGCAGATAAAACTTTTTCACATCTATTGTATTAAGGATGCTTATTGAAGTCATCCATAAAATAAGCACAATTTCATCAGGATTCTTATCCTTAAAAAAACCAGGATTTAGTTCGATAATGATTTCTTTTAGAATTAAATGTATTTTCTGGCCCCATTCATAAGATTTTTTCAGATATTCATCAGTGGTACTGATATCCTCTTTTTGATTTTCATACATAGTAATAATTTTAAAATAAAGATTTTTTTCTGTTTTGAAGTTAATTAACGCACTCCAAAGTGCATTTAATTTTTCTTTGGGCTTAAGTGAGATAAATTCCTTTTTTTGTATAAGTATATAAAAATATTCATACATATCTTTATTAGCCCTGTACAAAATAGCATTATAAAGCTCTGTTTTTGAAGAAAAATATGTATAAACAGTTCTTTTGCTGATTCCGGCACTTTTGGCTATAACATCTATGGTTGTATTTTCAATACCAAGCTCTGAGAAAAGTTTCTCTGCATGATCTATGATATTATCTTTTTTCAGTTCACTTATTTTTAGTTTCAGCTCTTCTTTCATAAGCAGACTCCTTTATATTTATAATAATTTTAAATATTTTATATTAGTATAATACTTATGAAGAAAATTGTAAATAGCTGATGTATTAAAAATCAAAAATAAAACCTGAACTGAGAGAAAGTCTGTCATAATCGAATTTATTTTTGTAATATTCCGAATTATTATGCGAGGAATTATTTCTTTTGTACATGATGTCCCATGTGATTTTACTATATTGGACACCAAGTCCTGCACCATAATATATGTCATCATCAAAATTTCCGGAATTATATGAATAACCTACATCTGCTTTTACATAGCTCTTAAATTTACCGCTTTCAAAAAAAGCATATCTGGCAGTAGCATACAGAGGAATAGAGTTAAATCCGTCTATATCATTTCCGTTAATTCTTTTTTGGTATTGAAATGCGATTCCGCCGCCTATTTCAAGATTGTTAATTACTTCTTTTCTGTATTCTACTGCTACTTCCATTGCAGGAAATTTTGTTTTAAGCGTATCCTCCTCAGTATGATACTGCCCTTCAAAATACCCTCCGTTTCTTATCTCGATAGTGTCTGAAAATACTGCACTTCCTAATACGGCTAACAGTATAAGCATTATTTTTTTCATTGTTTTTCCTCCTTTGTATTCAGTATTTCGGTATTATCCAAAATATCTTTTATGTTTCTTCTTACTTTTTTTACTATTTTATTATTAGCAGAATAACCTGTTCTCAGAATCATTTTTACTTCTCCGTTTATGTTCAAATCATTGCTGATATTGTTTTTATATGGCTCTTCTTCCAAAATCTGACTCAAAGGCTGTATTTTTATATCTGCATCAGCAGCATTCAGCCATATGTTTTCCAGAATGATTCCCGCACGGATATTTTCCTTTACGGAATTGTCTTTTGCGATAACAAGTAAAAAGCCGTCTGCAGTATCTGTCTGAGTTTTTATAAGTTTTAATTCCTCATTCAAAAACTTTATATTCCGTACTTTTTCTCTGTTATAAAAATTATAATAAAAAAATTTTTTTAATGAACCCATGCCAAGCATTTCAGCGCTAAATCCATCTTTTTTTGCCTCAGTTTCCTTATCGGAAAATCTAAACCACTCACTGAGTTCATTTCTTTTGTCCTGATTCTGACCCTGTGTTTCATAAGCTTTCATTGTATTTTCCCTGATATATTGGTATGAGGAACTGTCTTTGGGAAAATAAATTACACTGTCTTCATATCCTGCAATAATTTTATTTATTTCTTGAACAGGAATTTTTTTCTTTGAGAATTTCTCCTTGGATGTTTTTCTTTTTAAGAGAAGATTTTCAAATTTTTGAACCGAATCTGAAAAAGATTCAGTTTCTATTCCTGAAAATGAAACATATACAACAGAATTATCAGGAGCAGTTTCATTGTAGATATTATATTGCAGATTCAGCCCTAATATTTCTGAACCGCGTATAATATTAGCCAGAAAAGCACCAATGGATATAAGAGATTCTCGGCTGTCGGGATCAACATAATTCAGGTTTCTTTCCTTATCTAAAATTATAAGAAATTCGTTATCAGACAGAATTCGCACCTTCCACATCTGGGCATTATGAGAACTGGGAGCCAGAGTACCATAATAAAGAAGTTTTTCTAAAACAGGATTCTGCTTTAAAAATTCATCCTGTGAAAAAGCTTTTGCACATGTAATCTGCATAATGTGCAAAAACATCAATAAAATCAAAGTTTTTTTCAAATTTCCTACCTCCTGAAACTAATAGTGTTATTTTTTGCATTATAGTGCAAAAAAATATTTTTGTCAAATAAAAAATTTAAAAAATAAAAAAAATTGTTTTTTTAAAAATTTCATGTAAAATCATAGACTTAATAATTAAAAAGCTTTATAATATATTAAATAGAGTAAATAACTGGGAGGCTGTATGAGTAAACTGGATTATGAAAAACTGGGTTCATTTTATCTTGGAAAAAAGTATGATTTCGGGAAAAAGGAGCTTACTAATGAATATTATTTATATGATTCCAAGGATCTTACCACACACGGACTCTGTGTGGGTATGACCGGAAGCGGGAAAACGGGACTTTGTCTGTCACTGATAGAGGAAGCGGCAATAGACGGAATACCTGTTATAGCAATAGATCCCAAAGGTGATCTCGGGAATCTTATGCTGAGCTTTCCTGACCTGAAGCCGGAAGACTTTCTTCCGTGGATAAGTCAGGAGGAGGCAGATAAAAAAGGAATGACACTTGAAGAATATGCCGAATCCACTGCCGAATTATGGAAAAACGGACTTCAGAGCTGGGATGAGGACGGGGAAAGAATAAAGCTTTATAAAGACAGTTCGGATGTGGTTATTTATACTCCGGGAAGCAAGTCAGGCATCTCTGTCACAGCATTAAAATCTTTTGATGTTCCTGCACAGCTGATAATGGAAAACAGCGAGGCATTGAATGAAAAAATACAGACAACTGTATCCGGAATATTGTCACTTATAGGAATAGAGGCCGATCCGCTTCAAAGCAGAGAACACATACTTATTTCCAATATTTTGTCATATTCATGGTCAGAGGGAAAATCCCTTACACTGGCAGATCTTATACGTCTTATACAGCAGCCGCAGTTTAGCAGTATAGGTGTTTTTGATCTGGAAAGCTTCTTTCCGCAGAAGGACAGAATGGCACTTTCAGTGAAAGTAAATTCAATACTTGCCTCGCCGTCCTTTTCTGTATGGCTTGAGGGAGAAAGCCTTGATATAGGGAAATTTCTTTATACCAAAGAGGGAAAACCAAAAATTTCCATATTTTCAATAGCACATTTATCTGATAAAGAAAGAATGTTCTTTGTAACAATGCTTCTGAACGAATTGGTGGCATGGATGAGAACACAGCAGGGAACTTCCAGTCTGCGAGCACTTTTCTATATGGATGAAATATTCGGATATTTTCCTCCTGTTTCAAATCCGCCTTCAAAACAGCCTATGCTTACTTTACTGAAGCAGGCAAGAGCATTCGGACTGGGCGTTATGCTGGCAGCGCAGAATCCTGTAGACATTGATTATAAAGGGCTTTCCAATATAGGAACATGGTTTATAGGAAGGCTTCAGACTGAAAGGGATAAAAGCCGTATGATAGAGGGTCTTAGAAGCATTAATTCGGAAATGGACAAGGGCGGTCTTGAGGATATAATATCAGGGCTTGAAAACAGAACATTTCTTGTAAGCAATACAAACGGAAGCAATGCCGAGATATTTCAGACAAGATGGGCGCTGAATTATCTGAGAGGACCTATAACAAAGCCTCAGATAGAAATTTTGATGAAAGATAAAAAGTCTGAAATTTCTAAAGCAGCAGATTCTGGAATCACAGAAAATATAAATGTTTCATCAGCAGTGTCGGGAAGTAAGCCGGTTCTGCCGCAGGACGTAAAGGAAGTATTTTTTCAGCCGCAGAAATATGCAGGCAGCGGCGGAAAGCTGATATATAAACCGTTTATATACGGCGAAGGCAAGGCACATTATGTAAAAGCACCTGATATTGACATATGGGATACGGGCAGTTTTCTGATACCTGTAGATGATGAGGCAGCAGTATTTAATGAAAACGAGCGTTTGAAAACTGCTAATTACACATCAGAGGCAGACGGGAATTTTGTATTTGAAAATCTTCCGGCAGCTGTATTGGGAAAAAATACTTTTTCAAAGCTGGAGAAGGCATTTAAACAGTTTTTATATGAGGCAAATCCGGTGGATTTGTTTTACAGTAAAGATTTCAAAGCATATTCAGCTCCCGAAGAGGATGAGGGGACTTTCAGAGGAAGACTGTCACATCTGATGCGTGAAAAGAAAGACGCGGAAATAGAAAAAATAAGAGAAAAATACTCATCTAAAATTAATACCCAGAAAGAAAAATTAAGAAAATTAGGTCAAAGTATAGATAAAGAAAAAGAAGACTATAAGCAGAAAAAAATGACTAATATCGTGGATATAGGAGCTACAGTTTTCGGAGCCTTTCTCGGAAAAGGCAAAAAAGTAAATACGGGACGTGCAGCCACTGCATTAAGAGGTCTCGGAAGAACCGGGGGTGCAAAGGCCGATGTGGAGAGAGCAGAGGAAGAGTACGGCATACAAAATGAAAAATTAAAAGAGATAGAAGCAGAGTTTCAAAAGGATGTTGATAATATACAAAATAATTTTAATGCGGATAATCTTTTGGTGGAAAAAGTTTCACTGCCTCCCAGAAAAACAGATATTACAGTACAGAAATTTTTTATTGCATGGATTCCTTATTCTGTTAATGAAAACGGAGAGCAGACAAGGCTGATATAGAGCTTCTTATTTTCGCAAATTTTTGTTCGGATAAAAAGTCAGTATTTTTTACTGCACTTATTATTTTATAAATAATTCAAATAGTTTTAGATTTATGTGAGGAGGTATTTAATGAGTAAAGAGATAATTGAAAAAGCCGGTAAAATCATTCAGACACATACCGGTAAAAATGCAGCCGAAGGGTCAGAACCGTATTGTGTACTTGCTCTTATTGATCTGGAGGGATACCCGACAGCTTCGGCAATAACGCCGGCACAGGCTGAAGGTATTGAAAAAATAAGCATGTGTACCGGACTTAGCAGCAATAAAGCAGAAAGAGTCAGAAAATGCAATCGTGCGGGTATATGTTTTTCCAGCCTTGAATATAACATAACTTTAACAGGGACAATAGAGATAATAACAGATCCAAAAGTAAAAAAAGAAATGTGGTATGAAGGATTAAAGCATCATTTCAGCGGACCGGAAGATCCTGAATACTGTGTTCTTGAATTTAAGACTGAAAAATATAATCTTTTTGTAGACTGGCAGGAAATAACCGGGAAATTATAATTGTTATAAAGGGTGCTGTGATTTTACCGGAAAATATTAATATAAAATCACAGCATATAAAAATGAGTATGGTAACAAGTCCGCTGCTTGTGAACTTGTCACCATACTAGGTAAAGAATTTATTTTCAGGTGCAGTATTTCAAAAAAGGATCAAACAGAAGAGCTTATAAGCTTTTCTTTAAAAAATAACTGGACAAGGCTTTTTTTATTCAGATAGTACCGGATGATAATTTTTAAATCAGAGTTTTTATATTCAAAAATTTCATTATCCCGGAGATTTCTTATGGCTGTAACAATATCAAGCGAATAGAGCTCTTCAAGAAGGGGTGTAACATAGAGAATTTTATTCAGATATTTGTACAGATCATTATATAAGACCAGTGAGTTTTTATATAATTCATATTTTTCAAAAAACAATACGAAATTTTCTCTTTTATTTTTTTCAAATTCTGCGGAATCATACATTAATGCTTTTTTCAGCAGGTAATCAAAATTTCCGTCATCCTTTACGGTATCGGCAAAAGATGCATTAACACAGACATAATCATACCCTTTTTTTATTATATAACCGGAAATAAGACTGGTTATAAATTTCGGATCATCTATTTTATTTTTCAATGACTTCATTATCTTTTTTGCAAGATTATAGCTTGTATTATATATACTGTTCTCATTTTTTGTAAAAAAGAAGTTGATCAGGGTATTAGATGACTTGTGTCTCTGATATTCTATTTTTATATCAGAAAACAGATTGATATCTTTTATTATTTTTTTTAGTATGTATTTTTCAAAATCAAAAAATCTGACATAAGCATCTTTCAATCCGAGAATATCTTTCAGCTCAGTCAGTGATAATGATAAAAAGTCTCTTGGTGCAGTAGAGTTAATATATTCATATAACTTCAGCGAAGCGGGTTCCTCCATAAATATATATTTCTCAAAATTATAACAGGAGAAAAAATTATTTTCCCTGAAAGACATTTTTAATTCCTGTGATACAGAAATTCCTGTTTTATTATTTCCGTGAAAATATGAATTTATTATGGAAAAGAATCCTGAATAAAGAATATCATCATTTTCGGAAATAGTATATCTGATCTTCTTTGACATTAGTTTCTCAAAGAATACGGGGATTTGGGAATCATCTTTGTAATTAAGCGCTTTTTTCAGATTTTCCGTATCAAAAAATAAATATAATGAATCAGAATCAAAATTAAAGTACAAAATCTCCAAAAATTTCTTTTCATTTTTGGAAAAATTTCGATCTAAATCTATATTTACAATAAAATTTTCAAAATTTTTTTCAAAAATATTTTCTAAAATTGCTTCCATATACACCTCACCAGTAAAAGAAAAACGAAATTTTTTATTATTATTTTCTATAAAAAAAATATGCGAAAATATATTTTTTATTAATTATAACATTTTCTACGAACAAAAACAAAAATAAATTCGTAAATTATTTTTTCTATGATTTATTTTTTATTTTTTTATTATAAATTTAAAAATAATATTTATTTGAAGTTATTAAATTAAAATTCATCTTTTGATATTGACAGAATAATAAAATAAAGGTAGACTAAAATTGGAAAAAGTCAACTCGGTAAAATTTAATAATTAACTATAAAAATATATATTTGTTAATTTTAAAATAATATAATAAATTTTTTTAGAGGTGGTAGAATGTTAAAACAAGTACAGAGATTTGGAGGAGCAATGTTTACGCCGGTAATGCTGTTTGCGTTTGCCGGTATGGTTGTAGGACTTACAATATTATTCAAAAATCCGGATATATTTGGAAATCTGGCAACTCCCGACCATATGTGGTACAAAATATTTCAGGTGGTGGAAGAAGGAGGATGGACAGTCTTCAGGCAGATGCCGCTGTTATTTGCAGTAGGGCTGCCGATAGGATTGGCAAAAAAGGCACATGCAAGAGCATGTTTGGAAACATTAGTATCATATCTTACATTTAATTATTTTCTAAATGCAATACTTACTATATGGGGCGGACGGTTTGGCGTAGACATGACTCAGGAAATAGGGGGTATTAGCGGTCTTACTGATATAGCCGGGATAAAAACACTTGATACAAGTATAGTAGGTGCTATAGCAATATCAGCTATTATAATAGGCATACACAACAGATATTTTGACACTAAGCTTCCTGATTTTCTCGGGATATTTCAGGGCTCGTCATTTGTGGTAATAATAGCATTTTTTGCCATGATACCGTGTGCCTTGGTTACGGCGTTTGTATGGCCGGTAATTCAGAATCTGATAGCTTCGATGCAGGGATTTTTAGTATCTTCGCAGCTGCTGGGCGTATGGCTTTATACATTTTTGGAAAGAATTCTTATTCCTACAGGTCTTCATCACTTTATATACGGTCCGTTTATATTTGGTCCTGCAGTGGTGGAGGGCGGTATAGCAAAATACTGGGCTGAACATCTTCCGGAATTTGCTGCATCGACAGAGCCGTTAAAAAATCTGTTTCCGCAAGGCGGATTTGCTCTTCATGGAAATTCTAAAATATTTGGTGTTCCGGGGATAGCGGCTGCAATATATGTAACAGCCAAACCTGAAAAGAAAAAAATGGTTCTCGGTCTTCTGGTGTCGGCAACCTTAACTGCAATAGTAGCAGGTATTACAGAACCTCTTGAATTTACATTTATATTTATAGCACCGGCATTATTTGCAGTGCATGCTGTGCTTGCAGCTACAATGGCAACTATAATGTATGCCTTTGGGGTAGTGGGAAATATGGGAGGCGGACTCATAGAAATAATGACGCAGAACTGGATACCGCTGTTTAAGAATCATTCAGGAACTGTATTTGCACAAATAATTATCGGGCTGATCTTTACTGTAATTTACTTTTTTGTATTCCGGTTTCTCATACTAAAATTTAATATCGCTACACCGGGACGTGAAGAAGAGGAGAATGCGGAAGTAAAACTATACTCAAAGGCAGACTATAAAGCCAAAAAAGGTGACCTTAACACCAAAGATGCATTTATGGATCAGGCAATGATATTTCTTGATGCTCTCGGCGGAAAAGAGAATATTCAGGAAGTAAATAATTGTGCTACAAGGCTGAGAATAAGCGTAAATGACGAAACTGTGGTAAAGCCGGATGCTGCTTTCAGGGAAGGCGGGGCTCACGGTGTGGTAAGAAACGGAAAGGCTTTTCAGATAGTGGTCGGATTATCAGTGCCGCAGGTAAGAGAACGTTTTGAAGAGCTGATAAAAGAATAAGCCATTAAAAAATGAATATATTGCAAGGAGTTTCAAGTAAAAAATAATATATAAAAAATTTTTAGGAGGAATAAATTATGAAAAAGTTTTCAATTGTAGTAGCAGGCGGGGGAAGTACATTTACACCAGGAATTATACTTATGCTTCTGGATAATCTTGAAAAATTTCCTATAAGAAAAATTATCTTTTATGATAATGATAAGGAAAGACAAGACATAGTAGCTGATGCATGTGAAATAATTTTAAAGGAGAAAGCTCCCGAAATAGAATTTCTGGCGACTACAGACCCTAAGACAGCATTTACCGATATAGACTTTGTCATGGCGCATATAAGGGTAGGGAAATATGCAATGAGAGAAAAGGATGAGAAAATTCCTCTTAAACACGGGGTAGTAGGTCAGGAAACATGCGGTCCCGGAGGTGTGGCATATGGTATGAGATCAATAGGTCCTGTTATAGAACTGGTGGATTATATGGAAAAATATTCGCCTGATGCATGGATGCTGAATTATTCCAATCCTGCGGCAATCGTTGCAGAGGCTACAAGAAAGCTGAGACCTGATTCAAAAATACTGAATATATGTGATATGCCTATAGGAATAGAAGTAAGAATGGCACAGATACTGGGACTTGAATCAAGAAAAGATATGGAAATAAAATACTTCGGGCTGAATCACTTCGGATGGTGGACAGATATAAGAGATAAAGAAGGAAATGATCTTATGCCGAAATTAAAAGAGCATGTAAAAAAACACGGTTATGTACCTGATGCAAAAGTAGAAGGACAGCATGTGGAGGCAAGCTGGAATGATACATTTGCCAAGGCTAAGGACGTATATATGCTGGATCAGAAAACACTGCCTAATACATATCTGAAATATTACCTGTTTTCTGATGAAGTAGTAGAGCACTCAAATCCTGATTATACAAGAGCAAATGAGGTAATGGACGGCAGAGAAAAATTTATTTTTGGTGAGTGTAAAAAAATAAAAGAGAGCGGTACTGCAAAAAATACAGAATTTGAAATAGATGAGCATGCTTCATATATAGTGGATCTGGCAAGAGCAATTTCTTATAATACAAAGGAAAGAATGCTTCTTATTGTTCCGAATAACGGGGCAATAATAAATTTTGACCCTACGGCAATGGTGGAAATACCATGTATAGTAGGTTCGCAGGGACCTGAACCGCTTGTGGTAGGAAGTATACCACAATTCCAGAAAGGAATGATGGAGCAGCAGGTTTCGGTAGAAAAACTCGTAGTAGAAGCATGGGCAGAAAATTCTTATGAAAAACTGTGGCAGGCAATTACATTGTCAAAAACTGTGCCTAGTGCAAGAGTAGCAAAACTGATACTTGATGATTTGATCGAGGCTAATAAAGAATACTGGCCGGAATTAAAATAATAAGTATAGAGCCCGCAGAATATTTCGATTTCTAAACCAAAACAGATTTTTCGTGTGATGACGAAAAGTCTGTTTTTATTTTTAGGGATAAAAAAAGGGAATTAAAGAGTTTTCTATAGGAAAACTACATTAAAATAACTGATAATAAGGGGAAAAACTATGGAAATAATAAACAGCCAAAGCAGAATCGCGTTCCATTTTATTTTCTTACTATAAAAATCTTTGTAGATTGGAAAAAATATGGTAGAATTAAAAAGAAAGAGAACTAAAAAATCAGGAGGATAAAATGGAAAATTATATTCAAAGATACAACGAGTGGCTTCATTCAGACTTTATTGACGAGGAAGACAAAAAAGAATTGGAGAATATAAAAAGTGATACTAAAGAAGTGGAAGAAAGATTTTATAAGGACCTTACTTTTGGTACAGGAGGTATTAGAGGTATCAGAGGTGTAGGAACTAACAGAATAAATAAATATGTTATTAGAAAAGCCACTCAGGGACTGGCTAATTATATGTTGTCTGTAAATAAGGAAGATGCTGTAAAAAAAGGAATAATAATAGCGCATGACTGTAGAATAGGTTCTGTGGAATATGCTATGAATACAGCAAGAGTCATGGCAGGAAACGGAATAAAAGCTTATGTTTATAAAAGCCTGAGATCGACACCCGAGCTTTCGTTCGGCGTAAGAGAAATGGGATGCATGGCTGGTGTAGTGGTTACTGCAAGTCACAATCCTGTGGAATATAACGGATATAAGGCTTATTGGGAAGATGGCGCACAGGTGGTAGAGCCTCATGCTTCCGGAATAGTTAATGAAGTAAATAAAATTAACGGATTTGATGAAATTAAGCTGATGTCAGAAGAAGAAGCTAAAGAAAAAGGGCTTATTATAGTTTTAGATGAAAAAATAGACGATTTATACATAGAAGCAATAAAAACACAGGTAATAAATAAAGAGATAAAAGGAAAAGAGAAATTTAAGATAGTTTACACTCCTCTTCACGGTACAGGCGGAAGACCTGTAATGAGAGTACTTGGGGAGCTTGATTTTGATGTAACGGCAGTGAAAGAACAGATAGAACCGGACGGGACTTTTCCTACAGTAAAATATGCAAATCCCGAAGAAAAACCTGTTTTTGAATTGGGGATAAAGCTTGCGGACAGTATAGGATCGACTCTCGTAATGGCTAATGATCCTGATGCGGACAGAATAGGAATAGCTGTAAAAACAAAAGCCGGAGAATGGTATTATCCAAACGGGAATCAGATGGGACTTTTGATCTTACAGTATCTGCTGAATAATAAAAAGAATATTCCGGCAGATGCAAAGGTAATAACAACTGTGGTTTCTACACCTATGATAGATAAAATAGGAGCTTCTGAAAATGTGGGAGTTATAAAAACACTTACAGGTTTCAAATATATAGGAGAGAAAATAAGACAGTTTGAAGCAAAAGAAATAGAAGGAACATATCTGTTTGGTTTTGAGGAAAGCTACGGATATTTAGTAGGTACACATGCAAGAGATAAGGATGCCATAGTAACAAGTCTTATTATAGCAGAAATGGCAGCTTTCTATGATTCGGAAGGAACAAGTATTCCGGAAGAGCTGGAAAAATTCTATGAAAAACACGGATTTTATCTGGAAGGAATAGAATCAGTAACTCTTGCAGGAAAAGACGGAATAGAAAAAATGGGAGCTTTAATGACAGATCTTCGTGAAAATGTAAAGGATAAGCTTCTGGGTAAAAAGATAAAAATAAAAAAAGATTTTAAACTAAAAAAAGAATACAACTATGAAACAAATGAGGAAAAAGATATCAATCTTCCTGTGGAGAATGTAATACAGTTTATTCTTGAAGATGATACATATATAACTGCAAGACCTTCAGGAACTGAGCCGAAAATCAAGTTTTATTTCAGCGTAAATGAAAAATCAGAAAAAGCAGTACAGGAAAAACTGGATAAAACAATGAAAGAATTTACAAAAACTTTGGAAATATAGGTAATTCTATGGACGCATTATATATTCATATCCCGTTTTGTGATAAAAAATGTTTTTATTGCGACTTTTGGACATTTATAAATATGGGGCATGAAATAGACAGATATACAGATTATATAATAAAGGAAAGCAGACTGTATCCGGTGTACTACTATGATACAGTCTATTTTGGAGGGGGAACTCCTGGATTAATAGGGGCTGACAATTTCGCCAAAATACTCTCGGCATTGAAAGTGAAAGAAAATGCAGAAGTAACAGCAGAAATAAATCCCCTTAATTATAGTACCGAAGATTTTCGTAATTATAGAAAAGCGGGAGTAAACAGACTCAGCATAGGGATTCAGAGCTTTCAGGATCATGTGCTGAAAACGGCAGGGCGAAACCATAATGGTACACAGGCATTGGAGACATACAGAAAAGCAAGGGAAGCAGGCTTTGAAAATATAACTGTGGATTTGATGTTTGGCATACCCGGGCAGACTCTTGAGGATGTTTATAATGATATCAAAATAATAAAAGAAATAAGTCCAGATCATATATCAGTTTATTCTCTTATATGGGAGGAAGGAACGTTATTCTGGAAACAAAGGGAAAATGGACTGATAGAGGAAGCTGATATTGATCTCGAAGCACGTATGTACGAGACAATAATAGAAGAATTGACAAAAGACGGTTATATTCATTATGAAATATCCAATTTTGCAAAGCCGGGAAAAAAAGCAAGACATAATACGAAATACTGGGAAAATAAGGAATTCATAGGATTGGGAGTAAATTCTTCCAGCTATTACAATGACCAGAGATATAAAAATCTGAAAAATCTGTATAAGTATTATAAAATGATAGACAATAAAGAATTGCCCATAGATATCAGCAGCCTTGAGAATGTAGACAGAGCTGAAAAAGAAAAAATGAAAATAATATTGGGACTTAGACTTTTGGATACAGGAATACCGTATTTTAATGACAGCAGAGTAGAAAAATTATTCGGGAACGGACTTCTCAAAAAAGAAAATAACAGAATAATACTTACTAAAAAAGGTGTAATGCTTGCCAATGAAGTGTTCGTGGAATTTATATAAGGAGACAGCATGGAGCTTAATAAAGATAAAATCATAGAAAATTACAGTAAAATAGAAAATGATATAAAAAAATATTCACCTTATCCTGAAAAAGTAAAAATTTTATTTGTAACAAAATATTTTGACATTGAAGAACACCAGAAAATAGTTAATATGGGGTTTAATTATTTTGGTGAAAATAAGGCACAGTTATTTAGAGACAAGATTAAAACTATTGATAATCCTGAATTAAGATGGGATTTTATTGGACGCTTGCAAAAAAATAAAATAAAGTATATAATTAAGCGTGTTAATTTAATACATTCAATAGATACAATTTCTTTACTTGAGGAAGTAAATGAAAAAGCCTGTGAAATCGGGAGAAAAGTAGATGTACTGATACAGGTTAATGTCAGTCATGAGGAAACAAAAACAGGTTTTCACGTATCAGAGTTATCAGACGTATTTAAAGTAAGAGCTGATAATATAAATATAAGAGGTTTGATGACAATGGCCCCTTTAACAGATGATGAAAGTGAACTAAGGAAGTATTTCAGAGAAACATTTGAAGTTAAGAATGATATAAATAAAAAATATAATCTGAATTTAGATGAATTATCAATGGGAATGTCAAATGACTATAAGGAAGCCTTGATGGAAGGTGCTACAATAGTGAGGATCGGCAGCAAGCTGTTTGAATAGGAGGGAAAAAGGTGTTTAAAAAAATTCTGGAAATGATAGGCATGAATTATGATGAAAAAGACGAGTTTGAGGAGGAGTATTATGAGCCTAAAAAACACGTGCAGATAAAATCTCAGCCTATAGAAACTAATATAAACGATGAAAACAGAAAGATCGTAAATATTTTTGGCGGTGCAAGACGAGAAGAAGGTGGTAAGATGAGAGTGAGTTCAGTATCAATAATAAGGCCGAAAACTTTTGAGGATTCGAGATTAATTGCGGATTCTATAAAAGAGAAAAAGGTAGTTACTTTTAGTTTGGAATTTTTAGGTTTTGAAATAGGACAGAGAGTAATAGATTTCGTGAGCGGAACGGCTTATGCCATGGATGCACAGCTTTCTAAGATCACTGATAAAGTATTTACGATTATACCAAGCGGCATTGGATATGAAGATATGGATGACGCCATGTTTGAAGAAAAGGACTTTTAAAATCAAAGTATTTTATGGATTTTATACAAATTAATACAGAAACTATAGTTCAATTTTTATTAAAAATTAATATAATTGAACCTTTTTGTGTTTAATTGCAATGGAGGATTTGAAATGATAAAAGCGGTATTTTTTGATTTTGACGATACACTTGTATCAAAAAAAGATCATACAATGAGGGAAAATACGGAAAAAGCAATAAAATTACTGAAAAAATCCGGCATAATACCTATCATAGCCACAGGAAGACCGAAGTATACAATTAATGAATATCTTGATAAGCTTTCCATAAATAATGCAGTATTTTTAAATGGTCATACTGTATGGCTTGAAAACAAAATAATACATGATCAGATAATAGATGAAGACAAAGCCAGAGTTATGTTTGAACTGGCAGAGAAAAATGATTTTTCTTATGGAATCATAAATAATGATGGAACATATCTGAATTTACATCCTGAAAAAATGAATGATCTGGATGTCGTGGATATAGAGTATATGCCTCAAAAGCTTGAAAAAAGATATATTCCGGGAAATTGTCTGTGGATTTTCGCAGGGAGCAGATATGATAATATTCTTATCGAAACAGCGGAGCAAAATAATATGCGTATTCTCAGATGGAATGAAGCAGGTGTGGATATTATTTCAAAATCAGTATCAAAGCAGACTGGGGTAAAAATTTTACTGGAAAATCTCGGTATAGATTTTTCAGAAGTAGTTTCTATTGGTGACGGTGATAATGACATAGAGCTTTTGAAAGCTTCAAAGATAGGTATTGCCATGGGAAACGGGAGTGATAATCTGAAAGAGTGTGCCGATATGGTAACAGACTCCATTGATGACGACGGAGTATATAAAGCAATGGTAAAATTAGGACTGATATAATAAAACGGAGTAAATCCTTAATGAGGGACAAACTCCGTTTTTTAATTTTAGTTTTTGTATTGGAATCAGATCAGCTTTTTTCAAATTTTTCTTCAGAATTAATATTTGAAAAATTCAGATATAAAATTGAAGAAATCAAAACTAAAGCAGCGATAATCTGAATAAAGCTGAGAACCCTATGTCTGAGGATTCCTTCTAAAACCACTGAAGTCAGCGGAAAAGCCAGTTCACAAAGAGTGGCTACAGATGCAGAGGTTCCTTTTAATCCCAAATAATATATAAATACAGCCAAAAGTCCGAAAAAGGCAATAAATAATGCAAGAAAAACCATGTCCTTATTGGCTGTAAATGCATATACAGTCCCGAGTTCTTTTTTGAACAGAAGTATTACAAACATAATAAGAGCTGTAAATGTAAATCTGTAAAAAGTACTTGTGGAAAAATCATATTTATTTAAAACCTTTCTTCCGAATACCGTACCGCTTCCAAAAGAAAAAGCAGCAAGAACAGAGTATAAAGATGCCTGCACATTATTTTTTTCGAGAAGCATAGGACTTTTGAAGCCAAAAGCAAGTATATAGCTGGAACATACGGCAACTAACGCCAGAAGGTAAAACTTTTTGCCGGGTTTTTCCTTTAGCAGTATTGCTGCAAGTAAAATAGCAAAAACAGGCTGCAATTTCTGAAGCAGTATAACAACGCTGTATTGGCTGAATTCACTGAGCTGCAGTGCTTTTACCATAGAAAGTGTACCTATGACACCCCCGAACAGGGCAATCAGGAAAAAGTATGTTATATCACTCAGAGTAAACACTTTTAAATATTTATACTTTTTAAACATAAAAATACTCAAAAATATAAATGGAATAAAATGTGCCACAAACACAATAAATTCCACATTATAAAAATGAAATACCGAAAAATATGACGGAGTAAGAAGCACACCGTCTATTCCCCACATAGCTGCTGCAATAATTATAAGGATATTGCTGAAAAACCTGAATTTCTTATCCATAATATGAAGTCCTCCCAAAATAAAAAAACTTTCATCAAGCAATGAAAGAAAGCAGCATAAAAATCTTCTTTCATCCAGACTATAACTGTCGGTACCGGAATCTAACCGGTTCGTGCTTATAAAAAAAATAAGCTTGCGGACTTTACCGCCGGTAGGGAATCGCACCCTGCCCCGAAGAGTATAATCCTATCATATAATTTCTAATAAAAAATGTCAATAGTAATAATTTCAATTCTGTTATATAATATAAGAACATTCAGATAAAGGAGAGATTATGAGTATAATAATTACAGTGCTTTTATTAGGGATAATAGTATTTATCCACGAATTCGGACATTTTATAACAGCGAAGATGTTTCATATGCCTGTACTGGAGTTCGCAGTAGGTATGGGGCCGAAGCTTATATCAAAAAAAGTAAAAACAACAGTCTACTCTATAAGGGCAATTCCTTTCGGCGGTTTTGTGAGCATAGACGGAATGGAAGTGGAAGCAGAAAATGAAGTAGAAAACGGGTTTAATACGCAAAATCCTTTAAAAAGACTGATAGTACTAAGTGCAGGAGTCTTTATGAATTTTTTGTCAGGGATAATCGCATTATTTATTTTATTTTCTATAACAGGTGTAATCTCAACTAAGGATATACCGGCAAAAGTAAAGAATGTTGCGGTATCTGCAGAAGCAAGCAGTGTTTTGCAAAAGGGAGACATAATAACTTCCTTTAACGGAAATAAAATAAATAACTGGCAGGAGCTTACGAAAAATATTATAGAATTAAATGTCAGCGGATATAAAGGACAGGATATAGATTTAAAAGTCTTAAGAGACAATAAAGAGATAGATTTGAAAACAAAGCTTACATCAGGAGAGGGAAATAATTATATACTGGGAGTGGAAGTAGATGCTCCGAAAATGAATCCTCTTGACAGGGCAAAGCTGTCTTTTCTTTCATTTTTCAAAATAATGGAAGAAATGATAAAAGGACTGGCGGGGCTGGTAACAGGTAAAGTAGGATTAAACAATCTTACAGGTCCGGTAGGACTTACTAAAGTAGTGGGAGAGGCTTATTCCAGCGGCGGATTTATAATACTGCTGAATTTCTTTGTGTTGATATCACTTAATATAGGACTGCTTAATCTTTTGCCGTTTCCGGCACTTGACGGCGGCAGAATCATTTTTGTATTTTTGGAAATGATAGGAATAAAGATAAATAAGAAGCTTGAAGAAAAATTTCATATAATAGGCTTTAGTCTTCTTATAGGTTTGATGGTTTTTGTAGTATTTAATGATATAAAAAACTTTTAGTGGAATAGGAATTACAAAAAATGGAAACGCATTTAAATAAAAAATACGGTTTATTCGTAGCATTATCAATGGTAGTGGGAATTGTCATAGGAATAGGGATATTCTTTAAGGCAGAGGTGATATTAAATGAAGCAGGGGGTAACCCGAAAATAGCACTTCTTGCTTGGGCTGCCGGCGGGGTAATAACAATTTTTTCCGGGCTGACAATTGCGGAAGTGAGTGCAGCAATACCTAAAACTGGGGGAATAGTAGCTTATGCAGATGAAATATATGGAAGATTTTTTTCCTATATAGTGGGATGGAGTCTCTGCATTTTATATATGCCAGCAATAGAAGCAATTATAGTATACTATTTTTCTATTTTTTTGCTGAATTTTCTCGGAATAGAGGCAAATATGCCTTATATGCTTCTTATCTCCTTCGGAACGCTCACAGCAGTAAGCTTTATAAATATGTTTACAAAAAAAGCCGGAGGAATAATACAGATAGTATCGACAGCAGCAAAATTAATTCCTATTGTTCTGATAATAATATATGGTTTTTCAAAAGGGAATATGCTGCATGTCACGTGGAATTCATACGGAATGACAGGGAGCGGTCACGGGAAATCTTTTTTTCTTTTGTTTGGAAAAGCTTTGGTGCCTGTTATGTTTGCATTTGACGGCTGGATATATGTAAGTTCCATATCCGGAGAGCTGAAAAATCTGAAGAAAGATCTTCCAAGATCGATAATATGGGGCTTAAGTATAATAACTCTGGTATATTTACTGTTTAATACAGCGTTGCTTGCCGTTTTTCCCGTAAATAAAATAATAGAGCAGGGAATATTCGGAATAGCTCTTTATCTTTTCGGGGAAAAAGGAGCAAAATTTATATTTGCCGGAATTGTAATATCTGCATTCGGCGGATTAAACGGTTTTATAATAGCAAGCCCCAGAATTCCTTACAGTCTGGCTTTGGAAAATAAATTTCCCTGTAAGAATATAATCGGAAAAGTGAATACAAAATATGATCAGCCTATAAATGCTTCTATACTTATGTATATTTTGGCATGTATTTATCTGGCACTTATATTCATCACGAGAAATCCCAATGTATTCGGTGATATCCCTGTAGCGGTATTCTGGGTATATTATTCTTTCCTGTTTATGGGTGTTATAATACTGAGAAAAAAAGCACCTGATATAGAAAGACCTTACAAGGTGCCGTGTTATCCGGTTATTCCCGTACTTGCCACAATAAGCGGGATTACAATAGCAGTATATGCAGCTATAGCCAATCCGTGGTATATGTTTATATCGGGAGTATTAATAGCAGCGGGACTGGTATTTTATAAAAAAGACAAATAAATTTAATACAGGAAATTTGTTTATAATAAATCTATATTTTTGAAACAGGGATTATTAGTGTATGTATAAATGAAAGGAATAAGAATGGAGATGTCTTTGGAAAGCCTGACAGAAAAAATTTTGGAATTAAAAAAACAGGGAAAAGTTTTGGAGCAAATTCCCGTTTACAGGGAACTGCTTTTTGCTGCGAGACAGAATTACGGTACTGAGAGTAATGAAGTAATAACAATATTAAATGATTTAGGCGGAATTTTGAGATATGTAGGCGAATATAGCGAGGCAGAGAGCTATTTGCTTGAGTCAGAAAAGCTTATAAGAAAAAAATACGGCACAGATAATAGAGAATATGCCACTTGTATTTTAAATCTTGCAGAATTATACAGATTTATGAGAGAGTATGATAAAGCTCTGGAGCTTTATAAAAAGAGCATGAAAATATATTCAGCAAATGGTGAAAACGGATATCTATATGCAAGTGTATGTAATAATCTGGGGCTTTTATATCAGGATATAAAGGAATACGAAAAGGCTTTGGAGCTGCATGAAAAAAGTCTGGAAATTCTGGGAAAGCTGTCGGATTACAGGCTTGAATACGGAACTACTCTTAATAATCTTGTACTTCCTTATAAATTAACTGGAAAAAGGGAAAAAGCTAAAAAATGTACGGAAGAAGCTTTGGAAATATTTGCCGGAACACTGGGAAAAGAGCATTCGCTTTATTCAGCGGCTTTAAACAATCTTGCTATATTTTTCTATGAAGAGAAGGAATATAAAAAAGCCGGAGATTTATTTGAGGAAAGCCTTCGGATTTGTGAAAAGACATTTGGAAAAAACAGCATTAATTATAAAAATCTTGAAGAGAATTTGAAAGCAGTAAGGGCAAAAACAGGTGAAGAATCATGAAAGGAATGGAACTGTCAAGGCTTTATTATGAAAAAGTCTGCAAGCCTGTGATAGAGAAAGAAGCAGGAGAGCTTACAGAACGGACAGCGGTCGGACTTGTAGGCGAGGGTTCTGAGTGTTACGGTTATGATGATGAAATATCAAGAGACCATGATTTCGGACCATCATGCTGTTTTTGGCTGACAAAGGAAGATTACCGGATATACGGCGGAAAGCTCAGGGAAATACTGGATTCTCTGCCAAAGAGCTTTATGTCGTTTCCTGCGTTGAAAATGAGCGAATGGGGAGGCGGCAGACGGGGAGTATTGAATACAGAAAGCTTTTACCGGAAATTTACAGGAAAAGAAAACGGGCCTGAAACGCTGGATGAATGGAGAATGATTCCCGAAACAAATCTTTCTATAGTAACAAACGGCAGTGTATTCAGCGATCCCTTGGGCGAATTTACGAAAATAAGAAACCGCCTTCTGGAATATTATCCTGAGGATATAAGGCTTGATAAAATAGCTTCCAGATGTATGAAAATAGCCCAATCGGGACAATATAACCTTGGAAGATGTCTGAAAAGAGGGGAATTTGTTGCTGCAAGAATTGCAGAAGCTGAGTTTATCAATGAAAGTATATACATGATTTATCTTCTGAATAAAAAATATATGCCTTTTTATAAATGGATGCATAAGGATATGCAGTTTTTGCCTATACTTGGCAAAGAAGTGCATAATTTGCTTAATAATCTTATAAGTATACAAAATTCCGAAAAGCCTGAAACAGCAGAAAAAATTTGCGGACTGATAATTAATGAGCTGAAAATACAGGGGATTTCTGAAAATAAAAGTGATTTTTTACTTGATCACGGACCGGATATTCAGAGAAAAATATCAGATGAGAGTTTGAGAAATTCTAATCCGTGGATAGATTAGTACAGCTAAAAACAGGTTATGTAACCGGAAAGGAGAAAATTTATGACTGAAAAAAGTATACAGGAGCTGGCAGAGGAAATAACACAGAGAGAATGGAAAATGTTTCATAATACACAGAATATCGGTGGACAGGCCTCGTGTCAGAATGATCGGGAGACATTTGAAATAATGAGGAAAAGCCAGTGGGAAACTTGCAATACTCCTGTTTTAAACAGTTATCTTACAGATCTGATCAGAGCAGAGGCAGCAGGATATAATCTTCTTACTGAAAAATATGCCAGAATGATGGAATACACAATGCCGGAAGAATATGGGAAAATTAAAGACAAGCTTCCCAAAATAAGTGATATAAAACAGGAAATAACTGAAAATATTCTAAAGGAATATCTTCCGTGGAGGAAAGAGGTAAATAAAAAATATCCTAAGCTTTCCAATGCAGGAAGACCTTTGGAAAAAAACGACGATACAGAGGAAGTGACTTCAGTGGAAACATATTACAGGGGGGAGCTTCTTACATATTCGGTGGAGACTCTGGAGCTTTATTATTCATATATTCTTGACTGTGTCCGTGCCGGACGGAATCTGGTCCGTGATAATCTTGAGAATATGGTAAAAATGTACGGATACAGCTCTCTTGAAGATGCAGAAAAAAAGCTGTAATTAAAAATCAGAATAATATAATAAAAAGTTATGTGAACTTAATGAAGACATAACTTTTTTATTTTTTGACAGTATCAAAATATTTTTCTTATTTAATTTTCGTGTACCCCAGACTGCGTCTAATCCAGAAAAATCTTACCCGGATTAATAATATTATTCGGATCAAGAAGATTCTTTATGCTTTTCATTATATTAAGTGTAGTCTGGTCTATCATAACCGGAAGATATTCTCTCTGAACAAAGCCTATTCCGTGTTCTCCGGTAACTGAGCCGTTCAGGGCATTGCATATATAATCAAAAAGCTCTTTTAGGTGCAGTTTCAGCTTATTATTCCAGATATCGTCAGAAACTCCCGAACGCAAAATATTTGCATGGATATTCCCGTCTCCTGCATGTCCGTAGCATGCAGCTGTATAGCCGTATTTCTGACACCAGTTATTGATATAATTTACTGCTTTCGGGATATTGGCACGCGGTATGGAAATATCCTGTTCCTTATAAACATCCTTATCTCCTACGGCAGTTCCCGTATTTCTACGCAGTGTCCATATCTGTTCTTTTTCCTCCTCTGAATTGGCAAAGAGGATAAATTCAGGGTTGTCAGCATTTTCTACTGCTTTTTTCAGAAGTTCTCTTTCTTCAAGAAGTTTTTCATAATCATTGCCGTCAAGCTCTACTATAAGATGTGCCTGAGTTTTTTCACTTACAGGAGGAAATTCAGCATTTATATGTTCTTTGGATATAATAAGGGCATTTCTTTCCATAAATTCAAGAGAGCTTGGAATAATTCCCGTATTCAAAATAGTATTTACAGCTTTTCCTGCGTCTTCCACAGAAGTAAATGACATAAGCATAAGTACATTTTCTTTTACAACAGGAAGGAGCTTTAATGTAGCTTTAGTAATAATCCCGAGAGTGCCCTCGCTTCCCACAAAGAGCTGTGTCAGATTATAGCCTGCGACATCTTTTATAAGATTTCTTCCTGTGTGTATAATATCTCCGTTGGCAAGTACTACTTCAAGACTTAGAACGTAATCTTTCGTAGTGCCGTATTTGACAGCTTTGGGTCCGCCTGAATTTTCAGATATATTTCCTCCGATAGAGCAGTCTTTGTAATTAGCAGGATCAGGAGGATAAAAAAGACCTTTTTCTTTTACTGCCTGCTGTAAAATATAATTTATGACAAACGGCTCTGTAGTTATCTGGAAATTATCAGTATCAATATTGAGTATTTTGTTGAATTTTTCCATGGAAATCACAATTCCGCCTTTTACCGGAAGTGCTCCGCCGCTGAGTCCTGTACCGGTACTTCTCACCGTAACAGGAATTATGTGTTTATTACATATTTTTAATATTTTTGAGATATCCTCTGTATTGCCGGGAACCAAAACTAATTCCGGCATATATACAAAATCTTCTGTTTTATCCTGTGCGTATGCCAGCTTTTCGTTTTCTGAAGCAATAACCTGCTTTTCATCAAGAAAAGACAAAAATTCAGAAATAATATGACTGTCGATTTTTTTATATGACATTTTGAAACTCCTTCTTAACAGGTAGATTTATTGCTGAAATTTTATATTTTTTACAGAACAGTGATTCTGTTTTTATCAGCTGTAAAATTGTCAGTAATAAAGATACCGTATATGATAAAATATCCCTAATTATAACATTTTTTGAGCATAGTTACAAAAGAAAAAGTTTTTAAAAATCTTATATCTAAAACGATTAATTAATGATATAATATAAAGAAATTAAACAGGAGGACAGTATGAAAAAATTAAGTCTGATATTATTTTTACTTTTAGCATTATCAGTTTTTTCTGCACAAAAATCAGGAATAGCAAAATATGACAGCCTGCAGTATTCTAAAGGGAAAACCGTGATTTACTTTGATCCGGAAGGGAATTCTGTCAGCAAGGCAGATGCCGAATATGAGCGTAAAGTTTATTCGCAGGGAAGAAATCTGTATATAGTGGTGGACTATTTTGCAGATACCAAAGAACCGGCATATATTTTTGAGACAACAGAAGGTCATATTAAAGAATTTGAACCTTCCGGAGATGACACGCTGAACGGTCTTGTTATTTATTACGGGAACGGGAATATTGCCACTATAGGCGTATTTGAGGGAAGTAATGTAAATAACGGTACTATCACGACATTTGACGAGGACGGAACTGAGCTGGAAACTATTACATTTAAGGACGGGGCAGCAATAAATTAGGAATGCGAATAAATAAAACGATAAACAGTTCTTATTATAGGATTTTGAATATAAGAGAACTGTTTTTTTATTAATAAGAGAGAAGAAATATTTGACTCCGGACTGACTGAATAAAAAAAGATGCAGTAATATTATTTACTGCATTTTTATATATTTTTTGGTTATTGTGGTTGCAAATTAATTTTCGGGCATAACCGGCTGAATAAATTCTTTGTATTTTTTCATTCTGTCAGCGTATAAATCAGAACTTTTCACTTCTTTTAATGTCTCCACTGTTTGTTTAATATCATTGACATGAATAATTTTTCCGGGCATTGTATTATGTGCATGTGAAATTTGTTCTTCCGGAAAGTGAAAGCTGATTTTTCCGTCTGTTGTCTTAATTTCTCCTGTTATTCCGCATAAGCAGCATATAGCTTCGTTGGAATTATTATTTAAATAAAAGTTTCTGCTGTGACAGTGAGGGCATATTCCCGAATCTCCGAGATATTCTGCTTTTTCTATGTCAAAAGCGGCTTTTGCAAGATTTTGTCCGATTTCATTTACTTTTTTTACTCTTTTATCGTCTAAAATAATATTTGAAGACCAGTCAAAAACTTCATTGTTTATTGTTTTCCACATAGGAACCAGTGAAAACAGCTCCATATCACACTGAACTCTTGTTGTCCACTCAGAGCCGCCTAAGCTCATGTATGAAACAACCTTATTTTTCAAGATTCTCTGATCCGGTTCCTTGCCGCCGTTTTCTCTTGCTATTTCTGTACCGATAACATTGTTTGCTCTGTCCATTCTCGGTCCGAAACGGTCAAGAAGGGTTCTGAACAATCCAAGTGCTCCTTTTTCAAAAATAGGAACAGAAAAAATCAATCCGTCAGCATCCAGAATTTTATCTTTTATCCATTCAAAATCATCTTTTAGCGTACATATTCCGCCCTGTCCTGACATCAGAGTTCTTACACAGACAGTACAGCCTGTACAATGCTTAATATCAAGATCAAGCAGTCTTATAAATTCTACTTCGGCTCCTGCCAGTTTTGCTCCCATCAGTGCTTCCTTACACATCGAATCATTATTTCCGTTTCTTGTGCCTGCTGAAATTCCAAGTATTTTCATTATGTTCTCTCCTTAAATTCTTTTTGTTTTTTTCTCTTCCAGAAAAAAAACTCATATGATACAATTGTTACATAAAATAATATAACACACTAAATTCTTTTTTTAAAGATACAAAACCAGTTGTTTTGTTACTTTTACGAGAAAATTATTTTATAAATTTATAATCAGGGAGGCAGGAATGGGAAGCAAAGTGGAACAGAAAATACAGAGTAAAGGCTTGATAGTGCAGTCATTGGTATATTTAATGAGAAAGAAATCTTTTCATGAGATAAAAATAACAGAAATATGTAAAAAAGCAGGAGTATCAAGGCTTAGTTATTACAGAAATTTTGAAAGCAAAGAGGATATTGTTCTATATTATTTCAACAATAACTTTGAAAAAATTATAGGGAAAATAACTATGATGGAAAGTATCAGCTACAGGGAGCTGATTGAAATGCTGTTTCTGCATTTTATGGAGAATCTGGAAGAGAATAAACTGTTTTTTCGTGATAAGCTGATATATCTGATATCTATTTCTACAGATGAGTACATGAAAAAATTCCTGAAAGTGGTTTTTAAAGATAATGATCATGATGATTTTATACTGAAATTTTTACAGGGCGGTATAATGAATATAATGATAGGACTCATGACAGGCGATGAAAATCACAGTGTGGAGGATATTGCTGTAAGGATAGACTTTATATATAAAATGTTAAGCGAAAGAACAGAAATCTGATAAATAATAATAAAAAGACCGGATTAAATAAGGATGTTAATCCGGTCTTTGCATAAAATTATTTATTTCATTTTTAAATGGCTAAATACAACAAGCTGTCTGAATTTTAGCCAGAAAATCTATACAACGAATAACTCCTCCAGCTTGGGAACTACCTCATCAGGAGTATAGCTTTCTGTCAGCCGGACTATAGAGGTTCCCACTATCAGACCGTCTGCCGAGTTACGCAGCTTTATTATATCTTCCCTGTTTTTTATTCCAAAGCCTATAGCAACAGGAAGATCAGTATACTTTTTTATCTCGTGTATAAATTCAGTAAGTCTGTCCGGAGAAACCTGTTTTGTTCCAGTAACGCCAAGTGATGCAATAGCATATATAAAACCGCTTCCCTGTGAAACCAGTTTTGGAATCCGGTTTTGTGAAGTAACGCTTATAAGAGGAATAAAGGCAATATTATTTTTATTAAGCTTCTCAATAAGCTCCTGTGCCTCTTCATACGGCAGATCAGGAATTACAAGTCCTGTTATGCCTGCTTCTACGGATTTTTTTATAAAATGATCAATTCCGTAAGCAAAAATAAGATTATAATAAATTAAAAACACAAGGGGAGTATGTATATTTTCCTTTTCAGAAATTAAAAGGTCAAAAACTGTGTCAGGAGTAATATTATTCTGTGAAGCTTTAAAGGAAGCTTCTGAAATTATTTTTCCGTCAGCTATGGGATCGGAATAGGGAATACCTATTTCCAGAATATCTATAGGTGATTTTTTCAGATTCAGAAGAAACTTTCTGGTATAATCAATATTTGGAAAACCGCCTACTATATATCCGATATTTACATTTTTCTTGTCTTTAAAAATATTTTGCAGCTTATTCATGGATTTCTCCTCCTTTTAATATTGAAAATACTGTATGCATATCTTTATCTCCGCGTCCTGAAATATTTACAACAATGTTTTTCTTTTCTTTTAATACAGGGCATAGTTTTTTTAGATAGGCCACTGCATGTGCACTTTCTATAGCGGGAATTATTCCTTCTTTTTGTGTGAGCAGCAGAAGTGCTTCTATAGCTTCATCATCAGTAACCGCCGCATATGTTACTCTTTTAGTATCAAAAAGATAAGAGTGTTCGGGACCGACTCCGGGATAATCAAGCCCTGCTGATATAGAGTGAACAGGATTTATCCGCCCGTATTTATCCTGAAGAACATAAGTTTTCATACCGTGGAGTATTCCCGGACTTCCCATACTAAGGGTAGCTGCATGCTCTTCTGTGTCAATTCCTTTTCCTCCGGCTTCAATACCGTACAATGCCGTATCTTCATTATCAAGAAAAGCGGAAAAAATACCCATGGCATTACTGCCGCCGCCCACACAGGCAATAATACAGTCAGTATTTCCATATTTCTCCATTTGTTTTTTTGTCTCATCACCGATGACAGACTGAAAATCTTTTACCATTTTTGGATATGGATATGGTCCTACTACGGAACCAATAATATAAAATACATCCTCTACTTCATTGACCCATGCCTGAATAGCAGCGGTAGTAGCCTCTTTCAGGGTTTTCAGCCCTTCCTCCACTGAAATGACTCTGGCTCCGAGGAGTTCCATACGAAAAACATTCAGCCTTTGTCTTTCGATATCTACAGCTCCCATATATACATCACATTCCATACCCAGAAGAGCAGCGGCAGTAGCTGCGGCAACACCGTGCTGTCCTGCACCTGTTTCAGCAATTACTTTCTTTTTACCCATTCTTTTGGCAAGAAGAGCCTGACCAAGTGCATTATTTATTTTATGAGCTCCTGTGTGGTTCAGATCTTCTCTTTTTAAAAATATATTATGCCCGTAAAATTCACTCAGATTTTTTGCGTGGTATAAAGGAGTTTCTCTTCCTACGAAGTCTTTCAGCAGACTTTGAAATTCGTCTCTGAATTTTTTATCATCAATGGTTTTTTCATATTCATTTTCAAGATCAATCAGTGCATTCATAATAGTTTCAGGAACAAACTGTCCCCCGAAATTTCCATAATAAGATTTTTTATTCATATTTTATTCCTTTCTTATTTAACAATATTAATTATGTCGAGTATAAGTTTTTTATCTTTTCTGTTATTTATTTCAACCCTGCTGTTGACATCAAGAACTGCCGGGTTATATTTCAGCGCATCCTTTATATTTTTTTCTGACAGTCCTCCTGCGAGAATATAAGGATAATTCAGATTTTCCAGTATGCTCCAGTCAAAAACAATTCCGTTTCCGCCGTGCTCCTTACCTTTGGTATCAAAAAGAGGATATTCAATATACTCTTTATAAGGTAAGATATCAGGTATTTTGTCAAAAACCCTGAATACTTTCCAGATTGTTCCGCCGAGCTTTTTACAGAAATTCGGACTTTCATCACCATGAAGCTGGATAATATCAAGCTTTGCAGCATTTCTTATTTCTCTTATCTCATCTACTGATGAGTTAACAAAGACACCGACTGTTTTTTTATTATATTGATGTGCTGTTTCTGTTATTTTTTTTGCAAGATCCGCAGAAACCTGTCTGGGACTTTTGGCAAAAATACATCCGAAATAATCGATATCAAGTTCTGCAAGTTCAAGTATTTCTTCCATAGACCTGATTCCGCATATTTTTAGTTTACTCATAATTTCTCCCATCCGATAAAGAAGTATTTTATTTTGGATTCAAAAGACTGGTTTTCATAAGCGATTCCCCTATAAGGACTCCGTCAACACCTATAGATTCTAAAAATTTTAAATCTTCCTGTGTATGAACCCCGCTTTCACTTATAATAGTAATATCTTTTCCGGCAGGAATTTTTGGAAAAAGATTTTCTGTTACAGAAAGCGAAGTTTCAAAGGTATCAAGATTTCTGTTGTTAATTCCCAAAAGCTTAATTTCCGGGATTCTTAAAGCTCTTTCCAGATCTTCTTCATTATGAATTTCCACAAGCACTTCCAGCTCCAGATCAAGAGCCAGTTTATGAAGATTAATAAGTTCAATATCTGAAAGCATTTTTACTATTAGCAGTACTGCGCTTGCTCCTATAAATTTTGCCTGTGCCACCTGAAACGGATCGAAAATAAAATCCTTTCTTAATACAGGTATTTCAGGATGAAGCTTTCCCGCAAAAGTGAGGTCTTCATTTTGTCCTTTAAAAAAATGATTTTCTGTCAGGATTGAAAAAGCTGCGATATTGTTTTTTACATAATAATCGAGCTGTTTTTCTATGTCAAAGGTATCTTTTGCAATAGTCCCTTTGGACGGAGAAGCTCTTTTTATCTCACCTATTATCTGAATGCCGTCTTTCTTCAAAGCTTTTATAAGCGACGGCTTTGAAAGTATTTTTTTTTCCTCTGAAAGCTGTTTTTCCCTTTCCAGCTTGATTTTATGCAGTATATTTGACATTAGCTTACCTCCTTTAAAAAATCAATGTAATTTCTGAAATAATCATATATATGACCGCTGTCCAAAGCATTTTCTATTATTGTTTTTGCTTTTTCCGGAGAATCGGAAAAATCTGATGTGTAAAGGGCAAACATTGAATTCAATACGACAATGTCTCTTTTAGCTCCTTTTTCCCTGCCGTTTAGTATGTTAATAAGGATTTCGGCATTTTCTCCGGGATTTCCGCCAGTGATTTCATTGTGCGGGGCTCTTTTAAAACCATATTCTTCCGGAGAAACGGAAAATTTCTTTATTTCATTTTGTTTTACCTCAATGATCTCAGTGTCCGCAGTAATGGATATCTCATCAAGACCATCATTTCCTCTTACGATAAGTGCATGCTCCCGTCCCAGATGCCGGAGTGTTTCGGCATAAAGACTCTGTACAGGTTTATGATAAATTCCTACAAGTTGGTATTTCAGCGAGAGGTTTGGATGAAGCAGGGGTCCCAGAATATTAAAAACTGTTCTTACTCCGAGTTTTTCCCGAAGAGTTTTTACTTCTCCCACCAGTTTATGAAAATACGGAGCATGAAAGAAAGAAAGATTTTGATTCTTTAATATATGCTGCTGTTTATCAATAGAACTTTCCAGAGGAACATTAAGAATATCCAGAATGTCGCTGCTTCCGCTTCTGCTGGAAACTGCTCTGTTGCCGTGTTTTGCCACGGTTACTCCCAGTGCTCCGCATATAAATGCTGTTGCCGTGGAAATATTAATGGTTTTGAAGCCGTCACCGCCTGTTCCGCATACATCAATCATAGCTTTCTTATCTTCAAAAGTGGAGCTGTATTTCAGAATGTTTTTTACAAAAGCGGCTAACCCCTCTGGTGTGAGGCTTTCCTCCGAGATAAGTACAAGGAGCGCACTCAGCTGATTTTCATCATATGATTTATCTGCGATAATTTTTACTATTTCTTCAAAGTCATTATTTGATAATCTTTCTTTATCCTGTAACTTTACAATATATTTTCTTAACATGAATATTCCTCCTGATTATATGAGATAGACAGGAAATTTTTCAGAATTTCCTTTCCGTAATTTGTAAAATATGATTCCGGATGAAACTGTACTCCGTATATTTCTTTAGTTTTATGCTTTATTGCCATAATTATGCCGTCATCTGTTTTTGCCAAAATTTCAAGTTCTTCCGGAAAATTATTTTCTGATATATACAATGAGTGATAGCGCATAACTGAAAACTTTTCCGGGATATTTTGAAACAGTTTTTCTTTCTTTATAATATTTACATTGGAAACTTTTCCATGAACCGGTATGCTGAGACGATTTATCAGACCTGAGCAGGAGTAGCCCACAGCCTGATGACCGAGGCAGATTCCAAGTACGGGGATATCCGGAATACTTTTCAGGATATCAAGGCATATATTGCTGTCAGCAGGGTGCTTAGGTCCCGGTGAGAGTATTATTCCCGAAGGGTCTAGCTTTTTAATATCTTTAATGGTAATGCGGTCATTTCTTACAGTATGGACTCTTTTCCCGCTGATATCCTCGACATACTGCTTTACGTTGAAAACAAAAGAATCATAGTTATCTATTAATAAAATCATAAGATTTTCCTCCTTAAAAAATTAGTATGCATTTTTATTTACAATCAGTCAGTATACCTGTGAGCGACTTTCTTTTATGCAGTATTTCAAGATATTCCTTTTCCGGATCTGAATCATATACGATTCCGGCTCCTGACTGTATATAGTATTTTTTATCTTTATAAAATGCTGTTCTTATAATAATGGCGATCTGTGAATTCCCGTTATAATGAAGAAAGCCTATTCCGCCGCCGTAGATATTTCTCTTATGGAGTTCAAGCTCTGCAATTATTTCCATTGCTCTGATTTTCGGGGCTCCGCTCAAGGTTCCCGCTGGAAAAGCAGTAGAAATAACGTCAAAAATATCTGTTCCGTCAGCAAGCTCTCCGTAAACGTCGCTTACAATGTGCATAACATGCTGGAAGTATTCTACATGCATAGGATTCTTTACTTTCACACTGCCGGGGCTGCTGAACTTTCCTATGTCATTTCGTGCAAGATCTATAAGCATTCTGTGTTCTGCCAGCTCTTTATCATCATTTAAAAGTTCACGGGCTAATATTTTGTCTTCCTCCGGGTCACGGCCTCTGGGTCTTGTTCCTGCAATGGGAGCTATGAAAATCTGTTTGTCCTCTATTTTCAAAAGTATTTCCGGACTTGAGCCTATGACTGTTCCGTATGGTGTGGGGAAATAAAACATATACGGCGAAGGATTTTTTTCTGTAAGTTCCATATAGAAATCATAAGGATCATAGTCTGATTCGATTATTATCTGAGAACTCAGCACAATTTGGAAAATATCGCCTTTTTTTATATATTCCTTGGCTTCATTAACATTCTTCAGAAAAATATTTTTTTTCTCGGATTCATTACTGAGAATTTTGAAGCTTTTATTATTTTCGGACTTTTCGGCAGACGCCACATCTTTCAGTTGTAAAAGTAAATCTGAATATTTTTCTGTATCTCCAAAAAAGCTGAATTCAGAATTTTTTTTGTCAAAATGAAGATAGGCTCCGGCATCGGAAAATATAAATTCAGGATAGTCATATTCCGCTTTTTCTTTTCTGTTTATCTTTTCAAAATAATGGATAGTCTCGTATGAGAATACTCCGAACAATCCGGAAAATTCTGCAATGCTTTTTCTTGATTTTACCAATTCACGCAGATCTGAATAGGTATATGTGTCAGAATCAAAATAGACAACATCAATTCCTATTATTATCTGTCTGTTATCTTCGGCAAGATAGCTGTTAGGAAAAACTTTCTTTATATATTTGAAGCAGTCAGCAGCTTCACACTTTGGTTTTATGATCATAATCGGCCTCCGGATTTGTAAAATAAAAAGAGTCTCCCGCAAATATAAGGAAACTCTTTGTAAAAAAAGAGATATCACCAGATTTGATAATATCTCTTTAATATAAATATAAAAGAATCACAAAAATTATTTGGTAAGGGCAGAAAAAATATTAAATTGTAAAATATTATTCCACCAGCTCCAAAAATTTCTTTTCATAATTCTCTCCTTTGTTTTTATTGTTTTTTATTTCCTAGATTCTATAATATTAATGCCTTGAAGTCAAATATCAATTATAGATAGAAAAAATATATGTTATATATTATTATAGGTTTTAAAAATATAAAACTAGAATGAATTAGTATAATAAAGCTTTGGACAGTATTGTATGAAGCGGTCATTCTAGTAAAATTTTTACATGAGTGTTTCCGAGGTATAGCTGGAAAGACTTTGGGAAGAATCTCTGCCAGAGTGCAAAAATATTAATTTTTTTATTGACAATAAAGTCAAGATAAGATAGAATTGACTAACAGGTCATGGAAAAATTTAGGAGGTTTGTCAAATAATGAAGGAAGACAAAAAAAAGAAAATCTTGGAAAAGGCAATCGAGCTGTTTGGTGAAGCTGGATATTTGAAAACAACAGTAGAGGAGATTACCAATTCCTTGAGTATATCTAAGGGGAGTTTTTACACATATTTTGACAGTAAAGAGTCTTTATTGCTGGGGATACTAAACTATTTATTTGAACAGCATTGTATAATACTGGATAAAACGGCAGAAGAAACTAAGGATTTGGATGCTGAAAGTACCCTGAGGCTCTATCTGAAAACCTCAATAGAGAAAACCATGGTTAATAAAAATGTGACTGCTCTAATTCAACAGGTCATATTTAATGACTTTTTCAAAGTAGACGAAATAAAAAGAAAGCTTCCGAGTTTCAAAGAAGTGGATGTAAAGTTTGTCAGAGAAAATATATTCGAAAAGCTGGGTGAGAATCAAAGGTATTTTAACAAAACCCTGGTAATAGAATATACAATCTCGTCTATACATACATTTATAATGATAAATCTGAAAGAGAGAGAAGCTGAATTTATAGAGCAAAACAAAGAAGGAATTATTGAAGATCTGACGACTTTGATATTACACGGAATACAAAAGGAGGAAATATGAAAAAGTTAGCGGTGTATCTTACCCTGTGCTTAAGTGCTCTGGCAGCAGAAAAAATCACTATTCAGGAAGCAGCTGAAATGGCTTTGAAAAATAACAGAGACATTAAAATAGAGATGAAAAACCTTGAAAACAGCGATTTGGATGTTAGAAAATCATGGAAAGACTCATTTTTTAAAGTGAATTTCATATCCAATGAGATGTTTTTTACTGCTGAAGGATCTAATGCACAAGTCCCTGATGGTAAGCACGGTCAGGCAATCAGTCTGGAGCAGCCGATATTTCAGGGAGGTAAAATTGCAGCGGGTATAAAAACAGCTAAAACAGCTAAAAATTTATCCATGTATCAATTGGAGAAAAGTAAGAAGGACACAGTCCTGAATGTGATAGATATGTATATAGAGGTTCTGAATTATGAAAACAAGACAGAAGTTCTTCAAAGCTCAGAAAAATCACTGAATGAAAACTTAAGAATAATAAAAGAGAAATATAATGTGCGTCTGGCTACAAGACCTGATCTTCTTGAAGCAGAAAGATC
This sequence comes from Sebaldella termitidis ATCC 33386, assembly GCF_000024405.1. NCBI lineage: Bacteria > Fusobacteriati > Fusobacteriota > Fusobacteriia > Fusobacteriales > Leptotrichiaceae > Sebaldella > Sebaldella termitidis. The sequence continues at coordinate 3,472,258 of NC_013517.1, read as the reverse complement.
AGTTTTGGAAGTAAAGGCACAGATTCTGGATAATCAGAATCAGGTAAATATAGCAAAGGATAATCTGATAAAAGCTCTGGGAATGAGGGTAGGAAGTGATATTGAGGTAGTTCCATTTACTGTAGCGGATAAGTTCAGCAGCAAGATCAATTATACAGAAGATATCATAAGACTGGAAGATGAAAATTCAGAATATAAAATTTCAGAATTACAGTCTGAAATATCAAAAATTAATATCGACAGTGCGAAGTCAATTTATTATCCGACAATAAATGCAAGTGTATCTTATGGAACAGATTCACAGCCGGAATTTTCAGACAGTTTTAAGGGAGAAAATTCTTTTATGACTTTTGGTGTTACATTTAAATGGCAGTTATTCGACTGGGGAAGTGCCAAGGATGATGTAAAGAAAGCAAAAAATAACCTTGAAATAAGTAAGCTCAAGCAGACCAATGTACTGGAAGATGTAAGGACTGCATTAAAATCAACATATATGGACATTGTTCACAGCGAAAAGGTTCTGGAAACTAAACAAAAGGCAGTAGAAACAGCGGCAGAGGTATATAAACTTGAAACAGAGAGATATCAGTATAATCTGATAACATTAAGAGATCTCCTGAATGCTGAGGTAAAGCTGAGAGAAAGCAAAATAGACTATATATCAACACGTCTAAACTACTATTATTTGATATCTAAATATGAATCTATGTTTAACTAAAATTAGGAGGGAAAATGAAAAAGATTTGTTATTTACTGATAGTTCTTGTTTTTATATTTTCATGTAAGAAGAAAGAAGAAGCAGTAGAATTAGCCCTGCCTGTAAAGGTAGCAGATTTAAAAAATGAAACACTGGAATTGACTTATTCGGGAAATGCTGAAATAAAACCGGTGGATGAAGTGCCATACACGGCTTCATCAAGCGGAACGTTAAAAATTATAAATTTCAAAAACGGAGACTATGTGCAGAAAGGTCAGCTGATACTGGCAATAGATGATCAGCAGACAAGATCAAGCCAGATGTCGGCTTCGTCTGAATACAGCATAGCCAAAGTAGAGTATGATAAAATGAGAACACTTTATGAAAAAAGACTGGTAACAGAAACAGATTACTTTGCGGCTAAGAGCAGATTTGATTCAGCGGCAGCTAATCTCGCAGCTACGAATGACAGCGTAAACAGAACGATCATCAGAGCAGATGTAAGCGGTGTTATTTCCGGGCTGAATCTGAAGCAGTATCAGGAAATCAGAGTAGGAGATACATTATTTACTCTTGTAAGCGAAGATACCATGGAACTGGAAATCGGTGTTCCTGCAAACACAATAAGCATGATACATATAGGAAGTGCAGTTAAAGTAAAAGTAAGTGAAATAAATAAAGAGGTAGAAGCTTTCGTAAGTGAAGTGAGTCCTGCGGCGGATCCTGTTACAAGACAGTTTCTAATCAAAGTACGTATTCCTAATCCCGACCGTGAACTTAAAAAAGGTATGTACGGTGTGGCAAGTGTAGATTTAGGTTCTACGCAAGGCTTGGTGGTTCCGCAGACATCAATAGTAATAAAAGGAATAAGCAAGGTAATATTTATTAATGATAACGGAGTAGCAAAACAGGTTAAGGTAAACATAACAAACCAAAATGATCAAAGCGCAGTTGTAGAAGGCGAAGGACTAACAACAGGAGTACAATATCTGATAGAAGGACAAACTACTATAGAAAACGGCGAAAAGATAAGAGTAGTACAGTAGTCAGAATAATAAATTTTGAGATAGTTAAGAGGTGAAATAATGACAGCAGCAGAATTTGCTCTAAAGAGGAAAGTTACGACTATTGTAATAATAATTGTTATGTTCTTTTTGGGACTTGTTTCGATGATGAATATGAAACAGGAGTTATTACCGAACTTTGATATACCGGTAGTTGTGGCATCGGTTACATGGAACGGAGCTTCTCCGGAAGATGTGGACAGTCAGATCACAAGACAGGTTGAAGATGCGGTACTAAACGTAGATGGTATTAAAAAGGTAATGACAAACTCACAACTGGGAGTATCAACAGTAGTAGTACAATTCGAGTATGGTGAAGATACAGATATTAAACAGACACAGATACAGGCAGAAGTAGATAAAATAAAAAAGGATCTGCCGAGTGATTCAGATTCTCCTATTGTAGGGACATATGAAATAGCAAGTGGTAATTTAGTATTACTGGTAAACTTTTCAGGAAGTGATGCGGTAGAGATAACTACATTCGCATCGAACATGCTGGAACAGAGATTAAAAAGAATAAAAGGGGTAGGAGCGGTAGATACCCTCGGGGGACTGACAAGAGAGATAAGGGTAGAAGTAGATCCTTATAAACTTGAAGCTTTCGGGCTGACTCCCGTAGAGCTGTACAGCCTTATCCAAAGTTCAAATACAATAATTCCTTCCGGATTCGTAAAAGAAGGAGGAAAAGAATTTCTTTTAAGAGTTCTCGGAGAAATTAAAACACTGGATCAGGTGGAAAATATACTTATCCGAAATAACAGCGGACAGACTCTGAAGCTTAAAGATGTATCAAAAGTATCGTATACTACAAAAGACAGAGATACATACTCAAAGCTTGACGGAACAGATGCGGTAAGTATTGCCATAAGTAAAACCAGTGATGGTAACCTTGTGGAAATAAGCGATAAGATAAAAGAGCAGCTGAAAGAGCTGGAACCATATTTCCCGTCAGGTTCAAAATATGAAATAATATATGATGGAAGCCAAAATATAAAAGATTCCATAGCAAACGTTAGAGATACGGCAGTAGGAGCTCTTGTGCTTGCAGTAATAGTGCTTTTAGTATTCCTTAAGGATATAAGAGCAACACTGGTAGTAGCACTGGCAGTTCCGATATCGATAGTATTTACATTCTTCCTGCTAACTACACAGGGTGTATCACTGAATCTGGTTTCACTAATGGGACTGTCATTAGGGGTAGGATCTCTGGTCGATAACTCCGTCGTGGTCCTGGATAATATATTCAGGCATATGACAGAAGAACGGGAACCGATAGACGCAGCGGCAATTAACGGTACAAACGAAGTAGGACTGGCACTGGTAGCTTCCACAGCGACTTCGGTCTGTGTATTCTTTCCTATTCTGCTTCAGCAGGGTGCGGCAAGAATGGTATTTAAGGATTTATCATTGTCAATTATGTTTGCGCACAGTACATCAATAGTAGTAGCATTATTATTCGTTCCTCTGGCGTCAAAATTCTTTCTGGATGCAAAAAGAGTAAAACCGGAAGGAAAATTCTTTACAAGAATGAAAGAGGGATACTATAAATTTATAGGTAAAGCTCTGGATAATAAGGCTGTAGTAATAATATCAGTGTTAATAATGTTTGTACTGGCTATTTTTGGATTAAGATTCGTAAAGATGGTATTCTTTCCACAGGTAGACAATAAAGAATATGCAGTAGTTGCCGAATTATCTTCGGGACTTGACCTGACAAAATCTTATGAGGTAACAAAGCAAATAGAGAATGTAGTGTCCAAAGAGGAGACAACAGGAGTTTACTCAGCGGTTGTAGATAAAGGCTATGCAATAGTAAACGTAAAAATAAAAGATAAAACTAAAGAGAGTACATTCAAAGTAATGGACAGAATAAGAGATCAACTTCAGGATATACCGGATATAAAACTAAATCTGTCTCCAAACTTCAGTACAAGTACACCGAACAGAGATTTTGAATTCCTTGTGCAAGGGGATAATATAGATGAATTAGACAGAATTTCCAAAGGAATAATAGCAAAAATGCAGGCTACAGGCTGGCTTAAGGATATAAAATCTTCATATGAAGGCGGAAATCCACAGGCAAGAGTAATTATAGACAGGGAAAAAGCAGCAACATACGGAATTTCTGTCTCAGATGTAGCGACATTATTAAATATGTCTGTCCTTGGTATAGATCCGATAAATATCAGGGAAGGAAATGATGAAATAGATGTAACAATCCAGCTGGAGGAACAGTTCAGAGATACTAACGATAAGATACTGGATTTAAGCATGAAATCAAGTAACGGTTCATTCGTAAGATTAAGAGATTTTGCGCATGTAGAGGAAGTAGAAGGACCTTCGGCGATAGAAAAGCAAGACGGACTTCAGCAGATAAAAGTAGGAGCAAATATAGGTACAAGAGGATTGAACGAAGCTCTTGAAATAGTACAGCAGGCATTTAAAGATGAAAATCCGGCAAGCGGATATCAGATAGGTCTTTCTGGAGATGCAGACAGCCAGCAGGAAATGGGTGGAGAATTAGCGCAATCATTGCTGCTTTCGATATTCCTGATGTACTTCATAATGGCTGCACAGCTTGAGTCATTCTCACTGCCTCTAATACTTCTGGGAACACTGCCGTTATCACTGATAGGGGTAACACTGGGGCTTCTGATAACAAATACACCGATAAGTATGTTCGTACTCGTAGGACTTATCATGCTTGCGGGAATGGTTGTTAATAACGCGATAGTCTTACTGGATTTTATCGGTCTTCTGCGGAGCCGGGGCGTAGAGCTCAGACAGGCAATTATGGATTCGGGTAGATCGAGATTAAGACCGATACTTATGACTACACTGACAACAGTATTAGGATGGGTACCACTGGCTCTGGGAATAGGAACAGGGGCAGGATATTATCAGGGAATGTCAATTGCGGTAATATTCGGACTGTCAAGTTCGACATTGCTGACACTTGTATTCATACCTGTAGTTTACTCAATAGTAGAAGAAAGAAAACTGAAAGCTCAGGAAAAAAAGAAATATCAAGATGATTAATAAAGGAGGAAAGGGAATGAAGGAAGTAAAAATATTATTTGCCTCGTACCTTTTAGATACAGTAGTGTCAGAGATTAAAGAATCCGGGGTAGAAAGGTATTTGATATTATCTAAGATTACCGGTCAGTGGAGAAAAGATCTGAAGCATTTTGATAATCACGTTTGGCCCGGAACTGACAGTATGCTTCTTCTGATAGTAGAGGATGAACAGGCTCAGGAAATAGTGGATGTAGTAAGGAAAATAAAAGATGATCTGAGTGACAGAATAGCCTTAGCAGTAATAGTAACACCTATTGATGCGGTCGTATTCTAGTAGAAATATTGTAAAATAAAGAAAAAATAAAAAAAAGTGTTGACAAACAGCGAAAGACAGTGTATAATTTCTTTTGTTGTTTAAGCCTTGGTGGCGAAATAGGTAGACGCACAGGACTTAAAATCCTGTGGTGATTATCACCGTGCCGGTTCAAGTCCGGCCCGAGGCACCACTTTAATAAATAACAATGGTTGACGCGGAGTAGAGCAGTCTGGTAGCTCGTCGGGCTCATAACCCGAAGGTCGTTGGTTCAAATCCAGCCTCCGCAACCAAATAAGCCTAGATAGCTCAGCTGGCTAGAGCATGCGGTTCATACCCGCAGGGTCGGAGGTTCGAGTCCTCTTCTAGGCACCAGAATTATCTCCGATTACGGAGTGAAAAAAGTAGTCGGTTTATCATAAATTAAGAATTATATCAACCTTAATTGGACTAATAGAAGTTAGTTCAATTTTTTTTATTAATATTTTAAATAACTTCTGCATGTCCTTTCTGTCCATATCCTCCATATTATTCAAAACCTTCTTCAGTGTTTCGAATACTTCGCTTTCATTTTTAGTATTTAAATTGGCTAATAACTTCTTTTGTAATTCTAGATCATTAATAAGGAACTTTTATGTTTAATAGTCCTTAATTTTGCAACAGGACTGATAAAGGTGTGGCATAATGGAGAAGTGAGCAGCAATAAAAGCAGAAAAGATTTATTGAGGAAAGCAATGTTTTTATCAATGATATTGATAGAACACTGGCTGGATAAAATAAATCTGATACCGGACAATAGCATGAGTTTTAGAATGTTGGTGTTAGTATTTATAATAGCAAATGAAGGAATATCAATATTAGGAAATATATCAGAAATGGGAGTACCGATACCTGGATTTTTAAAGAAGGTATTTGAAAGATTGAATAAAAAAGAAGAAGTTGAACCTGATTAATTTCAGCTTTTTTTAGATTTAAATTCATGATATACTTGTTATGAATAAATCGAAAGGATATATAATATGAAGAAATTTAAGTTTATAAAATTTATATTTTTAGGATTATTTATTTTATTTGTAGTCTGGTTTTTAATTAAATTTGGTTACCCTTCTTATCATTCTGCAAAAGGAACAGAGTTTTTGAAAAAAGGAGAAATTGAAAAAGCGGAAATATCATTCAAAAAATCTGCAGATTTAGGAAGTTCGGTTGGAATGTATAAATTAGCTCAATTATATGAATATACCCAAAATATTGTTTTAGCTAAAAAATACTATAAATTAGCTGCTGAAAATGGTGAAGGTCGTTCTTATTGCGGGTTAGCCAGAATATATAAGCAAGAAGGAAATATTAAAGAATATGAGACGGCAGAACAAATGAATCGATTTCTAAATAAAGGGTGTATTCAAGAATAATAAAAAAATATTATGATAAGTTATAAAAAAAGCTACGTTCGAAGGATTTTATGGCTGGATTTGAAGGGAAATACAGTGATAGGGTGAATTAGTAGGGAAATATAAAAATGTAAAAATATCAACAGAAGATTTCTATAAGGAAACAGGCGTAAGCATAGAACAAATAGTAAATAATTTTGGAGATTGGGATAATTTTTGTGAAATAGCAAAACCACTAAAAAGAGAAATATAAATAAATATAGGTAGTATATAAAAATACTATCTTTTTTTATTACAAAAAGATTAGATACTTGTTGTCAAAATAGTAAAAAATAATTGACAATAATAAATATATTATTGTATAATTAATTTTGACTAAGATAAAACAAAGAATGGAAATATTGAAATTAGCAAATAGAAGAAATATTAATAGTAACATATTAGGGTAATACTAATAACAATTACTAAGTATCTTGTTTATTTGCTATTTTCTTTTTTAAAGGAGAAAAAAATGAAGAGGAAAATAATAGCAGTTTTTTTATTGGGGAATATTGTATTTTCAGCAGGAGTGGGAGATATAATAGAAAGAAACAATACAGTAATAGAATTAATAATTATGTGATATTTGGAATAAAATTTTAATAAAAAGGTGAGGAGATTATGAAGAGAGGAAAAAGGTATAACATTGTAAAAAGAAATGTAGTAGTAGGGCTACTGCTTGGAATGCTGAACAGCATGTTGTTTGCAGATATAAAGGTAGATAAAAATGTACCACAGAAAACAAGTGTAGACAGAGCACAAAATGGTGCTAACATCATTAATATTAATACTCCTAATAATAAAGGAATTAGTGTTAATGATTTTAGTGAGTTCAGAACAAAAGATCCTACAGTATTTAATAACTTTGGTCAGGGAGTAGGAAGAAGTTATCTTGCAGGAATGATGGCAGCTAATCCTAACCTAACGAAGGAACAGGCAGCAAGATTAATATTAAACAGAGTAGGCGGAAATAACAGAGTAGAAATAGAAAACTGGTTAGAAGTGATGTCGGAAAACAAAACTGATATAATTTTTTCGTCACAGAATGGTTTCTATTTAAATAATACGGGTTTCATAAATTTTGATAAAGTAATATTTACAACATCAAGAGTAGACTTAGACGGAAACGGAGATCTTCTTCCTTTCAATATAAGAGGTGGAAAGATAGAGATTGGTCGTGAAGGAATAAATGCAGAAGGTGTAAGATATTTAGCACTGTTATCAAGACAGATGTATATAGATGGTCAGATATATGCAAAGGATGCAGATATAGACCTGACAGCAGGAGACTTTGACTATAATCCTCATACTAGAGATTATACAAAACAGGGGGTAAGTAATAATGAGCTTTTGATATCTTCATCAGCATTCGGTTCAATCTATGGAAATCAGATAAAGATAGTAGGAGTAAATGGAAATATTGGAGTTGCAGGCGACGTCATTTCAGAACGTGTGTTGAAAATCAATGCTGACGGAACAATTGTCACAAATAAAACACAGGCTAAAGAAGCCATGGAAATAAAGGCAAAAGAATTTGTTCAGGAAGGTTCGGTATATACAGAGGGGAAATTAACAATAGAAGCAGATAAAACTACATTAAAAGGTATAGGAACTCAGGTATCAGAGATAGAAATAAGCGGTAATCTGGATAATAATAGTAATCTTTATTCAACAGGTAATGTAACTGTAGGAAAAGATGTAAAGAATAAAGGGCAGATAATATCAGAAAATGGTTTAGACATAAAAGGGAGTCTTGATTCAGATAATTTAGTATATGGAAAAAATGAAATAAGAGTTGGGAAAAGTCTGGTTAATAGATCTGATATACAAAGTGAAGGGAATATAACTGTTTCAGAAGATACAATAAATACAGGAAGAATACTTTCTGATAAAGAACTTAATATAAAAGGGAATACAGTTAATCAGGGAACTTTATACGGAAAAGACAATGTAAAAATAGAAAAAAATCTCAATAATACAGGAAGTGTTCAGACTACAGGAGAATTAAGAGCTAAAGATACAGCGAATACAGGAAAACTTACAGTAGAAGGAAATATAAGCACAGATAATTTAGATAATAACGGAGAAATAATAACAAATAAAAAACTTGTCACAAAAAACCTTGAAAATAAAAGTACAGGAAAGATAACAACAGGAGAAGGAATAGATACAGCAGGAAATGCAGCAAACCACGGACAAATAAATACAAACGGCAGTTTTATAATATTTTCAAACCTTGAAAACTATAATGTAATTAATGTAGGAGGATTAGTAAGTACAAAAGATTTAACAAATACAGGTACATTAAAGGTATCAGATAAAATAGTATCAAAAGGGTTTAGTTTTACAAATACAGGAGAAATAGTAACAGTAAATTTAGATGTAGACAGTACAAATATCATGAATACAAATAAGATAACAGTCGTAGAGACATCTAAACTAAAAGGAAGCAGTAATGTAAATAATCAGGGGATAATAGCTTCAAAGAATATAGAAATAACAACACCGGTATTAATAAACAGCGGTCAGATATTAGCAGAAGAAGTGATAACAGCTAATAATACGAGTTTAACTAATACAGGAAAGCTGGCATCAAATGGCAGTATAAACTTAAATAATACATCAATAGTAAATAGAAGTTCAATAGAATCAACAATAGTAAATTTACAAAATGTATTTTCTTATGATAATAATACTGGGATAATAAGAGGAAATAATATAACATTAACATCTTCAGGGAATTTACTTCTTGAAGGAAAAATACAGGGAATAAATAACTTATTAATATCTGGAGTGGACATAACAAATAACGGAAATACAATAAGTTCAGGGTTATTAAGATTATCAGGAAGAGATATAACGAATAACTTAACAATATCAGCAAGTAATGTGGAATTACTGGCAACAGGAAATATATTAAATAATTCCATGATAGAGGGAGAAAGAGGAAAATTATCAGGAAATAATATAACAAACAAGGATTTGATAGTATTTCTTGATAAGCTTGATATAGAAGGAACAAAGTTTGTAAATAAAGATGCATCAGTATACAGTGATAATGAATTGAATATATCCACAGGTGATGTAGATAATACAGGCGGGGAGATAGTAGGGCAGAGTACCCTTAATATAACAGGCTTTAATTTACTGGATAATACAAAGGGGATAATAGACAGCAGAGGAAATATACTGTTAAGCGGGAATAAGCTTTTAAACAGCGGAGAAGTATCAGGACAATACAGACTTTACTGGGAAACATGGGACGGTCGTATAATATATGATGATGTATGGAGAAACTTAGATGATACTTATACACTGACAGGAAACAGTAGTTTGATAACTAGACTGAATGAATGGATATTTTCAGAAGGCAGATCAAATATGCAGGGTTGGGGAATAAATCCTAAAGATGAACTTGATGACATAAATAATGATTTAGACTATAAGCTTTATTACGGGAATCTGACAAGCAGCCAGCTTAATCCTACAAAAAATTATATGACACAGGTACTAACAGGATATATAGATACAAGCAGACTTGTAACAGAGGGCGGAAGAATATTGTCAGGAGGAAATCTGACACTTGATGTAATAGAACTGGAAAATGTGAATTCAAAAATAAGTTCAGGAGGTACATTAAGAATAACAGATAAGGTTCAGACAATAAAAAATGAAACAACAGCTTCCACAATAAAAGTTTATGACGGTGAAGAACAGGTAAAAACATGGGAATTACACTGGACAGCAGGAAATGGAGATACAAGAACAGGAGCAGCACTGGGAGTAAGAAGAGATTTAAAAACAGCAGGAAGAGATGTAAATATAGCGGACAGTGTATCAGTAATAGAAGGAAATAATGTGATAATAGAGGGGAGCCCTGTAATAAGTAACGGATATGTTATTCAATCAGGAGCAGTAGTAGACCCAAGTACAATAACATCAAAAGATGTAGATGTAGATCTATATTACGATCCTGTAACAGTACATGTGGACAGAACAGCAGTAATAGATATAATAACAACAGGGACAATACCATTTAATCCAGGAGTATTTAACAGTTCTGTAAGTAAGTTATTTTCGGAGAATAAAGATCCTTCATCAAAGTACTTAATGGAAACAAGATCACAATATATAGATTTATCAAGATTTTATGGAAGTGATTATTTCTTAAGCAGAATAGGATATAATGAATCAAATGACTGGAATAATGCAAGAAGATTAGGGGATGCATATTATGAAACTAAATATATGAATAATCTTCTTTTGGAAACACTGGGAACAAGATTTATAAATGGAAAAGCAGATACAGAATTAATGAAAGAAATGCTTGATAATGCAGTGGCAACAAGCGGGGATTTGCAGTTAACAATAGGAATAGCTTTAACAGGAGATCAGATAGCAGCATTGAAGAGTGATATAATCTGGTATGTGGAACAGGAAGTAAACGGGGAAAAGGTATTAGTACCACAGGTATATTTAAGTCAGGCAACATTGGAGAATATAAAGAGTCCTACAACAACAATATCAGCACAGGAAACACTTGCAATAAACAGCAGCAGTCTTGTAAATCAGGGCAGACTTGAAGGAAATACAGTATATGTAAATACAGATAATCTGATAAATAAGAGTGTGGGAGCATTAACAGCAGAGATAACAGGAACAAATATACAGATAGATGCAAAAAATGATATACTGAATATAGGAGCTGTGATAGCAGCTAAGGAAAATGTTGTATTAACAGCAGGGGGAACAATAAGCAATATAACAACTGGGGTACAGGTAATAGAACATGATAGATTAAGAGGGGAAGAAAGAAGTTATACAGCAGATAATATACAGAATGTAGGAGTGATAAGCTCAGGAGATACAACATATATCAGTGGAGAAAACTATGTATCGAGGGGAGCGGTAACACAGTCAGAGGGAACAACGTATATAGAAGCAGAGAAAGATATTTCAATAAATACAATAAATCTGAGAGAATCAGAAAGAGAAGGCATAAAGAACGGTTATCAATATACAGAAGTAAATCAGAAATTAGGTTCGGAAGTAACAGGGCTTGATAATGTAATAATGAATGCCGGGAATGATATAAATATAAAGGGAAGTACAGTAGCATCAGACGGGACGGTACAGTTAACAGCAGAAAATAACATAAATATATCAAATGATAAGAATACAATGTATCATGAGGAAAAGGAAGAGAAGAAGGGGACATTTTCAAGCTATTACAGATATGAGACAGATTATAGGGAAAGTGCAGTAGGAAGTACATTAATAGGGAATAATGTAATACTGGATGCTGGGAATGATGTAAATATAAAAGCATCAAATGTAATAGCAGTAAAAGATAGTCTTGAGAATACAGGTGGCAATATACTGGTTACAGCCGGAAATAATATACATATTACGACAGATGACATGAATAATGAATACTCCTTGACAGAAAAGAGAAGTGGATTTAGTTCAAGCTTTTCAACAGGAGGCGGTGGTATATCAGCCGGAGTAAGTTACAGCAAAAGCAGTCTGGAGAATGAAAGAAACAGCACAACAGTAGCAGTGTCAAGCTTAATGTCAGAAGGAAGTACAGTATTAGATGCAGGAAACAGAGTAAGAACAGAAGCAATGCAGGCTGATATTGGAGAGAATCTTGTAATAAGGGGAGTAAATGGGGTAGAACTTCTGGATGCCAAAGAAGTATATGAAGAAAAAGTAAAACAGAAAAGTACAAGTATTGGTTTATCAGTGAGTGTAGGTTCTACAGTAACAAGCTTCATAGATCAGGCAAATAATATGTATAATGACAAGGATAAATACGGTGCTACAAATACATCAGAACTTATAAATTCAGCAGGAGACGGTTTTACTTTATTTAGAAGCGGAGTAAGTGCTTTTAATGATGCGCAGTCTATTTACGATAAACTGGTAACTGGAATACATCCTGCAAATGCCTTGGCAGGAATAACAGCAAATGCATCATTAAGTTTTAGCCAGAGCAGTTATGAGTCAAATACAAATAGTACAACATCAGTAGCAGGAAATATAAATGTAGGAAAAAACTTTGTGATAGAATCAGATGGTGATGTAAGACTGATAAATCAAAAAGTTAATGTAGGAGAAAACTTTATTGTAGATGCTAAAAATTTTGAAGCAAGAGCAGGGGAAAATACTTACAGTAATAATACAAAGTCAAGTTCATCAGGAGGAAATATAGGGTATGACTTTGCTCAGAGAACAATGACGGGTGGAGTAAATGTATCAGGCGGAAAATCAAATACAGATTCTAAATATTATGATAATACAGTAATAAATGTTGGTGGAACATTCCAGTTAACAACAAGAGAAGATGCTTTATTTGCAGGAGCTAATGTAATAGCTGATAAAATAAATTTTGATATAGGACGAGATTTAAGCATAATATCCTTACAGGATGAATCTAAGTCAGAAGGGAAAAATTGGGGAGCAGGTTTAGGTTATAGTGAGAAAAATCCAACAACAAACCAGACAATGGTAGGGAGTGTAACAGGAAACTTAAGTTATAGCCAAAATAATGCAGAAAGTAAATGGGTAAGTGATCAGACTAGTATAATAGCAAATAATGGAGGGACTGTATCAGTAGATGGAACATTAACAAATGTAGGTTCTATAATAGGAAGTCTTAACAGTGATAGTAAATTAAGTATAGATGCAAACAAAGTTGTAGTATCCAATCTTGAAGATTATAACAGAGGAGAGAATGCAGGAGTTAATGTAGGAGGAATAGGATTAAATAATGATAATCCAATAGGGCAGACAGGAGTACAGTATGGAAGTCATGATAAAGAACAGAACAGTAATGCAACATTCGTAAACTCAGAAGTAACGGAAGCAGGAAAAAAACTTGATCTTGAGGAATTGGGAATAAATACAGACATTTCAAAAGCTCAAGTGGTAACAAAAGATGAAATAGTAGAGCAGATAGATACAAATTTACATACAGATTTATTAAATGACGGTACTAGAAAACAGTTTACAGAAGACGTAAGAAAAGCAGAACATGGAATATTAGATATAATAGATTCTGTAGGTAGAGATAATTTAAATTATGAAGAAGCCAGAACAGACAGATATGCTCAGTATTATATAGAGAAAAATCCTCAAATGATGGAGTTTATGAAAAACCCGGATAGTAAGAGCGCATCAGAAATAGAACAGATGACAAAAGATTACATAAAGTATATGACAGGAAAAGATGTTGAGGTAATAATTGTAGCAGATGGTTCAGGATCAGGTTATATAAATGGAAGTCAGTCAGGTGAAGGGAAAAAAGATGTATTTATACTAGATGTATCTCAAATAGCTTTAGGAGAAAGTGTAGCTTCAATATATGGTCATGAGCCGAATCACATTGATGATAACAGAAGAGGTAGAGAAGGACATAATGAGACAGATTCGAATTCAGCAGGTAAGAGGTTAGAAGAAATATTAGGAGACACGGTAAAAAGTAATGACTTTGATATAGAAAAGTGGCTGGATAATAGCGAGAATGTAGGAATATTAATAACAGGAAAGGATAAACTAGATAATCAATATCAAGGATATGATGTAGAGAGACTCACAGTTGACGATTTAGGTCTTGAAAGAGCAAGGAAAGAAAAGAGTAAATGTGGAAGTTTTGCATGTGAGGCATATTGGACTGAAGTAATAGGAAATATAGAAACAAGTTTAAAACGGAATACAGTAGAAAATACAAGATTAAATACGGATAAGAATAAAAAAAACAAACTAGAAAAATTAAAGGAACAAGATGAAAAATTAAAGAAACAGTATAGTTATACGGAACAGACGAAAAAAGAACAACAGGGTTATAATGAATACATAGATAGAAAAAATAAGCAAGGGGTTGCAGATTTAAAAAAAGAAGTAGAAGTAAATGGATTACCAGCCAATACAGTTATAATAGTAAGAGATGAATCAGGAAAAGAAATTAAATATAATAATTTTGATGAATATTATTACTCAAAGTCACCGGAAGAAAAAGCTGAGTTAGAGAGGCTATCAGCTATAAATAACGAATTAGCTAATAAATTGAGTAATTCCAAAACATCAGAAGAAAAAAAGAAAATAGAGAAAGAGTTAGAACAGAATCAACTAGAAATGAACAAAATAGTTTATAACAAAATGACTTATAACGAGTATTATACAGGAAAATCATTAGTGGAGTCAGCATTAAGTTATAAAGATGGAGTATTGGTAGTTGATAAGAATAAAATGTTAGGTGAAGTTGAAAAAGCAGGAAGTGCCATGGTAGCAGAAGTCGGAAGAATTGAAGGTGGAGCGTCACAACAGACAATTCAGGATATAAAGAATAAATATGGAACTTCAACAATATCAGGTGATGATCAGATACCTAAAGGAGATGCTTATAAACAATATTCAGTCAATGATGATGAGATTCCAAAAAAAATAGTTAGCAATGGGACTCCTAAGGTTGAAAATAATGTGAATAAATTAGTGAATGCTGAAAATGCAAAAATTGATCCAAGAAAATTAACAGAGTATGCTTTAAATAGTGAACATCCTGTTGGTAAAAATAAAGCAAAAGTATTTGAAAGCGTTTTAGGATATAATCAATCAAATTCAGATGATTTATTAGCACAAGTAAAACAAAAACTGCCAAGTTCAAATTCTGTTCTAGGGAAAAGTGATCAATTTGGACAAAGATACACAGTAGATATGCAAATAACAGGACCAAATGGGAATACGGCTACGGTAAGAACTGGCTGGATTATAAAACCTGATTCAACAACACCTGAAATGACAACAATTTATGTAAAATAAGGAGAAAGTATGAAGTTTAAAGAATACGATACAATAATTGTATCAAAAGACTATCCAGACTACAAAATAAAAAAGGGGGATACAGGTGTAATTGTAATGATATATACAAAGCCTAATTTAGCTTATGAAGTAGAATTTAGTGACGAAGTAGGAAGAACAATAGCCAGTTTCCCAATAAGAGAAGAAGAATTGGTAAGATATAAATAATAACTTATTGTGCTTTTTAAATAGTAAGGAAAGTAAATTTAAAGTTAATGTATTGAAATTAAATAAAATAGATAGGATAAGAAATTTTGATATATATAAGATATGAATAAGGAGCGTAAGCTCCTTATCTATTAAAAAATAAGCATCACAAAATAATCTAACAGAGTTAGATAAAAAAAAATCAAATATATATTCTGGTTGGTGGATATAAGTAATGATAAAATTCTGAGACTTTCATTTTAATATTACATTTAGGGCAAACAAAAGGATTGATACCAAATGAACATACCATGAAAAATTTGAAGAAACAGCAAACCTAAACTGGACAGAAAACAAGTAACTGTAAATAACAGCAAATAAAAAGATCAGGGAGAAACACCCTGATTTTTATATATATCATAATCTTCAAAATCTACAAAATCTCATAATCTTATCTGGCACCAAAACCAATTCAATAAAAAACTTCAAAATGAAATATAATATTATATTTTTGAATTTATATAATGGTAGCTTCAATTTATATAAAGAAAATAATATATGACTATTTAATTTCGGATATAAAATTAGTCTTTTTAAGCATAAAAAGCCTGTTTTTAGCCACAGGATATTGTTTTATACTTGATTTTGGCGTAATATTTATACATAATGTCAAAAAATAAAACTAAATATTAATATTTTTTTATTACATAATCAATTCGTATTATTATAAAAACACGAATATAAAAAAGAAATAGAGCAGCTGTAAATTCCCAAAAAGATAAATCTTAAACAAAAAACAGAATATCAGAATCAAATGAAAGGAGAGAATATGATTTGAAGAACAAAAAGAATTGCTGTATACATGTTGTATTGTATTTTTTTCATTTGCAAAACGTTTGTGGCAGTAAAAATAATAATACTATATATTCTGGCTGCGAGCTTTATGCTGGCAATCTTATTATGATGCCGTAAAAAAATACCGTAATTCTAATTAACTGAATATTGCTGTTTATTTTATCATTTAGTCACATTATCTAATAAATTTATATAACTTCTGTATTTTTATTGATTATTTTTTGTAAAATGATAGAATATTCAGCATGACTTACTAAAAATAAGCAGATCATTTACTAATATCTAAAAACATATCATAAAAATCTCAAAAATCATCCATTAGACACAAAAATTTCATATATAACGATAAAATGCTATAATATAAGAAATAGCCAAATATTCTGGTAATAATCTCAAAAAAACATTTGAATATGACAGCAACCTGTCACATTCCAAAATGTATAATGAAAAGAAAAAGGAGATAAAATGAGACCAATAAAAAATCCCGATGTTTTAACTATATATGAAAGCTATGAAGAAAAATACAGAACGCCATTACTGAAGATAAGAGAGCTGATTTACGACACAGCAGAAAAAATGTACGGATCTGAAAGCATCACAGAAGAACTAAAATGGAATCAGCCTTCATATGCAACAAAACACGGAAGTCCTGTCAGACTTGATATTTTCGATCAAAATAACATAGGAATATTCTTTAACTGCCGGACTACTCTGGTAGAGAACTTTAAAATGCAGTTTGGAGATTTATTTTCTTATTCTAAAAACAGGGCAATTATTCTGGATATTAACGAAGAAATACCGGAAAATGAATTGATGGCATGTATTGAAACAGCTTTATCATATCATAAGATAAAAAAGCATCTTAATAAACTTAACTAAACAGCATAATTTTAAATAAAATAATGAAAAACATTGCAAATTTACTAAAAAGAATGTAAAATATAAAAAGCATCAGAAAGAAAATTCCATTAAAACAGAAAAAACTGTTAAGCAGATACTCTAAATGATGAAAGTAATACCTAAAAAAACTTATAACTTGAAAATATGAAATATAAGCCGGATAGAACATAGAGATTTAAAAATATCAGGGAAAAAATAAATCTAATAATAACGAATATAATATCATGGAATCCTGATATTTTTGAGTTTTGTTTTATTCATTAACATAAAAGAGACTGTATTAAAATAAAAATTTGACGGCAAAATATTGTGAAATCCATGAAAATACAATATTTAAGAAGCCTGAATGTCAAAGAGACGTTTTAATACAGTCTCTTTTTTATTATCTTTTTTTGAATCTAAGTTTTCATATACAAATATAATGAATAACAAAATAAATACTAAGAAAAAAATATTAAAATTATACTACGAATTAATAAAGAAAGGAGGGAAAATTTTTTAATTTGATATATTACAATAACAGGTAAAAACCTTTTATATAAATTAGGAAATAGACAAAATAGATGAAGCATTCACATTTGGAAGAAGAAATAAGAGAATTGTACGACTTACTGGAAAGTATTGAAACAGGCAGTAAAGAAATATTGGAACTAAAAGAGGACGATCTGATAAGAGAACTGGAAAGAATTAAATATAAGTATTTTAAAAAAGGGTATTTAGCATGTTTGTTACATGAAAGATAGGAGATTTTACGTCTCCTGTCTGCCCTTTCACATTTTAAAAGAGTACTGATTATTACATCAGAGAAATATCTACAATGCTTTTAATTTTTCCAATTATTGAAAATGAATCTTTTTTTCTCATAAAAATAAAGTCGGTAAAAAAATCCTTGAAAGTAACAGTATCATCTAAAAAGTAGTAAAAAGCCACAGTAATTTTATCATTAATGCGAAAAAGACCGAGATCATTATTATCCGGACAGGAATCATCATATAGAAAGATCCGGTTATTGATTTTAACAGCTTTGCATTTAGTGATATCAGGCAGCTTCATAAATCTTTTCGGATAGTACGAGCTGTTATTTTCATTCAGAATTTCTATTTCATTATTATTTATCGAACTGGCTTCACTTTCAGTAATATCAAGATATTGCTTTATGTCATTTTCTTTGACATAATCAATGATCATAAGGAGCGAAACAGGGTTAACATTATACACTTTGGCAAGTTTATTCAGAATCAAAGTATTAATTCTGTGTCCTTTAGCTTCCTCAAGCCGGCTTATTGTGGAGATACCCACACCGGTAAGTTTATCAACTTCTCTAAAAGACAGATTATTTTGTATTCGGAGTTCTTTTAAAGTTTTACCAAGTTTTTTTAATTTTTCTGTCTCTATCTTCATATATGAAACACCCCTTGTAAAATAATATGATATTTTTATTATAACCTTAAAAATGAAAAAATACAAAATATTATAAAAAAATAATAAAATATTTTGGGAATAAAGTTTAATATATAAAAGTGTATGCAATATTACAACATTAAAAATTATCGTTGTAATTTTGTTTGACAAATGGCTGAGTAAGGTGTAAAATGGTAAAAAGGAGACCTTATGTAATATTAAGTATGGAATGTTGTGTAAATTTAATCTGAAAAATCTTTTATATATTAACATGTTAGTGTAACAGCTCAATAAAATCAATATATACTAGAATGGAAGTGATTACGATGACAAATGAACAAAAAGCTTTGATGGACGTAAAAAAAGATGTATTGAAGTTATGGAACAGAAAAGAAGTTTTAAGTAATGCTTTGGTAAAAAGAATGTTAGATTTAACAGCAAAAAATATAGATGGCGTAACTAAGAAATATAAGCTTGATAATCAGGAAAGTCTAAGACTTGCTGAATCAATAGAAAATTATGTATTTTCCATAATTGAGGAGAAAATTTATGAAGAGTTAGATGATATATCTACAGAAGCAATGAAAATATCGCTGGCAGAACAGTTCGGTATGAAATTATCCGAAGAAAAAGCCAAATTAAGAGAAGCTCTTTTGGGAATAAAGGAATGGCTGGAATTAATAGATGTAGATAATTGTAGGAAAATATGTACATGGATAAAAAACTTTATATTGGAACAGTTACAGCCCAATTAAAAATACAGCAGGAGAAACACGAAGGAGTAAATACTGAAGAATATATGAAGGAGAGAAATTTCAGATTGTATAGTCATGGAATTACAGTAAATTGAAAAATTAAAAAACGTGGAATTCAAGGTTTTGGTCCGTTTTTAAATAATTTAATAAAGGTGTACAGAAAATTTCGGGAAACCGGCAGATCAAAAGAGGTCAGCAACAAAAAGCCTCTTTTTTTTGTATAGATTTACATATTAAGAAAGAGAGGAGAATCCGGGTATCAGTGAACTAATATCCGGATTTCTTGAGAAAGGAATTATTTATCTAAAAAACTTAGATAGGCAGCACCTTTATTAGTAATTTTGAGTATATCTCTTTCAATAACAGCATATTTATCACTTAGAACTTTTTCTATGATTTTCTGAAGAAATTTTTTATCCCAGTTCAGATGATTTTCAATAGTTTTAATATCACATTCTTCTTTTTCATCTCTATTTTTATGGTTATGCAGATGAATCAGCATAGAAATAACTGCAAATTTTATTTTTTGCTTTCTTTTATTAAGAATATTCATTATTATACCTTTTTTAGGAGAGAAAGACAGTACAAGCAGAAATATTATTCCTATGACTGCAGCTATGGTACCTGCTATAGAAACATCAAAATACATTGAGATATAAAATCCTAAAAATGACGATAAAATCCCGGTAAAAATACTTATCAGTATCATGGTATGCAGTCTGTCACACAGAAGATAGGCAGTAACAGCAGGGCCTATCATAAAGGCTATGATTAAAACAGAACCGGCGGTTTCAAAAGAACCTACTACAGTGACAGATACAAGTGTTATAAATATATAGTTCAAAGCAACCGGATAAAATCCTAATCCTGCGGCCAGAATTTTATCAAAGGTCACAAGCTTTAACTCTTTGAAAAATATGGTAATAAAACACAGGTTTATAATTAATATTACAGATGTGGACAGCAGTCCTTTCGGTATACTGTAGCCCAGAACATCTATCCTGTTAAACGGGACGAAAGCCAGCTCTCCCAGTAAAACAGAATCTATATCCAGATGTATGTTTCCTGCAAATCTGGATATAAGAATAACAGCTATGCTGAATAAGAACGGGAATATAATCCCGATTGCCGAATCTTCCTTTACAAGCTTTGTAGAATTCAGAGTATCTATGAGATATACAGTTATTACACCGGTTATTGATGCCCCGATTATTAAAAAAGGAGAATTCAGATCATGGACAATAAAAAATGCAATAACTATTCCGAGAAGTATAGTATGGGTTATGGCATCCGATATCATAGCCATGCTTTTCAAAACCAGAAAAACGCCTAATAATGCACAGGCACTGGAAACTACAACAGCAGTCAGCAGTATTTCAATATTTATTTCCAAGAGCTTTCCCTCCCCTGTGTTCAAATTTTTTTCTTTTATTCCGCAGCAGATGTTTAGTGAAAATGATTCCTCTGACCGGAGAAAATAATATGCTGATAAAAACCAGTAATGAGACAATAACTGCTATAACAGGACCGGTAGGTAATTTTTCAAAGCTGGAGCTTATAATTGTGCCGGTAATACTGGATAATCCTCCGAAAAAACCAGCCAGTAGCACCATAACAGATAATTTCTGCGTCCACTGTCTTGCAGCGGCGGCTGGGGCAATAAGCATAGAGCTTATGAGTATTACTCCCACAGTCTGGATTCCTATAATTATACAGACCACTATCAGTACCGATAAAAATGTTCCTGTATTTTTAGATGAAAAACCGATAATTTCTGCATATTCAGGGTCAAAAGATATTATTTTAAATTCTTTCCAGAACAATATCACCAGTCCGATAAGAATTACAGAAACACAGAATATTAAAACTACATCTTTTGTCAAAAGTGTAGAAGCCTGTCCGAAAATAAATTTATTCAGTCCGGATTTGTTGGCACCCGGAAGTTTATTTAAGTATGAAAGAAGAACCAGACCGAATCCGAAAAAAGAAGACAGGATAAAGGCCAGAATACTGTCAAATTTTATTTTTGTATATTTTTGAATAATATGAATTAATAATATGCAGATAATACCTGAAATAAGTGCACCGCCCAGTAAATATTCAGTATTTTTAGTATTCGTAAGTAAGAATGCAATACATACTCCGGGAAGTGAGGCGTGTGCTACTGCATCACCGAGAAGGCTCTGTTTTCTGAGGAATGCAAAGCTTCCCAGAATTCCGCAGCATACTCCCAGTATTGTACACCCCAGTGCAACTATTCGAAAAGTATGATCATTCAGCAAAAAAATAATATTTTCCATATTAATCACTCCCAAACAGGGAGAAATCTGTAAAACTCCGGTTTTTATATGTTTTTTCTATATTTTCCCTGTTAAATATTTCTTTTACTTTACCGGAGGAAATTACTGCTACATTTATAAAGGCAATATAATCAAAATATTCTTCTACAGTCTGAAGATCATGATGTACTACAATAACAGTCTTTCCTTTATCTCTTAATTTTTTTAAAATATTTATAATAGATTTTTCCGTTTTGGCATCCACACCTTGAAAGGGCTCATCCATAAAATAGATTTCCGCATCCTGAACCAATGCTCTTGCTAAAAAAATTCTCTGCTGCTGCCCGCCGGAAAGCTGGCTTATCTGTCTTTTCTCAAAGCCTTCCATTCCTACTTTTTTGATAGCATCCACAGCAATTTTTCTGTCTGATTTTCCTACTCTTTTTATCCATCCGATTTTACCGTATCTTCCCATTTCCACAACATCCAGAGCAGTAGTAGGAAAATCCCAGTCGACACTTCCTCTCTGAGGAACATAAGCAATTTTTGATCTTTCCTTTTTATAACTGCTTCCGAAAAAGCTGATACAGCCTGTAATTGGCTTTATCAGATTCAGCATAGCTTTTATAAGCGTAGACTTACCGGCGCCGTTTGGTCCGACTATTGCCATTAAGGTTCCTTTTTTTATGTCCAGATCAATATCCCATAAAACGGGTTTATCGTCATAAGCTACTGTCAGATCGTTTATACTGACAGCTGTATTATTTCTCATGGTACATCACTTCCTGACTGCTGCTTTTTTATTTTAGTGCTTCTACAATTACGTCCACATTCTTTTTGACAGTTTTAATATATGTATTGGTGTTGTGTTCTTTATCTCCGAGAGAGTCGGAATAAAGTTCACCGCCGATTTTTACATCCCAGCCTCTGGCCTTTACTGCTTCCTGCAGTGATTCTATAGTTTTTCTCGGAACAGAAGATTCTATAAAGACTGCTTTAATTTTTTTTTCGGCAATAAAGTCTGCAAGCTCGCTTATGTCTTTTGTTCCTGCTTCTGAATCAGTGCTGATTCCCTGAATAGAGCGGACTTCAAGCCTGAATTGCTTGGCAAAATAACCGAAGGCATCATGTGCAGTAACTAAAATTCTTTGTGATTCGGGGATTTCGTTTATTCTCCGGATTACATATTCTGTCAGATCGCTGAGCTCCTTTTTGTAGCTTTCTAAATTAGACATATAATAATCTTTATTTTCAGGATCAATATCCGATAATTTCGCAGCAACAGCTTCTGCTTCCAAAATCCATAAATTTGTATCAAACCATACATGGGGATCAGGAATATTTTCTTCCTGAAATATAAGAAGATTTTTATCTAAAGTGTTTCCTACATCTAAAACATCTTTTCCGCTGTTTTCAAGTTTTCCGAAAACATCACTCATTTTACCTTCCAAATGTAAGCCGCCGTATATTATTACATCAGCATTGGCAAGCTTTTCCACATCACCGGCACTTGCATTATATAAATGGGGGTCTACGCCTTCGCCCATTAGATTTATTACCTCGACTTTATCTCCGCCGATTGTCTGAATAAGATCTTTCAGCATAGTGGTAGTTGTCGTTATTTTTAATTTTTGGCTGTCAGCAGCTGTATTTTCAGATTTACTGCAGGAAACAAGAATTGTAATACATAAAATAAATCCAAAAATAAATCCGAAATATTTTAGTTTTTCTTTCATGGACATCACACCTTTTCTATAATTTATACTATTTTATATATATCTATTAATTTGGCTGCATCTAATGCAACAGCCTTAGTATCGGAATTATTTTTTAAATATATAGGTCCGTTAAAGGGATCTATTTTTTTTACTTCGTAGATGTCTTTTATATTTATATGCATATCTTTCAAATAATTTTCCAGATCAGCATCATTTTTGATTTTAAATATTACTATTTTATCATTTACCTCGACTTCCGAGAGTTTGACTATATCCTCCAGCTTCAGATATTCATTATCATATATGATAGGCTTGCCGTGAGGAGATTCTTTCGGATATGAAAGAAATTTTTCCAGCTTCTGCAAAACCTTCCAGCTGGTAGCGTGTTCCAGCTTTTCAGCCTCTTCATGTATATCATCTTTTTTGAAATTCAGTACCTGTACAAGAAAAACTTCCCATATTCTGTGCTTTCTTATTACCTCTACTGCCAGTCTGTTGCCCTTTTCAGTCAGTATTATATCTTTGTTTTCAATGATTATGTATCCTTCTTTAGCAAGCTTTTTTATCATTTCACTGACAGAGGCAGCGGAAATTTTCAGATGCTCGGCTAAATTTTTATTATTCAGCTTATTATTTTCCTTCAGCAGGTAAATGCCTTTTAAATAATCTTCTATACTTGTAGTCATATATTCTCCTTAGGTTATACTATTTTATATTTAGGTATACCTAAATATATCATTTGGCAAGCCTAAATGTCAATGAAAATTTTACCGGATATAATAATAAAAGCTATTTAGTCAGGAAATACGGATATTGTTTGTAAATATATAAAATATAATTTCAAGTATTAGTATTATGAATCAATGGGATAATTATAATAAATTTTACATATAGATAAATAAGTAATATAATAGGTTTATAAAATTTTTAGGAGTTGTTTAAAAATGAAAGTGCATTATATTATAGATAAAAACAATTTAATGATGTGTATGTGTTGATGACAGAGTTTGTGGATAATTTATACAGGCTCTTTTTACGGTTTTGAATCTAAAAAAGTCTGTGTCAGAAGCACTAAATTTATTATGGTCTGGGCAGATGTCCAGTTTTTTTATTTTATAAGATTATTTATTTATGGATATTAAATACTAACAAAACATTTAGATATACAAACAAAATTCGGCATTTGAATTATAATTAAATTAAAGCGTTTTTCAAAAAATAAAAATGAAATAGAAATCACAATGCATTGAAATATATTTATAAGGAGGTATAGAGTCATGCTGTTTTTACAGATTGAAAATGATAAACGGAGGAGAGGGGGAAGACATTATTTAGAACATTTTAAGAGTAAAAAATATTTTTTATGTATCTGAATGTTAGTAATATTAAAAGGAAAAGCAAACAAACAGTCTGAAATTAAATACTAAGGAGATAATTATGGTTTATGAAAATTTAATTGATTTAATAGGGAATACACCTGTTATAAAACTTAATAATATATTTAGCGGGGATATTGCTGATATTTATGTGAAGCTGGAAGGTTATAATCTAGGAAACAGTGTAAAAGACAGGGCTGCATTAGGTATGATAGAAGCAGCGGAAAAAGCCGGAAAATTGAAACCGGGCGGAACAATAGTAGAGCCTACGAGCGGAAACACAGGTATTTCTTTGGCGCTTATTTCCAAATTAAAAGGCTATAAAGTTATTCTGGTAATGCCGGATACAATGAGTGTGGAACGCAGAAGTATCATTGCAGCTTATGGAGCAGAACTTATACTGACAGAGGGGAAAAAAGGAATGAACGGCGCCATAGAAAAGGCTGGTGAACTGATAGAAAACAATCCGGATTTTTTTATGCCCCAGCAGTTTAAAAATTCTGCTAATCCTTTGAAACATTATGAGACTACCGGAGAAGAAATAATTAAGGATCTGCCGGATTTAGATGCTTTCGTAGCCGGAGTGGGAACCGGGGGAACTATATCAGGTGCAGGGAAGAGACTTAAAGAATTTAATTCCGAAATTAAGATAGTTGCCGTAGAGCCGCAAGAATCCCCGGTTATTTCCGGAGGAAAACCCGGACCGCATAAAATTCAGGGAATAGGGGCAGGCTTTGTTCCTGATAATCTTGACTTATCTGTAGTAGACGAGATAATAGAGATACCCACAGAAAGAGCATTTGAAATATGTCGTATTCTCGCAGAAAACGGTCTGCTTTTGGGAGCTTCTTCCGGAGCTAATATTGCAGCAGCATATGAAACTGCGAAAAAACTGGGAAAAGGGAAAAAAGTACTGACAATTTCTCCTGACAGCGGGGAAAAATATCTCTCACTTAATATATGGCAGTAACAAAGGAGAGTAAACTGTTCAGACAATGTAAAAAACAAAAATATAAGAGGAGAGAGAAAAAAATGAAAAAAATATTACTTTTATTATTAGTATCAGGTTTGATTTTTTCCTGTGCAAAAAAAGAAAAAGAAATCGTACTAAGAGTCGGGGCATCTCCGATTCCTCATTCTGAAATTCTGAAAATAGCAGCAGAAGAATTACAAGCAGAAGGAATAAAGCTGGAAATAGTAAGCTTTGAAGATGCTGTACTGCCGAATCAGGAAGTCGCAGGTAAGGGGCTGGATGCAAATTTTATTCAGCATGTCCCGTATATGGAGGATTTCAATAAAAAATATAATTCCAAGCTCATATCAGCTGCTAAAATACATGTGGAGCCGCTGGCACTTTATTCGAAAAAAATCAAAGACATAGAAGAACTTCCTGAAGGTGGAGAAATTCTGATACCGAATAATGCCACTAATCAGGGAAGAGCACTTTTACTGCTGGATAAAAATGGTATTATAAAGCTTAAAGATAATAAAAAGCTGGATTCTACACCTGAGGACATTCTGGAAAATCCCAAAAAGCTGAAAATAGTGCCAATGGCGGCAGAACAGATAGCACCAAGGATAAATGAAGTAGACGGGGCGATTATAAACGGAAACTTTGCTATGAAGAATAATCTTACTATCGCCGAAGATGCAGTACTTGTAGAAGATAAAGACTCGCCTTATGCCAATGTTCTGGTTATTCTGAGCGGGAATGAAAATAATGAGTCTGTAAAAAAATTAATTAAAGCATTGCAGAGTGACAGGGTAAGGGAATTTATAGAAAATAATTATAATGGTGCTGTTATTCCGGCATTTTAAAATATCATGGCTTTATAAACAGGAGAAAAATAAAGACTGTAATTAAAAAAATGAAATTTTATAAATAATCTAAACAGGAAATATTCCAGCATATAAATAAAATTCAAGCTTTTTACGAATAAATTAATACTATATCGGACTGATTTTTATTTTCAAAAAAATTATGTTATAATGTAGAACATATTTTTATAAAACTTATATAATTTTATCATATTTGTTATTAGTATAAAATAATGGAGATCTATTATGAAGTTCTGAAAAATATGATAGTATAAAGAACATAATATGCTGCAAAGCAAAAAAAATAAGCAATGCAGTATCTGATATAAAGGAGAAAGAATGAAAAGATTAAAGTATGCGGTATTAGGAATACTAGCGAGCGGAAATGTGGGGATGGGGTGGACCTCGAATCACTATATAAGTAATCAGACAATAGTTATTTCAGGCCCGGATCTCACAGGCAATGATTATGGGATAGTAATGGTCAATAATTCTGATGTTACTAATAATTCTGCTATTTCTGCCAATACCTCAGGAATATTTTCTAATGGCAGTAATTTAACAAATAATGCTTCAATAATCTCACAGCAGCATGGTATAGAAGCATCCGATTCCGTTGTTATAAATAATACAACTGGAACAATAACAGGAGAAACAGGATTTCTTCTGATAAATTCCGGACTGAAAAATTACGGGAATATAATTGTTTTAAACGGTGGTATGGGAGTAAATGCTTCTGAAACTTCAGTGGAGAATTATGGAGATATAAGCGGTGATGCTCATGGTTTTGTGATAAATCAGACAGTCGGGAATACAAAAACTTTTTATAACGAAGGAATTGTAAATGTAACAGGAATTGCTCTGAATATTATTAACTATACTGATGCCGTAAATAATGGCAGACTGTACGGGCAAAATACAGGTCTGTATTCCCTGAATAATACATTTCTAAATGACAGCAGCGGTGAAATAAAAAGTGATAATATGGGGGCTAATATAGCTTTTTCAAATTTGGTGAATAAAGGAAGCATTCAGGGAAATAAAATAGGAATTTATTCGGAAAAATCAAGTATTATAAATGAAAATTATATTCAAAGCCCGCTGACAGGTGTAGTAAGCAATGACGGGGTGTATCTTGAAAATAAAGGCAAGATAGAATCACTGGATACAGGTGTGAAAATAACATCCGGAAGCAATCAGTACAGCGGACATTTTAAAAACAGTGGAATAATAGATTCTTCCAATAATGCAGTATTATTTAACGGAGCAGACAATGTACTGGAATTATCAGGCGGGAGTGATATAAAGGGTAAGATTGACGGTGGTTCCGGTGAAAATATTTTGATTGTAAATGGTAATATAAGCCTTAACAATAGTGAGGTAAATAATTTTAATAAACTTATAGTTTCAGGTGATACTGTTATAGACGGAGTAATAAATCTAAATCCTTCTGTTAATAATGATTATTATACTCAGTCATTTTCAAATGTAAAGGATTTGAGCCAGATTTCTTCTGAGACTCATGTTGGGAAATTAACCGTAAAAGGAACTGTAAATATAGGTGTAGATTATGATAATATATCTTCTGAGACAGATAAGACAGGGAAAATAATTACAAACAGCCTGACGATGTTAAACGGCGGTAAAGTCGTTCTTATAAATAAAGGGGGAACTACCGATAATTTGATAACAGAAGCACAGAAAAGCGGCGAAAAAGACAGAATTTCGATAAAAAGCATAATTATTTCAAATAAACAACAGGCTGTGAATCCGGATTTTAAATTTTCCGTTTCCAGCGAATTAGAAACTTTAGACGGCTGGAAAAGAGACACTGTATCAAGAATTGAAAACGGTGTAACAGTTATGGATGAAATTTATACAAAAGAATCAAAAAGCTCTGACCCGCCAACAAATCAACCTGATCCTGACGTAAAGCCGGGACAAGAATATGGCAAAATAAATTCTGTCCCAAGAAACAGAGTTGATCTTGATAATTTAAATAAACTCGACAATTATGTAAAAAGAGTTATGCAGACAGGGACAGCAGACATGAAACCCGGTGATCATAAATTTTCGCTGGAATATTCAGGAACTAAATTTAATTCGGAATTCAATGCCAAAAATAATTATAATTACGATTATGATGTAAATTCTAATGGTATTGCCGGAAGTTTTATATATAAGCAAAGTGAAAATCTTTATGCCGGTTTTGCATTATCATACTCAAATAATGATGTAAAATATGAAAATAACGATTCAGAAGATATAGAGTCCGTAAATGCCGGAATTTTTGGAAAATATACAAAAAATAACTGGGATTTAGGAGCAAGGTTAGGTTACGGGCATAACTACCATGAGACAGCTTTTGACTGGATGGGTCTGGGGACGGCTGACAGTTATTATGATTCCAATGTTTTTAAAGCAGGTTTTGATGCAGTATATAATAAGACTATCTTTGAGGACAGGCTGAATCTGAGACCAGGTATAGGTATTGATTATACAAGAGTATATGAAGGCAAAATAAGAACTGACGGAATGTCAGATATAAGTTCTGCCAGCGGAGAAGGTTTTACCGGTATTCTTGGTATTGGAATAGGAAATAGTCAGAATAATACACTAAAATGGAATGCTGGGATTAATTACAGCTATAATTTTACAGATACTTTTCATGAAGAAAGAAATATGAGTAATGGATATAAAATGGAAAAGCTTCATTATGCCAGAGATTCTTTTGATGCTTATATTGATTTTGACGTAAAAGTTTCTGAAAAATTCAGTATTCAGGCGGGATATACATATGAATATAATGAAAATTATGAAAATCATAATATCAAGACTGGAATTTCTTATATACTGAAATAGTATTTATCCGGTATAGAACTAAAAAATACATAAAAATCAGGATTACTCTTTAAAATTTGAAAGGGACAGTCTTGATTTTTATGTTTATAATTATAAAATAAACAGAGGTATAAAAAAACAGGAATAGAAATTCCTGTAATTATAATATAAAATTTTAATTATTTAGGTAAAGCTTGATTTGCCATGTTTTCTTTCATCTGTTTCATTCTTTCAGTCTTTGCTGATGCATGCTCCAGTGCAATTTCTCTGTTGAGCTTTTCTATCTGTGTCCAGTTCGGCTTGTCTTTTATCATCTCTTTTTTTATAGCCAGCTGTTTTTCTTCTATCGCTATTCTCTGCTTCTGCATTTCCGGCGTCATAGCCTGTCTCTGAAAGTTTCTTTTCGGCATATTCGGTCTTCCGTTATTTGGGTTTGGGTTAGCCATGCCTGTCATTCCTAAACTTAATGCTAAAATTCCTATTGAAAAAATTCTTTTATTCATTTTGATCATCTCCTTTTCTATAAATAAATAATATCAAATAAATGTGGCAATCGTGTGAAAAAGGAAAAACAAAGGTTCAGATGGAAAAGTGCCGGAAAATGCGGAATATTTTCAGGTCTGCCGTAATATTTCAGAAAAAATATCAGAGCAGGTATATAAAAAAATATTATTTATTAAAAAGAGAGCAGCTGTAACTGGAAAAGAGAGGGTATATTACGGCGGCAGTCTATAATATGAACAGGGAGAAATCATATATTTTGAATAGTAATTTTTAAATAATACAGAACAAATAAAAAAAACAGCAATAGAAGAAATAAAAGTAAAAAATGATAATTACTTAATATCTTGTTTTATCTGCTGTTTATTTTATATAATCTGCAACTTGTGAATTTTTTTCAAATATTATGAATTTTTCTTTTTCCGTTGTGAAATTCTGAATAATTAATTTTATCTGGGAGAAAAGTTTTAATATTGATATTTAAGTTATCTGTAATAAAATTCTGTCTGATTATTTTTTCAATATCATTTTTATTTATACTCTCCGGTGAGAAAGTAATAAGAGAAATATCAGCACTGTCAGCCGATGCTTCAAATTTATAATCTAAGACAGTTTTGTCGGCAAAAATCAGTTCGTCCATTTTATAAATATTAAATCTGTCTTTTTCTCTTTTTATTCTTCCGCTGATATAATCCAGACATTTCAAATTCATGCTGCACGCACACCGCTTCTTAAGAAACCTTCCTCTGTCGCCTGTTTTGTAACGGATCAGCGGCATAGCTTCCCTGTTAAAAGTAGTAATCACAATTTCTCCGAAATCACCGTCTTTTACTATTTTCCCCGTAAAAGGATCGATTATTTCCAGATAGATATCATTTTCCCGCGGATGCATTCCTGAATGGCAGTCACATTCCACAGCTCCGCCATACGCTGTTTCTGTCAATCCGTAATGGTTATAAACCTTGCATTGAAAGGCATCCTCTATTTCAAGTACAGTTTTTTTCAGAATAAAATCCGAGCTTGTAAGAATCCCCTTTAATTTTATGTTTATATTATGAAATTTCATATATCTGGCCAGAGCCTGTATTTGAACGGGATCACCCACTATGGAATCAGAAATCTTAAGACTTTCCAGAGCATGATCAAAATTTTTAACTATTCCATATTTTAAAGGCTTTACGCCATATTGGCAAACGGCCTTTGCTACTAAGTCACCTACACTGTTTTCATTTTTAAAGGGCATTAAAATAAGCATTTTATCATTTTTTTCCGAGAATTGAGATAAGCCGTAACGAAAAAAATTAACTGTATACTCCAGATCTTTTTTTGAGAAAAAAATAGTCTTGCTTTTTCCGGTGCTTCCGCTGGTATTGATGTGTACTATTCTTTCTACATCACCAATTGAAACACACAGCATTTTTTTATAATTTTCCCTGATCTCATCCTCGCTGGTAAAAGGAATATTTTCTATAGCTTTGAGATATTTTATATTTTTGATATCCTTTAGTTTTTTGGAATAAAAATCAGATTTTTTAGACTGCTCAATTGTTTCATTGAATTTTTTTATATTATAGTTTATCATATCGTTTTCAGATAAATTCATATCTCCGTTTATATTTTCAGCAATATATCTGCTAAGCACATTATTCATATTTCACTCCTGCTGTTCAAAGGTTTTTCTGTACAGACCTTCTCCTGACAAGGAAGTAAGATTATAAGCACAAAAAGGTATCAGCCCGCTGTTCTGACTTACTGTATGGATATAACATTTTTGCAGTCTGTCTATGTCAAGATTCCAGACATCCTGAAATGCCATTCCTGAAATAGATATTTTGTTATTATTGACTTTATCAAGAAAGCTGTCAATTGACTGCAGGTTAAAGCCGCTTTTTTCCTTAGCAGAGCCGGGGTCAAATTTCATCATAGACCATTTTCTGGCAACGGACTTTCTGGCAGACTGGCTGGAGCAGCAGCTGTTGCTCTTTAATTTAACAGGTTTGATTTCATCATTTTCTTTAAAAAAATCCCCGTGAAAGGAACAGAGTGAATGCTCCGCACTTCCAGAATCAAAATCCTTTATTTTCATTTTTCCGTTTGTCTGTTTTTCTATTTCTTCCAAAACTTTATAAATAGTCATTCTATCTTCATTATCAGGAGCTTTTCCATATCTTCCGAAAAAACTCATCGGCTGAAAATGGACACTTCTTATATGAGGCATATTATCCGCAGCAAAATTAATAATATCTCCGATTTCATGATCATTAATTCCTTTTTTCAAAGTAGGAACCAATACTACACCGATATTTAATTTTTTACAGTTTTCTATAGCCTTTAATTTTTTATTCAGAATATTTTTTCCTCTGAGATATTCAAAAGTATTGTCAGAAAAACCGTCAAACTGCAAAAATACAGTATTTAAGCCGGAATCAGCCAGTTTTTTCAAATACTCCATATCTTCGCCTATTCTTATTCCGTTTGTATTCAGCTGAAAAAAGTCAAATCCCTTGCTTTTCCCGAGCTTTATTATCTCATCCAGATCATGTCTCATTGTAGGTTCACCGCCGGAAAGCTGAATATTAAATGGTCCTCCTGATTTTAGAAGCATATCATACCATTCGCTTATTTTTTCCAGCGACGGATCAGAAGAAACTTCACTTCCTGCTTTTGCAAAACAAACAGGACAGTTTAGATTACATCTGTCGGTTACTTCCAGCAAAACACAGCATGTTGCCTGTCTGTGGCTTTCACAAATTCCGCAGTCAAAAGGACAGCCTGCTTCGCTTTTTTTAGCATTCAGTGGTTTATCCCTGCTTGAATCAGGTTTATAAAACTGTCTGAAATGATCTTCATTATCCCAGACAAGAGTTTTGAAACTGCCGTGTAAATCACATTCTTTAAATAAATACACTTTTCCGTCTTCGGCAGTATAATCAGCTGAAATTTTTTTCAGACATACCGGACATAAGCTTTTGGTTGCTGCTATAATATTATTTTTCATTTGATCTCCCTGCTAGTATAGTATTTTATCTATAGTCTGATATTGTATTGACTGTAAATTTATTCATATAAATCAATATTATTTTCCTCTAAAAGAGATAATATTTTTAAGAAAGATTCTTTCAGCATTACAGGACAAACCTCTCTTTTTTCCTCAGGATCAAGAATTTTACATTCTACAGAGCCGTATGTATTTTCAAACCATTCCACGAATTCTTTTATTATCTCTTTGAATTTTTGATGCTCTTCAGGGGAATCATCTTTAGCAAGAAGGTTTATTGCTATGGCTCCTCCTGTAACAATACCGCACATTTTTCCCGAATGTACGCCTCCGCCCAGTGAGTATAAAACCTTGGTAAGCTCTTCATTATCTTCTTTCTGTGTAATTTCCTGCATAAGCTTATACATTATCTGGGTACAGTTTTTATTTTCATTGGCAAGATCAGCTATCATAAGGTCTATCTCATCCATATAATTTTCTCCTTATATTTTTTTGGCTATTATTGAAAAATAGCCGGTTTCTGTTCCTTTATAACCTTTCGGGATACAATCTGCTATACAGCAGCTTTGGTTTTCCCATAAAGCTTTCAGGTAGAATTCTTTCAGGGCACTGGTATTATCCTCATAATATATAATTTCAAAGCCGGCTTTATTCAAAGTTTCTATCCAGTCATTAAAAGTAAAAAAATTGCCAGTTGCTTTTTTCACCAGTGCTGTTATGTCATTAATAATAAAAAATCCTCCGCATTTCAGAAATGAGTGTATTTTATTAATAATTTCCGTTTTATTTTCAAGAGATGCAATGACACATTCGTTGATAATTCCGTCAAGCTTATTTTGAAATTCCAGATTATCGATATTTTCCAAGACAAAAAAATCAGCCTCCGGACATCTTAAAACGGCCCTTTTTATTAATAATTCGGATTTATCTGTTCCGATAACACTAAACTTTTTACTGGCCAGATATTTGGCAGTATGACCTTCTCCGCAGCCAAAATCCATAATTAAACCGCTTTTCAAACCGGAGATATCCAGCAGTCTTTTGGTAAGCTCTATTCCTCCGGGTCTCATAGGAACGGAACTATCCCAGATATCATCTTCATATAAATTATTCATTTATTTATCCTCTAACGATTTTTCCACATGCAGCATTTTACCGAGAGCCAGCTCTTCGGGAATAAAAACCATTCCGCATTTCGGACATTTGGGCAGTTCCACGGGAAAGCCGTTTCCCAGATATTCCAGACTTACAGGCCCGATGACTAAGTTCACATTGCATTTGCTGCAAACCAAATCAGTATAGTCATTTTCCAGTTCGGCATCATTTTTCTTTATCTGCATAAATATATCTCCTTTACTTATTAATAAAAGTCATTCTGTGGGTATAAGCATTCAAAATCTTGTATCCATCCTCAAATTTAATATATTTTACCCAGAAAGTAACATTATTAGGTCTGAAACTGGTAATAAAACAAGATTCCTTGGGATCAATGAAAAATTCGTTTTTTTCGTTTGCATTAATAACAGCTTTTTGAATATCTGTTTTTAAAATCATTCTGTCCTCCATTATTTTTTCTAAATCCTCATCTATAAAAATCTTACAGTCCAATTCTTCTGTTCCTTTCTCATTCCAGTATTTCTTAAGGAATAAATTTTTTATCCTTTTTCTGTTTTCCTGTCTTTCCGACCATGTAGGCCATTTATGATGATTGCTGTCCTGACCGTAAATAAGTTCAAGAAAGTGATATGAATTTTTGTTCTGTTTCAAAAATCTGTCCCGGCAGTTTACACAATATGCCAGTATTTCATTTTCAGAATCTTCTATAATTCTGTCAGTAACTTTTACAGCAGTTTCTTTATCTGCAAAAGGCATTAAGCCGCCATAGCCGCAGCATGAAGTTATTTCTCTTGTGTATTTTTTTTCAGTTATTTCATGACCAAGATTTTTTCCCAAATTTCTTATATTTTCCTGTATATTCCTGTCAAATCTTGCAGAGCAGGCATCATGTACAGTTAGCTTTTTACTTTCAAAGCCAGTATGTATGGGAATAGTTTTATTAGAATAAAGCTCCCATATTCCTGCTGCTTCAAGACCGTAATATTCCCTGAAAACAGAGATGCATGTAGGGCATGCGGATATTATTTTCGGATTTCCCAGTTTTTCTATTTCTTTTTTCAGCTTATTAACAGTATCATAAAAGATTTCTGTATTTCCTGACCAATTTGCCATTATTCCGCAGCATGAGAATAATACACCAACTCCTCCGCTGAGGTTTTGGCATAAATCGTCATAAACTTTTTCCAGAAGTTCAGGCTCAGAGGCAGCCAGCTGACAGCTTGGAAAAAATAAATACTCGCTGTTTTCTGTTCCGCTTTGATGTTTCGCAAGAAAAAAATCTTCGCTGCTGCTGTAATCCATGTCAAGAAGTGCAAATTCAAAAGCTGACGGAGGCATTTTACCGCTTTCCACCATTAATTTTCTGGCTGCAAGAAAAATTTCCGACATATCTACGTCATTTGGGCAGATACTTTTACACTGTCCGCATAAATTACATGAATTTATCATTTTGTTTGCATGATGTGTTCCCATGGCAATGGATAAATTATTATATACTTCTCTTATATATTTTTTTGGATAAGATTTATAGGTTTTCATGAACTCACAGCCTTTGACACACTCCATGCACTCACATTTCAGACATCTTTTACTTTCTTTGACAGCATCTTCTTTTGTAAGAACTGGAGAAGCAAGAAAGCTGCTCGCTTCAAAGGCAATATCATCCGTATTTGTAAATAAACCGGATTCATAAGGGCCTTCCTTCTCTCTTCCTGCCATTACAGAAACACCTTTTAAAACTCTTTCTATTGTAGTAGCAGCACTCTTTCCGTCATATACTTTGACAATAACAGTGCCTGTATCATAATCCAGCCTGCTGCCAGTAACTATTTTTGTATTCTCAATGAGAAGAGTATCTTTATCAGATTTATTAAACAAGGCGGATTTACATGAAATATAAATGATATCGGCATCTGTATCAGATACGAAACTGTTTATTTCATCAATATTATCCAAGGGAACCTGGTGATTATACATAACCTTTACAGGGTATCTCAAAAGCTCATGTATATCACTTTCCAGATCTTCGGCAGAAATTCCGTTACCGATATAATCACGGAGACGTCCTCCTAATTTATCTGATTTCTCATAAATAACTACCTGATACCCCTTTCTTGCCAGTTCGTTTGCAGCTGTCATAGCTCTTAATCCGCCGCCTGCAATAACCACTTTTTTTTGTATTTTTGGAAGGAATGCCGGTATTTTTTGCTCTGTATATGCAAATTTTACAATGGCTTCTTCCAGCTTCCTTATTTCGATACTTCCTCCGAGTCCGTTTCTTTTGCATTTATTTTTACATGGCTCGTGGCAAAGGCTGGAAATAATTTTCGGAAATAATACTGATTTTTTATAAAGTGCATAAGCTTTGGCAAAATCTCCGCTATCTGTCAGACGGGATATCTCTCTTATATCAACATGCATAGGACATAAAGAAGTACAAAAAGGAACCTGCTCCTGAGTGCAGAGTACTTCGATTTTTTGCATTACTTCCTGATTTGTAAAATTTTTATAATTATCTAAAAAGCTCATTTTCTGCCCCCTTAGCTGTATTTTATCGGTTAAAGCCACAAAAAGTGCTGATATCTGTGTAGTTACAGCACTTTTTATGACAGTCTGTTTATCTGGTTCCTAGTTTATCCAATTCAGCCTTTACTATTTCAGGTAAAGCAGGAATTTTTCTGATTCTTACTCCGCATGCTTCGTAGATGGCATTCAGAATAGCCGGATGCGGTGCAGTAAGAGGTGCTTCTCCCACTCCTGATGCTCCGTAAGGTCCGTCTTTTCTGTATGTTTCTACATATGTGATATCCATTTCATCCGGTATATCTTTTATATACGGAAGTCCGCATCCCATAAGAGTAGTATGCTTTTTCAGATCTTCAAAGTCTTCCGATAAAGCAAAGCCTATTCCCTGTGCAAGTCCGCCGTAAATCTGACCATCAACAACAGATTTGTTTATAACTGTTCCTACATCTGCCACAGTAGTAAATTTAACTACTTCTACCTTTCCTGTTTCAGTATCGACTTTTATCTCAGGCATAAATAATTCATACATGTATGTACTGAAAGGATTCCCCTGTGAAGTCTCAAGATCACAGTCCGTACATTCACTGGCTGCCCATTTTCCTGTATAACGCAAAGGAATATTTTCTGCAGTCATTTCTTCATACGTTCTGTATGTGCCGTCATCCTTTTTCATAGCCTTTAGAAGCTCTTCCGAAGCCACTCTTATTGCATTTCCCGTTACTACATTTGAACGGCTTCCTCCCGCAGGACCTGAATTCGGAGTTCTTCCCGTATCATTTTTTAACAGCCTGATTTTATCAGGGGTAATACCTGCTGCTTTCAGAGTTTCATGTGCCATTGTAAGCGATCCTATATCGGCTCCCTGACCGTGATCCTCCCAGCTGTCTGCTACAAGGACATAACCGTCAGGAAGAAGCTCCACATAAGCCTCTGACGTATCGACTCCGTCGAGTCCGCAGCCGTATATTCCTAAAGTCACACTTACCCCGTATTTATATCTGTCAGATTCTTTATTTTTTTCTTCGCATTTCTTTTTAGCTTCATAATACTTTGGTCTCAGAGTATCAAACATTTCTTCCAGTGAGTAAACCTCAGGCTCGGAACCTGTTATTGTTTTGCTTCCCTTTCTGTAAATATTTTTATATCTGAGCTCGAAAGGATCTATTCCCATTTTATGCGCAAGCTCGTCCATGGCTATTTCACTTCCCAGAATAGCTTCCGGTGCTCCGTATCCTCTGAAAGCACTTCCCCATGCATGATTTGTACAGACAGTAAAGTTTTTGGTTCTTATATTCGGTATGTCATAACCGGCAAAGTGATATTGAGCCAGTCTCAAAGTTAATAAATCTCCGAATTCCGAATACGGACCGTGATCTATATAGTTTTCTCCTTCTATTCCAAGAATTTTACCGTCTTTATCAGCAGCAACCTTCAGATTCATAAATGCCGGTGATCTTTTCCCCGTGTATGTAATCTGCTGGTACATATTATATACCAGAGATACCGGTCTGCTGTCACATGCCAGACATGCTACTCCAAGCAGGGCCTCCATAGTAGGACTGAATTTATATCCGAAAGTTCCTCCTGCGGGATTCTGTATAAGACGCAGCTTATCCAGCTCTACGCCTATTCCGGTATTTATCATTGCTGAATGCAGATGAATACCTATAGATTTAGAATGTATTGTCAGTCTTCCTTCCTCATCTATGTATGCGCTTCCGCAGTCAGGCTCTAATGGAAGATGCGGCTGTCTTGAGCTGTATGTACTTGTTTCGCTCACAAATTCTGCAGTTTCCATGAATTCCTTTGTATCATTACCTTTTATATTGTTTATCTGAAAATAGACATTCGGAGTTCCGGGGTGGATTTCTATTGCATCCTCATCCATAGCCGAATAAATATCCATATAAGCAGGCAGAAGTTCCAGCTCTACTTTTACTTTTTTTGCGGCTTCTCTTGCGATTTCCTCTGTGTCGGCAGCAACTATGGCAATGGCGTCACCATACTGGAATACTTTTTTATCACATAGTATAGGTCTGTCCCAGCCGTCGCCTTTATTCGTGGAAAAAGTGATAAGTCCTGTTATTCTGTTATTTCCTTTTACATCCTCATGTGTTATTACCTTATGAACCCCCGGTACCTTCAAAGCTTCACTGGCATCAATCGAAAGTATGTTGGCATGTGATACTTCCGCCTGAACAAGTGCCAGATGAAGTGTGTTATCAGGCATCTGAAGTGCTATATCAGCACCGTAATCCCATGTTCCCGTTACTTTTGCCAATGCAGAAGGTCTGTGATAATATGTTCCTACTATATTATTATTTTGCGGTTTAAACAGAAGCTCTTCTTTTTTCATTTCTCCTCTGAGCACCTTTGCAGCATCCATTACTGCATTTACCAATGGCAGGTAACCTGTACATCTGCATGCATTTCTGTATTTCTGGAACCATTCACGCACTTCTTCACGTGTAGGTGAAGGATTCTCTTCAAGAAGCTGTTTTGCAGACATAATAAATCCCGGACTGCAGAATCCGCACTGTGCTCCTCCGTGACCCATCCATGCCAGCTGAAGCGGATGCAGGTTATCTGGAGTTCCCAGTCCTTCTATTGTTTCGATTTTTGAGTATTCTTTTATGGTTTTCATTTTTTTTACGCAGGCTCTTGTTACTTTTCCGTCTACTATTACCGAACAGGCACCACATTGCCCGTTTCCGCAGCCCACCTTACATCCCGTCAGCATCAGCTGCTTTCTCAGAACATCAGCTAAAGTGCTTTCCGGATCTGTGATAAGTGAACGTTCGAATCCATTGATTAATAAAACCTTTTTAACCATTTTTACCTCCCAATCAGTATTTATAATTTAAACTAACCAAAAATCAAAAATAAGCTTGATTAGCCGTTATTACTTTATATTTTATATAAATAAAAGTTGACTTATTATTTCAGTAACTGTAATATTATATGTAATAAAATTAAATAGCGGGGTGTATATTATGAAAAACGATATAGCAGAGATTCTTGCAGGACAGTTTTCCGATTATATTAAAGAAAATGGTATTGTTTCAGCAGCAGAAGTATCTGCACTGATGAGAAAGCTTTTTGATAAAATCCATGAAAATATGATTATTGATACTGAAATCAGCCAGATTACTTCTCCCAATATTGTTGCTGAAGTAATTGATGAAAAAACCGGTCTGTTATTCAGACGTTATCTGGAAATAGAGTATAATGAGAATTCCAACGGTCTTATGATTTCAGGTGAAAATATAAAAGGTGAAAAATCTGAGATAGTATTTCTTTCTGAAACAGCAGTTTCCAGAATATCAGAATTAAAAGGAAGCGGATCAGATAATCCGCACTGCAGCGAGTGATAAAATTAATACATGCTTTTTCGGTGCTGCCGCAGCTTTATAAGAAGAACGGAGTTATAAGATATTAAAAAAGATCTCTTTTACGAACTCAGCTTCATATTGAAGTTAATAAAGAGGTCTGTTCACTTACTGAAAAAAAATTCAGTGTATAGACGCAGTTTGTTTATGATATTATAAATTTTTTGATAAAATTAACCCGACTCTTATACTATTTTATACCTCTAATTATGTGTTCTGTCAATGGTAGTGTTTATAATATTTTGAGCATGCCTATCCAATATTTCTTATTTAGAATTATTGGCTTGTTAATATTTTGATATACAAAATTTTCAGATGATTGATAAGAAACGAAGATATATATATATAGAAGAACTGGACAGGCAGTTCTTTTTTTATAAAATTTTATTAATTTTCAAAAAAATATATTTTGATAATAAAAATTTATAGCAGAAATATCAATAATGTTTTGACTTTTTTAAGATTATGGGTATATAATATATAATATTTTGATATTCAAAATATATATTTGTTTTAAGCAGGGAGGAATAAGAAAAATGGAAAATGAAAAAGCAACAGGAATGAAAAGACTGTGGGAACTGGCAACTGTTGAAAAAGGACTGGTGTATATATCCTGTGTTTTATCGGTATTATCTACGCTTGCTTCCTTTATACCTTTTGCTGCAGTTTATTTCATCATAAAAGAGCTGTTTGATGCATCAGGAAATGTAGCTGGAATAGACGGTATTAAGATGATTAATTACGGCTGGCTTGCATTTATCGGAGTTTTTATGACAGTATTCCTGAATTTTGCAGGATTATGCTGTTCACATATAGCTGCATTTAAAACCTTGTATAAATTAAGGCTTCAGTTTATAACACATCTTGCGAAGCTGCCCTTGGGATTTCATTCAACGAATTCTGTGGGAAGAATGAGGAAGATAATAGATGAAAATATTGAGAAACTGGAAGTATTCATAGCACACCAGCTGCCGGATATGGCAGGTTCATTTTCGGCACCTGTAATTCTGCTTATATTCTTGTTTCTCTTTGATTTTCGGCTGGGACTGGCGTCGCTGATCCCGGTAGTACTTGCTTATTACGTACAGACAAGATCATTCGGGAAAACGAAAGCAAATAAATTTATGAAGCTTTATCAGGATGCCCTTGAGGAAATGAACAGTGCTTCAGTGGAATATATAAGAGGAATTTATATAATAAAGGCTTTTAACCAGACTGTATTTTCGTTCAAAAAATTTCGTGAAACAATAAAAATCTATACGAAATTTTGTCTGGAATACACTAATAATTTCAGGCAGATAATGACGTTATTTTTTGTATTGATTAATAATGTATATCTTTTTCTGATACCTGCCGGACTGCTTATTTTTTCAAAAACCAATGAGAAGAGAAGCTTTGCCATGACATTTATATTTTATCTGATATTGTCAGGATCATTTTCTTCACTGTTTATGAAATTAATGTATGTATCGTCAATGAGCTCGGAAATAGTCGACGGTATTGAAAGAATGGACAAAATAACAGATATAAGACCGCTCCCGGAAGCTGCAAGTCCGAAATCAATAAACGGATATGACATTGCTTTTGAAAATGTAAGTTTTTCATATAATGATTCCAAAGAAAATGAAGCATTAAGCTCTGTTTCTTTCAAAGCGAAGCAGGGGGAGATAACAGCACTTGTAGGTGCCTCAGGAAGCGGGAAAAGTACAATAGGGCATTTGACAGCAAGATTCTTTGACGTGTCGGAAGGAAGGATTACTATAGATAATGTGGATATTCGTGATATTGCTTCGGAAGAGCTGATGAAGAATATAAGCTTTGTATTTCAGGATATATTTTTATTTAAACAGAGTATTTCCGAAAATATTCTTATGGGAAATAAAACAGCCGGTATGGATGAGGTCATAAAAGCTGCCAAAGCAGCACAATGTCATGATTTCATTATGGAGCTGCCGATGAAATACGATACTGTTATAGGAACCAAAAGCATTCATCTTTCAGGGGGAGAACGTCAGAGGATAGCACTGGCAAGGGCTGTTTTGAAAGATGCACCTGTAATTATTCTGGATGAAGCTACTGCTTTTTCAGATCCGGAAAATGAGATGAAGATACAAAATGCTCTCGGAGAACTGATAAAAAATAAAACAGCCTTGATTATTGCACACAGGCTTTCCACGATACAGAATGCCGATAATATAATAGTTATGGATAAAGGAAAAATAACGGAAGAGGGTAAACACGGGGAACTAATGGAAAAAGAAGGGAAATATTATAAGATGTGGGAAAATTATACAAAGGCTCTGTCATGGCATCTTGTGGAAGAGGGTGATCAATAATGCTGCAAAAATTATTATT
This sequence comes from Sebaldella termitidis ATCC 33386, assembly GCF_000024405.1. NCBI lineage: Bacteria > Fusobacteriati > Fusobacteriota > Fusobacteriia > Fusobacteriales > Leptotrichiaceae > Sebaldella > Sebaldella termitidis. The sequence goes on along the minus strand of NC_013517.1, from coordinate 3,429,902 downwards.
TCTTTCTGATGAAGGATACAAAGGATTAAAAAAAGCCATTGCAGCCTGTGTATTGACTAATTTCTCCATAATGGCGGCATTTGGAATAGTAATAAACATTATAAATGAAGTAATAAGGCCTTTTGTACTTGACGAAGGAAACATGAACACGCAAAAAATCCTTGTTTATTTTTTGGCAGGAATTGTATTGGCAGTTTTGCAGGGATTTATATATATGAATGAATATAATAAAACTTATTTTAATGCATACAGCGAATCGGAAGATACGAGACTGGATATTGCAGAGCATATAAGAAAGCTTCCTCTGAGCTTTTTTAACAGGAAAAATCTGTCTGAAATAACAGTAAATATGATGGAGGACTGTACAAGAATAGAAAATGCCCTGTCGCATGTAATTCCGCAGCTTATAGGAAATGTGATTTCGGCAACTCTTGTTTGTATTATGCTGGCTGTTTATGACTGGAGAATGGCAGCAGCAGTTTATATAACACTGCCTGTAACAGCACTGTTTATATTCCTCACAAAGAAAATACAGATCAGATACGGAGAAAGGCATGTCAAAGCAAAGCTTCGTGTTTCCGATCAGGTGCATGAATATATAGACGGAATAAAAGTGGTAAAAGCCTTTAATTTAGGCGGAGAAAAATTTGCGGCTCTGGATAGGGCAATGCATAATTTTATGAAAGAATCAATAATATTCGAGGGAATTACAGGAACGATTGTCACGACAGCAGTAGTATTTTTACAGACAGGAATAGGAATAGTAGTATTTACAGGCACAAATCTGCTTTTGAGCGGAAGTATACCGATAATTTCATATATATTGTTTATTCTGATAAGTGTAAAAATTTATTCTCCGCTTGTAACAGTACTGACATTATCTGCTTCGCTGAACTATTTTATGGTTGCTACCAAAAGAATGCAGACATTGCGTAATGAAAAAGAGATGCTGGGAAGAAGTGACATAAATATAGAAAATTTTGATTTCAAACTGGAAAATGTTTCTTTTGCCTATAATGCCGATGAGGTAATAAGTGATTTTTCCGCTCATATAAAACAAGGTGAGGTAACGGCTCTGGTAGGACCGTCAGGAAGCGGTAAAAGTACAATTTCACATCTGCTGGCAAGGTTTTGGGATGTCAGCAGGGGAAGAATTACTCTCGGCGGAACAGATATAAAAGAAATAGAGCCTGAGAAGCTTATGACCTATATGTCGTTTGTATTTCAGGATGTAGTATTGTTTAATGACAGTGTTTATAACAATATAAAGATAGGAAATATAAATGCTTCAAAGGAAGAAATCATAGAGGCTGCCAAAAGGGCAAGGTGCCATGAATTTATTATGGAAATGCCGGAAGGATATGATACTGTAATTGGAGAAAACGGCGGAACGCTCTCGGGCGGTGAGAGACAGAGAATTTCCATAGCAAGGGCAATTTTGAAAAATGCTCCGGTAATACTGCTGGACGAGGCAACATCATCACTGGATCCCGAAAATGAAGTGGAGATACAGACAGCACTGTCGGAGCTGGTAAAGGAGAAAACAGTGGTGGTAATAGCACACAGACTCCGTACAGTGGTAAATGCCGATCAGATACTTGTCCTAAAGGACGGGAAGCTGGAAGAATCAGGGACACATGAAAAATTAATGGAGAAAAACGGATTATACAGACAGCTTTATCAGATACAGCAGGAGAGTTCAGAGTGGAAGTTCAGATAATTTTATTATAAAGAGCAGAAATATAGAATATGAAAAAGAGTCAGATAAAATGACTCTTTTTTTAGTTTGCAAAAGTTTTTAAAAAAGTGAGAAGAATTTGATACTATAATCCGTTTATTCAATTAACAGAAGCAGAAAATATAAAATTAAAAGTGAATAAGAAATATTGTATAAAATGAAAAAAATAAATGTAAATGATTGACTTAGATTGTTATATCTGATATTCTTAGTTTAAGATTATGAAAAGTAATATAAAGTAATGTAACGTGATGAAACGGGTTATAAATCATATTGATATAAAAAAATTAATTAATTAAAGAGGAGGAATATTTATGGAAAAAATCTTGAAAACACTGTTTTTCATGACAATACTTACAATGATTTTATCTTGCGGGACAAAAAATGATACAGGTGTTAAGGAAACAGAAACAAAAGCCGCTGAACTGACAGATGACAGTGTTAAAGAAAAAGAAGTACTGCAGGTATATTCAGGTGCAGGCTTGAAAAAGCCAATGGATGAGATAGCACAGCTTTTTGAGGAGCAGGAAAATGTTACGATAGAATTTAATTATGCAGGATCGGGTCAGCTTCTGACTCAGTTGGAAACCACCGGCAAAGGAGATGTCTATATAGTCGGTTCGGTACCGAATTACGAAGCAGCGAAAAGTAAGGATTTAGTCTTGGATTATATAACTGTAGCCCATCATACGCCGGCAATTGTAACATTAAAGGGAAATCCCAAAGAGATAAAAACATTGGAAGATCTTGGGAAAAAAGATGTGAAAGTTATTCTGGGAGATGAAAAAGCCAGTGCAATAGGAAAAACGGCACAGGAAATTTTAAAGAAAAATAAACTGGAAATTATTAATGATAATGTAGTTTCAAGAGCTGCAACAGTAAATGAAATGGTAGTTCAGCTGACTACAGGAAAGGCAGATGCAATGATAGCAACAATAGATTCGGTTTATGGAAATGACAAGCTGGAGATAACAGAAATACAGCCTGAAAAAAATATTGACCAGATTATAGCCGGAGGTATTGTAAAAAACAGCGAAAAAGCAGATATGGCAGATAAGTTTATTAAGTTTGTGTCTTCTGAAAAAGGGAAGGAAATATTTGCAAAATATGGTTTTAAACCAGTAACGGAATGAAAGGAAAGTTTGCTGTAAATAAAATTTTTCATTATATTTTATTTATGATTTTTATATTGGTATTTATATTTTTAACCAGCCCGATAATAATGCTTATCATAAAAGGGGCAGCAGCCGTGCCGGTTTGTCTGAAATCAAAGGAAATAAGATTTTCGATATTTCTGAGTCTGAGAACTTCGGTAATTTCTACGGTTTTCTGTATAGTGACAGCAATTCCAAGTGCTTACTTTATATTTAAAACAGAAAAATTCAAAAAAATAATAATACAGATATTATGTATTCCGATGTCACTGCCGCATATAGTATCTGGTATAGCCTTGCTGCTTTTATTCGGACGCATGGGGATAGGTGATTTTTTGAATAATTATCTGAATATTGATTTTATTTTTACCAGACAGGGAATAATTCTGGCTCAGATTTTTGTGAATTTACCCTTTGCTGTAAAGCAAACAGTAACGGCTTTTGAAGATATAAATAAAAAAGTATTGTTTGTGGCTAAAACACTAGGCTGCAATGATATACAGGTTTTTTTATACATAATTCTTCCTCTGCTTAAAAATACACTGTTATCAGTAATTATTATGACATGGACAAGAGCTTTGGGTGAGTATGGAGCAGTTATAATGGTGGCAGGCGCTACAAAAATGAAAACGGAGATAATACCGACTTCTATAATGCTGAATATGTCAACAGGGGATCTTGATCTGGCTATTGGTATTTCGGCAGTATTGATAATTATTTCCATATCTTGTATGTTAATCTTTGAATATTTATTTAATAAAGGAAAAAAATATGCTGAAAATTGAAAATTTATATCTGGAGATAGGAAAATTTAAGCTTGGAAGTATAAATCTGACACTTGGAAAAGAGGAGTATTTTGTAATATTAGGTGAAACCGGTTCGGGAAAGACACTTTTTCTTGAAAGTATAGCAGGAAAATATCATAAGCTTGCAGGAAAAATTTTTTTAAATAATTATGAGCTTACAAAATTACCGCCGGAAAAAAGAGGAATAGGCTTTGTCTATCAGAATTTTGAATTATTCAGTCATATGAATGTATATCAGAACATAGCTTTTCCTTTAAAGATAAGAAAAGCTTCCAAAAAGGAAGCAGAAAAAAATGTATCGGCTATTGCAGAAAAGTTAGGAATACTACATTTGATGCAGAGAGACATAGGGAATCTCAGCGGCGGCGAAAAACAAAGAACTGCACTGGCAAGGGCATTGATTGTAAAGCCCGGGATACTGCTGCTGGATGAGCCGATGAGTGCTTTGGATTATATTACAAAAAAGGAAACACAAAAACTTCTGAAAGCAATACATAAAGATTACAAACCTGTAGTAATACATGTAACACATGATATTAACGAGGCGGTATATCTTTCTGAGAGAATAGGTGTGATGAGAAATGGGAGGCTTGGGGAAATAATAAGTGTAACTGATGAAATAAGAAAAACAGGAGAAAGATTTTTTTATAAATATTTGTAAAAGGAGAGAAACCATAATGTTATATTTAAGCAGTGAAGAAATAGACAGATTTATAAAAGAGGATGTACCTTACTTTGATTTAACAAGTCATTTGCTAGGAATAAGAGACCAGCCCGGAAAAATAACATATTTTATACGGGAAGAGGCTGTTGTCTGCGGAACAGAAGAAGTAAAGAAAATTTTTAAAAAATTAAATATAGAGTGTACTTTTTATATTCCGTCCGGTGAAAAGGCAAAGAAAAATGATATCCTGATATCGGGAACAGGAAAGGCGGAAGATCTGCATACGGCATGGAAAGCAGGGCAGAATATACTTGATCACTGTTCGGGGATAGCTACACAGACAAGAAGAATGGTAGATATAGGCAATGCAATGGAGCCAAAAGTAGCTGTTTTGACAACAAGAAAAGGATTTCCGGGAACCAAGGCACTGGCAATAAAATCAGTTCTGGCAGGCGGAGGATATCCGCACAGACTTGGAATTTCGGAGACAGTTCTGATTTTTAAACAGCATTTGAATTTTATCGGCGGTATGGACGGTCTGGCTGAAAAAATAAAAGAGATAAAACAATATTGCTGTGAAAAAAAGATAATAGCAGAGGCAGAATCTTTAGAGGACGGATTGAGACTGGCAGAGATGGGAGTAGACGGAATTCAGTTTGACAAATTAAAGCCTGAGGAATTGAAGGAAGCAGTGATATGGATAAAGAAAAAGACACCTCATATATCTCTTCTTGCAGCGGGAGGAATAAATGAGAAGAATATATCAGCTTATGTAAAAACAGGTGTGGATGGTGTGGTAACAACAAGCCTTTATAATGCTAAGCCTGCAGATGTAGGGGTAAAGCTGGAAATGCTGTAACATTATTATTTTGAGAGAAATGTCAGGATAATTGGAAAGATGATTTTTGGCTGGTACCAAGTCATCTTTTTTATTGATATTTATTTCTGTTAATGATAAAATCAACTAAAAATAAAATTCATGTAAAATGAATGATTTTTAGGGGAGTAAATATGAATGAAATAAAAGAAGATCTTAATATTCTGGAATTGGAAGGTTTTGAATTTTTGAACTACACATTAAAAATCTTAAAAAGAAATTTTTTGAATTTTTTGCCTGTAATAATTCTATTGATTTTACTAAATTTCTATAATGTATACAGTATAGAGATAGCAGATAAGTTTTCAGAAAGCAGTTATGGAATGAAAATATACAGATTTTTTACAGATTTGAAAATCGGATGGCTTATAGACGAAGGGCGTGGAGAAGAGTGGGCTGAACTTATTCTGTTTAACCGCTTTAAAAATTTATCAGATTTTATTTATTTGTTTTTTAACAGTATATTTTGTTTTGGTATTGTAATTTCAGTTTGCAAATATGTAGATCAAGGGACAAAAACCAATCCATTATCAGAAATAAAAAGCTCAGCTTTTAAGATATTTAAGTTTTTACTTGCAGAATTTTTGGTAATAGGAATAATTGTAAAAATAACACTAAATAAGAATATATTTATAAGTGCTGCTATTTATGTTTTTTTTATATTTGCAGTTACTAAAGGCATTTTCTTCTTTCAAGAATATTTTTATCTGGGAAATTCCATGAGAAAAGCTATAAAAAATTCATCTGATTATTCCACGCCTGGAATAGGATTTGCCGGTATACTTCTTGCATATCTTTCATATCAGATGATAGGTATAACAGCGTATTTTCCTGAAAAGATATCAGTTTTACTAAGTGTATTTCTTCAATTATCAATAATAATTCTGATTACCCTGAATTACTTTAATATAAAATATTTAAATGACAACAAGATACAGGAAGAGATGCTTTCGGAATAAAAATTTGTTAGGAGAAAAATTAGACAGAATTTCCAAATTATAACAAAATAGTATTAACTGATGAGGGTGTTAGATATTATAATAATAAAATTTATGAAAAGGAAATAGAGTTTGGAGAATTTCCAAATTTTATAATAGATAATAAAATTGTCTGAAAAGTGTTCTAAAAGAGAAGGAGTATATAAATGGAAATAAATTCATATATTTTAAAGCCGGGACATGAAATGATACCGTTTAAAACTTATGCAGATTTTGTAAATGTAAATGATATTGGAAAATTATTGGAAGTGGAAAAAGACTTAGATAATTTTTATTTAGACGGAGCTATTGAAATAAAAACTAATGATCAAACATTACTGGAGTTAAATGACTGGGATTTGGTAGATCAATTATGGAGTTATATTTTAAATATAATTGAAGAATATAACATAAACGGTGAGAGTGAAGTTTATTTTCCAGATTCTCCAAATAAAATAAAAATAAAGAGAATGTATAATGATTATTTGATGTTCTCAATTGTAACGGATAAAGAAAGAAAAATAATAATTAATAAAAATGAAATTTTTGGAATTTTATTAAAGAAAGCAAAAGATTTCTTCAGTTCTATATCAGTGCTAAAAGATTATAAAGATGGCTCGCTAAAAGAAATTGAAAGGGCAGAAAAGATTGCTGGTGATACGCTGGAAGCAGATTATAATCGAGAATACTAGGGAAATTCAAAATATAATATAAGAATAAAAAACGAAAAACCTGAGGGAAGATATAAAAATAGGAATTACTTTAATATGAAAAATAGAGGTTTTATTCCTGTCAATTTCCTCCATAAATTCCCATATCTGACACTAAGCAATTGACATAAAAAATATAATATGATAGCATTAATTAACTTAATTATAAAGGATGGAATCAAATGCTGGCTTCAGAAAGATTAATGTATATAAAACAACAGCTGGACAGAAGAAAGGTGCTGAATCTGAGGGATATAACCAGTGAGCTGAATGTGTCAGAATCTACCATCAGAAGAGATTTTGAAGAGCTGGAAAAGCAGGGTGTGCTGAAAAGAGTTCACGGCGGGGTTATCAAAGCAAAAATGGAATCTATATTATCTGATACTATGGAGCTTACCATGGATGAAAAAGCAATACTGAATATGGAAACAAAGAAAAAGATATGTTATGAAGCTTCTAAGCTGGTGAAAGACGGAAACTGTGTCTTTGTAGATGGCGGGACAAGCCTTATGTATATGCTTGACTATTTATGTGATAAAAATGTTAAGATAGTAACACACAGCGTTCTGAATGTTCATAACATACTTAATTCAAAAGCTGAGATAATAGTAATAGGCGGAAAATATATCCCTAATTATAAAATGAATGTAGGGCCTATTTCCATAGAGACAATGGAAAAGTTTAATTTTGATTATTCATTTATCGGCTGTACAGGTATTGACCTTTCCGAGCGTACTGTCTTTACTGCTGATATGGAAACTGCTGCTATAAAACAGATAGCCATAAAAAATGCTTTAAGCAGTTATCTTTTGATAGATTCCAGCAAGCTGGACGTAAGAGGTTTTTACAAATTTTCAGATTTAAACAGTTTTGATGCCGTATTCACTGATGAATACCCTGATGATGCTGAGAAAATAGAGAATGTAGTCGTATGTAAGAATAACTGATAAAAATATCTTAAAAGAATGTTTTATAAAACATATGCTGTTTTTTAGACTTCTGTTTGAGATATTTTTTTGTGCAAAAAATTTAAAAGCATAAGTATAAAAATTGTAAACAGTACATAAAATGTCAAAATATATCATTTTTTGATATTTTATGAAATTATTTGATTGAATTTGGTGGAAAAATGTTGTATGATATTATTAAGGAGGAAAGATAACCTGATAATAATATATATGTAATAATAGGAGGAAAATATGGGAATTTTTTTAGAGTTTAAGCCGAAAAATGATGGTATGGACATAGAAAGAATCCATCGTCTGCAGCAGAAAATGGAGAAAAGAAAAGCCAGTATATGCAGTGAAAGAGCGGTCTTGTTTACAGAATCTTTTTCAGCTACAGAAGGTGAAGATTATGTTCTGAGAAAGGCGAAAGCCTTTGCACATGTTTTAAAAAATATGAGTATTTATATCGAAGACGACAGTCTGATTTTTGGAAATCAGGCAGCCAGAAATTTTGCGGCACCGATTTTTCCTGAATATTCATTTAACTGGGTAATTGATGAGCTTGATGAATTTGAAAAGAGAACAGGAGACATATTTTATATAGATGAGAAGGATAAGAAGGAATTAAGAAAACTTCAGAATTACTGGTCAGGACAGACACATCAGGATGAGGTGGTAAGAACTACGCCTGAAAGAATAGTTCTGTCAGAAAAGCAGGGAGTCCTCCACAGAGGCGGGATATCAATGTCAGGAGACGGTCATATAGTGCCGGATCATGAGCTGATTTTGAAAAAAGGTTTCAGAGGGATAATTAATGAAGCTAAAGAAAAACTAAAAACAGCGGATAATGAAGAAGCTGAGATTTTCTATAATTCAGTAATTATAACTCTTGAAGCGGCTCTGGATTTTATTAAGCGTTATGGTCGACTGGCAGAAGAAATGGCGGAAAAAGAAACAGATATTAAAAGGAAAAATGAGCTTCTGGAAATAGGGAAAATGTGCAGAACTCTGATGGAACAGCCTGCACAGAGCTTTTATGAAGGGTGCGAGATATGCTATCTGGTTCATATGCTCCAGATGATAGAAAGCAACGGACACTCCTTCTGTTACGGCAGATTTGACCAGTACATGTATGAGCTGTATAAAAAGGATATTGAAAATGGTGTCATTAGTAAGGAAAAAGCACTTGAAATTATTACTCATATGTTTTTGATGAACAGCAGCAATAATAAAATAAGACCATATGGACATACGAAATTTTCTCAGGGATATCCGCTTTATTCCAATCTGATGGTAGGGGGAAGAAAGCCTGACGGGGAAGACGGAACTAATGATTTATCATATCTCTGCATAGAAGCAATGAATCTTACTTCTATGGCAGAGCCAAATTTCTCAATGCGTTATAATGAGGATACACCCGATGATCTTGTACGTCTTGCTGCAAAGCTTATCAGAACAGGCTGCGGCATGCCGTCGATGTTTAATGACGAGGTAGTGGTAAAAGGACTGACAGATATCGGTATAAAAAAAGAAGATGCCTTGGATTACTGTGCAATAGGGTGTGTAGAAACAGGAGTGCCGGGAAAATACGGGCATAGAGCTACAGGTATGACATATGTAAACTGGGGTAAGCTTGTGGAGCTGGTATTAAATAACGGAAAAGATCCGAAAAGCGGCATACAGTTAATTTCCGTAAACGGACAGGATAATACGAATATTGACTATAAGAATTATGATGAACTATGGAGTGCATGGGAAAAGCTTCTGAAATATTATTCGGATTTAGCTGTGGAATGCGACTCTATATGTGACCGTTCTCTGGCAAAATATGATGCTTCACCGTTTGCCTCATGCTTTATAGATAATTGTATGGAAGTGGGCAAGACGCTGAAAAACGGCGGGTGCAAATATGATGTTATATCACAGTCAAATATAGGACCCAGTGTAGTGGGAAATTCATTTGCAGCAGTTAAAAAGCTTATATTTGAGGATAAAAAGCTGACATTTAAGGAGCTTAAGGCTGCAATGGAAGCAGACTGGAAGGGAGACGAGGCTGAAAAAATACATAAGCTTGTAAAAAATGTGCCAAAATTTGGAAATGATGATGACTATGTAGACTATATTGTAAAAGATGTATTTAACTCATACCTGGATCTTCTTCCTTCATATAAAACGGAGCGTACGGGAAAAGGACCGGAATTGAGCTGTTACACTATGTCTACATCAAATATAACTTCTTATGTGCCTAACGGACTTGATGTGGGAGCCACACCTGACGGAAGAAGAGCTAAAAGTCCTTTGAATGAGGGGTGTTCTCCGACTCAGGGAACTGATAAAAACGGTCCTACAGCAGTTATTAACTCTGTCTCAAAGCTGCCTAATTCCAGAGTAGCGGCAGGACAGCTTCTGAATATGAGATTTTCACCCGGATCACTGGAAGGAGACGATAATCTGGAAAAGTTCGTGGGCTTCTTAAAGGCAAGCGTGAAAAAAGGAATATATCATAATCAGTTCAATATAGTGGATTCAAAAGTTCTGCTTGACGCAAAGGAAAATCCGGAGAATTATACTGACCTGATAGTACGTGTAGCCGGATACTGCGCACAGTTTGTATCATTGATGCCTGAAGCGCAGGACGCTATTATCGCAAGAACTGAAAATAAGTGGTGATATAAAATGTCAAAAAAAGCACTGATCTCAAATATTCAGAATTATTCCACCAAGGACGGACCGGGTATAAGGACAACGGTTTTCTTTACCGGGTGTAATCTGAAATGTGTATGGTGTTCAAATCCAGAGTTAATAGAACCGGGAATTAAGGTAATGTATTTTGAAAACAGGTGTCGGAGATGCGGGAAGTGTGCAGAGACAGCGGTAAATAATTCCATAATTCTCACAGAATCCGGCTGTGAAATAGACAGGGAGAAGTGTACTAATATTGAAGAATGTATGGAAGTATGTCCTTATGAAGCTTATGAAAAATCCGGCTATGAAATTTCTGTGCAGGATTTATATAATAAGCTTATCAGGGATAAAATATTTTTTGAGCAGTCAGGGGGCGGAGTCACTTTTTCCGGAGGTGAGGCAGGCTTACAGTATGAATTTTTGTCAGAAATCGGAACGGAACTGCAAAAAGATAATATTCACACTGCATTAGATACAGCGGGTCTGATAACATGGGAAAAGCTGGAGAAAGCGATTAACAGTATGAATATGGTTTTATTTGATATAAAGGCATATGACAGCAGACTTCATAGGAAATATACCGGAGCAGGAAACGAGCTTATACTGGAAAATATTAAAAAGACTGCTGATAAGAATAAGGAGCTGATTATACGAATGGTAATAGTTCCCGGCATGAATGACAATATAGAAGATATAAAAAAGAGAATATCCTTCATAAAAGAGCTTGGCAGTGCTGTAAAACAGATTGATATATTAAAGTATCACAATCTGGGCGAAGGAAAGTACAAAAGCCTCGGGATGATATATTCCGTTCCAAAAGACTTATACAGAGAAGAGAGTTTTTGGAAAAAAGTGAAAGAAATGGCATCGGAAACAGGAGTAAAAGTTACTGTTGACGGATAAATACAGTAAACGGGGAGAGGAAAAAATGCTGGCATCGGAAAGATTAATCCATATAAGAAAAAGACTGGAAGAGAAAAAGATACTAAATCTGAAAGATATAACACTGGAACTGGAAACATCAGAATCTACAGTCAGAAGAGATTTTGAAGAGCTGGAAAAACAGGGATTTTTGCACAGGATTCACGGCGGGGCAATCAGGGCAAAATCAAGAAGGCTGGATACTGTAGAGCTGAGCATGAATGAAAAATCTGTTATAAACAGAGCTTCCAAGAAAAAAGTATGCTTTGAAGCTTCCAAACTGATAAAGGACGGTGACTGTGTATTTATAGACGGAGGAACAAGCCTTATGTACATGTTTGATTATCTCTGCAATAAAGATATAAAAATAGTTACCCATAATATGCTGAATATACATAATCTGGAGAATATAAAGGCTGAAATCGTAGTAGTAGGCGGCAAATATGTAACTAATTATAAGATGAATGTAGGGACGATAGCTATGGAATATATGAAAAAATTCAGCTTTGATTATTCGTTTATAGGCTGTACAGGAGTTGATACAGCAGAAAATACCGCATATACTATTGATACTGAAAGTGCAATGGTGAAGCAGGCTGCCATAGAAAGCTCACTGTCAAAATACCTCTTAATTGATAAAACAAAATTAGATTTTAAAGGTTTTTATAAATTTACATCTTTAAATGAATTTGATGCAGTTTTTATAGACAGTTATCCTAAAAATGCAGAAAAATTAGATAATATTATAATATGCAGTAATTAATGAAAGAATTTGAAAAAAATAAACAGCTCTTGTTTTCAATAACTAAGAGCTGTTTTTGTTTATATAATAAAGTTTTTTGAGAGTATTTGAAATTTAAAAACATATTTTTTGGAATAATTTGAAATAATATGCTTGATTTTGGAAGAAAAATATTGTATACTTACATTAAGTGAAAGGAGGTACTAAGAAAAAAAACAACGTTTAAGCTTAAAATCATAGTGTGAAACTTTTGAAGTATTTTGAAAGAAAAAAATATGAGAGGAGACATAATATCCGGAAAAGTGAAGGGATATTATAAAAAAGATATGAAACCAATAAAAAAAGCCAGTGAAATGAATTTGGAAGAATTAGGGGCATACATTGATCAGTCAGTGTTAAAGCCGGAATTTACTCAGGAAGAAATAAGAAAGTACATTCAGGAAGGGATAGATTATAAGTGTAAAACAGTATGTATAAATCCCGCTTCTATTGATATTGCAAATGAAATGACAAAAGGAACTGCTACAAAGGTCTGTGCGGTATGTGATTTTCCTTTTGGGACATCTGCGACAGAATCTAAGGCTATTCAGGCAGAGGAATGCTGTAAAAAAGGAATTTTTGAACTGGATATAGTAGCGAATTACGGCTGGATAAAAAGCGGAATGTGGAAAGAAGTAGAGGAAGACATCAGAGCAGTAAATGAAGTATGTAAAAAATATAATATTGCTTTGAAAGTAATATTTGAAACAGATGCATTAACAATAGACGAAGTAAAAAAAGCAACAGAAGCAGCAATAGCAGCAGGGGCTGACTTTGTAAAAACTTCAACAGGATTTTTTACAGGCGGAAAAAATGAAGGAGCAACTGTAGAGGTTATTAAAGCTATGATGGATACTGCCAAAGGAAGATGCAAAGTAAAAGGTTCAGGAGGAATAAGAACAAGGGAATACTTTTTGGAACTGATTGATATGGGAATAGACAGAATGGGTGTTGGATATAAATCTACACCGGTAGTATTAGGATTAGACAAGGCAGGTAAAACAGCCGATAAAGAAATTTATTAACCGAGGTGAGATATGAAGTATATGTTATTGGTAAGTCACGGTACAATGGCAAAAGGATTATACGATGCTGCGGGAATGGTTCTTAACTGCGGAGAGAAATTATCATACTTGTGTCTTTCAGAGGATATGGATGTAGAAAAGTATAACAGGGAACTGGAAACTAAATTAGCTGAAATAATAGAAAAAGACAAAATATATGATTATGAGGATTTTGTGATATGCAGTGACATCATGGGAGGTTCACCCTGTAATTCGGCATTAGCCTTATTAGAAAAGCAAAATTTGATAAATAAGACATTTGTGATAACAGGGATGAATCTTCCGCTGGTAACATCAATTCTGCTGGAAGACGAAAAGCTGGATACAGAAAAGATAAATGTTTTAATAGATGAAGCAAGAGAAAGCATACAGATGTTAAATTTTAATTCATGCTCTGAAACTGATGAAGAGCTGTAATTCAGGAGGAAAAATATATGGCAATAAGTTTTATTAGGGTAGACGACAGAATTATTCACGGACAGGTAGTAACGAGATGGTCTATGGAAAGACCGTGTGACGGTATTATAGCAGTGAATGACAAATGCGCTACCAATGATTTACTAAAAAATGCTTTGAAAGCTGCTTCTACTAAGAAAACATTTATATGGACACATGAACAGTTTTTACAGAAAATGGACGAAGCTGTAAAAAGCGGAAAAAATTATTTTGTAATTACTAAAGAACCTGTAACCATGGCTAAGCTTCTGGTAGATAACGGAATGACGGTAAATGTTCAGACTTTGAACGTCGGTCCGCAAAGTGCCAGAGGAAATACAATTTATGTAAATAAAAACTGTGATGTAACAAATGAAGAATTTGAAGCTTATGAGAAAATACATCAGGCAGGCTATAATGTAGAATTTCAGCTGGTACCCGATTCTACAAAGGTAACATATGAAAGCATAAGAAGCAAGGTACAGAAAAAAGGTGATAATTAATGTATATAAATCTTATTCAGGCATTATTAATAAGTATATTTGCATATCTGGGAACACTGCCGAGTCTGCTGGGGTCAACAGTAGGCTGGTATGTTCTGGGAAGACCGTTTGTTTCGGGAGCTATAATAGGTTTGATCCTGGGGGATGTTCAGGCAGGGATTATAATAGGCGCGGCAGTACAGATAGTTTTTATAGCAATGATTACACCGGGGGGAGCAATGCCGACTGACCTGAATGTGGCGGCATATATAGGAGTAGGTTTAGGGCTTATTTCATATAAGTCGGGTGCCAGCGTGGAGTCAGCCGTGGCAATAGCTACGGCAGTAGGAGCTGTAGGAGTAGTATTTCATAATTTTCAGATGATAGTAAATACTTTATGGAATCAAAGATCTGTAAAGTATATAGAAACGGCTGATTATAAGCAATTATTACTTAATCATTCTGTTTATCCGCAGATTACGCTGTTTCTTTTCAGAGCATTACCGACTTTTGTAATATTATATTACGGACAGAGATATGCTTCAGAAATCTTAAGGGTATTTCCGGCAGATTCTTATATTATGAGAACTCTTACTACTTTAGGAGGAATGCTTCCGGCAATAGGAGTTGCCATACTGATAAATGCGATTACCAAAAAAAATATAGATATACTTCCTGTATTATTAGGGTTTACATTAGTAGTAACATTGGGAATAAATATGCTTTCACTGGCAATAATAGCAGCATTTTTTGCATACAGTCAGTTTCATAATGATAAAGGACAGACGCTTCAGACAGAAGAAGTAGGAGTGAAAGCAGAACTGGATGATATGGAGGAGGAGCTGTAATGAAAAAATTAAGCAGAAAAACATTGAATACATGCTGGATCAAATGGTTTTTCGGTCATTTGCATTCTATGTCATTCCAGTGGCTGCAGGCATTTGGCTTTGCCACATCAATGGCTCCGGTCTTGAGAGAATTATATCCTGATAATAAGAAGGAGCAAATATCCGGATTAAAGAGACACGCTGCTTTTTATAATACAGAACCGCAGTTAGGATGTGTGGTAATGGGTGTAGTCTGCGGACTTGAAGAAGAAAAGGCAAATGGTGCAGATATAGATGATGAGATGATAAACAGTATAAAACTGGGACTTATGGGACCGCTGGCAGGAATCGGAGATGCTATGATTCCCGGAATGTACATACCGCTGCTACTTTCTATAGGAATAGGCATGTCAGGAAACGGAAGTGTCTTAGGACCGCTGTTTTATGTATTTACTTATATACTCAGCATGCTTCTGGCAACGCATTTTATATTTATGAAGGGGTATTTATTAGGAACTAAATCGATAGATCTGATAATAGGAGAGACAACAAGAAAAATACGTAATGCGTTTAATCTGCTGGGAGCAATTGTCGTCGGTGGTGTAGGAGCTTCCTATGTGCATGTGGCAACAAGAGCAGTCATAAAAACCAGTGAAACAAGCAGCATTGTTATAAATGATATGATTAACGGAATTTTCCCGAATTTATTGTCATTAGCAACAATTCTGTTTTGCTGGTGGCTTATGTCTAAGAAAAAAATATCATCTGTAAAAATAATGCTTATATTATTCATAATATCACTTGCCGGAGTGGCAGCAGGATTTTTCTGATGCTTATGGACAGAAAAGAAATTTTAAGACTGAATAACACACTTATCAGTGAATTTGTCAGAAAAAAGGCTGTAGACAGACAGAATTCCATTTGCTGTGATGAAATAAAAATAGGCTGTGATGAGAAAATAAAAAGATTTTTGATACAGGAATTAATAAAACAGGGATTTGTGTATAACGGCGAAGACAATAAAGTCTGGTTTGAGCATAAGAAATGGGAAAGCGAATTTAAGAAAACTTATATAATATATTATGGTATTTTACTTTTGCCTGTTATCAGCGGATTATTATTAATAATATTGAGAAAATAAAACTTTTCATCCTTATGGCAGGCATTAAAATTGGAAGTTTGTAAAGCAGTTTTTAAAATTAAAATAGCAGAAAGGATTCCGGACATAGAAACAGGAGTCCTTTTTTGAAACAATGAACTGCCGTATATACAGGTAAAAAATAAAATGTTTTTGAATGGAGGAAAGATGCAGAAAAAACTGGAGAGATTGCAAAGCAGTTCGGATATCAGGGGAATTGCTGTTCAGTTCGAGGACAGGGAAGTCACATTAAACAGAGAAACAGCAGCTTTACTGGCTCAGGGTTATATCAGTCATATTAGTAAAAGACTTGGAAAGAATCCGGAGGATATGAGAGTATCACTGGGGGTAGATTCGAGGGTGACAGGTGAAAAATTGAAATGTGCTTTTGCCGAGGTATTAATGGATGCTGGTATGGAAGTTTATGACTTTGGGCTGGCGACAACACCTTCAATGTTTATGAGTACGGTTTTTGAAAATTATAAATGTGACTCTGCCGTTATGTTTACCGCAAGTCATCTGCCTTTTTATTATAACGGAATAAAGTTCTTTACAGATAAGGGCGGTTTTGAAAATGAGGATATAAAGGAAATTACAGAAAAAGCCATTGAGCTTTCTGAAAAACAGGCAAAAAAGCATATACAGAAGGGGAAAATAAATAGAACCTCTATATTAAAGGATTATTCAGAATTTCTGGTAAATAAAATCAGAGAAGGTGTAAATTCGAGCAAAAATTATGAAAAACCATTGGAGGGTATGCGGATAATAGTAGATGCCGGAAACGGCTCGGGGGGATTTTTTGCTAAGGAAGTTCTGGAGGTTCTGGGAGCTGATACCACAGGAAGTGCTTTTTTGAATCCTGACGGAAATTTTCCAAATCATATACCGAATCCTGAGGATCAGACAGCAATTAATTTTTTAAAAAAGTCTGTTACTGAGAATAATGCTGATCTCGGCATAATATTTGATACGGATGTGGACAGGGCAGCCTGTGTAGATAAAGCCGGGAATGAGATAAACAGGAACAGGCTTATAGCTCTTACTTCTGCAATAGTACTGGATGAATTTCCGGGAAGTACTATAGTAACAGATTCTGTTACTTCTGATGAAGTGCACGAATTTATTGTAAGATCAGGCGGAAAGCATTTCAGATATCAAAGAGGGTATAAAAACGTCATAAACAAAGCTCTTGAGCTGAACAGGCAGGGAATACAATGTCATTTAGCAATAGAGACCTCAGGACATGCAGCATTTAAAGAAAATAAATTTCTGGATGACGGGGCCTATCTTACGGCAAAAATCTTAATAAAGCTGGCGAAGTTAAATGAAGAAGGGAAAAATATAGAGGATCTGCTTGAAGGCTATAAAGAACCGGAAGAATCCAAAGAAATCAGGCTGAGAATAACTGCTGATTCAAGAAATGAATATATGGATAAGCTGATGAAGGATATTGAAACACATAGTAAAAAGACAGAAAACTGGAAACAGGTAAAAGAAAATTATGAGGGGATCAGGGTTAATTGTACTTATAAAGAGGGGAAGGGCTGGTTTTTACTCAGAAGCTCACTGCATGAACCAATAATATGCATAAATATAGAAAGTAATTTTCAAAATGGAACGGATTTGATAACCAAAGAGGTAACAGATATTTTGAAAAATTATAAAGAAATAGAAATGTCAGGATTATAAGAAAAGCAGCAGCAAAAATATCGGAAAAAATAAGAAAGGGACTGTATTGATACAGCCCCTGTTTATATTTTATTATTTTTTAACCCATACTGCTACATTTCCGGCATTTACTCTGAATTCGGCTTCGCCGTTTTCATCAATCTGTATTTCATCCTTAATATTTTCAGTTATTTCGAACCAAGTTTCACCTGCGTGCTCTTTACCTATATTTATTTTTTTACTTCCCTCAGTATGATTTGATAAAATCATAACAAGGCCTGAATCAGGATGTTCCTCAGCACCTTTTCTTACTATTCCTATAAGATTAGGATCGTCAAAATAATTTATCTGTTCACCGTAAGCATAATGTTTTCTTGTGTATAAAAGTTTATCGATCATCCATCTGTGAGGACTTTCTTTATCACCCAGACTGTAATAATCACCATAAAAAATACACGGATACCCATCAGCTATAAGAAGTATAATAGCATATGCCAGAGGCTTGAACCAGCTTTCCACCTGTGATTCAAGCGCACTTCCCCATTGTGAGTCATGATTATCTACAAAAGTAACAGAAAAAAGCTTATTATTTGTTACAATAGAATTTTCAAATATATTTCTTAAATCGTATGCCTCTCCCTCTTTTGAAGCAGTGAAAAAATTATAATGCAGCGGAACATCGAATAATTCTACCTCATAATCTACATTATTAAGATACTCTTGAATAGAATCCAAATCATCTTTCCAGTATTCTCCAACTGCATAAAATTTGTCCCCTTTGACTTTTCTTACTTCCTTAAGAAATCCTTCAATAAAGTTACTGTTTATATGCTTTATTGCATCAAGGCGGAATCCGTCTAAATTAAGTTCATCAGCTACCCAGATTCCCCATTTGTTCATTTCGTCTACGACTTCCGGATGATCATAATCTATATTGGCAAACATAAGATAGTCATAATTGCCGTTTTCATCATCTACATTCTCATCCCAGCTTTTTCCCTCTCCCATTATTCTGTAAATAGCATTTTTTTGATTGAGGTTGTTAAAATCTGTTCCGTTAAAATGATACCAATGCCATTTGAAATCCGAGTATTTATTATTTCTGCCTTCAAAGTTAAATTTAGTCCATCCTTCAATTTCATACGGATCTGATACTGGCTTGTTTCTGTCATTGGGGTCAACTTCCTGAGCTAAAAATTTTTCTGTTTCATCTGCACCGGCTTTATGATTCATAACAGCATCCAAATAAACTGATATTTCATATTTATGCAGTTCTTCAATTGCAGCTTTTAACTCTTCTTTAGTACCATATTTTGTAGGGATAGTACCTTTTTGGTCAAATTCTCCCAAGTCATACAAATCATAGGCCCCGTATCCTACATCTAAGTCAGAGGTTCCTTTTATCGCAGGGGGGATCCATACAGCATTTATTCCTATTTCTCTTAAATGTTCTGCATCATCAGCTAAACGTTTCCAGTGTTTCTTATCAGCAGGTAAATTCCATTCAAAATATTGAAACATTACACCGTTCTCCATTTCGCCTCCTAATTATTAACATATTTTTTGTTAAAATATTTCTTCGATTAACTGTCTGTAACATTCTGTTAAATTAAGTAATTTTTCTTTAAGATCTTTAATTTGGTCTATATCTTCAACTTCGCTTAATTCATTTAATATATTTCTTGAATTTTGGTTTATTTGAGTGCTGATCTCTATGAGGCTTTGTACTTTTTTTTCATTATTTTCATTTTTAATTTCTGATAATAAAATTAATCTTTCTCTTGATTCGTAACCAGATGTAATAATTGCCACTATTTCTTTTTTCAGGTCTAAATAATCTTTGATATTTTTATCCATATCTTATCTCCTTTAAAAAAATTTGTGTTGATAATAAAAAAGAAAATACATGTGCTCAATATTTTGCTGTAATTAAAAATTTTGTTAATTGCTTTTGTTAATATTATATCAAAATTTTTAGTAATTGTATATAAAAATATACATTTGGTTTTGATAAAAGATTCCGCTTGTCTGGTGATAATCTTTTCAATATTATTTTTTATGTCTGTGTGACAGCTTTATCATCTTGATAGTATAGATACAGCTATTTTCTTGATTAAACAATATGTTTTAAAATAAATCATGATTATATTAACCAAAAAATTGAGTATTTAGGAGCAGCTTTTCACTAAAAAAATAATTTTTTGAAAAAGAAGAAATCATCTGATTTTGCTTGTTTAAAATTATGAATATTATTAAAAAATACTGTAGAAATTTTTTTTATTTTAATAGAATTCTTTTTTATATGAAACCTGTATTATAAAAATAAGATCAGTAAATTATGAATTTTTCTTGAATTTATGAAAATTTGATATTATACTGTTAATTAGGAAGAGTATAATAAAAAAATATAGAATAAAGAAACTGGAGGAAAATATGCTGACAATCGCTTATATTGGAAACGGTAAAAGTACAAACAGATATCATCTGCCATTTGTTTTACAGAGAAAAGACAAAATAAAAGTCAAAAAAATATTTGCAAGGCATCCTGAAAAACTGGAATGGGACAGAATACCCGGTGTTCTGTATACTGATAATATTAATGAGCTATTACATGATGAGGAGATTGACCTGATAGTAATCTGTACACGTGACGATAATGACCTTCATTATAATTATGCGAAAATGGTTTTGGAAAGTAATAAGCACTGTCTGGTGGAAAAACCATTTATGTCATCTGCTGCACAGGCAAGAGAAATATTTTCCCTTGCCGGAGAAAGGAATCTCATAGTACAGGCATATCAGAACAGAAGATTCGACAGTGATTTTCTAACAGTAAAGAAAGTAATAGAAAGCGGTAAGTTAGGCGAGCTGCTGGAGTTGGAAATGCACTTTGACTATTATCGCCCGGAAATACCGGAATCAGTAAGGGAGTTCCAGCCGGAAATGTCTTATCTGTATGGTCACGGCTGTCACACTCTTGATCAGGTGATCAGCTACTTTGGAAAACCAGAAAATATTCATTATGATGTGCGTCAGTTACTGGGAGAGGGCAGAATGAATGATTATTTTGATCTTGATTTATATTACGGAAATTTTAAAGTTTCTGTAAAATCCAGCTATTTCAGGGTAAAAGAAAGACCCAGCTTTGTTATTTACGGTAAAAAAGGTTATTTTGAAAAAGTAACTAAGGACAGACAGGAAGAACATCTGAAGGTATTTTATATGCCTGATAATAAAGATTTTGGAATAGATCTGCCGGAGCACTATGGAACCTTGATTTATTATGATAATGACGGACAGTATCATGAAGAGAAAGTAGTGTCAGAAAGAGGAGACTACGGACGTGTATATGATGATCTTTATGAAGCTGTGATTCACGGGAAAGAGAAAACTATTACAGATGAACAGACACTGCTTCAAATGGAAATACTGGAGGAGGGAATAAGAAATCTGAAATAGCCCGGTTTTAACAGAAAACAAAAATCTCCGGATATCAGCTGAGTACCCGGAGATTTTTGTTTTGTGATTTATCAGTGTAATTATTATTCCAATTCAGATGTGTTATATTCTCCATTTTTATCCTTAAAAAAAGATACTTTTTCTGCACATGTATGTTTATCAATACACTTAGTACCAAGAAAAATAAATGTTTTTCTGTCTATATCAGTAAGTTTAGTCTGCTTAAAGTAAATATTTCTCCTGTCCGCTGCAAGATTTTCTTCAAGAATTTCAAAAGTTTCGGAATCAGCACCTGTTATTTTCTCACCATAATAATATACGTTATTTTTGTCCTTTGAATAACTGCTGCTTAATATGGTAAAGCTTTTTGGATCTGCACTTTTTATTTTTGAATCATAAAAATAAACATTGCTTTTATCCTTTGAATAATAATCATCCAATACTTTAAAGCTTCTGACATCTGCAGTATTGAATATGATAATATTGCCATAATTAAGATAATCCCCGTAATAAATATGATTTTTATCCTTTGAAAAAGTAGAATTCAATACCTTAAAACTTTTCGTGTCAATTTTATTCAAAAAAATATTTCCGAAGTAAAAATGATTTTTATCTCTCGCATATGGTGAATTCAGAATTTCAAAGCTTTCTGTATCAGCCGCGGACAGTATCCCGGCATAATATACATTATTTTTATCTTTTGAAAAATCAGTATCTCCAAATAGTTCAAAGCTGTCGGGATCTGCTTCTTTGATTGCTGTACCCAGACGGTAGACTCTTGTTTTATCTTTAGTGTATGCGGAATCACTGAGTATTATAAAGCTTGCAGGATCAGCATCTTTTATTATTCTGTCAGCGTTATAAACATGTGATTTATCTTTGGCATAAGAATCGGACAGTATTTCAAAGCTGTTTATATCAGCCCCTGTGACAGGTCTTCCGTAAATATAGATTATTCCGTTATCTATGGAATACTGGCTGAATAATTTTAGACTTATAAATATAAAAAGTAATATTTTTTTCATAGAACTCTCCTTTGTAATATCAGCTTTAAAAAAATTTTGTATATGTTAATATTTTACATATTTATTTTGTAAAATTCTATTATATCATGCAATATGTTTTTTATAAAATTATATGCGGTTTTCCGAATTAAAATGAAAACTTTAAAATATAAAGTTTAAACAGGAAAATATATCGTTAATACCCAAATATCATTGACATTTATGGTATATGTGATAAAATGGAATCAGGTCAGAAAACTAAAAAAACAATCAAAAATATAGAGGGGTTTTATATGAATCCGAAAGAAAAAATATCAATGAAAGATATAGCAAAATTAGCAGGTGTTTCTGCCAGTACTGTATCAAGAATTATTAACAACAGCGGGCAGATATCCGAAAAGACAAAAAAGAAGGTTTTTTCATTAATGAAAAAATATAATTATACACCTAATATGGTTGCTAAAAGCCTGAAAATTAATAAATCAAAATCTATAGGAATCATTATAACCAATATTCAAAATGAGTTCTTTTCAGAAATTGTCCTGGGAATTGAAGATTTCTTTTTTAAAGTGGGGTATTCTGTTTTTATCTGTAATACCAGCCAGAATCCCAAAAAAGAGATGGAATATTTTAAGATTCTGGATTCCAAGCTGGTTGATGGAATTATCTGTATTTCCGCACTTGAAAAAACTCCAAAGGATTTTTATTCTAATCACAGAAAAATACCTATGGTATGTATAGACAGAATATTTGACCCTCATGCCTCAGATACTTTTTATGTAGAATCCAGTCATTTTGACGGGGGTTTTCTTGCTACAGAAGAGCTGATAAAAAAAGGATGCAGAAAAATAATGATTTTAACTAAAAAGAGAAGCTTTTCCGCAAGTCAGAAACGTTTTGAGGGCTATAAAGAGGCACTGAAAAAATATGATATTCCTTTTGATGCAAATTTGGTTATGAAATTCGACGGAAATCTTTCGAGCTTTGATGAAACGAAAAAAATAGTGGATAAAGCTGTTTCAAGTGGTCTTGAATTTGACGGAATTTTTGCAACCTCTGACTGGCGTGCATATGGTGCTCTTATCTCACTAAAAGAACACGGAATTTCTGTGCCTGAAAAAGTAAAAATCATAGGCTTTGATAATATTTCTATTTCTAAGTACTCTTATCCTAAAATAACTACTGTAAATCAGGATAGAGAAGCTATTATCCAGCAGGTTTCGAATCTTTTGTTCGATCTTATGAATGATGCTGAGCTGCCGGATGAAATAAAAAATAAAAAACATATTGTTATTCCTGTCTCTCTTGTTAACAGGGAAACAACATAAAAAAGGCTGTATTTCATTCAGAATTTACAGCCTTTTTATTTTTGAAAAGTTTTGGAGCAGTATGCCTAAAATTAGAGTTTTAAGAGATAAGTCTGAAATTCACAGAAGTTTAGTTCGTTTTTAGACTCTGTGCTGCTTCTTTCATCAAGCATAACAGCTTTGTCTGCAATATTGTTTTTTATACTGACTGTTTTTGATATAAACGGATTAAAGTATCTTATTATATATCCGTCACCATTTTCAGCTTTTTTAAATGCACTCATAACTGCTTCAGTATCTTTATAAGAAAACATGCTGTATTTTTGCGGAAGAGTCTTTTCCTCATCACAATATACATAAATCAGTCTTCCGTTCAAAAACTCCGAAAACTGGTAAACAGGCATAGGAGTGAGATATTCCTTGGCTTTTTTGGCAATATGTGCATTATCAAAGCTTCCTTCAAAAAAAGTCAGAGCAAATGAAAAGTCAAACTCTCCCAAAAGCTGTGCGTCGGGAGTTTCTATGATAGATTCTCCTGAAGCTCTGCCGGGTCTGTATAAAAGGTCAGTTTTTCCCATATGACTAAAAGTTCGGAACAGGGTCAGACGTATTGTATCATATTTTTTACCGATTATTTCATATTCACGAACCCCTTCGGTAATAACGGCTGTACCGTGATTTTCGTCATGAAGACTCACAAAGCTTTGCATCGGCTCTATGGATACAGGAGTTTCCTGCCATTCTTCCTTTTCCCATGTCTTCATTTCGGGAAGATATACAGGTCTTTGAACAATACCAAACAGCTGATCTGCGGTAGAAAATTTACCTGCGATTTCTGTGTCAAAACATACACACAGTCTGTGGCTGAGTACCTGATTATCTGCCTTTACACTGAATCTCACAAGGTCATCATTTTTTCTGAGAGAAACTTCTATGTTCAGTCTGAAATTTTCGCTGTTTATTCCCTTGCTTCTGCTTTCAAGGTCTTTTGGAACTTTCATGTTTAACTGGAGTTTTAGTACATTTTCCACATCTGATTTATACACTTTAGTACCTTCTGATTTTGTATTTTGCAAATCTGAAGATCTGATTACCATATCTTTTCTCGGAGGCGAGTAATTATAGGAATCGCCGTCATCGCCGTTTTCTTCGAATATCATCTGATTATGATATATTTTATCGGATTTTTTATCTTTTATGGTAAGTGTATTATTGGCTTCAAAAGTGATATGATAAAATTCATTTTCTATTTCATTTATCTGATATTCTTTTTCGACTTTTTGTTTTTCTTTTTTTGCCATATCTATGTAAAATTGTGTATATCCCATTGCCGGGACAGAACCAGTTTCCACAAGTATTTTTGCTTTATATACTTTTTCCGGCATATATGCTTTTTTGCTGGGATTCAGGTATATATGCTGGCTTAAAACATAATCAGTAAGCTCTGTCTTTTCTTTTATTACATATTTTAATTCTTTTCCGTCGAGATCAAAGATCCGGAAATCATCCTCAGGAATATAAGCTGTAAATTCTGTAACACATTTTCTTTCATATGGAAGAGGATTAAAGATATTAAAGCTAAAATCACTGTTATGATCTATTTTTCGGCTTATCAGCCTCATATTCAGATCCAGAAGATTTTCCGACATATCCTGTGCGATTTTATAACGGCTTGCTATATCTCTGTTTGTAGAGTCGCTGTTACAGGCTCCTATACTGTCATGTGCAGCATTTGCAAACATTAATTTCCATATTTCAGCAAGCTCCTCATGCGGATAACGGTTTCCCAGAGAATAACTTATTGATAATACAGGTTCAAGTATGTTTACTATAAAGTTTTCTATTTTATTATTTGCCTGTTTCAGATCAGCACGTGAAGAAAAAATAGATTTATGAATCCGGCTGTTTTTCCCTTCTGTTAACTCCCCGTGTATTATCGGAAGATTTTGACAGTCTTTTTCTATTTCTGCCATAAAATTTTCCGGAGAATCTATGATATATTCTCTTTCGGAATTCAGCCTGTTAAATTTCTTGACTAATTCAGGCAGATTTTTTCTCACAGGTGCCTGATCAAGACCGTTTGGAAAATAAACATGTTTGGTAGAGGCTTTATTTTCCAAGGCACTTATTTTTTCATCAAGATAGTGTATGATTTCTTCATCAGCTTCGGGAATATTAGCGCCGTAATAATAACCGAAAGGAATCTGCACTGCAAGCATTTGCGTACCGTCATCACCTTCCCAAATAAATTCGGTTTGTTTTAGACGGCTGTCTGCAACGCCTCTCCAGAAAAGAAACTTATCAATATCAAAATGTCTGTATATCTGCGGCATATTTCCACCCTGACCGAATATATCAGGGGCATATCCTATAGGCATTGAATGTCCCATTTTATCTGCATAATCAATTCCGTAATATAAGTTTCTGACCACGGATTCCTGAGATATTACCAGCTGGTCTGTCTGTGTATTCCAAGGACCGGTTAAAAACCTTTTTTCAGAAATCAGTTTTTTCAGTCTTTCCTCATCGGAAGGACAATATTTTAAATAGTCTTCTATAAGTGAACTTTGGGCATCCATAAGAAAGAAACCAAAATCTTCTTTATTTTCCAGAACATCCAAAACTTCTTTAATATGTTTTATCAGATATATTTTTGATCTGGAAGATGTGAAATACCATTCTTTATCCCAGTGTGAATGTGGGATAATGTGTACTTTTGTTTTTTGCATATTTATCTCCTTGTAAAATTATTTCTTAATCAAAGCTGAGTTCTATCTCTTCTGAAACAGTTTCAGCGACAGCTCCATTGTCTTTTTCTGTAAAGTCTACAAGAAAATTAGCACCAAAGCCTATTATTAAAGCCCCTGATATTCCGCCGACAAGATACGCCCATCCGTTACCTACACTGAAAAATCCATACATTCCGCCTATAGGAGGCATTTTTACATATATTCCGAGTAAAGCAGCAATCGCAGTTCCTGCTGCACATGCTATGACATTTAACGGAATCAGCTTGCCGGGACTTTGGAGTGTAAAAGGGATAGCACCTTCGGTAATACCGATTACTCCCATAATAACAGCACCGCTGCCTGCTTCTTTAAATGTCTCGGAAAAGTTTTTCTTTTTTATGAGTGTGGCAAGTCCGTAACCCAAAGGCGGAATCCATATTGCTACATTGACTAAAATAGAAGGAAGATAGACACCGCTCATGAATAAAGCATTTCCTGCCATCCATGCTGCTTTATTTACAGGACCTCCAAGGTCAAAGCCTATCATTGCTCCGAGTATTACCGCCAGAATAACGACATTTGTATTATTTTCCGACATTTTTGTAACCCAGTTCAGAAGGGAAGTATTGATCCAGCCTAAAGGACCGCCTAATATCAAAGCCATCAGAATGCCGGTCAGTCCGATTGTAAGCAGGGGAAGAATAATAAGAGGAACGGAACTTGCAGCAGCACCTTTTATTTTAACATTATTTTTTATTTTATTAGTGATCCATCCTGCGAAAAAACCAGTTACTACTGCTCCAAGAAATCCTGCATTTGTAGTGCTTGCCAGTACACCGCCTACAAAACCAGCTGCAAGTGCGGGCTTTCCGGCTATTGAATAAGCAATATATCCTGAAAGAACTAAGTTAAGGAGTCCTATTGCACTCCAGCCTACATTCTGGAACATCCAGACATAGTGAAAAAAACCTCCTGCTTGTGCGTAATCATCAAGGTTACTCACTCCGCCGGCAAATCCTATTATCTTTGCTACTGCCACAACTAATGAACCGCCTATAATTACGGGAAGTGCATAGGAAATGCCTCCCATGAGGTGGTCTCTTGCCTCATAAAGTTTCTTTTTCATAATATTATCTCCTTTTTAAGTACCTGATGTAATGTCCCGTTTATAATCAGTCAAATATTACTGATTGTTTTATCATCTGTCAGTGCAGTTAATTCGGCACTTTACTGCAGAACGTTAAAATATTCAATCCGTTTACACTAAAGTAAACAGGATATTACAGCAGACTTATTTATTTTCTTTTCTCCATAGCTTCAACGATTTTTTTTAATACACCTTCGGCATTAGATACACATTGTCCGATTTTTACACGTACAATTTGTTTCCCGGCGAATCTGTCCTCATCCTCTACTACCTTATCTGCTGCAATAAGTACAAGATCTGCTGATTTAATCTCACTTTCTGTAATCTCGTTTACTTTTCCCATTGCACCCTGCTGTTCCATTCTCACATCATGTCCCAGCTTTGCTCCGGCTTTTTCCAGAGCTTTTGCAGCCATGGGAGTATGTGCCAGTCCTGCAATGCATGAAGTTACTCCGACTATTTTCATAATAAATCACCATCCAAATTTTCTTTTATATATTTTATTAATTCATCACCGGTTTTCATATTCAGAATCATACTCTGAAAATCCTCTTCAAGCAGACTTACTGCCACTTTAGAAAGTATTTCCAGATGTTTCTGCCCGGCATCTTTTTCAGGTACCAATATAACAAAAACAGATTTTACTTTGAATCCGTCAGGCGAATCCCAGTCTACAGCTTCTGTAAGTCTTATAAACAAAAGTTTTGCCGTCTTTATCAGATCACTTTTTACGTGGGGAACTGCTATAAGATCCTGTACAGCTGTAGGGTATTCCTTTTCTCTTTCCCATAACTTGTTATAAATCTCTTTTTCATTATCTGTTATTCCGAGTAATTTTGATTTTTCGGCTATAAATAACATAACATTATCTTTATTACTTAATTTTTCATCCAAAAAAATCTGATTATTTTCTAAAATCAAGTTTTTTACCTCCATTTATGGCTTTTCTTTCAATTTTATGCAAACGTTTGCGTAAATTATATATTTTAAATATACAACGAAAAATACTAATTGTCAATATGAAAAAATATTTTTTTCTGTTATGCATATAAAATTTTTTAGATAAATTTTTTGTCGCAAAGATTTTTTATTATCTAAAGTTTTAATTTTTAAATTTAATTTTTTGTCTGATAGTTTTATTTTTATACAAAAGAGCTTATAGATGTTATAAATTTAAAATTTCTAATACAATATGAAAAAAAGCAATTTATATGTTAAAAAAAATAAACAATAAAAATATAAGAAAAAATAAAAATTATATATACCTTATATAGAAATATGCAATTATTCGTATAATTAATTTTCTAAGTTTACATTTAAAAAAAGTCAGACAATTTTAAACAAGCATTTCGATATAGTTAAATTGACTTTAAGGAACAAATTTAGTAAAATATTGATAAGAATTTCCAAAAACAGATTTTGTTTAACAATAAAAGAAATTCATAAAATAAAATTTATGAGGAGGAGAAAAGAGTAAATAAAATGTTTTAGCTATGAATAAGGGGAGCTTTATACTTAAATATTATAAAGCTGATAATTCATAAAAAAATAAGGGGAAAGACATAAAATAATAATAAACAGGAGGGATGATGAAAAAAAATAAAAAATTATTAATACCATTTTTGGCGTTAAATGCAATTTTACCGGCTTATGCAAAGGGTGCAGCTGTTTCTGAGTCAGTAAAATATGATAGTCTATATAATAAAATGGTAAAAAATCTGGAACAGGGGAAGCCGAACCAGAAAAATTATCAAATTATAGAGCAGATATTAAAGAAGAGAAATAAAGAGCTGAAAGATTTGTATGTGCAGGGGGACTACATTGTGAAACCGGAGTATCTGGAATGGCAGATATTTGCTTCGGGATTTTATGGTGAAAAAGACAGAGGAGATAATAATGAATATAATCTGAGTTATGACAGCGAAGGAAATCTTGTGTCAAGTTCGGATCAAAACTCATCTGATAAAAAAATAAAAGATTTAAGAACAAAAAAATATATCCAGATAGGAGCTACAATTCCGGTAAAAACTGTTGCTGATTTTACAATTAATCCTAATGTGGATCTGACAATAAAAGATATAGCACCTATCACTATAGTGCCGCCGGTAACGAAAATAGAGAAGGCACAGTCAATTTCACTGCCGAATATAACAGCGCCTACAATGACAGCACCGGGGATGAATCTTAGTGTGAGCCCGACAGTTAATATAACACCGCCGAGCGTGAACTTTTCATTTGCTGCGGGACATAATGCAGGAGCACCTCCGGGACCGCTTGCAGGTACTACAAATGAAAGCGTGGCACCAAAAGCCAATGGAATTTTAACTACAGCAGATTTTAGTAAAACAGTATTAGAGTCAACAAATTCTGTATGGAGATTCTATTCAGTTTCAACAGGGGCAGGTCAGTCTAAAATAATAGCGTCTGATGTAGTGCTTACAGCCCGTAATGAAAAAGACGGAAACGGGTATTTTACATTTGAAAACAGCCCGGGTGCAACTATGATATCGATACTCGGAACTGTGACAATTCTTCCAAACTCTCAGACTAACTATGTAGTAGGGGATACAGTGGACGGAGATGCAAGAGCAACAACATATAACGGCGGAACAATGAATATATTCGCCGCTCAGACACATAAAACACTGAATGCAGCTACTGATACTCCGTCAGGCGGGGGAGCCATGATGTATATCCCGACAAATCACACTGAACCAAACCAGATTATACCAGGTGTCAATTCAAATAAATATCTGGTAAACGGTGAAAACGGAACAATACACATAAAAGGTTTCGGGAACTATGGTGTAATGAATGTAGATATGGATCATACGGTACGCGGATATGGAAGCGGTGCAGGTCATATCAATGACAGATTCAGTGACCCTGCAAATCCGGGGAAATTTATCCCTAACGCAAACGGTGAAGTTGATATCAATATAATACTGAATCAGGGAACTGTATTAGTAGAAAAAACTCAGGGAGCAGGAGGCTTTGACAGTCAGTACGGTAACGTGGCACTAAGTGCATTTGCACAGGAAAAACCGCTGCCAACAAGTGCTGTATTTAATAATTATCTGGGAATGATATTTGACAATACGACCTTTATGTATAATGACGGAAGTATAAAATCTGTAAGCGGTAACAACATGCTCATGCAGCATAAGGGGAGCGGGCAGATGATAAATAACGGTGTTCTGGATATAGAATCAGGACAGACAATAGGAATGATAAGAGAAAATATAGGTCACAGAGGGTATACGGTAACTACATCCAATACCGTTACAAGTCATACGATCTGGGATGCCGCTAACTCAAGGGCAAGAGCTGTAAATGACGGTATTATCAATATAGCCGCTTCTGCTAAAGACGTTCTGGGAATGAAAGGAATGGGCTATGACGGAAACGGAATTAATGATAACGTAAACAGCAGAGTTTTGATATATAATGCAGAATCTAAAGTAACAGTGGAAAACGGGGACGGTGTTCTAAACGGTATTGATATTGATGAGGACGGCGGTGTAAGCGGTTCTCACAAAATAGATATAGACAGAAGCAACGTAAATTCTTACGGTGCAAATATGGGCGGACTGGTACCTAATCTGAAAGAAACTCTGGATGAAAGTAAAACAGTAACTTTCACATTAAACAGCAAGACATATACAACAAAAGACGGTGTAATATTTGTAGGCGGAAAAAATGCCGCAGGTCTTTATGCAGAAACTAAAAATGCTCTTAGAACAAGCGGATTCAGTGGAAATGGTATCAATAACCCGAATTCTTCGGCATTACCTGATGCATCACATATAGATTACGCAAAGGCAATAAATAACATAGACGGAAAAATATTTGTCTATGCTTCCGGGAATGCAAGCGGGAACTATTCTATAGGAATAGCAGGACAATATGCGTCACTGGATAATAAAGGAGACATATTTCTCGGACTGCTTCCTCAGGCAGGAGCAATTACCGGAAAAGGAAGCACTGTAAATACAGAAGGAGGAGTATCTTCTGCACAGGAACAGTATATAGGAATATACGGGAACGGAAGCAGTGTATATAACACCGGATATATCAGCGATAAAGCAAGCAGCGGCAGTAAGGCAAATTATTCAATTAACGGAATAGGAATATTCGCAGAAAAGAAAGCAATAGCCAACGGAAGCGCGGGATATATAGCAAATAACGGGGAAATAATACTGGGAACAGGCGGAAAAGGAGTAGCGGGAGTAGGAATATCTGCTTCTGATATGATAACTTTAATATCAGGCGGTAACATAGAGGTAAGAAGTACTGCAGCTAATATGGGAGTAGGAGTCTACGGATCTTATGCAGATTCTGATAAAACAGATTCGGTAATATCAAAAACAGGTATTTCTGGTAATCTGAATATACTGGGCGAAAGAGCCATAGGAGTATATTTTAAAAATGGAAAAGCAAATGTTCATGATATGAATATAACAGGGACAGATACAGTAACTCCCGATGAAGTGGACAAAGCATTTGGCGTAGCAGTGGAATCATCTGATCTGAAGATCGGCAATAAAGTAAAAATAGAGCTGAAAGGTGAAGATAATATAGGAATTTACGGAAAAATCCTGACATACACAGATGCAATAACAAGTGCCAGCCGTTCTGATTATATTGATATAGCTCTTGGTTCGGGTGGAATAGGAATATATCTTGAGGATATAACGAATAATTCACTGGTAAAAGTAAATAATATAGTGACAGGAAATAGTACCGCAACGCGGAATTCCGGAGGAATAGCACTGAAAAGTACTACAAACAGAGCAGAAATAAATGCAGGAAATATAACAATAGGAAGTGCAGAAGCTGCCGGCGAAGGTTTTGGTATATTCGTAGAGGGAGCCTCGGCACAGGATAGTAAAATTACTGCTGGGAATATTACCGTAAACCAAAAATCAGGAATTGGTGTTTTTGGGAAAAATGTTAAAGAAATAACAGCAGGAAATATCAAAGCAGGAAAAACAGGTGTTTATCAAGAAAGCAGCAGTACTACAGCAGGAAAGCTGTCTGCAGGAAGCATATCACTGATTGGTAATGAAGACAGCATGATAGGTGTTTACACTAATGGAAGCAGTGCGGCAGTTGATACAGAAATTGCAGGTCTGGACATGCAGAATGCAAAAAATGATTCAACAGGAATATATATAGGAAGCGGAAGCTTTAAAAATACAGGCAGTATAAATATAAAAGCTCTGGACAGCTCATTCGGTATCTATATAAAAGGAGTAACAGGGCATAATACTGTAGACTTTGGTACAGGAAGTAGAACTGTAAATCTCGGTAATGACAGTATAGGTCTTTATCTGAAAAATTCCCAGGTGTCAAATATGATTACTGATATTACAATAGGAGATACTACAGGAGCACCGGGAACACAGGCCGGGGTTGGGATGTTTCTTGAGGATACTGCAGTAACCGGAGCAGTTAATACAAACATAATATCCGGAAATAAAACAGTAGCTGCGTATTTTGGAGCTAATACTGGAAATATAACATATAACGGAAATGTACAGGTAGGAGAAAATTCACTCGGTATATATAAAAACGGAGGAACATTAACAAGAGATCCAAGTAAGACTACAATCTTTTCCGGAAGTGCCAATACAGAATCAATAGGATATTATCTGGAAAATTCAGTTTTGGATTACTCGTCAAATGCACTGACAGCCGGTACTCTTACTATGAATAACGGAATAGCATTTCTTCTGAAAGGAGCAGGCTCACAGGTAACAGTAAACGGAGTACCAATAACAAACAGTGATCTTGACAAGCTGGGGCTTGATCCTAAAGTAGAAAGATTTGTTTATTCAGATAAACAGGAAATAATAACAGAGGATGTAACTCTTGATCCTTCGGTAAGACATTACGGATACCATGCAGTAAACGGAAGAATAGAACTGAACGGAAATATTTATACAAATAACAATATTCTGGGGACCTATGGAATACTGGCTCAGGGAAGATACGGAAGCGGAACGGAGGAAATATTCATATCAGGCGGGAAAACAATAGATATGACTAATTCGACAGGAAGCATAGGAGTAGAAGTACTTGAAGGAGCCAGAGTAAAAAATAACGGAACAATAAAGGCAGGAAAATCAAGCAGTACAAGCTCTGGAATAGGAATACTTGCGGAAAGTACGGCTTTGTTAACGGCAGAAGCAGAAAATACAGGAACGGGAGTAATAGAAGTACTGGATTCAGGAATAGGAATATATCTGGATTCGGCAGAATTAGGAGGGAATATATTAAATAACGGTATCATCCGTTCTACAGAAAATAATACCCTTGGAATATATTCAAAATTATCATCGTCAGGAGTAGTAAATTCGGTACCGGCAGCAACATTGACAAATAACGGGGATATACTTCTGAAGAATGACAGTTTTGGGATATTTGCCGAAAACAGCAATATAAATAATTCCGGAAATATAACAGTGGGAGATACTGTGTCTGGAAGCTCGGTAGCAGTATACGGAAGTAAAAAGTCCATAATAAATAATACAGGCGGAACGATAACAGCAGGAGAAAACGGACTTGGCTTTTATCTTGACAACAGTACTCTTAATATAACAGGTGGAAGCTTTAATACAGGAAAAGGAATACTGGTTTATGCGGCTAATGAATCAAGTGTAAATTATGCAGCAGGAAATACAGTATTAGGAGATAAAATAGGCTTCTATCTGGATAACAGTACAGCTGATTTTAATTCAAAAGAGTTTACGGTTCTTGATAATGGTGTAGGAATGTATGTTACCAATACACAGGCAGGGCCGGTACAGCAGTCGGCTGTAAAATCACTGGGAAAACTGATACTGGGCAGCAATGCTACCGGAATTTACCTGAAAAATGCCGATCTTGAACCTGTTACAATAGGAATGACAAATTACACACTTGGCGGAGCCATAGAAATAAACGGAACTAATTCCGCAGCAATAATGGGAGTTAATTCAAATATAGAAAATACAAGTAATATAAGCTCATCAGCTTCATTAAATAAAGGGATAGTACTGAAAGCAGATGACAGTAACACTTACAGCCTGAAAAACAGCAGTAATATAAGTCTTTTAAGTGATAAGTCAATAGGAATATACGGAACAACACAAACAGGAAATATAAATATAGATAACACCGGAACAATAAACCTTGGAAATACAGGATCTATAGCAGATGCATCAGTGGGAATATACGGTACGGCAGGAGTAAATATTACCAATAACGGAACAATAACAGGGGGAACAAATACTGTAGGATTATATTCAAACGGAGGAACTCTGATTAATAATACAGGAATAACTCTGTCACATGGTTCAGTGGGAGTATATGCTTCGGGCGGAACAGCAGATATAAACCTTGGCTCATCAGTAACAGTGGGAGATAACGGAGCTGTGGCGCTGTATGCCAATAACGGGGCAGTACTAATAAACTACTCATCAAATATATCAGCAGGAACAGACAGTGTAATAGGTTATGCCAAGGACAGCGGAACAAAGCTTGATAACAGGGCAGCCTTATCAATACAGGAAGAGGGAGTAGGATTTTATACAAATAACGGGCATATAATAAATTCGGGAACTTTGAGTTCCGCAGGAAACGGGATAATTTATCTGTACGGGAATAACGGCACAATAGAAAATAACGGACAGATAAGCGGTTCTGCACACGGCTACGGAGTAGGAATATATGGAAGTAACTCGGATATAAAGAATACGGCAGCTATAGTACTGGGAGACTCACATATTCCGCATCCCAATGATTTAAGCAATAAAGACAACAGATTCTCTGTGGGAATATACGGGGAAGGAAGCAAGATAGATAACAGCAGTAATATAACAGTAGGAGAAAACGGAATAGGAATATACTCTTATGCACAGAGCGGAGATATCACAAACAGCGGTCAGATAACATCGACAAGAGATAAGGCAATAGGGATATTCTCGGAAGTAGGAAAGAACGGGAAAATAATAAACAGCGGATTAATAGATCTGGCTGGAAACAGTGTAATAGGAGTGGCAATAAATAAAGGCGGGACTCTAGATAACCTCGGAACTATAAAAGTAAGCGGAACAGAAAGTATAGCAGTACTTGCAGAAAGCGGTTCAGTAGTAAATAACTACAATACAATAGATGTATCAGGGACTAATTCGGTAGCAGTGGTATTAAAGGATAAATCTGCTTTTATAAACCATCCGGGAGCAACATTAATACTTGGTTCAGGAAGTCTCGGAATACTGACTGATTCCACAAGTACATCAAATATAGCTTCAGGCTCATTATCTGATACTTCGATAACATTGCCGTCACTGGCGTCAGTACCGATTTATGAACCGCCTCAAATAATAAATTCCGGAATAATAAAGGTGGAAGGAAACTTTGAAGTACCGTATGACGGTGTGGTAAAGGTAAAAGTAGACCCAGATTCGGTAAGAGAACTGACACATGCGGAAAAAGTATCATCAGGGTACGATCTTTTGGAACTTGAAAATGTAATTATGATATCAAATGCAGTAAAATATGAGGCAGACAGCTTTAATGTAAAAGATGTAACAGTAACGCCTGATTTTACGGAAGGAACTAATGCACTTACGTATAAGCTTGAAAATGTATTCATGCCAAGAGTGTCAAATGCAGGAGTAACATCAGGAATAGCAAGTGTATACAGTGAATCATATACATGGGATGCGATACCGGTAACGAATGCAGACGGAAATGTAGATATCTGGATGAAAAAGATAGCGTACAAAGATCTGATGGAAGGCGAATGGTATGAAGATTTCGGAGCGGCAATGGATGAAAAGTATGCAGGATCAACAGGAGATGCAGGAAAGATATTTGATAAAATAGACAGAATAACAAACGGAACTGATTTTGAAAGAATAATGGAAAGTCTCGGCGGTAATATATATGCAAATATAAATGAGAGAGAAGATGATATAGCAAGAGCATTTGAAAACTCATTGAGTCTGCTGCAGAATTCACATAATAATACAAAAGAAAATGTGAAAATAAACGTAATAGCAGGGAAAGGTAAAACTACAGAGGATACTCCGGGAGTAACAGGCTATAATTATGAAATGGTCGGAGTTCTTGCTCTGAGAGAAGTAGAGAGAACTTACAAGCATACATTCGGTTATTCACTCGGATATGTGCATACAGATTTTGAATTCAAAGACGGCATGAGCAGTGAAGAACTGGTAGATACATTACAGATAGGCGGACACAGCAAATATAAGTCTAATGACTGGATATTAAGAAATGATCTTACTGGAAGAGCAAGTTTTCATAATATTGACAGAAATATAAACTGGCCTTCACCATACGGAAGATCAGAGATAAACGGTTCATATGAAACATACAGTATAACAAGCAATAATACATTCGGCAGAGAACTCAGCATAGGAAAGAATTCAAGTGTTACACCATACGGAGGTCTGAGAGTAATGTATGTGACAAGACCGGACTTTGAAGAAAAAGGACTTGAGAGACTGGAAGTAGAAGGAAATGATGCATGGAGTGTAAAACCTAAACTGGGAGTGGAACTAAAAACAGCAATACCTTTAGGCAGCTCAAATGCATGGAAAATAAAAGGG
Organism: Sebaldella termitidis ATCC 33386; assembly: GCF_000024405.1. Classification (NCBI taxonomy): domain Bacteria; kingdom Fusobacteriati; phylum Fusobacteriota; class Fusobacteriia; order Fusobacteriales; family Leptotrichiaceae; genus Sebaldella; species Sebaldella termitidis. Next base: position 3,392,762 of record NC_013517.1, on the reverse strand, counting down.
GCACTTGATCTTGGCTATGAGTATGAGCTGGCAAATCTTAACGAAAGAGAAAAAGCAAGACTTGTAGCAATAGAAGACGGTTATCATAAACTGGCAGAGCCTGATGATGAAAAAGGAGCTTTCAGGGGAGGAGTAAGCATCGGGGTAGAAGTAGAGGACAGATACGGCATATTCTTAACAGGAGAATATAAAGCAGGAAATGATAAACAGAATGATTACAGGGCAGGAGTGACTTTGAAGGCAGTGTTCTAATAACTGTTTTGCAGCCATGAAATAATTCAATACTACAATTAAAGGGAAGGAGAAAAATATACTGTGTATTTTTCTCCTTTTTTAAAAAATAAATATTTTTTAAAGTATTAACAGGGAGTACTATATATTCAAGATATCTTAAGACCTGAATATAAAAACAGTACACTTGTATTTACATTTTTGAAAACATAAGGTATAATATACATACACTTTTATCTATAAATGAAACATGGATTAAATTATTTGACTAAAGTGGAATTTTGACTTCTGATACGCAGAATATTTATTTACTAATACCGTATCTTATAATACGGAAGAAGAGGTATAATATAAAATTTAGTTACATAGACTAAAAAATAAGGAGAAGACTATGAAAAAGATGATTCTGATTCTGTTTTTTATAAGTTTTTTCAGTTTTTCAGGCGAATCAGAAATGGTTGCCTATATGAAAAAAAATAATTCCAGATTATCAGAAAAAGAGGCCAAGGATATTTATAAAAATGTAGTCCGTTATTCTACAGAATATGACTTTGACCCGATACTTGTGTTCTCTGTTATGAAAACAGAAAGTAATTTCCGCCATTCCACGGTATCTACAGCAGGTGCAAAAGGACTAATGCAGTTAATGCCTGAAAATTTTGAAGAATTTAAAGTAGATAACAGTATAAGAGGAAATATAAGAGGCGGAATAAAACATTTGAAAAGAGACTACGATAATACACAGGACGTTACCAAGACACTCGTCTGCTATAATGCAGGCTGCGGCAGACTGCAGAATAATGAATGGAGAAAGATCAGGGAAACCAGAAATTATGTAAAAAAAATAAATGCTGTATACCCTGAAATAAAAAATATTTATTATGTAAATGTAGAAAATCCTTTTGCTTCCAGTATACTGGCAAACGGCTTAGCAGTAATAGGGAGCTATAAAATACTGGACAGCATAAAAAATGAAAATCATACAGAAAATAAAGAGTACTTATACTGGAGAGAGTCTTATATATGAAAGGAAGCCGCAAAAATCATCTGTATAACAGCAGCTTTGTTCTCAGTTTTAATGGTTTTTGGATATATAATAAAAAATATCAGAAATACCAAATTGGACAGAGTGAGAAAAGAAAATATAAAATTACAGCAGCAAAGATTAAAGATGATAGAAAAAAGCATATTAAGACAGCAAAAGGAAATAAAGAGGAGTATTATAGCAAAAAGATATTGATTAATAAAACAGGAAGCTTTCTGTATATACAGAAGGCTCTTTTTTTATGACAATAAAATAAAAAGGAAACTATACCGAGAGACGGAAAAGTTTCCTTTACTGATTATGCAGATTAAACAGCGCCGATTACTTTATGAGGCACATAGGGCTCTTCCAGAAATGCAATTTCTTCGGGTTCCAGCTTTACTGATAAAGCAGGAACTGCATCCTCAAGATGTGATAATTTTGTTGCGCCTATAATTGGAATAGTTACCGGTTCTTTTTGAAGCAGCCATGCCAGTGCAACATGCAGACGAGGAATGCCGCGTCTTTCGGCAACTGCAGCCAGACGTTCTATTACCAGACGGTCTGCTTCTTCTGTGGAACCGTATTTGCTTACAGCAATCTGATCTGTTTCAGAACGTTTTGTTGTTTCTGACAGATTACGTGTGAGTCTTCCAGAAGCCAGAGGACTGTAGGGAGTAAGAGCAATTTTTTCCTCCTTGCAAAGCGGAATCATTTCTCTTTCTTCTTCACGGTATATCAGATTCAGATGATTCTGCATCGATACAAAACGTGTCCATCCATTTTTTTCAGCTGTATGGAGTGCTTTTTGGAACTGCCAGGCATACATGGCAGATGCTCCTATATATCTTGCCTTTCCGGCTTTTACAATATCGTGAAGTGCTTCCATAGTTTCTTCAATCGGAGTATTATAATCCCATCTGTGTATAATATAAAGGTCAACATAGTCAGTTCCAAGACGCTTCAGACTTTTATCAATTTCACTCATAATAGCTTTTCTTGAGAGCCCTGAGCCGTTGGGACCGTCATGCATTTTTCCGTGTACCTTTGTAGCAATAACTACCTCATCACGATTAGCATAGTCTTTCAGAGCACGTCCGAGAATCTCCTCGCTTTTTCCCAGAGAATAAACATTTGCAGTATCGAAAAAATTAATACCAAGATCAAGTGCCTTTTTTATAACAGGCCGGCTGTCTTCTTCATTAAGAAGCCATTTATGAACCCAGGCTTCAGAGTCTCCAAAGCCCATACACCCAAGACAAAAACGTGATACATCCATACCGGTATTTCCAAGTTTTATATATTCCATAAAAAAATCCTCGCTTTCTAATATTCGGTTTATATTTTATATTTTTACTGTAAAAAATTATTTTATTCCGATTTCATTGAGCCATAAATTAATTTTTTCGGAAATATTTCCATTTCCTTTGCCAAAAACTTCAAATCCTTCCAAAATATTTGAGTTCGGGCATAATAAAGAAATATCTTTAAATATTGAGCCGTAGCCCCCGCCTCCATGAGTACAGAATGGTACAATAGTTTTGGCTGAAAAATCATGCTCGGATAAAAAAGCAGCAACAGGAGGAGCAATAGTACCCCACCAGTTTGGAGAACCAACAAATATAATATCATATGATTCTGTATCATTGATTTTTGTCTTCAATTCCGGCTTTTTACCGGACTGAATTTCTATCTTAGCCTGTCTGACTACATCATTATAACCTGTCGGATAGGGAACTGCAGGAATGATTTCAAAAAGTGCTCCGTTAGTTTGTTTTTGTATATAAGATGCAATTTCACCAGTATTACCCGAATGAGAGTAATAGGCTGTCAGTATTTTTTTACTCATAACTTATCATCCTTTCTTATTTCCAGTTTGGAAGTAAAGTTTCTGCACGATCGGTAGCAGGAGCAGGTGTATTTGAAAGACTGCTTATTTCTTCACGCCATTCCGGAGTCATCTTAATGTCCAGGGCTCCGAGAGAATCCTGTAATTGTGCAATATTCCTAGCTCCGATAATAGGAGCTGTAACAGAAGGGTTAGACATAACCCATGCCACAGCAAGCGAAGATGGTGTAACATCGTGTTTTTCAGCATAAGCAGAAAATTTATCTGCAATAATAAAGTTATTATCATCTTTATAGCGGTCTTTGTATCTGGCTTCCTCCAAAAGCCGTCCCTGATCGGGACGTTTGTTTATTCCATATTTTCCTGTAAGAAGTCCAGCACCAAGAGGGCTGTATGAGATAACCCCGATTTTTTCAGAGGCAGCCAGCGGCAGAATTTCTACCTCGGCCTGACGCTTGACTAGGCTGTACATAGGCTGGATTAATTCAAAGCGGGCAAGCTGTTCTTTAGCTGAGATACCAAGTGCTTTGGCAATCTGCCATGCAGCCCAGTTGCTTACTGCAGGGTAGAGTATTTTTCCCTGTTTCTGTAAAAGATCAAGTGCAAGAAGTGTTTCTTCCATTGGTGTATTATCATCAAAAGCATGTACAAAATAAAATTCAATACGATCAGTTTTCAAACGGCGCAGACTGTTTTCTGCGGCATTTATTATATGACGCCGGGATAAGCCTTTGTCATTCACCCCTTCTCCTGTAGGATAAAATACTTTTGAAGTAAGGACTATTTCATTACGGCACTCTGCAATGCATTCACCAAGTATTTCTTCGGCACGTCCTCCGCTGTAAACATCAGCGGTATCAAAGAAGTTTATTCCTGTGTCACGGCAGTATTTAAACATTGATTTTGAAGTTTCGGCATCGGCATTTCCGCCGAATGACATTGTACCAAAGCATAAATTTGATACAAAAATTCCTGTTTTTCCAACTGTACGATATTCCATGTAAGTTCTCCTCTCTTTTTCGTATGATAATGAATATATGATATTTTAAAGATTTGTAATGTAAGAATTGTTTTTATATTATTACTATATCACTTTGAGTTAGCTCCAAGTCAAGCTTTTTTTATAATAAGATTAAACATCTGCTTAAAAAAACTCATGACTACACAATCATTAGAGTTTATGCTAAAATAACCGTAACTTGTATTTAATATTTTCCTTTAAAAATTTTTTGTAAAATAAATTGAGAATGAAAATTTAGTGTATTATCTGGACTGTGAATCAAATAATACAGGATACAGGATGTAAATTACAGGAGAAAACTGATGTTTAAAAATTTTAGCATTGAAAAAATTATCATATTCTTATTTACTGTTATTCTGGCCTTTGCTGTTTACAGAATTTTAACAGCAGATATAAAAATTACGCTTATACCGCATATTACAGCTGTAAATTTTTTGTATCAGATGAGGTTTGAGTTTATTCCGGGGATAGGATACCGTGAAGCGGGCGGTTTGTTTATAATAGGACAAAGCTGTATAGGAGCCAGATTATTTATATGTCTGTTTCTAATACTCAGTATATGCCGCATAGATAATTACGAAGGTTTTTTGAAAAAAATCGGCAGAATCTTTTTATTTTGTATTACAGCCGTTTTTTTGGCGTATATTATCACAGTATTCAGAATTACAGCAAGTATTCCGTTTTGCAGACTGGAAAATTTTCAATTAATCCATACAATTTTTTCACTTATGGTGTATTTTGCTTCAGGGATTGGATTGTATGCTTTTCTAAGTTACAAATCAGAGAAAAAAATTATAAATAAAGAGGAGTGAAAAATTTGAAGAAATTATTGATTTTTATAACGTTGCCTCAGTGCATAATGGCAATGCTTTTAGCATTATCTTTTTTATTAAACCGGGATCTGCCGGGAGTAGGATTAACCATTGTTCTTTTTTTGGAGATAATTCTGAATATTATCATATTCAGTTATTATATAAAAAATAAAGAAAAAGAGAAAATAGAACTAAAAAAACTGTATTTTTTTCTTACAGGGTTTATTATTATTTTTTCATTCGGGATAATTTTTTTATATCAGGAAAATCTGGGATATTCAAGCTTATCACCGCCGGTTCTCTATATGCTGTTTAATAGCTTTTCTATGGTGTATCTGGCAGCAGAAGCTGTCAAAACCGGAAATGAAAACAGTAAAAATAATATTATTGCATTAACAGTGCTGTGTATTATTCTGCCGACAGTAACATTTGCTTTGTTAGCTGTATTTTCCCTAAATAGTATAAGTATGATAATGGCTGTTGGTTTTCTATGTTTATTCCTTTTTTTAACAGCGAAATTACTTTACATGCTGTATACTCAAAAAAATAAATCTGCAGAAATTGGAGATAATGAGAAGAGCTACACGGGTATTTATCGTCTGCTGGTTGCAATAACTGGAATTATACTTCCCGTAGCAGGTTTGACCTTAAATAACGAGATGGGCGGTGTATTCGGAGATTTCAGCAGCAAATGGTTTTATATAATAGCAATATTAAACGGACTTGTATTATTAATAGATATTAAGGGTATTTCGCAGAAGCTTCCGGTATTTTATCTAAAAATAGCCGGTTTTGTATATATAGTATACTTTACTATTGTTTTTATCCCGTGTATTCCGCTGGGAATGGTGGGAATAATCATATATGGGCTTGGTCTGCTTGTTTTTGCACCGGCAGCTGCTTTTTATGTTCAGCTCAGACAGATTTTGAGAGATATAAAAATTTTGAAAAAGAGGTATTCTGATAATATTATTATTTTTACTGGAATAGCGGGGATATTAACGCTTCCTGTTATTATAGGCGCAAATTTTAGAGCAGACGGTATAAATTTTAAAAAGGCAGTGTCTTACACAGAATCGGGCAATAATACCGGTGCAAAGGTGGATATCAGGAGATTAGAGAGATCAATCTCGCAGATAGATGCTACAATGGTGTCATCACGTGAGATGGAGGTCGTGACTTTTGGCAGAGGAACTCCTGTATTATCATCAGTATACAGATATATTGCATTGGGAAATAATTTTTTTACAGAAAAATCAAAAGAAAAAATACAAAAAATTTTTACACCTGAAAAAGTGGTCAGCAGTTCTGAAATAATTGGAAGAGATACAGAAATTAACAGAGATTTCAGCGTAAAAATTTCTACAAGAGACAAAGAATATATAGAAGAAGCAGGAGCATATAAAATCTGGGTAGATATGGAAATAACACTGGCAGAAGACAAATTCGGACCCAGAGAATATAAAACTGATTTTATAATTCCTGACGGAAGCTTTATAACAGATTATTATTTATATGTGGGAGAAACGAAAAAACGCGGAATTATGACAGACAAGAGAGCTGCTCAAATTGCTTATGAAAGTATTATAAGAACACCCAGAGATCCCGGTATAATATATTATGATAATGATAACAGACTGCTGTTAAGAATTTTTCCTTTTCCGTTTGAAAAGTCTTATACAAGAAAAACAGGATTTCAAATTATGTACAGTCAAAGCGGCTCTTTTACCATCGGAGGAACTGTAGTTAATCTTGAAGCGGAAAATGCCGAAGAAAGACCGCTGCAGCTGAATGGAGTAGATTATCTTCCGGCAGCATATAAAAAGTCGCTGCCTAAAATCGAGAGAACAGCACAGTATTATTTTTTGATAGATGCGGGAGATAAATCAGCATATAAGGAGAATCTGGAGCTGGCTGTGAAGTATAGCAAAAATAAAAATCTTGAAAAGCCTTTGTTTTATGCAGTATCCTATCAGTCAAAATTAATCGGGGATCTGAATTCTCCTGAACCTGAGGTGCCTGAAGGAGGCTTTAATACGGCATATACAGTGGAGGAAATACTTTCATCAGTACCACAGGGCAAATTTCCTGTTATTATTATGGTAACAGATAATATGAACAGAGCTGTTGAATTTGAGAAGACACAGATGGCGAGAGTTTTTCCCGAGAGCAGATATTATTACAGGCTGAATTCTGATTTGTCACTTATTCCTTATGATTTTTACAGTAATGATATACTTGCGAAAACAAATGAAATAATTACGAATACTGCGGTTGATTACAACGGGACAGCAGTAGAAGATGACGGGAAAAGTGAGATTGTATACAGAGAATCGTCTTCCGGCAAACAGCCGTCAAATGATTATGAAGCAGCTTTTGTGCTGCAGAAAAATGCACTCCAGAATACTGAACCCAAAGCTCAGACTGCATTAATCAAAGAAGCAATGCAAAAAAGAATTCTGACTAAAAATACAGCATTTATTGTAATGGAAACAAAAGAACAGGAAGAAATGCTTCTTGCTCTGCAGGAAAAATTTCTTAAAGGTAAAAGTGAAAAAACACCGTCTGTTATGATGTCGGAAGCAGGATGGCTGGCAACAGCAGCAGTAATATTAATTGTTCTGTTTCTTAGAAAAAGATACATGAAAATTAAAGAATAAAAATTATATTTACAGATTTGAATATAAATAAAAAAGGAGAGAATAAAAAATAAAATCTCCTTTTTTAATTAAGCAATTTTTTACAATAAAGAAAAATATAAATTCCGTATAATATATTTATCAAGAAAGTATTGGAGGAATTAAAATGAATTCAAATGAAATATTTGATATGTTTAACAAAGGGAAATTAACAGGGACGGGAATATCATTCAATGATATTTCATGGTATCCGCATTCAAAATTTGAAGGAGTGGAAATGAAGAATATTATTACTTCCGGAGAAACAGGAGGTAAATTCAGCTTTCATCTTGTGAAAATAGCCCCTTATAAAAAAATCGGACTGCATATTCATGAAAATCAGCTGGAAACACATGAGGTTATCAGCGGGAAAGGAGCATGCAAAATAAGCGGCAAGGAGTTTGAGTATGAACCGGGGACTGTTTCTATATTTCCGGCTGGCATAGAACATGAAATAACTGCCGGTTCAGAGGGTCTCTGGATTTTTGCCAAATTTATACCGGCACTATGCTGATTTTAGAATGTATGTGATACTATTTTAAAGGATTTTTTATAATCTGACGGTGTAAGACCAACGATTTTTTTGAAATATCTGATAAAGTGGCTTTGATCAAAAAAACCTGTTTCTATTGCAAGCTCGGCAAGATTTTCAGAATTATTAAAAATTCTCTGGGCCCTTCTGATTTTATTTTGAATTTGAAACTGATGTGGTGTTAAGCCTGTTTCTTTCTTAAATTTTCTTATAAAATGGTACTTGCTCATATATGCTGATTTTGCCATTTTTTCGATATTTATAGTTATTTCTGGAGAAAATTCCAATATTTGCCGCAGTTCTTTTATTTGCGGAGTTACAGATTTATATGCAGAAAAATGTTTGCAGTATGAGAGATTTTCAGCCAGCAGTAAAAGCTGTGTACCGCTTAAAGAGCCTAAATTAAATGTCTTGGTATATAAGAAAATTATACGGTTTATGATTTTATTTATATCAATTTCCGAAGCTTTATTTTTATTTATGCATATAGTCAGAAGGGAAGCCTTTCCTATAGAATACAAAGCATGCGGAACATACGGGGGAATAATGAAAATCTGACCGGCAGTATATATAGAAGAATATCCGTCTTTACAGAGTCTGATGCTGCCGTTTAAAATTATCCCGATTGAAAAAATACTGGAATGATTATGTAAAGGATATGAAAGAGACGAGTCAGTGTATAGAACCAGTTCTGTTTTTGAAACCTTATCATAGATATAATAGGAATTTTTATTCATATCAAGGTGCTCCTTTCTCAAATTCGGAAAATATATTAAAATAAAAAACATCTGAAAATGATGTTTTTTATTATGCAGTACTATATCAGAAAAAGTTTATGATCCCAGTCTTGGAAGCGGATCTATTATTTCACCGGCAGACAATTTTTCAAAGCTCTTTCGCAGATTTCCGGAAATTTCTTCTACCTGAAGAATCTTTTTTATTGCTTCTTTGTTTGTGGTATCATTATGCAATATTTGATTTGTAAAATCTACACTTATATTATGAGGATTTTTTTCAATAAGCTTTATCTGATCAGTTACATTCAGATTTCCTTCTTTTAATACACGTGCATAGTAACCGGTAAAGCCTGAATCCTGAGTGAGATAAGACATTTTTGGGACATTATGAATATAAGTCAGCTTGAAACACGGCTGTCTCGGCTGGCTTATCTGTAGGATTACTTCGCCTATCTGAAAAATATCTCCGATACAGACATCCTTTTCAGTCATTCCCTGAACAGTAAGATTTTCACCGAAAGAATTTTCCGGCATTTTCTTATTTAAAGTCTTCTCCCAGTATTCATAATGTTCAAAAGGATACAGACAGACAGCCTTGTCTACACCGCCGTGAATTACCTTTTCAGCCTGTTCGTCACCGGTAACTCCTAACTTATGAATAAAAACATTGTCAAAGACAGGAGATTTTTTAAGAGCAGTTTCTATAATTACACCGTTGAAATCATAAGTTTTTGTCTTTCCTATATTTACAGATATTAATTTCATGGCTAATCCTTTCTTAATTTTTTTCAATTATAACATTTATTGAAGAAATTTAAAATAAAATTTTAGAAATTAAGTAATATCAATGGAAAAAATAAAAAACAGATATATTGACCTAAAGTTAAAATTATACTATAATACAGATAGTGCAGTGTCCTATTCATGATTAGCCAGATACCTTTATTTTTAGAGCCTGCAGCATTATTGTCAGTTCTTGTTATCAGTACTGTATCTATGTCAGTTAATGGAATAGTTACTGAAGTTTGACTAAAGATAAACCGGACTCTGTACTGGTATTGTATTTGATTAATTAATGGATCGAATGCAGCACTAGGAAAAGATTTCATACAAATATGTTAACAAGAAAGGAAATAAATATGAAAAAATATTATGCCGAATGTTTGGGGACATTTACTCTTGTTTTATTTGGCTGCGGTTCTGTTGTTTTTGCCAAAAATGAAGTAGGGCAGCTGGGAATTGCTTTTGCCTTCGGACTTAGTATTGTTGCAATGGCTTATTCGATAGGATCTGTGTCAGGATGTCATATTAATCCGGCTGTTACACTAGGTGCATGGATAAGCAACAGGATAGAAAAAAAAGAGGTACTGCCTTATATTGCTGCTCAGCTGATAGGAGCAGTTATTGCTTCGGGGCTGATATATATGATAGCTTCAGGTTCGCCTTATTACAGTAATCTTGACGGACTTGGGCAAAACGGTTTCGGCTACGGCTATGGCGGAGAATATAATGTATATTCTGCAGCTGTTTTCGAATTAGTGGCTACATTCATTTTCGTCTTTGTAATTCTGGGAGCTACACATAAAGATTCAAATACAAAATTTGCAGGACTGGTTATAGGACTTACTCTGGTTATGATACATATTATAGGAATACAGATTACAGGAGTTTCGGTAAATCCGGCACGTAGTTTCGGACCTGCATTATTCAGTACTACAGCTCTGGCACAATTATGGCTGTTTATTATTTTCCCGCTGGCAGGAGGAGCACTTGCAGGATATGTTTATAAAAAATGTTTAATATTTGATACAGAAAGTTAATAAAATAATATATAAGGTCTGAGATTTTTCAGACCTTTTTAAGTGTTTATTTTTTATAAGCTTCATTTTGAAGCTGTATAATGAAAGCCTATCAGTAAAAATTATAAAAAAAGTATTTCCAGTATTGGTAGGAAAAGTCCAAAATAAGGAGCCAAAAGCATAGGGATTTTTACAAGGCATAAATTTATATATGCAAAAAACCGGAGTGACAGTATTTTGACTGTACTCCGGTTTGCTTTATTATATAAAAATTTTGATTTTCAGTTAGAACACAAATGACATTCAGAAAACTAAAATCTGTATTTCAGTCCTACAGTTACCTGTGTATCATTATAGTTGCTGCCGCCCCATTGATATGCAACATTTCCCCACAGATCAAAATTTTGATTCAGTTTTAATTCGGTACCTAATTTGACTTCTGCCAAATCACCTGCATTACTTTGTTTATTTTCTACGCCATCCATAATTACGCCGAATTCTTTTGTATTATGAATCCAGTTAGCTTCAATGAAAGGCTGAAATTCATTTTTTTCATTTCTGTTTATAAAATTAGAATTTCCGGTATAAAGTCTTACGCCCAGACGAGTCTGAATATTCCCGTCACCGCTTAATTCTACTATAGTTCCATTTGATTCTGTATGATTATCTGTTTTTACTCCCATATATACAGCCTGAGCTTTCGGCTGGATAAAAAAAGCATTTCCGTCAGAATTTTTATCTATTTCAAAGGTATAGCCGCCTTCAAGAGAGGCTGTTAATCCTTTTGAACTGTATGTTTCTTTATCAAGTCCGTCACCGTTTACTTCATTGTCAAACCAGTTATACATAAGCCAGCTGTCAGCATAAAGACCGGACCTGTCTTCTTTATTTGAGTACCATGTTCCGTATATTCCTATATTATATCCCTCTACTTTACCTTTAGAGTTATAATCAATCATATTGGAATTTGTTTTGTTATGATTTGTTCCGTATCCTCCCATAACTCCCAGATGAAAACGGTCAGAGCCGTTTGAAGACCAGTCCGCAATGTCGCCGCCAGCCTGTATTACATAGCTTTTTCCTTTGGTATCCAGCTGTCCGGAAGTATCCTTGAAGGTATTGTAGCCTCCCACACTTCGTACCCATATGCTTGTAACTTTATCCTGACCAGACATAGAATCTGTATATTGGGCATCACCAAGACGATCGTGCAGTCTGTGTAAAAATAATGAATTCACAGCAGCATTGTTAGCAATATAACTTCCTGATTCAGGACGAAATACAGATTCGAATCCTCCAAATACAGGAGGGTTTACAGAAGCTTCCGAATCCGGCGGAACTATAGCCGGATCTTCTGGGGGAATAATCCCCGGATCAGTAGGATCAACCGGAGGAGTAACAGTCGGAGGTATTATTGACGGTATTTTACTTGTAAGATACCAGTTATTATAATTCGTAGTTCCTCCATTGCCTCGGCTCAGAAAATATTCATAAGCGCCTGCAACAATACGGCCGTCTTTTACGAATTCACCGTCTGATGTTCCGCCTACAGATATTAATTCGATACCATCTATAGTATGGGCTCCTGTTCCGCCGGCATTTCTTACCTGTACTTTAGTTGTACCCAAGGTATTGCCGAGAATGTTCAATTTGTCAGTAGCTGAAAAGTCATCCTCAAGCTTGGTATTAAAAACTATTGTACCGTTATTTCCTGTATAATTATCTGATATTGTAAGAGTTCTTGGTGTGAAGGTTCCCATAGACGGATCAGAGTTCAGATAAACAACAGAATTATCTAATAAACTAAAATTAGTCAGATCAGAATCATCTGTCATCTGCCAGACTGTACCTGTCATGCTTATATCTGTAGAAGCAGAGTTTCCTATACGGGAAGCTCCTTCCCATTTTGAGCCGTCTTTTATGTCCATTGTAATACGTGCTCCATTATTAGAAAGAATATCTCCTTTCAGATCAGCCACAGAGTTAGTGATATCAATTGTTCCGTTGTTTGTAGCATAAATAACGGACTGTATATTTCCGGAATTTGTTTTTATATTAAGGTCCCCCTGTACATTCAGAGTACCTTTTCCTGAATAAAGTCCTATCTCATTTCCATTTGTGTATGTGTCGCCAAATTCAATTACAGCACCATCGTTTAAATTGAATACTCCATTTACATTATTGACAGCAATTCCATACGCAGTGGAAGTATTGTTGCTCACGGAATTATTTGTAATGTATACTTTTTCATTAAAATTTGTCAATGATGAAGATGCAGTATCCAAAGTCAGAACGCCGGTAGCACCATTGGCATTTAATTTGACATGTACTTCCTGATTAAAATCTGTATTTCCAATAGAATGAATTCCCCTCACTCCGGTAGAAATATTCACAATACCATTTCCGCTGCTGTCTTTATTAAAGCTGTTTGTAGTTCCTTCACCTAAATACAGGCCGTAACCTTTTTCATATTCTGATAAAAGAGTAGTATTTCCCTTAACATGAAGCTGTGAGTCTCCTCTTATTGTACCAGCTACATAGTAGTCATTATTTATATTTCTGTTAACAGCAGTAAGACCGCCGTTAAAGTAGGCTTTTCCTCCGTCAGTGATTAAAACAGCATCACCGGTAGTAGGTCCAAGCTGCTCTACTATTACTTCACCATCAGCAGTTAGTTTTCCGCCGTTTTCGATACTTAATACACCAGTATTGGGTTTTCCGCTCATATTTGATGCAAAGTTTACCGGATTAATATTTTGTATATGGACATCTCCGCCATATTCATAGTTTCCGGGATTAATCCATGTGTGTCCTTTAGGAGTAGGAAAATCAGCTTCTGTCCATATAGTCTGAGCATTACCTACCGCATTTAAACAAACTATGGCACTTAATACTTTTCCATAAAAACTTTTTCTCACTATTTTACTTCCTTTTCAATTAATTTTTGCATAAATACAAAATTGTCATTATATTCATTTGCATATGCACATTATTTTACCATACTTAAAAAATTAATGCAAGACTTTTGTTAGACATTTGTTTGAAGCACTGTATTTACTGGTGATATATGGTGTTATGTAAATGACTGCGACCATAAATAGTTTTATTTTTAGGAAAGCTGCTACTATCTTTAATATAATGTTTTTTTATTGAATTATTATATAGTTTAGCATATTCAAATAGTTTTATTGCTAATTTTATTGAATATTCTAAAAAATAAAATATTTTGAACCTGAGTAACTGATTTTTTATAATCTTCACGCAGATGCCACAGTTATGTAGTAATATGTAGTAAAGATCAGGAGGTGTTATGAAAAGAATTTATATATTTTTATTATTTCGAACAGGAATTTTTTCAGGAAATATTGATAGAGAAACATGCACACTAAATGGAAAAAGATTATATGGCAAGGTGAAATCTGTATCATCTATGGCTGATTTTAGAGTAGAAGTTGTCAATCATATTGCAGATGTTTTGCATGACTTTACAGTTGAATTTGCAGGTGCTATTTTTGATTTTAAAACTGAGCTTGTTAATATGTTTCCCGGAGCACAATAATGATAGATATTTTATTAAGAGGGAGAATATGTTTATGAAAAATAGAAAAGGTATAATAATAATTATAGCAGGAGGAATCATTTATATTGCTTTAGCTTTAGGCAGTATTACAGGATTTGGTCTGTTTTGTGCTTACTCTATTCCGGATCAAGATCAGGAATTATCCACAGAAATAGAAAAATAAAATAAGAAAAAGAAATAATCCGGAAAAATATATAAAATAATAAAGAATAATAAGAAAAAAGGTATTTGAAAGCAGTATATATAATTTGGTGAGTCTGATTGCATGATCTTTTTTTCAGTCAGAATATATATGTCTTTATCTGATTATCTATTTGTGAAATTATTTTCTATGAAAACTAAAAAAAAATAAAATTTTCATTGATTTATGATTTTTTTATTTTTTTTAATTTAAGGTAAAAAAATTTACAGTGAATTAAAAAAAATAATATGAATGTAAGAATATCTGCAAGCAGCAATAAAATGATTAATTTCACTAGGAAATAACGGTATTTTTTTCACTTAATTAAAATATTATTTTTTTAATATAACTGAAAAATATTTCATTTTATTGTCTTTTGAAATACGGCTTTGTTTGGGTTGTGATTGTTTTAATTAATTTTATTTTAAGCAATGCTTGCCATTAGATGAAAACGTGCTATACTTCTATTAATAAAATATATGGGAGGTAAAAATGAGTTATAATTTTTATATGCCTATGTTATCATTCATAGGAGAAGGTTCGTTAAAGGATTCAATTATTGAGGTGAAAAAGAGAAAATTCAGAAAGGCTCTGATAGTAACAGATAAAATGCTGGTAAAAGCAAAGCTAGTGGATATGCTGACTGACGAGCTTAATACTAACGGAATAAAATACCATATTTACGATAAGACAAACCCAAATCCTACAATAACTAATGTTAATGACGGAATAGAAATTTTTAAGAAAGAGGACTGCGATTTTATAATATCATTCGGAGGAGGATCACCGCATGACTGTGCCAAAGGAATAGCCCTTATACTGGCAAATGGCGGGGAAATAAAGGATTATGAAGGACTGGATAAGTCTGAAAAACCACAGATACCTCTTGTAGCAATAAATACTACAGCAGGAACAGCTTCTGAGATTACTAGATTTTCTATTATAACAGATGAAGAAAGACAGATAAAAATGGCGATAGTGGACAAGCATGTGACACCTATCATAGCAGTAAATGATCCTAAGCTTATGGCAGGAATGCCAAAAGCACTTACGGCAGCTACAGGAATGGACGCACTGACACACGCCATAGAAGCATATGTGTCAACAGTTGCCAATCCTATAACAGATGCCTGTGCCGAAAAAGCTATAGTCTTAATCAGGGATAATCTGAAAAATGCAGTAGATAACGGAAGTGATCTGGAAGCCAGAGGAAATATGGCTTTTGCCGAATATCTCGCAGGTATGGCTTTTAATAATGCCAGTCTTGGATATGTACATGCCATGGCGCACCAGTTGGGAGGATTTTATAACCTGCCGCACGGAGTCTGTAATGCATTGCTGCTTCCTCATGTACAGGAGTATAATATAAAGGCTGCTGCTCCGCGTCTAAAGAAGGTAGCGGAATTTATGGGAGCAGATGTCAGCAAAATGAGTGATCAGAAAGGTGCAGAAAAAGCTGTGGAACTTATCAGGAAATTATCACAGGATGTGGGAATACCTAAATCACTTGAAGAATTAGATGTTAAGAAAGAAGACTTTACAATACTGGCAGAAAATGCCCTGAAAGATGTTTGTGGTTTTACTAATCCGATACAGGCAACAAAAGAGGAAATAATAGAAATATTTCAAAAAGCATATTAAAATATAGAATAGAATTGGAATATTGATAAAAAACAGGAATGATTTCTTTTTTAGAAATTGCTCCTGTTTTTTTATATGATAAATATAGACATTTTTCAGAAGTTAAAGATAATAAACGGTATTGAAACAGCCGGAGAAAACTGAACGGGCTGTAATAACATTTTTAAATAAAGGATACGCGGTTTTGTCAGTAAAAAAATCCTGTATATTTATGCAGTAACATTAAAAAGACTCTGATAAAAGCAGATAAAACGGAAATGAAGAGATAATAAAGAATTTGATACAGTTACTTTTATTATAAAATTCAAGCTTGCAATAAAAAAAGCTTGACTTGGAGCCAGCTCCAAGTGGTATATTATTATATATAATATAAATACAGAAAAAATTAATTTATTATAGAAAAGGAGCAGATTATGAAAAAAATTTTTTACTTAATGCGACACGGACAGACTTTATTCAATCTTCGTAAAAAAATTCAGGGAGCCTGTGATTCTCCGCTGACAGAACTGGGCATAAAGCAGGCTCAGGCAGCAGGAGAATATTTTAAGAATATAGAGTTAGATTATGCCTATTCTTCTACTTCCGAAAGAAGCAGTGATACTCTAGAACTGATCATAGGATCTGATGCGCAGTACACGAGAATGAAAGGATTAAAAGAGATGAATTTTGGTACCTTTGAAGGGGAAAGTGAAGATCTGAATCCTAAGGACTTAGAGGTATTTGAGACTTTTTTTCTTGGCTACGGAGGTGAGTCAAGAGAACAGGTAAAGGAAAGAATGGTAAAGACATGTACGGAGATAATGGAGAAGGAAGGTCATAATACAGTACTTGCAGTATCTCATGCAGGAGCATGCTTTAATTTTCTCAGTCACTGGCAGGATCCTCTCACAGAATTAAAGAAAGGGTTTCCAAACTGCTGTATTTTTAAATTTGAATATGAAAACGGAAAATTCACACTGCTTGAGACTATCCGGAATGCAGCAATATAGCAGATATTTTTTGATTTTCCAATACAGATAAGACATGTGACAGGAGCTGTAATTAATTTTTAGTGTTAATAATACCAGGAGGTGTATTTTTATGATGATAGCAGAAGTAAGCAAAAGATATGAACTTTCTCAGGACACACTTCGTTATTACGAACGTATAGGTCTGATTCCCAATGTAAACAGAAATAAGAGCGGAATAAGAGATTATACAGATGAAGACTGTAAGTGGATTGAATTTGTGAAATGTATGCGGAATGCAGGACTTCAAATAGAAGTATTGACAAAATATCTTGATTTGTTCCAGCAGGGAGATAGTACACACGAGGAAAGAAAAGGACTTTTAGTAAAGCAGCGCGACAAGCTTGCCAGAAAAATAGATGAAATGCAGGAAACTTTGGAACGTCTGAATTATAAGATTGAGAATTACGATCAGAGATTGATGGCAAAAGAAGTAGAATTATTGAAAAATGGAAATACTGCAATGGAAACAGATTAAAAGGATATCATTTTATATAAGGGAGGATTCTTATGGACAGAGAATTGCTTTACAGGGAAAAAATGAAACAGCTGTTTGGAGATGCAGATTCATCTTTGTTTACTGCAGATCCGGAATTTGCGGAAATATTAAATAAGTTTGTTTTCGGCGAGGTATATAATCATGGAAAGCTTACTGATAAAGAGCGGATATTAATAACTTTATGTGCTCTGACAGCAGGAGGTATTTTTAAAAATTTTAAACGTTATATAAAAGCGGGACTAAATACAGGATTAAGTCCTGAGGATATTAAGGAGGCTTTATATCAGTGTGCACCTTATACAGGGTTTCCAAAAGCATTAAAGGCAATACACAAAGCTGATAAAGTATTTAGGAAAGCAGGAATATCTCTTCCTGTAAAAAGTATGAAAAAGACTGATGAAAATAATCGTTTTAATGAAGGACTGAAGGTTCAGGAAACAATATTCGGTGAAAGAATCCGCCGGATGCATGAAAATGCTCCTGAAAATCAGAAGCATATACAGAATTATCTTAGTGCTATGTGTTTTGGGGATTTTTACACAAGGGACGGGCTGGATATAAAAATGCGGGAATTATTGACACTATGTATTCTGAGTGCACTCGGAGGATGTGAGAATCAGCTGAGATCACACATAGAGGGAAATCTCAGTGCAGGGAATGACAAAGATATAATGATAGAAGCAGTAACACAGTGTATGCCGTATATAGGCTTTCCAAGAACACTGAATGCACTGGGCTGTATAAATGAAACGGCATAAAATAATTTAATAATATATATAAGCACCCCGTAATTAAGGATAAAACTATAATTACGGGGTATTTTTTATATTTAAAGAAATAAACTTTTGTTTTGGTCTGTTTATTTCTGCTTTGCAGAATAGTAAAATATTTGATCTTATTCAGCAGTTTATATGGGTATTTCGGACTATACACTTACAAATATTTTATAAAATTCATATTCAATTTTCTTTGAAAAAAAGATTTTTTTTTTGAAACAAATAAAAATCGTTGACATTCAAATAAAAAAGTTGTAAAATGCAGTTATTGATAGTTGAGACATAAAACTTCGGTGAAAATCATAGAAGCAGACAGTTTCAATAATCTTTCTTAAAATAACAGTTGATCAGCTGAAAAAATAGAATGGAGGGAAAAGTATGAAGGCTTTAGCGCGGTATGGTAAAGAGTTTGGAGGGTATAAACTTATTGATATACCTAAACCTGAATGCGGTCCGGATGATATTATTGTAGAAATAAAGGCCGCAGCGATTTGTGGTGCTGATATGAAACACTACAAAGTTGATAATGGCTCTGATGAATTTAATTCTGTTAGGGGACATGAGTTTGCGGGTGAAATTGTGGAAATCGGAAAAAATGTTGTTGATTGGAAAATCGGACAAAGAGTAGTTTCTGATAACAGCGGTCACGTATGCGGAGTATGTCCTGCCTGCGAACAGGGTGATTTTCTGTGTTGTACGGAGAAAGTGAACCTTGGCTTGGATAATAACAGATGGGGCGGAGGATTTTCAAAATATTGTTTAATTCCCGGAGAAATTTTAAAAATACATAAACATGCAATATGGGAAATTCCAGAAAACCTTAAATATGAGGAAGCAGCGGTATTGGACCCTATTTGCAATGCGTACAAATCAATCGCCCAGCAGTCAAAATTTTTGCCCGGACAGGATGTCGTAGTATTTGGAACAGGTCCTCTGGGATTATTTTCTGTACAAATGGCAAGAATTATGGGAGCAGTTAATATTGTTGTCGTAGGACTGGAAGATGATGCAAAAGTAAGATTCGACATAGCAAAAGAATTAGGAGCTACTGATGTAGTGAATGCTTCAAGAGAAGATGTGGTAAAACGCTGCCAGGAAATATGCGGCAAGGATAATCTTGGTCTGGTGATAGAGTGTTCAGGAGCAAATATTGCACTAAAACAGTCAATCGAAATGTTAAGACCAAACGGAGAGGTAGTTCGTGTAGGAATGGGATTCAAACCGTTAGAATTTTCTATTAATGATATTACTTCATGGAATAAAAGCATAATAGGGCATATGGCATATGATTCTACGTCTTGGCGTAATGCTCTGAGACTTCTTGAGTCAGGAGCCATTAAAGTACAGCCTATGATTACACACCGTATCGGCTTATCTGAATGGGAAAAAGGCTTTGATGCAATGGTCAGCAAGGAAGCTATTAAAGTAATTATAACATATGATTTTGATGATTAAAAAAATAAAAATACCTGTATTTTAGGAGGCTATTATAGTGGAAAATATAAGAAAACCGAACTGCGGTGCGAGACTTGACCGTTTACCAAACAGTAACTGGCATTGGAGTATGTTTGGAATGGTTGCGTTTGGTCTGCTCGTATGCTGGAGTAATGCAATAGGCGGGCTTGTACTGGCTCAGCTGAAAGAATTAGGATGGACAAATAATTCGACAAGTGCTGTTTTTTCATCATTAACAACTGCGGGAATGTTTGTCGGGGCGCTTTTTGGCGGAATTATCGGAGATAAGATAGGAAGACGTAAGGCTTATATACTGTATGAAGTTATACACATTATTGCAATGGTTGTAGCAGCATTTTCTCCAAACATGAACTTTTTAATTGCCTGCCGTTTCGTTATGGGATTCGGTCTGGGAGCATTACTGGTTACTTTGTTTGCAGGATATACGGAATATATGCCTGGACGTAACAGAGGGACTTGGTCAAGCAGGGTATCATTCATAGGGAACTGGTCATATCCTATCTGTTCTACAATTGCTATGCTGATTGCTCCGATGCTTTCGGCACAAATGAACTGGAGAGTACAATTTTTGATTCCGGCTGCTTTATCATTAATCGTAACTGCTGTTGTTTATAAAAAATTCCCTGAATCGCCGCGTTGGCTGGAAGCACAGGGAAGATACGAAGAAGCGGAAAAAATAATGTCTGAAATCGAAAAAAGAGTAGAAGCACAGACAAATACGAAGCTTCCTGAGATAACAGCTGCAGCGGAAGAATCAAAAAAAGAAAAGGTACTGCCTTATTCAGCATTACTTCACGGAGTTCTCTTAAAAAGAGTTATTTTAGGTTCATTTGTCTTAATTGCAATGAATGTTGTCCAGTATACTCTGATAAACTGGCTGCCGACAATTTTTATGACACAGGGTATTAATCTGAAGGATTCCATAGTTTTGAATACGATGAGTATGTTCGGTGCACCGTTTGGAATATTTATTGCTATGCTTATTATGGATAAAATACCAAGAAAGGTTATGGGAGTCGGGCTGCTTATTTTGATAGCAATATTAGGTTATATATATTCGCTTCAAAGCAGCATGACTATGATTTCCATATTTGGATTTTTCCTTATTACTTTTGTTTATATGTATGTATGTTATGCCTCAGCTGTTTATGTGCCGGAAATCTGGCCTACAGAAGCGAAGCTAAGAGGATCGGGACTTGCAAATGCAGTAGGTCGTATAAGCGGAATTTTAGCTCCTTATGCAGTAGCAGTTCTTTTGGATAATTATGGAGTAACAGGTGTATTTGTACTGCTTGGAAGTGTATCTGTGATCGTAGCTGCGGTTATTGCGGTAATCGGTATTGAAACGAAAGGTGTTTCTATAGAGTCTATTAACAGTGAAGCAGTAAAAGTGCAAACAGCAAATTAAGTCAGAAAGGATGAATAATATGGAAAATTCAAAAGCCATTTTAAAAGTACCGGGAACAATGGAAATTCGTCCGGCAGAAATGCCTGTTTTAAGGGATGAGGATGTTTTAATCAAGGTGGAGTATGTCGGTATTTGCGGATCTGATGTTCACGGGTTTGAATCAGGACCTTTTATTCCGCCTAAAGATCCGAATCAGGAAATTGGATTAGGGCATGAATGTGCAGGAACTGTAGTCGGTATTGGAAGTAAAGTAAAAAAATTTCAAATTGGGGATAAAGTAAATATTGAACCGGGTGTCCCGTGCGGAAAGTGCAGATTTTGTCTGGAAGGGAAGTACAATATCTGTCCTGACGTAGATTTTATGGCAACACAGCCGAATTATAAAGGTGCATTAACAAAATATCTGTCTCATCCTGAAAGCTTTACTTATAAATTACCGGATAATATGGATACTATGGAAGGTGCTCTGGTAGAACCTGCTGCTGTTGGAATACATGCTGCTTTACTTGCAGGCGTGACACCGGGGAAAAAAATAGTCATATTAGGTGCGGGATGTATAGGTCTTATGACATTACAGGCATGTAAAACTATGGGAGCAGCTGAGATAGTAGTGGTAGATGTTCTGAAAAAAAGACTTGAAATGGCAAAAAAGCTGGGTGCAATGGAGGTAATCGACAGCAGTGAGGCTGATACAGTAACAGAATGCAAAAGAATATTGGGAGAATTAGGTGCTGATATTGTTTTTGAAACTGCAGGTGTTCAGGTTACTGCAAAATTAACTCCGCAGATTGTTATGCGTGGCGGAAAAATCATGATAGTCGGAACTATACCGGGGGAGACTCCTATTGATTTTCTTAAGATAAATCGTGAGGTTTCCATTCAGACAGTATTCAGATATGCAAACTGCTATCCGACTACTATAGAAGCGATATCATCAGGGAAGTTCGATGTGAAATCCATGGTAACAAATATTTATGGTTATGAAGAAGTACAAAAGGCTTTTGAAGAATCGATAAACAATAAAAAAGATATTATTAAAGGCGTAATAAAAATAGCAGACTAGTGTACAGACATTATGTAATTTAGGAGGAAAAAATGTTAGCAAATATAAAATTTTGGGAAGAAAAGGCTCAGGAAGGAAAGTATGCAATTCCGCATTTTAATGTATGGAATGCAGAAATGTTAATGGGGGTTATTGATGCGGGAGAAGAAGCAAAAGCTCCGATTATTATTTCATTTGGAACTGGTTTCGTAGGAAATACTTCTTTTGAGGATTTTAGCCACATGATGGTTTCCATGGCTGAAAAAGCTTCGATTCCTGTAATAACACACTGGGATCACGGCAGAAGTCTGGAAATTATACAAAATGCGTATAACCATGGAATGAATTCCGTAATGAGAGATGCTTCGGCTTTTGACTTTGAAGAAAATATCAGACTGACAAAAGAAGCGGTTGATTATTTTCATCCGCTTGGTATCCCCGTAGAAGCTGAATTAGGCCATGTGGGAAATGAAACTGTGTATGAGGAAGCATTAGCACATTACCAGTATACTAATCCGGAACAGGCGGCAGAATTTGTAGAAAGAACAAAATGTGATTCTCTTGCTGTAGCAATAGGTAATCAACACGGAGTATATACTTCTGCTCCCAAGCTGAATTTTGAGGTAATCAAAAAAGTGCGTGAAGCAGTATCTATACCATTAGTATTACATGGTGCATCTGGAATCAGTGATGATGATATACGTCAGGCGATTGATCTGGGAATTGCAAAAATCAATATACATACTGAGCTTTGTCTGGCAGCAATGGAAGCAATTCAGAAAAACACAGACCAGCCGTTTTTACATGTAGAAAGAGAAGTCAGAACAGCAGTGAAAAAGAGAGCATTAGAAAAAATTTATTTATTCAAAGCAGACGGAAAAGCGGATGGACGGTGAGAAAATGACAGATGTCATCTGTATAGGAGCAGCCGTTGTTGATATTCCGCTTAGACCGGTAAGCAAGAATATTTTTGATATAGAGTCTTATCCTGTTGACAGAATAGCTATGACAATAGGCGGGGATGCTATTAATGAGGCTACTATTATTTCACGGCTTGGGTATAAAACAGCTTTAATGAGCAAGGTAGGGGAAGATGCGGCAGGTAAATTCATATTGGATTTTTGCCAAAAAGAGGGAATAGATACAGAAGCTCTTAACATTGATCCAAAGGTAGATACATCAATTAATGTAGGTCTAGTCACTGAAGATGGGGAAAGAACCTTTGTTACGAACAGAAACGGCAGTCTTTGGAAAACAGATATTACAGATGTTGATTTTTCAAAGTTTAAGGGAGCACGTCTGTTAACTCTGGCAAGTATTTTTAACTGTCCGCTGCTGGATAACAAAAGTTTGGTTCAGATTTTTAAAAAGGCAAAAGAGGAAAACATGATTATTTGTGCTGATATGATAAAACCGCGTTTTTCGGAAAAATTGGAAGATATAGGGGAAGCACTGGGATATATTGACTATTTTTTTCCGAATTACGATGAAGCCTGTCTTTTATCTGGGGAAAAAGATCTGGATGCAGTTGCCGACAGCTTTTTAAAGTATGGCGTAAAACATGTTATTATTAAAACCGGAAAAGAAGGATGTTTTATAAAAACAAAAGAAAAATCTGTAAAAGTTCCTGCAATATCAGGAATTAAAGCAATAGATACAATCGGTGCGGGGGATAATTTCGCAGCAGGCTTTATTACAGCTTTACTGGACGGGAAAGAGTTAATAAACTGCGCACAGTTTGCTAATGCAGCAGCATCGATTGCAGTTCAGAATCCCGGAGCAACAACAGGAGTTCTGAATAAAAAACAAGTGGAAAAAGTATTTGAGTACTATGGTTAATTATCCAAAGGACAACTTTTATATACTTTTTTAAGGCTGTCCAATTTATATGAAAAAGGTGAAAATAAATGAAAAACATTGATTTAGGCAAAACAGGAATGAAGGTATCTGTAATTGGTCTCGGAACATGGGCAATAGGCGGAGGGCCTGCCTGGGGCGGAGATATGGATACTCAGGTCTGCATAGATACAATATGTGAAGCACAGAAAGCCGGAATAAATCTGATAGATACTGCTCCCGGTTATAATTTCGGAAACAGTGAGATAGTAGTAGGGAAAGCGTTGAAACATCTGAAAAGAGAAGATATAATTCTAGAAACAAAATGCGGTATTGTATGGGAAAGAAAAGGAAGTCTCTTTAATAAGGTGGGAGATCGCCAGCTGTATAAAAATCTTTCTCCTGAATCTATAAAAGAGGAAATTAATAAGAGTCTGGAACGTTTGGAAATTGATTATATTGATATTTATATGACACACTGGCAGGCAGTCGAGCCGTGCTTTACACCAATATCTGAAACAATGGAAGTACTGAATGAATTAAAGGCACAGGGGAAAATAAAAGCAATAGGTGCTGCCAATGTAAATATAGATCATATAAAAGAATATTTGAAATACGGACAATTGGACATTGTACAAGGAAAATACAGTATTCTGGATCGTGAAGTAGAAAAAGAATTAATTCCGATATGTAAAGAGCACAATATTGTATTGCAGGCGTATTCTCCTTTAGAACAGGGACTTTTGACAGGTGCAATCACAAAGAATTATATTCCGCAGGGAGCACAGGCGAATAAAAAGTGGTTCCAAAAAGAAAATATGCCGAAAGTGATAGATATGCTTGAGAAATGGAAACCGCTTTGCGAAAAATATAACTGTACAATTCCAGCACTTGCTCTTTCGTGGATTTTGGCTCAGGGTGATTATATTACTATATTGAGTGGAGCAACTACGCCGGAACAGGTAAGAGAAAACGTAAAAGCGGCTGATATCAGGCTTGAAGAAAAAGACATACAATTATTACGTTCTATGGCAGAAGAGCTGGAGAACTAATATATACTGCAAAATGTCAAAAATCACCTCTTTGGTAAGGTCTATGTTCTGATTTATCTAAGTTTATATATTATATTATTTCTGTTTCATATGAATTAATTTTGTTTTACACAATATTTTTTGAAAAAACAGAAAAAAAGTGATATAATTTATTTTATAGTATTTTTACATTATGCAAAGTGGGTGACAAAGTATGTCGGCAAAAGACAGAATTAATACAATCAAACAAATGGTATCAAATGAAAAAAAAGTCACAGTGTCAAATCTAAGCGAAGTTTTTAGAGTAACTGAAGAAACAATACGCCGTGATTTGGAAAAGTTAGAAATAGAGGGAATTTTGACCAGAACATACGGAGGGGCAATACTAAATGAAAACAGCCAGATGGAAGGTGTTCCTTTTTATAAAAGGGCTAATACCATGCTTGTTGAAAAGCGAAAAATCGCATTAAAAGTACTGCCTCTCCTTGAAAATAAAACTACAATGTCAGGTGATTCAAGTTCGACAGTAATGGAACTTTTGAAATTACTGAAAAACAGAAAGGATCTGACAATTCTTACTAATTCTACCGAGGCCTTTAATGAGCTTTCCAAAGCGGATGTTTATGTAGTCTCGACAGGAGGAGAGTTTAATAAAAGCTCGCTCTCTTTACAGGGAAGACTTACAAAAGAAATAATAAAAAAATATCTGGTAGACGTGGTGGTTATGAGCTGTAAAGGTCTGGACATGGAAAACGGCGCGTTAGACTCTAATGAAAATGAAGCTGAAATAAAAAAAGCAATGCTTGAGCAGGCTTCAGAGGTAATATTGCTCGCAGATCATTCTAAATTTGATAAGAAAGCTTTTGTACAGCTGGCAGATTTGGAATGTATAGATTATCTTGTCACAGATCAAAAACCAAGTGAAGAATGGGTAAAATTTTGTGAGAAAAATTCCATAGAGCTCATCTACTAGTGTTATGTTTCATTTAAGCAAAAATAATGAAGCATAACACCCAGATATTAATTTTAGAGTAAGTATCCTGTATGGTCAGATACTTACTTTAAGAATGTGGGTGAGAAAAGTATATGAAAAAAGAGAGAAAAGCAATGTCAATAGTCAGAAAAATGCTTATTTCTGTTTTGGCAGGTTTTGTAGTTGGTTTTCTATGCTTATTTTTAAAAATCCAACTTATAAACAGCGGTAAAAGTCAGATCTGGGAAATAATAAACCAGATATTTTTTCAGGATATTACCGTTAAGGAAGGTATTAACGGAATAGGAATATTCTTTATAATAGGAAATATTTTTATGAGTGCCCTGCAGCTGGGAATAGTTCCTTTGGTATTGGTATCATTAAGTCTTGCAATGTGCAGTATAGCTCAGGGAAATAAATTAGGCAAAATTGCAGGGAAAACTATTTTATGTTTTGTAATATTTTATTTTGTCGGAGCTGCTTTGGCAGGGACAATAGCTTATACAGTAAAGAGCTACGGACTATTTAATGTCAGTATTCCTGCTGTATCACTGGAAAACTCTGTTACGATGGAACCCTATAATCCGTTAACCGTAATTATTAATGCAGTTCCAAATAATCTGGCTTCGGCTTTCAGCTCTAATAACCAGATTTTATCAGTAGTGGTAGTCGCAATAGTAATCGGACTTTGTATGCAGAAAATTCCGGAAAAGACAAAGAGCTTAAGGGAGTTTTTACAGGCCGTGTATGATATTATACAGCTGTATTTGGATTTTTTGATAAATAAAATAGCGCCGGTTGCTATTTTTTGTATGATAGCCAGAACTTTTGCCATATATGGAGTAGAATATTTAAGACCAATAGCGGCATTTGTTATAACAGGTGTTCTTACCGGCATTTTTCTTGTATTAACTATTTATCCCATCGGGATTTTTATTACAACAGGTTTAAGTCCCTGGAAGTTTATGAAAAAAATATGGAAGGTAGGTCTTTTTGCTGCCGCAACTAACTCATCAGCAGCTACTTTGCCGCTGAATATAAGGACCTGTACAGAAGAACTGGGATGCAGTAAGGAGATTACCAGTTTTGTGCTTCCGACCGGTATGACTATTAACATGAACGGAACCACTGTTATGCATATGATAGCGACAACCTTTATTGCAACATCAGCCGGTATAGACATAACACCTTCACAGCTTGTTATGGCGGCTTTGATTTCTGTTACCACAGCAATGGGATGTCCCGCAATTCCTGTGGCCGGAACAACGATGATATTTGCGGTACTTTCCGGACTGGGATTTACCAGTGATGCATGTATGATCGGTTATGCACTTGTACTGGCAATGAATTACCCGGTGGGTATGGCTGTTATAACAATGAATGTAGTGGGGGATGCAGCGACAAATGTAATTGTGTGTGCACAGGAAGGTGAATTAGACAGGGATATTTTTAATGATAATTTACGTATCGCAGAAAATAATTAAAATATTATCTTCAAAATTATTTTTACATTAGACTTCTTTTGAAACCCGGTGCTGTGATTTATTTAACTAGATACAGATCACTGTACTTAATACAAAAGAGTTTGAAATCAAAAAACTTTAATATCTAAACAGTCTGGATAATGGTTTCAAAAGATGTCTATTGAATTTTTCATAGAATCAATACAGTTATTTTAATTTATTAGTATAAACAAATTTGTTTTGAAAACGTACTTTTAAAGCCGCAGCTTTTTCTGACTTTTAAGGTACGTATTTTTTAATTAATGATTTTTCTGAAATTTTATCAGATTATTTACATTTAAAGACAGCAGCTATTTATTTGTGTTTTATTTAGAATCAGAAATAGCGTAAAATAAAAAGGAACTGTTCAAAATGACATTTCTTCAAAATTTTAGCTCAAAAATATAATATTGAGTATCTGAATTTTAAAAGAGATTTATTTCAAATACAGTTCCTTTTCCTTTATTTAGGAAATAATGGCAGTTAATTATTATAGAAGATTATTCCAGATTCGCATGTCTGGCAAACATCTGTTCTTCAGTCTGCCCGGTTTCTCTTTTCAGATCAATTATCATACTGTCATAGATCAGCCAGCTTAACTGTTCAAATGAGTTTCCCTTCGGCTGTATAGAATCCGGTTCTTCCTGTTCATTATCAGCTTTAGAGGTAACACCCGGAATTTGAATAATTACATCTGCAAAGCTTCCTATGGTATTCTCAGGGAAAATAGTCAGAGTAACAAGCTTAGCCCCCTGACTCTTAGCTTTCTTTGCCATGCTGACAAGGCTTGCAGTATTTCCTGACCCTGAGCCTATGACAATAAGGTCACCTTTTTGTATAGAGGGAGTAGTTGGTTCACCTACGAAGTAAGAGTGAAATCCCAGATGCATAAGTCTGTTTGCAAAGCCTCTTGCTGCAAATCCCGAACGTCCGGCACCTGCTATAAATATTCTGCCGGCTTCTCTGATTAATTTTTCAGCTTCTATCAGCTGGTCGTTATCAATTACTTTAGCATTCTCTGCTAATTCCTGTATAATAAGTTTCAGGTTTCTACATTCTGTCATATGATTTCCTCCGTTTTTATTGAGATTTTTTTATGGCTTCTTTTATAAGACGTGCTTCTTCCACGGGATCTGCCGCACGTGTAATTGCGCTTCCCACTATTATTATATCAGGTTTTAGTGCTACATATTTATCTATTGTTTTACTACTGATTCCGCCTGCAACAGCGATTTTAGCTTTTTTAGCGCAATCTGTCATAACCTTAAGATCATCAAGAGGTGTTCTGCCTTCAGCCTGCTGGTCGGCACCTGTATGAACAGCCAGTATATGTGCACCTAATTCCTCCATTTGTGTAACTTTAGCCGGTATATTGTCTACACAGATCATATCAACGACAACTTTTTTACCAAAATCATCCGCGGCTCTTACACATTGTTTTACCGTAGCGATATCTGTAACACCGAGTACGGTAACATATTCAGCCCCGGCTTCGAATGCCAGCTGTGATTCATAATAACCCCCGTCCATTATTTTTTCATCCGAAAGAATTTCTTTGTCGGGAAATTTTTCCTTGAACTTTCTTACTGCATTCATGCCCGAATCAATAACAAACGGAGTCCCTATTTCTATAATATCCACATAATCAATGACTTTTTCCGCGAAAGCCAAAGCATCCTCAAGTTTGTGTTCGTCTAAAGCTAATTGTAATTTCATGTTATTCTCCTATCTGATTTAGTATTTTTATTAATGGTTTTAATGATTTGATTTAAAAAAAATTTTGCTTATAAATAAAAGGTATCCTTGAAAATACCGGAATATAACTAGCAGCAGTAATATACCCTATTAATAATTTTTCATTCCTACAGGACTTGCCGGAAATTCCAGAAGATCCTTTATTTCATCGTCAAGATCAACAATAGTAAGAGAAGCACCGTTCATATCAAGGGAAGTAACAAAGTTTCCTATATAAACCTTATATATTTTGTGCCCTTTATCCTTTAGTATTTTTTCCACCTTATTATATAAAACATACAGCTCCATGACAGGAGTACTTCCAAGCCCGGAAATCATAACAGCAAGCTCTCTTTTGTCATTAAAAGCGAAGTCTTCAAGTATTCTGCCTGTGATATCTTCTGCAATGCCGTTAGCTGTTTTAAGTTTCTCTTTTTTTATTCCCGCTTCGCCGTGATGTCCGACTCCTGTTTCCATTGTTCCGTCTTCTATCTGGAAATTTGGTTTTCCTACTGCAGGGATAGTGCATGGCGATAAGCCTATGCATATACTTCTTGTTTTGTTCACTATATTTTCTGCAGATTTTATTACTTCATCAATACTGCCGCCTAAAGCAGCTCTTGCTCCGCCTGCTTTCCACATAAAGAATCCGCCTGCGATACCATGTCGTTTCTCTTTTGTTTCTTTGGGAGAAGAGGCAATGTCATCATTGGCAACGATATATTTTACGGGAATATCTTCTTCATCTGCCATTTGTACTGCCATCTTTACATTCATATTATCCCCGGCATAGTTTCCGAATAGTATTGCTACGCCTTTTCCTTTATCAGCCTCCAGAATCGCATCATAGAATGCCTGTGCAGGAGGCGAAGAAAAGACTTCCCCCACAGCCACGGCATCAAGCAGACCGTCTCCGAGATACCCCAGAAATGCCGGTTCATGACCGCTTCCGCCGCCTGTAACCAATCCTACTTTATCAGTATTGGAAGCCTTTGTAAACTTTATTACGCGGTCATTTTTATCTGACAGTTCTGTTTCAGGGTTTGCTTTTACGAATCCTGAGAGCATATCCTCCACAATAAGATCAGGATCATTAACAAATCTTTGCATTTCTACCTCCTATTAATTCATTAGTTCTACAGCAGTATCAGCAATTGCCCGTAAAATTATATAACATGATGCCGCACCGGCATCCAGATGACCCCGTGAACGTTCACCCAGCCTGCTGCTTCTTCCTAATCGGGCAACCATATCTTTAGTAGACTCCAGTCCTTTTTCAGCTTCTGAAATCATATTCTTAAGGCAGATATCAAAATCATAATTTTGTTCAACAGATTTTTTGTAAGCTGAGACAGCCGGATCAAGAACATCAATTAGTGTTTTATCTCCCGGTTTTGCATCAGTTAACATGGAAAGATTTGAATATGCTTTTTCAAGCATGGACAATATAATATTTTTATCAATTATTTCTGCCTTTTTTGAAGCTGCGTAGAGACCGCGGAAAAAGCTTCCGTATAACGGTCCCATAGAACCGCCTATTTTACTTACAAGTACATCACTTATAATCAGAAAACCTTCACTCATTGACACTGACTTTCTGCTGTTTATTTCTTCCTCGGCAATAGTAAAGCCTTTGCTCATATTTATGCCGTGATCGCCGTCACCTGCTGCACCGTCAATTTCACTGAGATATGCACGATTAGATTTTACTGCTTTGATTATGCCGGATACTATTTTTATTCCGTCATTGTTTGAGAATGTCATTAAACACCTCCTGTGGCTGTATAGCTGTGAGATTTCTTTTTTTCACTTAATATTTTATAATTTTCGACTATTTTTTTATGGAGCTTTGAATCGGCCGGGATGCTTGTATAAAAGCTTACTGATTCCTCGATACCATGCTCCTTTATATGAGTCTGAAGCTCTGAACTTTGCTTATCTTCCGAAATGTCATATAAAAGTGCTGCTGCAATGCCTTCGATCAGTCTGTCATTTTTCAGTCCTCTCTCCTCACATTGAATACAAGGGCCTGTAAGCCTCTCACCGGCTTTTAGTTTTCGAATGGGATTTCTTGAGACTCTGCTTATATAGTCAGTAATTCCCGGAGTTTTGAACCTGTTAATGACAAAATCAATATAATTATTCAGCTCGTCAATACTAAAATTATATTTTTGAGCAATAAGAGCACCGATTTCCTGCATTACCTCCCTTACCGAAGAAGTAAAATTCTCATCTTCGAATACCTCCTGCATAGTTGTAAAACCGCAGATATGTCCCATATATCCTGCCCAAGCATGACCGCCGTTTATTATGAACAGCTTTCGTTCTATATATTTATCCATATTTTCC
This sequence comes from Sebaldella termitidis ATCC 33386, assembly GCF_000024405.1. Taxonomy (NCBI): domain Bacteria; kingdom Fusobacteriati; phylum Fusobacteriota; class Fusobacteriia; order Fusobacteriales; family Leptotrichiaceae; genus Sebaldella; species Sebaldella termitidis. The sequence goes on along the minus strand of NC_013517.1, from coordinate 3,361,044 downwards.
GTGTAAACAGCTCCTTTTACAGGCTCTGATTCCGGATCTGTAAGCTTGCTTTTTTCGATAACAAGTTCATGGGCGAGACCAATATCCACACTTTTTACACCGTTTCTTTCAGAAGCAAGAACCATACGGTCTACAGCTGTATCCGGAAATGCTGCTGCTTTGTCCAGCATATCTTCGGTAAAATCCGCATCCAGCTTTAATACTTCATTTTTTAGAATAGAACCATTGTGAATAGCATTTTCACAAGTCAGAACATCTAATTTGCCAGCTTCTTTCCCGACTCTTTTTTTCAGTCCTGCCAGAAGAGGAACAGCAACTCCGGGAAGATTGTCGACCCACACAGAAACCGTAACCAGTTCTGCACCGGCAATTTCTCCGGCAATTTTATCCGTATCAGTAAGAAGAACAGCTTTTACATTATCTATTGTTTTCTTTTTATAATTTTCCTCAATAATATAAAGATCATAAGAATTTGTTTTGTTTATCTGCTCTACTATATTTTTATCTACATCAACCAAAACTATTTCATAGCCTGTATCATGAAGCAGGTCTCCGATAAATCCTCTTCCGATACTTCCTGCACCAAAATGTACTGCTTTTTTCATAAAAATAACCTTATTAATAACAATGCTGTATTGTTATTACCTTTCTTTATTATTATCAAGACCCTGCATATGTTAATAGAGAGTACGCAAAGTATTTCAGGGTCTTTCACTGGAATATTGATATATTTGAGAGTTGATTTTTAAAGAAGTCCTGTAACAGCTCCTATAAGGGAAACAGCCAGTATAATCAGCATAATCATAATCATTTTCTGGTTCTTGTTATTCAGCCACCAGTAGATCCCCAAAACAGCCGCAAGGGGCAGCAGACCGGGTACAATTCCGTCGATTACATTCTGCAGTATAAACGGCTCATTTCCTTTACCAAAGTTTATAACAACAGGAGTAGAGAGTTTTACATATGTAGATGATAAAGCACCCATCATAAATAGCCCGAGTGTACTGGCACCGAGAATTAGCTCTTTGATACGTCCGGAATTTAATATATCTCTGATGGAAGAACGTCCAGCCTTATATCCGTAAACTGAAAGATTCAGTCCGATAGCTATCTGAATAACAGGCAGAGCCAGCAGTACAAAACACCCTATAGGATTTCCCGTAGCGGAAAGAGTAGCAGCAAGTGCGAAAATAATCGGTTTTAGAGTAGCCCAGTCTATAGAGTCTCCGATACCCGCAAGTGGTCCCATAAGTCCGGTTTTCAAACTTGTTATTGTTTCGTCCTCTATAGGTTCTCCGTTTGCTTTCTGTTCTTCCATGGCAATAACAATTCCGTTTATGAGTGAACCAAAAACAGCTTCTGTATTATAGAATACAAGGTGTCTCTGGAGAGCCTTTGAAAGGTCATCTTTATTGGGATAGAGCTTTTTCAGAACAGGAACCAGAGCTGAACAAAGTCCCACTGCCTGAAGACGTTCATAAGAAATACCCATTTCACATGTCATGTAATATCTCAGCCAGTGGCTTCTTACATCTTTTATGGTAATTAATTTTTTTTCTTCATTTTCCATAGTTATGCCTCCTCACTTTTTCTTTTATACATAGTAATCAGAAGAACCGCGCATAATCCAAATATTGCTGCTCCTATTACAGGCATTCCGCTGAATCTTATCATGAAATATCCTATAAAGAACCATGGAAGCATTTCTTTTCTCCCTATTACAAACATTGTAAGAGCGAATCCCAGAGCTGGAAGAAGACCTCCTGCTACGCTGAAACCATGAATAATCCATTGCGGAACTGTATCCATAAAAGATTTTACAGCATCTGCACCGTATAAATTAGCCAGAAAAGGAATCGGAAAACGCATAAAAAAGCTTAATAAAGTAGGGTATAACACGTTACACAGAGTAATTTGTCTGGTATTTCCTTCTTCTGCATATTTATCAGCCATGTGAACAAAAATTACATTAATTGTTTTTCTGAGCTGATCCACAAAAACACCCATTACACCCACGGGAACAGCAATTGCTATGGCTAATTCAGGAGAAAGCCCGGATTTTAGAGCAATAGGAATTGCAATAAGTCCTGCCAGACAGTCGTCGGCCGGAAGATTAGAGCCTGCTGCCACTAAACCAATGTATAAAATCTGCACTGCAGCTCCGATAATAACTGCCTGCTTTACATCTCCCATGATGAGCCCGATCAAAAGTGCCGAAAACAGCGGCTGACGTATTGCATGGGTAATGGCATATCCCACGTCAGTTTTCATAATCCAATAATAAATTCCTGTAAAAATACTTACTATTAACATATTATCCTCTCACTTTCTTAGAAGCTTTTTCTAATGATAATTTTTGTTCCTCAGGAGTAACCTGGAATGAGACCTCGGCTCCTGAATTCTGGATAGCGGTAAGATTTTCAACATCCGCAGCATCAATGGAAATACCTTTTACCACAGAGGTTCTTCCGTTTCCGCTTCCAAGTCCGCCGACTTGCACCTGTTTAAACGGAATACCCAGATCTACTGTATCTCTTGCATCCTTGATATTTTTGAAAAGAACCAGTACATTTCCTGAAGCATACGTATTATTTTTAGCCTGTGTGACAAAATCATTTATGGAAAGAACATTGACCTTCATACCAGGCGGTGCAGCCATGATATATATTTCAGCCATATATTCGTCTTTAGACAGCTGATCATTAACCACTATGATTTCTTTAGCAGAGATAGTATTACTCCACTTTGTAATTACCTGTCCGTGAATAAGTCGGAAATCAACACGAACCAGCTTAATACCGTCTATCATTTTTTCCTCATCTCCTCCATAATTTTTCTTATATCTGATATACCGGCAGTTCCGGCAGAAATCAATCTTTCGGCCATAGTGCCGCAGCTTTGTGAATCTTCACATTCTTCGGGAGTTCTGCTCATCTCTGCTTCAATAAGAATAGGAAAATTAACACCGCTGATTACTGTATAATTCTTTCTGGGTGCATATATGGCAGCAACATTGGACGGAGTCCCGCCATATAAATCTGTTAAAATAATTGTATTATCCGGAGCTTTTTCAAGGATTCCGGCAAGCTCCTCCGAAAGTTCCATAGGATCAGTACCCTCATTCAGAGAAAGGCAGTAAACGTCCTTAAGAGGTCCTAAAACCAATTCGGCACTTTTTTTCAATTCTGCTCCAAAGTTACCGTGTGTCATAATAATTATCCATGGATAAGTATTCATAAATCTCCTCCAATCTTAATAAAATAATTATCCTCTTGATTTTCCACCTGTAATATTAATTATTGTACCTGTTATATATGATGAACGGTCTGATAAAAGATAAGTTACCAGATCTGCGATTTCATCCAGCTTTCCTACTCTTCCAAGCGGAAGTGTCTTTTGATAATCAGGAGAAACATCAGAAGCTTTTACGCCTCTTGCATATGCGAATTCAGCTACATGCTCTGCGTTTCCCATAGGTGTAGGCTCATTGATCCCAGGTGCTACGCCAACCACTCTGATATTAAATCTTCCCAGTTCTTTTGCCCATGAAAGAGTGAATGCATTTAAAGCGCCTTTAGTAGCAGAATAGATACTCTGTCCAAGTGAACCTTCATTGCCGGCTTCAGAGCTTATATTCACGATAACGCCGCTCTTTTGTCCGATCATAATCCGGGCAGCTGCCTGTGAGCAAAAAAAAGCTCCTTTCAGATTAACACTTGTCATAAAATCAAAATCTTTCTCGCTTGCTTCGCGTTCAGGGTCATTATTGTAATAATCTACAAGGAGACGCGGACCGTGTACTGCGGCATTGTTCACCAATCCGTCAATTTTTCCGAATTTTTTCACTGTTTCTTCAATCAAAGAATACACTTCTGTTTTTTTGGAAATATCGCATGTAAAATGGAAAACATTTTCTTTTGAAGCCAGGTCGTCATTTTTACTTTTATCTGCGATTACGACTGTAGCACCTGCGGTAAGCAGATCTTCGACAATGTGCTGTCCGATTCCCATGCTTCCTCCGGTAACAATAATAATTTTTCCAGTCATATCCAGCCATATGTTACCCATAAAAAAATACCTCCTTAAATTTTCACACATAATGACGTCATGACGTCATATTGTCTTTGATGTTATGCTAGCATAATTTTAAATATATGTCAACGTAAAAATTTGATTTATGCTTAAAGTGAGAAATAAATGAGTTAAATGAGATATCTTGATTTATTTGAAAATACCTGTTAAACTATTTAAAAAGTAAGTAATAAATGTTACGAAAGGAAATATTATCGAATGGATAAGCCTAAAATTGATAAATTAAGCCATACTCCGTTATATGCACAGGTAAAGGATGACATGAAAGAGAAGATAAATTCAGGAATTTTACATGTAGGCGATTATCTTCCTTCAGAATTTAAGCTAATGGAGGAATATAATGTAAGCAGAACGACTATAAGGCAGGCTATAGATATACTGGTACAGGAAAATTATCTGGCGAGAAAACGGGGAGTAGGAACTCTTATAGCAAAGCCCAAGACTGACTACTGGGATCTGTCGGAGCTTAGAAGCTTTGATGAGGAAGCCCAGAGAAAAGGGATGGTCAGCAGAACAAAGCTGATAGACTTCAGCACAGTAAAATCTGATGATGAATTAGCTGATATTTTTGGAGGAAGTGAGAAAGATTTTTATAAGCTGGAAAGACTTAGATATATTGACGAATCTCCATTGGAGCTTGTTACGACATATATTCCGAAAAGTCTTGCAGCGAATCTGGAAAAATTTGATTTCTCGAATAATTCATTATTTGATATTCTGTACAAATACTATAATGTCAAAGTAAATTATGCGGAAAAAACTTTTACGGCGATAAATGCCGATAAAGAAGATTCAAAAGCTTTGGAAATAAAGCAGGGAACTGCAATTCAGCTTGTCAAAACAGTGACATTTGATGCTGATTATAATCCTGTAGAGTTTTCTGTTTCGAGAGACAGAGGTCTTATTTCAAAATTTAAGATATCACTAAGCAGAAAAAAGAACAGATAATATAACTTTCTCTCAGATATAAAAAACTTTTATCAGGTATCAGGGAAATAGATAAATCAGGGAACGATATTTGTTTAACAAAAATTTATAAAGAAATTTTGGGAAATAAACAAAAAATGATCGTTTTCTTTTTGTTTTGCAGTAATATCAATAAAAAAATATTTTGACTGATAAAAAAAGCTGTATTATTCAAAGGATAAAGACCGGAAAATTTAATTTCTGCGCACACTTTATCAAGAATACAGCTTTTTATTTTATTAATTATTAACAAATATTGTTTCAAAAACAAAATGTTCATATACATGCTTAGTGACAGAATATTCAAAAATATCCCCGTCATCAAGATAAACCTTCTTTTCCAGCTCTATACTGAATTTATCACTTTTTATATTAAGAAGTTCTTTTTCTTCCTTGGTAAATTCTTTTCCTCTGATAAAAATATGTCCTGTTTTTATCTTTAGTTTTAGTATATCCTGTATATAATTATAAATAGAGTGCTCTAAATGCTTCGGTTCAAGACCTTTTATCAGGGAAAGGGGCATATAAGTATATTCTATTGAATAAGGCTGTTTATTTATATACCTTATTCTCTCTATATGATAAATATAATCATCCTTGATATTCAAGATCTCTGCAATTCTTTCTGACGGTTTTTCTATTAGAAATTTTACTATTTTTGATTCCACATTTTTTTCGCCGTATTTATCAGTAAGATTGGATGTAGGCTCTATAATAAATTCATTATTCAGGATAGAGTGTCTTTTTACATAAGTACCGGAACCCCTTCTTCTCATAAGCATCCCTTCACTCTCAAGAAGACCGAGGGCTTTTTTTACCGTAAGCTTGCTGCAGCCGTAGATTTTGGCAAGCTCTGTTTCAGTGGGAAGTTTCGTATCAATTTTATATTTATTATTATTTATTTTATTTTTTACATCATTATATATATACATATATTTTATTTTTGGTTCCATAAAGTCCTCCTTTGATAGTGAATTATATCATATAAAATGAAATAAAACAAAAAGTATATACTTTTATAAAAAAGTATTGCTTTTTAAAAAATTGGGTGTTATAATTTCTATAATTATGAGATAGGAGGTATTTATGGAAAAGAAAATAGTATTTCCTGAGGATTTTTGGTGGGGCTCAGCATGGTCCGCAGAACAGTCGGAAGGAACAGGGGATACCGGAAAAGCAGAAACTATATGGAAACGCTGGTTTAGCGAAGAACCAAACAGGTTTTATGACAGAATAGGACCAGATGTAACTACTGATCATTTTAACCGTTACAAGGATGACATAAGACTTATGAAAGAAACAGGGCATAATTCTTTCAGACTTTCCTTATCATGGGCACGTTTATTTCCTGACGGAGGAAGAGGAGAAATAAACAGAAAAGCTGTTGATTTTTACAGGGACTTAATGAGTGAAATGATAAAAAATGATATAAAGCCCTTTATAAATCTATATCACTTTGATATGCCGATGAAATTACAGGAGCTGGGAGGCTGGGCATCACGTGAAACAGTGGAAGCTTATGTTAATTATGCAGTTTCATGCTTTAAGGAATTTGGTGATCTTGGTTATCACTGGTTTACATCCAACGAACCTCTCGGTCCTATTTTAGGAACATATCTCGAAGACTTTCATTATCCGAATTTTATAGATTTTAAAGAAGGAGCACAGGCAGCTTTTTACACAATACTGGCACATGCAAAGGCTATAAAAGAATTTAAGAAGCTGAATTTGAAGTCAAAAATAGGAGTTATATTAAACCTTAGTCCTACATATCCGAGAAGCAGCAATAAATGGGATACAGAAGCAGCAGAAACCGCAGATGCATTTTATACCAGAAGCTTTCTTGATCCTATGGTAAAAGGGACTTTTAATAAAAAACTGGTATCTATACTGAAAGAATACGATCAGATGCCTGATTATACAGAGGAAGATCTGAAAATAATATCTGAAAATACTGCACAGATTCTGGGGCTTAATTATTATGAGCCGAGAAGGGTGAAAGCCAGATTAACAGCTGTTAATAAAAACAGTCCTTTTCTGCCTGAATGGTTTTTTGAACTTCATAATATGCCCGGAAAGAGAATGAATATATACAGAGGCTGGGAAATATATGAAAAAGGAATTTATGATTTATGTATGGATATAAAGGAAAACTACGGCAATATAGAATCATTTATTTCTGAAAACGGAATGGGAGTAGCAGATGAAGAGAGATTTCTCGGAGAAAACGGACAGATTATTGATGAATACAGAATAAATTATATAAAAGACCATCTGGCATATCTGTATAAAGCAGTAAATGAAGGATGCAATATAAAGGGATACCACCTGTGGACATTTATAGACTGCTGGTCATGGATAAATGCATATAAAAACAGATACGGGCTCGTTTCGCTGGATCTTGCTACACAAAAAAGAACAATAAAAAAGAGCGGGGAATTTTTTAAAAAGATGACGGAAGAAAACGGCTTTCTATATGATACTGATAAGTTAGTATAATAAAAATTCGGAGGGAAAATATGAAAAAAGATAAAAAAAGAATATCTGATTATTTCGGAATGGTAGCTGTAAAACTGGGCGGACAGATTCACCTGAGATCTCTCAGGGACGGCTTTGCATCTATTATGCCTTTTATGATTCTGGCAGGGTTTGTAATATTTATTAATTATGTTATTTTAGAACCGTCAGGATTTATGGGGAAAATAATAGATCCAAAAATTCTTACAAGGCTTCAGGAAATAGGAAGCTCGGTTTCAAACGGAACACTCGGCATAATAACAGTCATTGTTACTGCGTCTGTTTCATATCATCTAAGCCAGAACAGAAATTTTGATAATGTACTTGCATCAGTATTAGTAAGCTTGTCTACACTTTTTGTCGTAACTCCTTTTATGAGTACGTTTAAACCTGAAGGGCTGAATGAAAGCTTTGTTGTAAATGGTGTTATTCCTGTGAATTATACAAATGCTACTGGTATGTTCGTAGGAATTATAGTCGGTCTTTTTGCTACTGATATATTTATAAAGCTTTCGGCAAATAAAAAGCTTCAGATAAATATAGCGGGAGATATTCCGCCGGCAGTAATCAAATCATTTAATGTACTGATCCCTATTATGATAAATGTAATTATCTTTGCAATAATATCGTTTTTATTGAATCTTCTGTTTAAATTAGATTTTAATCAGCTGATTTCCATGCTTATAACAAAGCCTCTAAGCCATGTGACAACAAGTCTTTTCGGATTTTTATTTTTAATGTGTCTGGGAAATCTGTTTTTTGGATTCGGGATTCATCAGGCTGTTATATCCAATCCTCTGCTGGATCCGTTTCTGCTCCAGAATATGCAGGAAAATATGCTGGCATATGCGAATCATCAGCCCATACCTCATATAATTACTTCCGCATTTAAAGATGTTTTTGGTATAACAGGAGGTTCGGGCAATACAATAGCTCTTCTTATAGCGATTTTTATTTTTGGAAGAAGAAAAGATTATAAAGATGTTGCTAAAATGTCATTTATGCCAGGTTTATTCAATATAAACGAACCGGTGATTTTTGGACTGCCTATAGTTTTTAATCCGTTCCTTATTGTTCCGTTTGTAATAGCACCGGTATTTTCTCTGCTTACTGCTTATTTTGCCACTTCAGTGGGACTTATAAATCATGTAGTGGTACAGATTCCATGGACAACGCCTCCGGTTATTTCAGCGTTTCTTGCTACAGGAGGAGACTGGCGTGCAGCGGTGCTGCAGTTAGTGATTATTATAATTACTATATTTATATATCTTCCTTTCCTGAAAATGGACGAACGCATGTCAAAAATCAATAAGGATGATATTTCCTGAAGCAAAAGAGTAAAATTTTAAAATAAAAAGAGAATCTAAGCAATAAATCTGGTTTTTTCGGTGCCGGTCTGTATACTTTGTTTTTTAACAGGGAAACAGACCGGTTTTTATATGTATCATATTTGCTGTCATTGGACAAAATATGGTTTTATGTTGTATAATAAGTAAAAGTTTAAACGGATAAAACAGTATTTTGCAGAATATTATACAAAATATTTAATAAATTAAAGAGAGGAAAAGCGGATATGAAAAAAATATATTTTTTATTTGTATTTTTACTGTTTGTATCATGCGGCAGAAAAACAGGGACAGAAATGGTAGGAGATACAGCGGAGTTTATTGCGTATATTCCCGGGACAAGGCTTATCGCAGCTGGGGAGAGTCTGAATCCTGATTATATTTTTGAGGTAGGTTTAGATCAGAAAATATATCTTTTGGAAAATAAAAGCAATACTGTAATTGATAATCCGGAAGAAAAATACAGGGAAATTTTGACAGAAATAAGAGAAGAGCTTGCGGCAAACAGGAAAATAACAAGATGTAAAAAAGAAAAAAGTATGTGGATAGGTGAAATGGGACTGAGACTTACTGTAGAAGGAGCTATCAGCGGAAATAAAGGGCAGATACTTGCGTGTTATCATAAAGGAAATAAGACTCTCATAAATCCGAATTATCAGGTGAGAACAGACCTTCCTCTTGTGGAAGTGAGAATCGGGGAAAAGTATTATGAAATAGCTTCTTATACAGCTGTTCTCAGCTATAATAACAGAACTTTACAATAATTTATCTCTGAAAAAATATACGGTTATAGCGGAATATTTTCGGTATATCGTATTATTTCTTATTTTTCCAGGTTATTTATTACAAAGAAACCAGCTGAAACGGAGTAGTGATAAAATTGAAAAAGAAAGTGATGAATAAGAAAAAGACTAAACTGACAATATATATAGTACTCAGAGTAATTGTGGTGGCAACAATGATAAGGGAGATATTTCTACAGGACTGGCACAGTGTATTTATGTGTATACTGACTTTGATACTTTTTTTAATACCGAGTATAATAAAAAAAAGGCTGATGGTTCAGTTTCCTACATTATTGGAGAGTATAGTGGTATTGTTTATATTTTCGGCAGAGATACTCGGAGAGATACATAATTTTTACGGATTATTTCCGTACTGGGATACCATGCTTCACACTATAAACGGTTTTCTCTGTGCTGCAATAGGATTTTCACTTATAGATATTCTAAACAGGAGTGAAGAATTTTATATAAAAATGTCACCGATTTTTGTGGCTCTTGTAGCATTTTGTTTTTCTATGACAATTGGCGTGCTCTGGGAATTTTTTGAATTCTCGGCAGACCGGTATCTTAAAACTGATATGCAGAAAGACCGTATAGTACAGGTGATTTCCACTGTTGAGCTGGAGCCCGAAGGAAAGAATATACCTGTAGTAATCAGAAATATTAAATATACAGAGATATATTCGGGCAATGATGAAAATAACCTGACAAAAACAGTAATAAAAGGCGGATATCTGGATATAGGCATTATTGATACAATGAAAGATCTTATAGTAAATTTTATAGGGGCTGTTGTTTTTTCCATATTCGGGCTTCTTTATATAAAGAATCGTGATAAATATAAATTTGCAGCAAAGTTCATACCGATAATGTATAAGGAAAAGACATAGCTTCAAAATTTATTTGTATTTTAAATTCGGATATGATATATTAGAACAGTAAACTTAAGGAGATGAAGCTCTCCGCGGTGTATGCCGGAACCACATGTTTTTCATGTTAATAGCTTCTGCAGCGTTTTTTTGTTGTGGAAGCTATTTTTTATTTTTCTACGGGAGGCGGATAATACTATGGCACTTAGTATGGCATTTATAGTTTTGGCAGGATTACTGCTGAATTACATATTTACAAAATTAAAATTACCGGGTTTTTTGGGAATGATTATTCTCGGGGCAGCAGCAGGACCTTACGGCTTTAATATTCTTGATAAAAATCTTATTGAAATATCTGGAGAACTGCGAACAATTGCACTAATAATAATTTTATTAAGAGCAGGTCTTGGCATTAACAGAAATGAACTGAAAAAGGTCGGTCCGCTTGCAGTGAAATTCTCCTGTATTCCCGGACTTATAGAAGGATTTACCATTGCATTCTTATCAATGAAGCTGCTGGGATTTTCATTTGTGGAAGGCGGGATGCTGGGATTTATAATTGCTGCTGTATCACCGGCAGTAGTAGTGCCTTTTATGATATTTCTTTCAGAAAAAGGAATAGGAATGAAAAAAGGAATTTCTACGATTATACTGGCAGGAGCCTCAGCAGATGATGTTTTTGCAATAACATTATTTACTGTATTTCTGGGACTTTATGGAGGAAGCAGTGTAAACCCTGTTTTCCAGCTTTTGGGAATTCCTTTGTCCATAATTCTTGGGATAGCTGTGGGAATAGGTGCGGGACTGATACTGGTAAGAATTTTCAGGAAATTTCATATAAGGGATACTAAAAAAGTACTGATTATATTGTCTATTTCCATTTTTTTAAAGGGTATGGAGAATTTTCTTCATGATAAAGTAGAGATTGCTTCGCTTATTGGAGTAATGACAGTCGGAGTTGTTATATTGGAAAAACTTCCGGAAGCAGCAGAGCGTTTGTCAAAAAAATTCAATAAAATATGGGTTTTTGCCGAACTGCTGCTTTTTGTTCTGGTCGGAGCCCAGGTAAATATACATGTAGCTCTGAATGCCGGACTTACCGGTTTTTTGATAATTCTCGCAGGACTTGCAGGAAGAAGTGCAGGTGTTTATATTTCTACAATTGGAAGTAATCTGAATATAAAAGAAAGATTGTTCTGCATTCTGGCATATATCCCTAAAGCTACTGTACAGGCCGCTGTAGGCGGAATACCGCTTGCAGCGGGAGTGGCTTCCGGGGATCTGATACTTGCTATAGCAGTGCTGGCAATTATTATTACAGCACCTGCAGGAGCATTAGCCATGAGTCTGTCGTATAAAAAGCTTCTGGAGTAGCATAAGTTTCTTACTAAAAAAAACTGCCTTAAAACAAAATAAAGCTTTTGTATTTTAAGGCAGTTTTTATTTTTACAGAACATTTTTATTTAAAAAACATTCCATCTCATAGTCATCCATTATAAAGCCGTTTCCGATATCATTTGCACATTCGTTAAAGACTTCAAATCCCATTTTCTTATAAACAGCAATAGAATTTGCATTATACTTATTAACAGTAAGATGTACACGAAGCGGTTTTTCTGATAAAAAAGGCTCTAAAGCGTATTTAAGAAGCTGTTTGGCAATGCCCTTACCGCGGAATTCCTTTTTTATATAAAATTTACTCAGAAAAACTCCGTCATTTTCCGGGACAATGCAGCAATAACCGGCATACTCGCCGTTATATTCCGCAAAAAAATACAGGTATCCGTTTTCTGACTGTTCTTTTACAGTATTTTCAGACTGAAAATTTCTCAGCATATATTCAATTTGTTCTTTACTAATAATTGAAATATAACATTCATTCCAGATTTCATCAGCAAGTATCTCAATAATTTTATAATGCTCCGTTTTTTCAGCTTTTTTGATTATAATATTCATTTAGTCACCACCATAATAGATTTATTTTTAACGGTAATTTTGTTGCAGCTTCTTAAAAAGCGGTGTAAGTTGTGCGATCCTTACCTAATTTAATATACATGTTATCTAATTTCACTGCAATTTCAGAAGCTAAACTGTTATCATTAACAGCCATGGCAGCATTTTGGACAGTGATAAGATAATGTTCCCTTGCTTCCTCATCAAGAGAAACTGTTGAGTTTTTATAAAAATCTAAAATTTCCTGATATTGTTCTAATTTTAAATGTGCTCTCATTCTATTGGCAATAATAATCGGATAACTTTCATTTTCTTCTGTTTCTAACCGGGCAAGTCTGATGACTTCTTCATAATGCTCTAAGTTATAGTGAAATCCTATAATCTCCCCCCTTACGATATCATACTGCTCAAATGACGGTGTTATTTTTGAAAATGCTTCAAGGGCTTTTTGATAATCCTTATTTTCATAAGCCGTGATACCAATCTCGACAAGTTCTTCATTCTTTTCCTGCTCATTCAGCTGTTTATTATTCATGCTTCCTCCTGATTATATTCTTTTATCGAGTATATTATAACACAGAAAAATTATAACAGTATACTTTAAAATATGGAATATTATTATGAGCCTGTCTTTTTTATTTATATCAGTGCTTATATATGATTTTTCAGCTGTAATGACATATATAAAAATACTGGCTTGGTTTGTATGGTAACTAAAAAACACTGCCGATTTATTAAGCTGGCAGTATTTTTATATAATAAGCAGATTTTTTTCCAAAAAAGATATATAAAAAATTATTTTTTCTTGAATTCATTGAGTAAAATATTTAATGTGATGGAATAGTCAGCCTTTATATCACTTTTTCCTGAATTTACACTCCAGTCAAATGCAGCTCCGCGCAAAGAGGAAAAAAGAGCTCTGAAAATATAGTCAATAGTGTATTCCGGCTTGAATTCACCATTGTTGGATGCTTCAGTAATATATTCCTTCAAAAAAGTATGCAGAGCCCCCGGAGGATTCGCAAAAATTTCATTATTCAGTGATAATGTAAGAAAATATTTAACAAATTTATATCCAAAGTATGTTATCAAATCAAGGTATATATCTATAACTACAGATATCTTCTCCATAGGTGTTTTATTGTCAATTTTTTCAAATAATATTTTTAATGCTTCTGTTCCCAGCTGAATATGAAATATTTTAAATAACTGTTCCTTTGATCCTATATGACGATAAAAAGCTCCTATTGAGATGCCGGCCAGCTGACAGATTTCCCTGATAGAAATATCTTCATAATCTTTCTGCTTAAATAACTCTTCGGCAGCTTTGATTATTTTGGTTCTTGTTTCATTATCACCCATAAAGCTTCACCTCTCTGTTTTCTACAATATGATACTATTATATCATATTTAGGTGATATAACAATATTATACTTTACAGTTCATTTTTTTATTGAGAGTTCTTTTTTCAGGAATAATTTCAAACATTTGAAAAGTAAAAAAACTTAAAGAACGGAAAATATAATGTATCATAAAATCAGAAGCTCCATGCTTCTGATTTTGATTTTATATTTTATAAGGTTCTGATACAACAGATCAGGTAAATTAAGACCACTGTTATATCAGTTAGGAAAAAATTACCTGAATTTATATATTTCTTATTTTTCAAAAGTCTATAAAAATTCATCTATTGCTTTCAGCGTATCCTTAATATGCTTGTCTAAAGAATCCCAGTCATTGTTTTTCAAAAAATCAGTTTTTATAAGACTTGAACCCATCCCCACACCAAGATAGCCCATTTTGAAAAAAGACATGATATTATCTTTGGTAACACCGCCTACAGCAATAAAATCAGCATTATTAAAGGGACCTTTCAAATTTTTTACATAAGTTTCCGAGAGATTTTCTGCTGGAAACAGTTTCAGAAGTCTGAAGCCGTAATTCAGACATAGTGCAACCTCACTGGGAGAAAAAACACCCGGAATAAGATTTATATTATTTTTTTTGGAATATTTAAGAACCTCTTCATTGACAGAGGGAGTAAAAATAAAATCCAGTTCTGTCTCTGAAGTTATCTTTTTCAGATCTTCTATATTCAAAATAGTCCCAGCTCCGATTTTAGCATCCGGATAATGCTCTTTCAAAAGTTTTATCTGCTTTATCGCATCATGTGAATTATAAGAGACCTCAAAGGTATTAATATTATTATTAATGAGGATCTCGGCAGTTTTGACAATCTTACTTTCGTCTATATTTCTGAATATTCCGGTTATTTTAGAATTTATCATATATTTCACCCTATAGTTTATTATTTGTTAAAAGACTTACAGCCTTACAGATTTCGTCGGCAAACTCCTCAAACATCTTTTGCCCTTTTTCTTTACCGGCAGCGGTAGCATCTCCAAAAACACCACTTTTACTTATATCTCCGAGTATTTCGCTGGTATGTGAATATAACGGTGGATAGTCCGGATATTCCTTTACTGCTTTTGTCATATCTACAAGCTTGTCATTTTCTGCAAGCATAAGTGAAGTTTCAAATTCCTCCGCATGAAACAGACCATTTTGTATTTCTGATTCACAATATTTTTTATAAATTTCAGAAAAATTTGGATAGAAAAAGTAAAGTATTTTCATATCAGTCTGGTACTTCATTTCTCTTACTGTATATTTCAGGGATTGATTATTGGCATCATGTCCGTTAATTATAATTAAAAGTTTTGTTCCGTATGTTTCCACACTTTTGGCTATGTCTTTTAAAACAGTTTTAAAATGCTCCTGTTCCAGAGTTATAGTCCCGGGAATTTTGTGCCATACCCATGAATAACCGTAATAAAGTGCAGGAATTATAAGTGAGTTTATTCTAGGGGCAACCATTCTTGCAAGGGCTTTTGCAAGAATAGTATCAGTTCCCAGAGGCAGATGAAAACCATGCTGTTCGGTAGAACCTACAGGAAGAATCATAACAGGGTTTTTGACAAGATGCTCTTCTACTTCGGTTCTTGTCATAAATTCTATTTCAAAATTTTTCATTTTAATCATACTCCTTAGAATTGTGCAAGCCAGTCAGCAGGGTTTTTCAGGAAAATTTTTGCTATTATTTCATTGCTGATACCTTCAGCCTGCATTCTAGGAATGAATTTTTTTATTATAAATTCAAATCCCGGTCCGCCTCCATATGAATGAAGATAAGACTGACGTCCCATATCACCTGAAATAAGAAGCTTGTCTTCAAAACCGGCATCTATTATACCTTTGATAAGCTCTATACGCGTGCTGTCAGGATAGTATTTTACCTTACCGACTCCGTCAAACTGAACATATGCTCCTCTTTTTAAAAGCTCCAGATGATAAAATAAATCAGCATTTCGGTCTGAGTGTCCGACTGCTACTTTAGTCAGATCGACATTTTCTTCTTCAAGTATGTCAAGCATCTCCATTCCCATTGTACCGGCTTCTGTATGAAGCCATACAGGAGCTCCGGTAATAACAGCTGCCTTTCCTATGGCAATAGTTGTCTTTTCCTCGAGCGGGTGGATCAGGTTATACCATGCACCGCCTTTTAGAAAGCCTGCTTTGGAATCTGTTCCTTCTGCGCCGTTCATAACATCGCCGGTAAGTATTTCAGTGATTTCCTCTATACTTTTTTCAGAAACCCATTCAGGGTAATAAATGTGTTTATTAAATCCTGTGGTGAAAACTACATTTATTTTGGAATCAACAGACATTTGCCGCATTTGTTTTACACTTCGTCCGTAGTCCAGAGTAGAGGCTTCCACAAGGGTTTGTCCGCCTGCTTCTTTAAATTTCAAAAGTTCCGAGTAAGATTTATAATAATCATTTAATTCCAGATCTCTGTCTTTTTGATGCACAGGAGGAACTGCAATCAGATGCTCATGTGTATATGTAAAGCCAAGTTTCTCCCTTTCGATATCTCCCAGAATTGTTCTTATTTTTTTCATTTATATTTCCTCCTAAAATTATTTGATACCAAATATAAATCCTATAACCCTTATAATAACTACTACTATTATTGCATCTGTGGAAGCAAACCAGAGACCCTGTATGTTATATGAACTCAAATCCAGTAACGGGTAGGCAAGTGCTATAATAAGCGAAAACAGAAAGCCTAAAAGGAAACCGGAAACTACAGCTCCTCTTCTTCCGCCTGTTGTATTACCAAAAACACCTGCTGCTCCGCCCATGAAGAAAAGACCAATAACACTCGGCAGTACAGTAACCGGCAGAAACTTTGATATAAATGTTACCAGTATTCCTCCAGCCATGGCAGATAGAAAGCCTATAGTAACTGCAATAGGAGCATAAGAGTAAAAAATAGGAACATCAAGTGCCGGTTTTGCTCCCGGAACTATTTTATCCGAAAAACCTTTAAATGCAGGTACGATTTCACCAAGAAACATTCTGACTCCCTGTAATAATACCAGAATACCTGCAACAAAATTCAGGGCAGTCATAAGACTGAATGAAACCACAGAACTTTCACCTGTAATTTCTATAAGATTTTCTTTTCCTGCGAATATAGATGTTACCAGATAAACGCAGACCATTACAATAGACATAAGAACTCCCATATCTTTCAAAAAGTCCAGTTTATTAGAAACTTTTACATCTTCCGAAGACTGCTCCTTATTACCTACAAGCCCTCCGAGATATCCGCAGAATGTAACAAGGGAACTTCCCCAAAAACCAAAGGCTACATTATCATTACCAGTAACCTTTCTAACCATAGGCTGTGATATAGCCGGGAAGAGAACCATTGATATTCCCTGTATTATTGAACCGAAAATTATAATCTGTATTCTTGAAAATCCCATTTGGTCAAATAAAATCGCCATTGTTCCCGCAAAGGAAAACATCATATGTCCTGTAAGAAAAATATATTTCCATTTAGTAAATTTTGCCAGAAGAATATTTATAATAAATGAAAAAAGCATGATTAAGGCAGTTTCAATACCAAGAAACTGCTGGACTGCCGCTACTAAAGAGTTATCTTCCGCTACTATTCCCGTAAAACCGAAAGCTGCTGTAAAAAGAGTGCTGAAAGGTATAAGGGCGCCTACTATAGCACCTGCCCCAACCTGTAGAATAAGAAAACCCAGTATAGTTTTTACTGTACCTTTTATACAGTCGGAAAAGCTTCTTTTCAGAGACAAAAGTCCTATGAATGCGATAATTCCCAGAACAAAAGCCGGATTTTTGAGGATACTGATTACGTGATATAATAAAGATTCCATGATTCTAAAAACCTCCTTTTTAGATAGTGTTATATAATATTATAAATTTTGCAGTACGGGTATTACTTTTGCTTCGATTTCATCTTCGTCAAGCATATTGGTAATGCCGATAACGGGAATATCAGAATCTCTGATTTCCTTTGCTATCTCAGAAGAAGCTACTATCAGGTCAGCTTTTAATCCGTGTAATGATGAGAGATCTACAGCTTCCCCGGTAATACTCATATTATATTTTGTTCCGATTTTCTGTATACTCATAAGCAGCATAAGACTTGTACCAAATCCCATTCCGCAGACTGTTATTATTCTCATTATTTTCCCTCCTTCTCAGATAATAATTTCAGAAAGTCTTCTTTATTTTTCACCGTATAAAGGCTGTTTACAATATTTTTGTCAAATAAAATCTCACTTAGCGACTGGATAAGTTCTATGTGATTATCCCCGCTGGTACCCGCAATGGAAAAGACAAGAGTAACAGGATCATTTTCAGGATGTCCGAAATAAACCGGGTTTTTCAGGCGTATAAAGGAGATACCTGATTTTATGACGGAAGAATCAGGTCTTGCATGGGGAATTGCTATTCCGGGGGAAATAACCATATATGCCCCGATTTTTTCATAGCTGTTAAGCATTTCATCGATATAACCTTCCCGGACAGAACCGTTTTTCAATAAAAGATTTCCTCCGGCTCTGATAATATCTTCAGGATATTCTGCAATCATATCCAGCTCTACATTTTTTTCAGTAAAAAGTTCGTTTAATTTCATTTTTCTCACTCCGAATATTGTTCAATTAAATTGAAAAGCTCAATATTATTATTTATCTTTTCTAAACTTAATAAAAAATTTTTATTTTTTGCCAGCCCAAGAATAGAGGCAAGGCTGTTTAAATGTGCATTCTTCTCCAGTGCAGCCATAAAAAATATAAGGGAAACCTTTTTATTATTCGGGAAAGTAACAGGCTTTTTTATATAAAGTATGTTAATTCCGTTTTTATAAACATTTTTTGCCAGCTGTCCGTGTGGAATGGCTATTTTGTTACCTAAAACAAAGTATGCACCAAAAGTTTCCGTTACATTAATGATTTCTTCTATATATGAATTATTGATGTAACCGGACTGTAAAAGATCGCTTCCGGCCAGAAAAATACTTTCTTTCCAGTCTTTTACACTTTCAGTATATTGAATTTTATCGGGTGAGATATAATCCATAAATTTATTTTCCTTCGCCGGATAAAGTGTTTCTTTATTAAAAATCTTTACAAGTTCATGGTTTAGACTTTCAGGGTTATGAATAGTCGCATATTTTTTGACAATTGTTACTATTTCATTTACAGATACTCTTATTTCATTGTTTTTTTTCTTAAATATATAGTTTTCTTCAAGAGTTTTTTGGTCCTCAATGGAAAAAAACGGAGTTATTTCAATAATTTTAGGTTTTTCAGGGTATAAAAGCCTGTTTTTCAGCTTAACAGTACTGATTATATAATCTATATCAGAAAGATCATAATTTGAAAGCTGAAAATAAGAAATTACACTTTCAATTTTTACGTGATAATTTTGTTCAAGATTGTCTTTTACAAGCATAGAAGTCCCATAACCGCCGTAGCAGACCAGAAGAATATTCTTATTATAATTACCGCTCTTATTTTTATTTCTCTCAATAGAAGCTAAAAAATGAAGTGTTAAAAGTGCTATTTCCGAATCTGATATTTCTTTACAGATTATGGAATTAAATTTGCTAAGAGATTTTTTTACCAGATAAAAAATATTAAAATGTTCCTCTACAGCTTTTATATGAATATCGCTGTTTATGGAAAAATTATTTTTCAATCTGTAAATAAGAGGTTTCATATGATTTAGAAGACCTTCGGCAAGCTGTTCGTCATGAAGGATATTATAGTCAATATCCTCATTGACCAAAGCGATCAGATCTTTAACAAAAATTTCGATTTCTATCCAGTTTTCTAAAACAGAAGTATTATATGAATAAGAAACAAAACCTAAAATATAATCTGTTAACTGTAGTTTTTCCACTTTACTGAATCTGATACCAAGGGAGCTTTCCAAAGACTCTGCCTGCTCAGTAATAATATGGTATTCTTCTATATTTTCGAGAAAATTTTCGTTTTTGATATCACATAAACTTCTATTTTCTTTTACTCTTAATATAGTGATTATAATGTAGGCAAATATAAATTCGTAAAAGGCATTATCAGTATTTTTAAAAATATTTATTATCTGCTGTATAAATTCTTTTACTGCATCAATATAAAGCGTACTTATTCTCTCTGAAAGATACGAATAAATAAGTTCGTTTTTTTCAGGGACAAAGTAGTACAGTGCGTTTATATCTTTGGAAAAACATTTTAACAAGTAATCTCTTGTATTTTTTTCAGAAGAAATAATGTTCTGACCTTCTAATATAACATTATTCATTCTAAATTCATCTTCTAACCCTAATAAATCATTTTTCACTGTTGCTCTGCTGATACCAAGCTTTTTTGCTGTCTGAGAAATATTAATAGAATTTTCGGCAAGAAATAAAAATTTGATAAAGCTGCTTCTGTTTTCCTTAGTTTCTTTTACAATATCTTTTAGCAAAGGAACATATTTCGTGTTGAAGAAGTTTTTATCAATTTTCAGAGTACCCATAGGAAGCTTTTGCACTCCGGGGACATTATTCATTTCCAGTATAAAATTAAAATTATCTATTTCGTATCTGACAGCACGTTCGCTTATATCAAGAGAGCGAGCAATTTCTTTGATGTTAGTCGGGTTATTATGGTACAAAAAATTAACAATTTTTAACAACCGGCTATTAATTTTCATATTATCTCACCCATTATAATGATAACCTATAATTCGATAAAAACAATTTAGAAGTTTTGAAAAGTATAATTACAAAAATTTACATCTGTTGATAAAAAGTACATAATCGATGAATTAATGCAGAAACAGCAGTATGATAATAATGTATCTAAAAAAATATAAATTACAATATAATAAGGTAGTAAAAAAATATAATAGGGAATAAAATAAAATCATAACTATATATAGACCCGGTGTAAAGAAATAAAACACTAATATTTAAAAAAAATAAAAAAATATTTGAAATATAAAAATAATTAATGAAAAATAATAAAAGAAAAACAGAGGAGACAGTAAGATAAGCAAGAAAAATCAATTTTTTTTAAAATGATAAAGTCAATAAAATCAGTACTTAGATAATATGAAATAAAAAAAAACAAAAAAAATAAAAAAAAGTCGTTGACAAAACTTTTTAGATTTGGTAGTATATTCCTTGTCAGCAGAAAAAATGCTAGGCAAAAGGACAATGAAAATAGAAGAAGAAGCAAACGCCAAGAAAGAAAAGATTAAGGTAGTGGAAATAAATATTGAATGAAGAGTTTGATCCTGGCTCAGGATGAACGCTGACAGAATGCTTAACACATGCAAGTCGATGAGAAGACTCCCTTCGGGGAGAGGGTATCATGGCGGACGGGTGAGTAACGCGTAAAGAACTTGCCATATGGACAGGGATAACCGATGGAAACGACGGATAAGACCTGATATAATGAATTAATGGCATCATTGATTCATGAAAAGCAATGCCATATGAGAGCTTTGCGTCCTATTAGCTAGTTGGTAGTGTAACGGACAACCAAGGCGATGATAGGTAGCCGGCCTGAGAGGGTGGACGGCCACAAGGGGACTGAGATACGGCCCTTACTCTTACGGGAGGCAGCAGTGGGGAATATTGGACAATGGAGGTAACTCTGATCCAGCAATTCTGTGTGCACGACGAAGGTCTTCGGATTGTAAAGTGCTTTAAGTTGGGAAGAAAAAAATGACGGTACCAACAGAATAAGCGACGGCTAAATACGTGCCAGCAGCCGCGGTAATACGTATGTCGCAAGCGTTATCCGGAATTATTGGGCATAAAGGGCATCTAGGCGGGGTTTCAAGTCGACGGTGAAAACTAGTGGCTCAACCATTAGCTTGCCGACGAAACTGAAATTCTAGAGTATTGGAAAGGTGGGCGGAACTACATGAGTAGAGGTGAAATTCGTAGATATATGTAGGAATGCCGATGACGAAGGTAGCTCACTGGACAAAAACTGACGCTGAAGTGCGAAAGCTAGGGGAGCAAACAGGATTAGATACCCTGGTAGTCCTAGCTGTAAACGATGTTCACTGGGTGTGGGCGAGTAGATCGTCTGTGCCGAAGCAAATGCGATAAGTGAACCGCCTGGGGAGTACGGCCGCAAGGCTGAAACTCAAAGGAATTGACGGGGACCCGCACAAGCGGTGGAGCATGTGGTTTAATTCGACGCAACGCGAGGAACCTTACCAGATCTTGACATCTCCGGAATTAGGTAGAGATACTTAAGTGCCTTCGGGAACCGGAAGACAGGTGGTGCATGGCTGTCGACAGCTCGTGTCGTGAGATGTTGGGTTAAGTCCCGCAACGAGCGCAACCCCTATCGTTAGTTACTAACATTAAGTTGAGGACTTTAGCGAGACTGCCTGCGAAGAGCAGGAGGAAGGTGGGGATGACGTCAAGTCATCATGCCCCTTATGATCTGGGCTACACACGTGCTACAATGGACAGTACAAAGAGAAGCAAAATGGTGACATGGAGCAAATCAAGAAATCTGTTCTCAGTTCGGATTGAAGTCTGCAACTCGACTTCATGAAGTTGGAATCGCTAGTAATCGCGGATCAGCAATGCCGCGGTGAATACGTTCTCGGGTCTTGTACACACCGCCCGTCACACCACGAGAGTTTGTTGCACCTGAAATTGCTGGCCTAACCCGTAAGGGAAGGAAGTACTGAAGGTGTGGTAAGCGATTGGGGTGAAGTCGTAACAAGGTATCCGTACCGGAAGGTGCGGATGGATCACCTCCTTTCTAAGGAGAAATAAGATGGCAGCTTCTTCTTTTATTTTGATTGTTCCTTGAACAATCAACTAAAAGTGTTAAAATTGGACAATGAGAAATGAATAGTAGGTAGAAAGAAAGAAAGTAAAAAAGAGGTTATCGAAAGAAAAGCGCTAAGGGCACACGGAGGATGCCTAGGCAACAAGAGCCGATGAAGGACGTGATAAGCTGCGAAAAGCTTAGGGGAGCTGCAAAGAAGCTTTGATCCTAAGATGTCCGAATGGGAGAACCTAAATACCTGGAGGGTATTTACGAAAGAGGTAAGCGGGTGAACTGAAACATCTAAGTAACCCGAGGAAGAGAAAGTAAAAACGATTCTCTGAGTAGCGGCGAGCGAAAGGGGAAGAGCCTAAACCACATAAGTGTATAAGCGAGCAGCGTTGCTTGTGTGGGGTAGTGGGAGTTTAATGACGGATAGCTCTGAAGTCAATATATACGAAATAGAATTAGAATGTATCTGGGAAGGTAAACCATAGAAGGTGAAAGTCCTGTATGAGTAATATTGAGTGTATATATTAAATATCCCGAGTAGCATCGAGCACGAGGAATTCGGTGTGAATCAGCGAGGACCATATCTCGTAAGGCTAAATACTCTTGTTGACCGATAGAGGAGAGTACCGTGAGGGAAAGGTGAAAAGAACCCTGTGTAAGGGAGTGAAATAGAACCTGAAACCGTGTGCTTACAAACGGTAGGAGCCCTTCGGGGTGACTGCGTGGATTTTGGTTAATCATCCTGCGAGTTATGATATGTGGCAAGGTTAAGGAAGCGGAGCCGAAGGGAAACCGAGTCTTAATAGGGCGATAGTCGCATGTTATAGACGCGAAACCTAGTGATCTAGGCCTGTCCAGGTTGAAGCTAAGGTAAGACTTAGTGGAGGACCGAACTCACCATCGTTGAAATGCTGGGAGATGAGATAGGTTTAGGGGTGAAAAGCCAATCGAACTAGGAGATAGCTCGTTCTCTCCGAAATGCATTTAGGTGCAGCCTTAACAAAGAACTATGGGGGTAGAGCACTGTATGGCCTAGGGGGCGTATAGCTTACTGAAGTCAAGCAAACTGCGAATACTATAGTTTAATTGTTAGGAGTGAGTCTGTGGGTGACAAGGTCCGCAGACGAGAGGGAAACAGCCCAGACCACCAGCTAAGGTCCCTAATTATGTCTAAGTGGGGAAGGAGGTGGACATTCAGAAACAACCAGGAGGTTGGCTTAGAAGCAGCCATACCTTTAAAGAGTGCGTAATAGCTCACTGGTCGAGAGTGTCTGCGCCGAAGATGTAACGGGGCTAAGACATAAACCGAAGCTGTGGAAACTAACGTAAGTTAGTTTGGTAGGAGAGCGTTCTGTAGGCCGAAGAAGGTGTGCTGTAAGGCATGCTGGAGGTATCAGAAGTGAGAATGCAGGAATGAGTAGCGAGAAAGAGGGTGAGAATCCCTCTGGCCGGAAGTCCAAGGTTTCCAAAGGAAGGTTTGTCCGCTTTGGGGGAGTCGGGACCTAAGTTGAGGCTGAAAAGCGTAGGCGAATGGAAAATAGGTTAATATTCCTATACCACTGTTATTTGTTTGAGAGATGGAGTGACGCAGAAAGGTATGTAAGCATACTGACGGAATAGTATGTCGAAGAGAGTAGCATGATTAGGTAGGTAAATCCGCCTGATTAAATGTGAGACTTGATAGGGAGCTTCTAAGGAAGCGAAGTTACAAATCCTATGCTGCCGAGAAAAACTTCTATTTAGAATAATAGTGCCCGTACTGTAAACCGACACAGGTGGACTGTGTGAGAAACATAAGGCCGACAAGATAACTCTAGCTAAGGAACTCTGCAAAATGGCCCCGTAACTTCGGGAGAAGGGGTACCTATGTTATGTGAAGGAAGAAACGTCCGGAGCAGAAGTAGGTCGCAGTGAAGAGTCCCAAGCAACTGTTTACCAAAAACACAGGTCTATGCTAAGCTGAAAGGCGACGTATATGGGCTGACACCTGCCCAGTGCTGGAAGGTTAAGAGGAGGATTGAGAGATTCGAATTGAAGCCCCAGTGAACGGCGGCCGTAACTATAACGGTCCTAAGGTAGCGAAATTCCTTGTCGGGTAAGTTCCGACCTGCACGAATGGTGAAATGATTTGGGAGCTGTCTTGGCTGGAGACTTGGTGAAGTTGTAATGGCGGTGAAGATACCGACTACCTGCAGTAGGACGGAAAGACCCCGTGGAGCTTTACTGTAGCTTGGCATTGGGTTTTGGCAATGTGTGTATAGGATAGTTGGGAGACGTTGAATTTATGGCGCTAGCTGTAAAGGAGTCACTGGTGGAATACCAACCATATATTGTCGGAATTCTAATCATGGGTTTGTAACCTGTGAGACAGTGCTAGGTGGGCAGTTTGACTGGGGCGGTCGCCTCCTAAAGAGTAACGGAGGCGTTCAAAGGTTCCCTCAGGTTGGATGGAAATCAACCGAAGAGTGCAAAGGCATAAGGGAGCTTGACTGCGAGACTGACGGGTCGAGCAGGCGCGAAAGCGGGACTTAGTGATCCGGCGGTACCGAATGGAAGGGCCGTCGCTCAACGGATAAAAGCTACCCCGGGGATAACAGGCTGATACTTCCCAAGAGTCCATATCGACGGAAGTGTTTGGCACCTCGATGTCGGCTCGTCTCATCCTGGGGCTGGAGAAGGTCCCAAGGGTTGGGCTGTTCGCCCATTAAAGAGGCACGCGAGCTGGGTTCAGAACGTCGTGAGACAGTTCGGTCCCTATCCACTGCAGGCGTAAGAATATTGAGAAGATCTGTCCTTAGTACGAGAGGACCGGGATGGACAAACCTCTGATGAATCAGTTGTCACGCCAGTGGCACAGCTGGGTAGTCACGTTTGGAAGGGATAATCGCTGAAAGCATCTAAGTGAGAAGCCCACTTCAAGATGAGTATTCTACCTTTATGGTTAAGTCACCTTCGAGACTAGGAGGTTGATAGGCTGGAGGTGTAAGTATAGTGATATATTTAGCTGACCAGTACTAATATGACGAAGCTTTTTAAAAAATATATACCGTTTTTACTGATGGATATCTATCCTACTATTTATTTCTCATTGTCTTTTTAAGACAATCCTTGCTTGGTGAACATAGCGACAGAGGTACACCCAGATACATTTCGAACCTGGTAGTTAAGCCTGTTTGCGCCGACAATACTTAGATTTACTTCTAGGGAATATAGGTCTTCGCCAAGCTTTTTTTTTGCCTGTTTTTCAGGCTCTTTTTTTATTTTGGAATATAAAAATCCATATAGAGTATATCAGCTGAAATGCCGATGATTTTTCTATATGGATTTTCTTATTATTAAGCAGATAAAATTTTCTATTTTCTTTTTATGGGATAGTATAAGTCAAGCTGATGTTCAGCTTTTACTTTCTCTATATCATTAGATACGTGGTATACGAAATTTAATGCTTCTTCCAAAAGTCCGCCCATACATTCGTCTGCTTCATCTCTGTAGTTTTCTAAGTAATGCGGGCTTTCCTGTACCCATTTCATAAGCCATTCCCATTCATGAAAATCACCCATGTTAATAGTATGAACTGCATATAATCCGCCGTCAAATTTCTTTTTAGTCAGGGGTCTTTCGACCTCCATATCATCAGGGATTGTAACCCAGAATTCATATCCGTAATATGCATTTTCATGCGATGGGCTAGGATGGTTAAAACCAAAGACACGTGAATCAGGTTTTGTATCGAATAATCTTTTTTTCTTTATAAAATCTCTTAGCGGCTTTTCGGCATTTTCTTCCGGATTTTCTCCTATGTAGTGGCTGGCGGCAGCTGTAAACGGCGGGAGATAAATAATCCTTACATTTTTTAGTTTTGAGAATTCTTTTCCTGCGTTATTTAGCTCATCCATAAATTTTTCCTCCTTTAATTCATTCCTTTTCGGACTCAGGAATATCCCTATCTTATCTGCAATTTCATTATTCAGCAAAAAAAGATTTAACTCTGAATCTGAATTTTTCTTCAGTTTTGCAATAAAATTTTTAAGTATTATTCTGATAGTAGAGAGTGCATTGATTTCGTTATTTATTTCATCGATATTTTTGCTAAAAATCCCTGTAATATTCTGAATATCGCTTGAAGAGAGTAGTATAGCAATATCCTTCAATGAGAAACGCAGTTTTCGCAAAAAAATTATCAGATATAAGCGTGAAATTGTTTCTTCATCATAGACTCTGTAAGCATAGTTCTCTTTTTTTCTGCTCCATATAAGTCCTTCTTTTTCATAATATCGAAGCATGCGTGTGGAAATTCCCAGATTTTTTGAGACCTCTCCTATAGTTTTTAAGTTCAATTAGTGCCTCCTTTCTGTTAAAATTATAAAGTGCGACACGGTGTCCGGGTCAAGAATTATTTTTATACTGGTAATAATTTATTATTCGGCTGAATATTAGAAAGGCAGCACAGCGGCATTACAGCAGGTAATCTTGCAGAATGCTGATATGCAGAATTTTTATAGCTGTAAAAAGGATGCAGTTTTAGCAGGAGAAATAGAATAATAAGTATTTATAATATAAAAAACCGTTTTTTAAAACGGTATTTATAGATTCTGATATTAAAAAATTTTATTATGTATTCTTGTTTAGTAATTTACGAATTTGTCTTGAAACAATTAAAAAAGGTTTATTGTCCTGTCTTACCAATGACAGGGCAACTGCTCCCTCCACCAGAAAATGAATTGTCATGCCGAGATCTTCAGCATCCTCTGGAGAATACCCGCCCTCGATAAGCTTATCGTAAAAAATATTCTCCCATGTCTTAAATGCTTCCAGACAGGCACATCTGAGCGGTTCGCTTATCAATGATGTCTCCATTGCGAGCATATTTATAGAAAGCCCGTGATAAGGATTATGCGGATTAAATTCATCAGCCATTTTCTTTAAAAGCTCCTCGATAGATTTTAGAGGCTCAGAATATTGGGACAGATTATCTATAAGTCCTTCTTTGACTTTTTCTACTGCCAGCTTTATGGATTCTATTGCAAGCTCCTCTTTTCCGCCGGGGAAATAATGATATATGGAACCTTTGGGAGCACCGCTTTCTTTAATTATTTGATTAAGACCTGTAGCATGATAGCCCTGAGATTTGAAAAGCTCACCAGCTGTTTCCAAAATCTTTTGTCTGGACTTTCCTTTATTTTTCTCCATTCCTTCTCCTTGCAGACTAAATATATTTTTATGTTAGCATGATGAAACAATTTTGTCAATTACTCAAATACTGAATTTTATTGCTGTTCAAAATACAAAACTATAAACTGAAAAAAGGATTGACAGTTATTTTTTTATATGGTACTATAATATATAGACCGGTCGTTATAAAATACAAAAATAGGAGGTCAACATGAAAAAAGCAGCGTTAATACTAACTATAGCAATTATAACTTCATTTGCGTCTTTTGCAAATGCGATTACATATGATACTTCTGAGGAAATCATATCAAGAATTCAATTTGAAATGAGACATAAGTAATGTACAGGGTTGTCAAGGTTGGACAGCCCTGTATTTTTAATTTAAAACATTTTTTTCAATAATTTATATATATAAATTATTTAATATAAAAAATGATAGATAATAATATAATTCTAAAAAAATATATAATTAATTATTTCAAAAATAAATAAAAAAATATTTGATATAGCAATAAGTATAAAAATGACAAGTATTTAATCGAAATAAAAAAAATATATATTGTACGTTTGTAAAATAAAAATAAATTGAAAAATCTTAAAAATATGATATAATAAGTATATATTTTTTTACAAGGGTGATATTTATGAAAGAAAAGTTTTCAGAAGAATATAATTTGATTCTTCAGTTAAATCATCGAAAAAAAGTAATTTGTGAAAATTTGTTTTTAAATTTTAGAAATTCATGTCAGTCTTTTCAAAATCTTTTCAATGAAGAATATCTGAAGTCGGATATATATGATCTGGTAGAACCGTCCACTTTCAAGCAAATGATAGTAGAATATTACGATGATCAGAAGACTATTGCGGATACCATACATGATCTTACCTATCCATCTACGTTTGAAGAAGCTATTGAAGAATATTATGAAATTCAGAAATGCATAATAGATAATGTCGATGATATCACAGACACAACAGGTTATAATGAAAAAGATATTGAAAAAAACATTCAGGAATTAATTGATCCGCTGTCTTATAATGATCATAGCTATATAAAGCAAATGGAAGAAGAGCGTATGATAAGAAATATAGATAAAATTTTTTCACATTCGTTCTTTAAGAATATTAATAAAATTTTTGATAATATCCATTACTCAAATAATGGTATCAAGCTTATTGTTAATGAAAACATGAGTTTAAATATATCTAGGGAAGAGTTTTATAAAAAATATGAAAAATTGGCAGAACATTCAGAATACACAGGTTTTGAGAAAATTGAAATAAGCTCTTTTTTTTGTATAGTATATAGTATAAGTTCTGTATATTGTGTACTCAGCAATGAAGGTGTTTTAGATTTACAGAAATTCATAGTGGAATTCCAGATTTTAGCACATTTTTATGTGAAAAATTTAGATCTGAGAGTATTTCAGTTTTTTAAAGATCCGAAAAAAATAGATTTGATAATGCCAAGACATTCTGCACCTTTACTTTTTTGGTTTTTACTAAAATTTACTGTTGTGAATTTTCCTAAATGGGGATAAAGTTTTATGGGATATAATGAAAATAAGTATGTATTTATTAATAAGAGGCTGTATTGAGAAAAGAATACAGTCTTTATTATTTATTATTTTGT
This sequence comes from Sebaldella termitidis ATCC 33386, assembly GCF_000024405.1. Taxonomy (NCBI): domain Bacteria; kingdom Fusobacteriati; phylum Fusobacteriota; class Fusobacteriia; order Fusobacteriales; family Leptotrichiaceae; genus Sebaldella; species Sebaldella termitidis. Next base: position 3,331,524 of record NC_013517.1, on the reverse strand, counting down.
AATTTATCAGACAAATTATAGAAATAATTTAGAAAAATAAAAATCATCAATAAGCAATTTTTTTCAATAAAAACAAAGAAAAAAGAAAGACAGGTTACCAACCTGTCTTTTGAATAAAAAATTATTATTATCTTCTCTAGCAAAGTTATCATACAAATTTTTACTTATATTAGTATTAGAAAAATCTTTTTTTTGTCTTTGTGTTTGAAGAGCGGATAACATGCCATGGCAGATTAAGTTCATATTTGAATAATAATGTCAAAGAAAATTTTATCAATGTTGTACTAAAGTAACAGCATCTTAAAACAAATTTTTAATAAAGAAAAAATCCAGATATAGTATTTTGTAGGTAAATTTGATAAAAAATTAAAATATAAAAAATAGATTTACAATAAGAGGTAATATTATGAAAAGTCTTACATAATCTTATTTTTTTTAGTAAATAATTTATTATATGAAATATTTTCAAATTTTTTTTATATTTATTTATATATATAAAAGTGTTGAAATAAAAGGGAAAGTGACATTTAATCCGGTGCTTTATTTAATAACCGGAAAGCACAATTTTGCCTGCCGGTCTTTACAATACAAAAAAATATGACATAATATAATATGGTACATATAAATATCAAAGAACAGGAGAGTGGTAAAACCCATGAAAAAAAGAATTCTTACAGTATTAATATTGTTATTTAGTACAGCAGTTACCTATGCTGCAGACGATGTAAAGACGAAACCTGATCTTTATTTTCTTGAAATCAGTGAGGTCGTAGATAGTTACAAATTATTACCTCCGCCACCTGAAGTTGATAGTATTGCTTTTCTGAATGACAAGGCGCAGTATGATAAAGGAAAGCTTTTGAGAAATACTCCGAGAGGAAAACAGGCTTATAATGATGCTCATGTAAGTGCTGACGGCGTACCGCAGGCTTTTTCCGAAGCTTTTGGAATTCCTATAACACAAAAGACAACACCGGAAATTTATAAGTTACTGCAGAATTTTCGTGAGGATGCTGGGGATCTGTCTACTCGGGGAGCTAAAGTAGCCTATATGAGAATAAGACCGTTTGCTTTTTTTGAAGAGCATACATGCAGACCTGATGATGAAAAAACTTTGTCTAAAAATGGTTCGTATCCTTCGGGACACACTGCAATCGGATGGGCTGCGGCACTTGTGCTTTCTGAAATTAATCCTGAAAGACAGGATGAAATAATGACAAGAGGATATGAAATGGGGCAAAGCAGGGTTATTTGCGGTTATCACTGGCAGAGTGATATAGACGCTGCAAGAGTAGTGGCAAGTGCGGTGGTAGCAAAGCTTCACAGCAACCAAAAATTTAATGAGCAGCTGAATAAAGCAAAAGAAGAATTTAGAAGAATAAGCGTAAATACAGTAAAATAGATAAAGGGTATATGAAAAAAAAAGGAGCTGTCAAAAGCTCCTTTTTATGTACTTGAAAATATTAAAACCTGTCTGATCTTGCACTTGTATCGCTGTATTTTATATCTGAAGGAATAAGAAAAAGAGTTCTTTTGGGGCAGGAAACGAGGATTCCTATGTTAGTTTTGTCCAGAAAAATTTTTTCTTTTTCTTTCAGAGAATATTGTTTTAATTCTTCAGGCAAGAGAATATCAGCTGCAAAAAGTTCCTTTTTTATAAGAAAGAGTTTTTCAAATTTTTTATATCTGTTTAAAATTTCATTTTGCTCACTATTTTTTGAAAAATCCTTTGTGTGATCTTCAATAAATTTATTCTGAGTGAAAGAAAATGAATCTGCATAAGCTGTGTTTAGAAAAAGAGCTAAAGCAAAAGCCGGTAAAAATAGTATTTTCATAAAAAGACTCCTTGAATTGATTTACAAAAGCATTATAAAATAAATTATATAAAAAAACAAGACAATAATGCTAAAAATTATAATATTTCTTCAGCGTCTTTAGGCAGGCTGAAAGTATGAAGAAGAAACGATCTGCTGTTTTTTGCTTCATTTGTATCGTAGATATATTTAAAGCTGAAGGCAGATTTAACTGCTGTTTCATCAAATAAATCAACTGCTGTAAATACAGAATTCCAGACAGAATCTGTTTCGGCAGCGGAATAAGTAGCTAAAAATCTGTTCCATATATCTTCTGACAGAAATTTCTTCATATATTTTCCGGATTTCCCGATACTGCAGGAAAATTCAGTTTTTATTCCAATATCCCATGAAAGCATTTTTATGAGCTCAGGCCGCAGATAAAAATTTATCATATCCATAACATAAGTAATTTCACTCCGCCAAAGACCTTTTCCAACATTATTGAGTATCCACCAGAATTCATTGCAGCAGGCGCTGAATTCTGCCTGTGAAGGCTTTTGTACATGATAGTCTATATCAGAGGCCGGCGGTATATCCGGCAGAATGTTATCCTTATCAAGCAGAACTATGCAGAGTTTATCTTTTAGAATTTCATTTTTGGCAAAAGCCGCTGTCTGAAGATGAAGGTCGATACGGTTGCCGTCAGCCAGCTGGATGAGCCAGCCAAAGCAGTTATCTGTATCGACATCTTTTCCAAGTGATTTATCGAGAGCTTCGGGTAGCTGCATATAAAGCCTTTTACCGAAAACATCAATCCAGTTTTCGGCATCCAAAAAGGTTTTTATTTCATTAACAACATAAACAATATCATAATCCTGAAAAATATCCTTTTTTACATTGGGGTTTGTTCTGGAGCCATTCATGTAAACTGCCCTTATTTCAGGATCATTAACAGCTGTTCTCAAAATCAGGTCAAGCATCTCTTTTTCATTTCTCATAAATTCCAACTCCCTGTTCTTATATGTCAAATTAAAAAATCAATATCTTAATCCTGCCAGATAAAAATATAAAAGTGCGGCAACTACTGCAAGAAGCCATAAATAAAACATAATAAATTTCAGCATAGTGGAGCATGATGCAAAAAAAGCAGCAATATTATTTTTAGCAGGGTAGATATGAAGAAGATAAAGACAGATACAGTTTTCCAGTATGTCAAATAATGCTTTCAGACCGGCTGCAAGATATACAGCATAGTGAATATCAGGATCATGCATCAGAAGGTCTGTTATCATAATCATTACAATAAGTGTAAAGCTCGCAAGAAAAAAGTCAATAATAAAATATCCAAAATATACTTTTCTTCCGTCTTCCCCGATTTTTTCAAATGTTTCATAAAGCAGTGATTTTTTGTAAAAAAATTTCATATCAACGGGTTTAAACTTTCTGTCATATTGTTTTATCCCCGGAAGTCCGTATTTTGTTCCGTACATTATAAAAAGCGTAATAAAGAAGCCGGCGGCTCCAATATATCTGATCAGCTGCAAGATGATAAACCTCCTTTAATTATGCTGGTGCAGTAATCGGTTCATATTCAGAATTATTCAGCTGATTATAAAACGGCTGCTGCATTTATTAATAAATAAAATAAAAAGTTTTTATGCAAAAAAACAGATTTATAAAGTGAAGAATAATTGTTTTTATCTATTAATATAAGTGATTATAGAATATTAACAGGAAAAATGCAAATTTGATACAGTAATCGATTTATTTTTAGCTGAATGTTTTATCATTTAAAAAAATTTTTTATTGACATTTATAAATAAAAATGCTAATATACTGATATAAAAAGTAAATTATTTTTTACAGTACATAACATAATAATTTATAGTAAAGGAAAGTTTATATGAAAAATTCTAGTTTGATAATGGAGATAGTAAATACAGGGCGGCTTTTTAAATCAGTTTTTATAAAAACAGCAGAGTCAAGAACAAAATCAGATATCAAACCATCTGAAAAGAATGCACTTATGGAACTTTCCGGACACAAGGAATTATCAATGTCAGTTTTAAATAAAAAACTTTCTGTATCAAAACAACAGCTTACAGCTATAACAGGATCCCTCAGGAAAAAGAGATATGTGGAAAGATATACAGATGATAAGAACCTGCGTATAGCTCATGTAAGAATAACCAATGAAGGACGGAAAGCATTGAAAGACACCTATTCTGAAGCAGAAAGAAAGCTGACTGATAAGCTGGAATGTTTGTCATCAGGTGAAAGAAAAGAGCTTGAAAGTTCTATAATAACTTTGAAAAAGCTTCTTGAAAAAATGAACGGGTAATCAATGAGAAAGAGATTTACCGAAAGAGTAAACTCTTAAATATATTATAAAGGAAACTTTATATAAATCGCTGGAGATAATAATAATAATTTTTTATTCAAAATCAGGTTTGGTAGGCCTGATTTTTATTTTATATGCAATTTGCTGTACTTTTGCCAAAACAGGTCGGTGAATCAGAAATTTTTTGACTTTATAAGGAATAATAAATATGATATTATATGTTAGATTAACGATTCAAATGTTTTCTGAAATAAAAACAAAGTATAAATAGAGAAAAAATCTACAGTATAATATATCTATGCGAAGCTGCACAGGCATAAATCTTTATTTATAATTTACTGGAATTTTCTAAAATTATATTGTCCAATGTAATAAGCGGATTTTATATGAAAAAGTAAAATGAGAGAAGGTGTTAGAAATGTTTTTGGACAGGAATGATATATTAATCCTGAAGGAATTCCTGCATAAAAATAATATGCAGCTGAAGGAGCTTACAGGATTGCTGAATCTGAAAGAACGATCTATAAAATATAAAATAGATAATATTAATTATGTTCTCAGCGAATCCGGATATGATATAAAACTGAAATTCGAGCATTATAATCTCATGCTTACAGATAAAGAAAAAAAACTGTCTCAGTTTTTAAGAAATTTCAAAATAGAAAACTACAGCTTTAATAAAAGTGAAAGAGTGGAAGTTCTTGAATTCGCTTACCTGTTTACATTAAAAGCTTATAAGGCCGAGGAGCTGGAAGGTGTCCTGAATATGGGAAGATCAGCTCTGAAAAGCGATTTATATGAATTAAAGAAAAGCTTTGCCCGTGAAAATCTAAGCTTTAGTTCTACGCCAAAATTGGGGCTGTCGGTAAAAGGCAGTGAAAATACCATAAGAAGACTGATGATAGAGCGTATCTTAAAATATTTTTATGTGAAGGATTTTTATAAACTGTTATTAAAAGATGATACATGTATGATAAGCAGAGCAGTGGAATTTTTTGCAAAAAATATTCTGAGTTATGATACCAAAAAGATTTTTGATATGCTGAAATTACTGGAAAAGAAAATGAATAAAGTGATGTCTGAGGAAGGCTTCAGGGTTTTGCTTATTTATGTTCTGGTAAGCAGTTTTCGTACAGGGAAGTTTCCTCTTACTGCAGAAGATGTATCTAATGAAAGTTTTTTGAAAAGTGCCGAAGAATATAAAATGATAAATGAAGCTGTAAAAGAAGCAGGTGAAACGGCTTTTAACGAATATGAGATATTGAAATTCACAGAATATCTGCTGGGAACCTATTCGTATAATTTTAAATATTCTTTTTATGATAACTGGGTAAAGATGGAAACTCTTGCTAAAGAAATGATAAAAAATATTGAAGAAGAAACAGGAATTCTGGTAACAAACAAAAAATTTGAGGAAGAGGTAATAAGATATCTCAGACCGGCTATATACAGGATAAAAAATGATATACAAAATACAGCTGTAGATTATAAAAAAGTGATGGAAAGATATAATTTTTTATATAAAGCAACGGAAAAATCACTAAAATCGCTGGAAGAGTTTCTAGGGAAGAAAATAGATGCCAATGAAATAGCGTATCTTACTGTATATCTCAGAATGGCAGTAGAAAACTACAGAAAAAATGAAAAAAGAGAAACAGATAAAAATATTGTTGTAGTATGTAAATACGGTTACGGAACATCACAGCTCATAAAGGGAAGGCTGGATTATATATACAAAGTGAAGAATATAAAGGTGCTTCCTTATGAAGAGTATCTCAGCTATAATCTGGACAATATCCAGCTTATTATTTCAAGCCTGAACCTTGAAAAAAGCGACAGAAATATTCCAATAATAAAAGTAAGCCCTTTGCTGGACGATAATGACATAAAAAAACTGGATTTTTATCTTGAAAGAAAAATTCCGAGAAAAATTGAAGTAAAAAAAATTATGGAAATAATAAATAAATATACTTTTTTGGAAAGTAATCCCGAGATGTTAAAGGAGCTCGCCGAATACTGCAATGACATAAGCTATGAAAATAACAGTGCAGTTATGGAATTACTGCCGGAAGAGAACTTTACGGCGGAATAAGTAAAATAAATATTTAATGGCGGTGGTAGCAGTGAAAAAAGTTTTTTTTATAGCAGATACACATTTTGGACATAAGGAAATTATAAATTTTGAAAACCGTCCGTTCAAAAATACGGAAGAAATGAATGAAATACTAATTCAAAACTGGAATAAAACAGTTTCTGAAAAGGATGTAATATTCCTGCTGGGTGATTTTGCCTTTGGGGAAAAAGAAGAAATACAACAGTATATTTCAGCTTTAAATGGATATAAGATACTGATTATGGGAAATCATGACAGGGTTTATCCGCAGTCGTGGTGGGCAGGAGCAGGATTTCAGGAAGTAATACAATATCCTGTAATATACAAAGAATGGTTTATGCTGTCACATGAACCTTTATATATTAATAAAAATATGCCGTATGCCAATATTTTCGGGCATGTACACGGGAATCCCCTTTATACTGATGTTTCAAGACAGAGTTTTTGTGTTTCGGCAGAAAGAACAGGGTATATTCCGCTGGAATTCGAAGAAATAACTGAAAAAATGCAGAATGCAATTAATCCGGAGGTGGAAAAATGAGCTGGGATGTAGTGCTTATTAAGACTAAAACTAATAAAGAAGCTATAGAAGATATAAAAAGTCCGCTTCCTTTTGACAGGGAGACTTTTATAAAAGAAATAAAAAAACATGTTCCGGACCTGAATACGGAGGATAAGACCTGGCTTCTTCTGAACAGAGAATACTATTCTGTGGAGTTTAACATGGGAAAGGATAAAAAAGCTGATTGTATAATGCTTCATATCAGAGGAAGCAAAGAGCCGGAGGACTTATTCGAAATTATAAAGGGAAAATTTCAATGCAGGATTTTTGATTGTTCCTCAGGGGAATTTATCGAAAGCGGTACAGAGAGTGCTTTTGGAAAATGGAAGGAATACAGGGACAAAGTAATAGGAAAATAAGGTTTTTTTCAATCAGGACCACCCCTTCAAGGGGTGGTTTGCTCCTTGGCTATAAGCCAACGGGTCTCTGACTACGCCTCAAGGCGTTCGCTTTCTCTTCGTTCAAGCTACTATTGTCTTTGACTCGTGGCTACCTCTTAAAGAGGTTTATTATCACTCCGACTTACCCCTAAAGGGGTCTTCGTATTCTTTCACACTCAGCTTATCTCGGGCTATATCCTGTTTTTCCTGTTCCTGAATATACTTTCTTATTGTCGTTTCATTCAAACCTACTGTACTTACATAATATCCTTCTGACCAAAAATGTCTATTACCAAATTTATATTTTAAATTTGCATGCCTGTCAAACAGCATCAGCGCACTTTTCCCTTTCAAATATCCCATAAAACTTGATACACTTATTTTCGGCGGTATACTTACCAACATATGCACGTGGTCCGTTTTTAAGTGTCCTTCCAGTAATTCTACTCCTTTATATTTACATAGACTCCTCAATATTTCTCCTACACTTTTTTTATATTGATTATATATTATTTTTCGTCTATACTTTGGGGTGAATACAATATGGTACTTACACATCCACTTTGTATGAGACAGGCTATTACTTTTTTTAGCCATTCTTACACCATCCTCTCTAATAGTAGCTTGAACAACTTCTATTATATTGGATTGGTGTTTTTTTGTACAACTTCGATTTCCTCACCCGCATAGCGGGTGGTTTTATGTTTCGTACGCTTTGCGTACTCAACTGACTTAAGTCTATAAATAAAAAAGGAGATATTTTTACATATCTCCTTTTTATAATTTATTTTGTTAAAATTTTCTGCTCCCTCCGCCGTGTGTTCTTCCGCTGGAAGATGTGTGAGTGGTACTTCCTCCGCTCCGGCTTGATCCGGAAGAGGAGACATTTTTAGGAATAGCACTGCGGGTAGTATTGGTAGATAAAAAATTATCTCTTCTTGTTGTCAGTTCAAAATTATCCTGATAAGTACTCATATGCGGTTTTCCTGAAATACTTTTCTTGGAAAAAATAAACAGAATAAATGTTATAAATCCTCCTGCTCCAAAACCAAAAAAAAGTGAAAAAAACAAGATATGAAATACGGTATATTTTTCTCTAAACGGTTTTTGCTGAAACTCCCATTTACTTATATAACGTTCGGATTCAGATAGAAAAATATTACTAGCTTTGAAATAGTCACCCTGGCCAAGGTCAGAATAAATTTCATCTAAAAGAGAATTTATATTACGGTCAGTAAAAATTGTGATTGCATTTCCGGTTGTACTGAGCGCTACTTCTCTTTCTTCCATATTTATAAGCATTAATAAGCCGGAAGCATCATTACCGTATCCAAAAGGATTATAATCATAAAAATCATCTGCATACTCCGTGGAGCTGAGTCCGTTAGTGGTATTAACAGTAACAATTGCTATATCTATATTATGTCTGGCAAGGATATCCTTAGCTTTCAGAGCCAGCTGTTTTTCCTGATCTTCTGTCAGCAGCTCCGCATAGTCATAAACTTTTATATCAGCATTAACTTTTGGAACATCGTCAGCGGAAGCAGAAGCAGGAAATGCAGATACCATTGTAAAAATCAGATAAATAATAAAAAAAATAGTTTTCTTCTTCAAATTAGCATCCCTCCTATGAAAAAAATCAATGAAGCAGCAAGACTGATTTTTAGAAAAAGAGAAAAAGCAACACCTAAACTTTTTGGGAGATAACCTGACATTTTTCCAGTTTGTCCGTTCATAGTAAAAACATATTTTTGTCCCCCGCATTTAGCCATTAATACCCACACAGGAAGCATTACATTAACATAGCTTGTTTCTTTCTTGTTTAGTGAATGATTTGTTCCCATGAGGGAAGAATATTCACGTGCTGTATTAAGAAGCATACTTTTAGCATTAGGATAAATACGTGAAAAAGCTTTTTCAGCAGCAGTGTTCACGTTATCATCATGAATTTCCGCAAAATGTCCTGAAAGATACTCCATTTTGAAGTTCAGCATCTGACTGTAATCAAAAGGCTCGAGCAGCTGCATAAGATTATCATCCATTTTCAGAGAGCCGTCCACAGGTACATTTTTGAAAAAAATCTCTCCGGATCTGGCAACTTCATAATTATCAGTTTTAGAATACCGGTAGTTGCTGTCACTCCAAAATTGTGTTTTCAAGCCCTGGGCAGTGAATGAAGAAGCTATATCAATATCAAAAAGCCAGAAGGGAACATAAAGTCCAGAAACTTCACCATTAGAAACCATATTCCTGAAATCTTTGGGAAGAAAAATTTTTCCGCTACATAAAGACTGAAGCTTCTTTATCGCTTCCTCTTTCTTTAGTTTGAAAGGGATAAGATAAGCAGGCTTGTTTTCTTCTTCTGATAAACGTGAGGCTATAATTGCGGGATTATGACAGTAAACACAAAAAGTGGCGGCAGTAGTAGGAGTAGTAATGATCTTTCCGCCGCAGCTGGGACAGACATACATGGTTGCTTCTTCTTTTGCCTGTGTCTGTGCTGCCGGGTTTATTTCTTCTTCTTTTATAGTCTCGCTGCTTCCCAGAGCTTCTATACGTCCCAGATCGGCACTGGTAAACTCTGAATCACAGAATCTGCACTTCCAGCTTTGACTTTCTATATCAAAAGAAAGTGGTGCAGAGCAATTGGGACATTTATAACTTACAGTCTCCATAATTATCTCCTTCATAAAAAATAAAGTTTAAATTTTCTTTTTTACAAAACACCGGTTTTTCTGTCAGAAGCATGAAAAACCGGCGTTATTAAATATATAAGTAGTTACAGCTTTTTACCGCACTTAGTACAGAATTTTGCATTTTCAGGAAGCTTTTCACCGCATTCCGGACAAAATTTAGATTCAGTTTTTTTATTGCCGCATTCAGAACAGAACTGTCCTGAATTTTTTGCACCGCAGCTGCATGTCCATGTGTCTTGATCAGAAGCAGCTTTTTGTTCTTCCTCGGCCTTTTGCTGATTCATTTGTGCCTGATTGCTGGAACTGGCAGAAGCCATAAAATTACCCCCGGACTGCATTCCCATTCCAACGCCCATAAAAGCCTGAGCAGAACCGCCTTCATTAGAACCGGCAGCTTCAATACCTCTGGCAACGCTGCCCTGCACATATCCCTCACGGATAGAAGGGTCAGAAAGCATAGCACCCTGATTTCTTATATTAATCAGTTTCTTAGATTCCTCATCATAAGAAATACTGGCAATACCCACAGATTCAATAACCATTCCGCGACGCTCGCGCCAGTCATTGTCCAGTACATCGGACATATATTTGGCAAGCTCCATTGATTTTGAAGTTACATGTGAAATACGTATACCGTCAATAGACATTTTATTAATAGCTGTCTGGAAAGCATTCAGAAATTCTGCGAGATACAGCTTGTGTATATCTTCAATATCAACATTAACTGCATTTCTTGGGATTGCTTCAGCATAAAACTTTAGCGGGTCTGTTATTCTGATGGAAAAATATCCGTAAGCCCGCAGGTATAACTCTGCATTGTAGAAATCATCAAAATAATTAACCGGATTAGTAGTCCCGAATGCTATATTTTTTATTTCCTGTGTATTAATAAAATATACTTTCTGTGAAGTTGAAGGAACACCGCCGTATTTTATACGGTTAAAAGTATCTTTCAAAGCTTCGCTGAAGTTGCCGTTAAATAAAGACGGGGCAGAGCTGTTACTGACAGTGTAGTATCCTGCTTCAGCACTGTAATCTATTACCTTTCCGCCGTCTACAAGCATCATGAACTGATTTTGCCCAACCATAATAACAGATTTATCTGTGATCAGATAGTCTGTTCCTTTTTTATTCTGGTTACGTTTGCTATCTCGGTGTACAGCAACACCGCCGGCCATAACAGTAGTATCACTCATATTGTCAGCTTCGATGACCTCGAGCCATTGATCCGCAAGAGAACCTCCAGCGGCAGAGGCTATTGCACGAATAATCCCCATAATATCCTACCTTCCTTATTCCTAATTTAAATATAATTTTTATATAAAATTATATCATGAATTCAGCATATATTTCAAATTTATTAGTATTTTCAATTATTTATTAAAAAAATTTTTTATATTGAAAAAAATAATAATAGAAGCAGCAATTGAGCCCTATAAAATCATAGTTGCAAAGTTTTGAAAAAAGAGCTTGACTTTAGAAAAAAAATAATATATACTTTTTATAGACTGACGGTCGGTCTATGAAAAGAGGTGATGAAAATGAGAATTGTAAAAAAGCCTGATGAGCGCAGAAATGAGATACTGGATGCTGCTGAAAAACTTTTCGCCGAAAAAGGCTTCATGAAAACTACAATAATAGATATTTTGCAGGAAGTCGGGATAGCTAAAGGGACATTTTACTATTACTTTAAGTCAAAAGAGGAAGTAATGGATGCTGTGGCTATGAGGTATATAGATATGGGGACAATAGCAGTGAAAAAAATTATAGAAGATAAAAGCTTTACTGCTATAGAGAAGCTCACAATACTTTTGACCAAAGATGTTACTAACGCAGAAAATAAAGATGAGATGCTGAAAGAATTTCATCAGGCAGGAGACGCGGAAATGCATCTGAGAAGTCTGGTTATATCTATAGAGCGTCTGACACCGTTAATAACCGATGTAGTACTTCAGGGGATAGAGGAGGGCGTATTTAATACTCCGTATCCAAAAGAGACTGTGGAAAATATACTGGTTATTCTGAATATGATTTTTGATGAAGGAGTATTTCAATGGACAGCGGAGGAGAAAATTCAAAAAGCTAAAGGTTTGGCTTATCTCATGGAAAAGTCCCTTGGAGCTGAAAAAGGAAGTTTTGATTTTATGACAGAGAGTCCTGTCGTAAAAGATAGTATTAATAATAAAGAATAACGGAGGGAAATTATGAATAAAACAGAAATAGCCAGAAAGGTATCAGAAAGATCTGGAGTGGAATTTGAAGAGTGCAGAAAAGTAATAGATGCTTTTGAAAAAGTGCTGGAGGAAGAGCTGGCAGATTCAAAGGGACTTGGCGGGGCATTTGACAAGATATATAATGTAATGAGTTTTTTTAAGGGCAAAAAAGAAGAAAAAAATTAAAAAATTATATTGGGGATGTTTGAATAAAATGATTTTGAGAATGGTAAAAAAGGATTTTTTAAGGAATAAAGCTGCAATAATGACTTTATTTTTGTTTATATTTCTTTCATCACTGTTTGCTTCTGCGGGAAGCTTCATGGCTGCAGGACTTACAGGAGCGGTAAAACATCTGTTTGAAAAATCAAAAGTGCCTCATTTCGTTCAGATGAATTCCGGCGGGATAGATAGAGCAGCCATCAGCAGATTTGTATCAGAAAGCCGGCTTATAAGTGAAGTACAGATAGTAGAAATGATAAGTATGGGGAGCCGGAATATACTGTTTAACGGTAAAGAGGAAACCGGGCAGAATGACATCATGGATATCAGTCTGGTAAGGCAGAATAAAGATTTTGATTTTCTGCTGACACTGGATAACAGTCCTGTTTATGTAGAAAAAGGAAAGATAGCTGTTCCTGTTTATTATATGCAGAAAGAGAATCTGAAAAAGGGAGATAAAATAAGAATATATGACGGAGATTTCAGTGCTGACCTTATAATTTCAGATTTTATAAGGGATGCACAGATGAACCCTGCAATCATACATTCAAAACGTTTTGTAATAAATGATGAAGACTTTCACAGCATGAGAACTAAAATAGGAAAAAGTGAACAGCTGCTGGAATTCCGGCTGGATGATATAAGCAGTCTCGGAGAATTCAGAACAGAATACGGTAAAGCGCCGTTTCGTCTGAATGGTCCGGTTATTGATCACAGTCTGTTTATACTTCTGAACTCTATAACAGACGGAATAATAACAGCGGCAGTTATACTGGTAAGTATAATTATAAATATAATAGCACTGTTGTGTCTGAGTTTTACCGTTTTAGCATCGATAGAAGAAGACTACAGGGAAATCGGCACAATGAAGGCAATAGGTATAAGTAATACAGAAATAAAAAAAATATATGCCGTGAAATATGGAGTAATATCAGCAGTTGGATGTGCATCGGGATATTTGCTGTCAGTATTTCTGAAAGGTTTTCTTCTTTCCGATATGAGCCTTTATATGGGAAAAGTACCATCAGGTGCAGCAGAATATATTTTTGCAGCTTTTGCATCATTATTAATATTTTTTATGATAATGCTGTTTTGCATGATTATTTTGAAAAAATTCAGGAAAATAAGCACTGTAGAGGCTTTAAGAACAGGAATAAAGGATAAAAGAAAAAGCTTTAGGATGAATCTGAAAAATTTCAGATTACTTAATCCAGATATTTTTCTGGGAATAAAAGATATTTTGGTCAGATTCAAATTATACAGACTGTTATTTATGATTTTTTTCATATGCTCTTTTCTGGTAATCGTTCCGGTAAATTTTCTAAATACAATAAAGTCACCTTCATTTATAGTTTATACCGGAGCAGCTGAAAGTGATATAAGAATAGATATACAGCAGAGTGCGAAAATAGAGGAAAATTTCAGTGATATTATAGCATATATAAAAAACGATGCAGATATAAAGGAAGTTTCACCAGTGGCAACAAGCAGGGTTCAGATTTTGAATGCTGACGGGGATTATGAGGATATTGATATTGAAACAGGAGATTTTACTATATTTCCGGCCGGGTATATAAAGGGAAAGGTACCGGTAAATGACGGAGAAGCAGCACTTTCATATCTAAACAGCAAAGAAACCGGAAAAAATCCGGGTGATAAAATAATACTGAAAATAGACGACACTATTAAAGAAATGACTGTAACAGGTGTATATCAGGATATTACAAACGGAGGAAAAACCGTAAAAGCAGTAATTAAAAGCAGAGATGGGGAAAAACAGAGATATGTAATAAATATAAATGTAAAAGAGGGAACAGATATTAATAAAAAGATTGCATCATATAAAAAAATATTCCCGGAAGCCAAAATAACATATCCAGAAGAATATATGAATCAGACCATGGGAGAAACTGTAAAATATCTTGAGAATTTTACTCTGGTTACAATATTGTCAGCCTCCGGAATACTAATGCTTATGACTTCATTGTTTCTAAAAATGTTATTGTCGAAAGACCGTTTTGAGATTTCTATATTGAGAAGAATAGGACTGTCTGTAAGAAATATAAAGATACAGTATGTAACAAGAATGATCTCGGTTATCATTCCGGGAATACTGCTGGGAACTGCTGCTGCCAATACAGCTGGACAAAAAATAACAGGTATTATGTGGTCCTTTTTAGGAGCAGCAGAAATCAAATTTGTGATAGATCCGTTACAGGGATATATTTTATGTCCGGTAGTATTAACTGCAATTGTAGTAATAACTACATTACAGGCTACAAATTCGGTAAAAAAATATGAAATGGAAAAATAGTAAGGATAGAACAGGAGGTACTGTGGAAACAATACTTGAAACAAAGGATATAAAAAAAACATATGTATTTGATAAAAATATAAAGCAGGATGTTTTGAAGAATATAAATATAAAGATAAAAAAAGGAGAATTTGTGTCTGTGATGGGTCCGTCAGGCTCGGGTAAATCAACACTTCTTTATAATATAAGCGGAATGGACAGAATAACATCAGGAAATCTTATTTTTGAAGGGAATGAAATATCCGGTTTTTCGGAAAATGAGTTTTCAAAATTACGTCTCGAAAAAATTGGTTTTATTTTTCAGCATATAAATTTTTTAAAAAATATGAATATCTACGATAATATTGCATTTCCTGCATATGTGGCAAAAAAGCAAAGCAGAAAAGAAATAAATAAAAAGACAGAAGAGCTGATGAAAAAAACAGGGATTTTTGAGCTGGCAGAAAAGGATATTACAGAGGTATCAGGTGGACAGCTTCAGAGAGCAGGAATCTGCAGAGCACTTATAAATAACCCCTGTATTCTGTTCGGGGATGAGCCGACAGGTGCCCTGAATTCGAAATATGCCAATGATGTAATGGATATCATATGCGGAATAAATAAAGAAGGGACAACAGTTTTGCTGGTAACTCACGATATAAAAGTAGCTTTGAGAAGTGAAAGAATACTTTTTATGAAAGACGGAAGCATAACCGGCGAATACCATCTCGGGAAATATGAAAATGAATATAAAAAGCGTGAGGAAAGACTTTCAGAATGGCTTATGAAGATGGATTTTTAGATAAAAATACAGAAAGCAGAATCAGTTAAAAATAAAAAAATTAATAGCATATATTATTAATAATAAATACAAAAAATCAGGAGGAAAATTTATGAAAAAATTATCAGTATTATTGGCTTTATTGGTATCAACAGTATCATTTGCAGAAAAAGAAAGAGAAAACAGTATAGACTTAGGTCTGGGTGTATTTTACAGAAACAGTGTTTACAAAGAAAAGGATAATGATGAAGTATTGCCGCTTCCAGTGGTGGGAGTCAGATATAAAAATTTTTATTACGAAGCACCCGTGGAGCTTGGATATCGCTTTTATGACAAGGAAAACCTTACTTTTACGGCTTACGGGAGATACAATCTTTATACAGGTTATAAACCCAAAGATTTAGAAAATGAATTTAAGGATATGGATAAAAGAAAAGATGATTTTCATCTTGGATTAAGAGGGAAATATAACTTTGGCCCTCTGGGTACAGGAATAATTGCTCATGTTTCTGGGGATGTATCTGATAAAAGTGACGGAATGCTGGCAAGAGCTGAAATCAATCAGCCGGTTGCACTGGGAGAAAGAGTAACGATTATGCCGTATGCCGCAGTAGAATACATGAGTGAAAATTATACTGACTATTATTTCGGAATAAAAGACAGCGAGGCTGCAAGAGGGATTAATAACGGCAAGAGCTATAAAGCAGATGATTCTGTTAACTTTGAAACAGGGGTAAGAGGTATGATAAAAATAAATAAGAGTTTTAATGTATTTCTTACTGCCAGCTATACAAGATATGGGAACAGCATAGCAGACAGCCCGTTGGTAAAGGACAGAGATATTTATACTGTAGGTACAGGAGTATCATATAGTTTTCATTTCTAAAATATTGTGATATAAAAAGGGGCTTATTGTTATTAATAAGCCCTTTAT
This sequence comes from Sebaldella termitidis ATCC 33386, assembly GCF_000024405.1. Classification (NCBI taxonomy): domain Bacteria; kingdom Fusobacteriati; phylum Fusobacteriota; class Fusobacteriia; order Fusobacteriales; family Leptotrichiaceae; genus Sebaldella; species Sebaldella termitidis. Next base: position 3,315,193 of record NC_013517.1, on the reverse strand, counting down.
ATATTTCTCGGATTATTTTTTGGACTCGCATATATTAAGCTGCCTGAAAATATCCTTTACAAAATTTTATTTGAAAAATTCTCTTTACTTCCATGATACTTATTTTTTGCCGATTATATAATAGGCGCCGCCCAAAGCACAGCCTCCGACAATATTACCCAGAGTCACCCAGAATAAATTATACCCGAAACCGATTAATGATATTTCCAGCGGATGCGGATACAGCAATGCTGCCGAAAAGAGACTCATATTGGCAACGCTGTGTTCAAATCCGGTAGTTATAAATGCAAAAAGGCACCAGAATATCATAATAAGTTTTGCTGTTTCCTCTTTTAGCTTAACTGCAGAGAGAACCGCAAGACATACAAGGATATTACATAAAATACCTTTAAAAAATAAATCCGGTGCAGGCGTATTCATCTTTGACTTTGCAGTATTCAGTAAAAATCCAGCTACCTCTTTATTTGCAGCATTTGAGAGAAAAAATAGCAGTCCGACAAGCATAGAGCCGGCAAGATTTCCTAGATAACTAAATATCCATATACTAATTCCGTCTTTTACGGTAATTTTTTTATTCAGCATACCGGAAAACATAGCCATATTATTACCGGTAAATAATTCTGAACCGGCCATAATAACAAGACTTAGTGCTATTCCAAAGCCGAGACCCATAAATATTTTGTACTGATATCCGTTCTGGCTTGTAACTCCTCCTATTGTCATAATAAGAAATATTCCCAGTCCCACATAAAATCCTGCAAGCATAGAAGCAATAAAGTATTTTGTTTTACTCTGTTTTAAAAGTTTTACTTTTTTTATTCCGTATTCATCTAGTTTTTCCAAAGTTTCGCTAAACATCTGTTCTCCTTTCTATGTATCCTTACTATTCTATCATATGTGAAAAAAATATTTTGTAACAGATGAAACAATTTCAGGATTTTAATCCTAAAATAATTTTAATATCTGATATTTTAATAAAAATGAAAATTGTAAGAAAATAATATTTATTTACAGAAAAAGTATACATTAAACACAAAGAAAAAAATTATATATTAATAATCAAAAGGAATTTTTTTATCAAAAAAAATGAAAAATAAAAGAGCAGCTGATTTATAGCAGCTTCAGCAGTCAGCTTTAACTGTATCCGATAAAAAAATTATTGAAACTATAAAAAAATGTATTGAAAAAATTGACTAATCTTTTTGTGATGTAGTATAATATTATACCAAATATTACAGATACAAATCTGAAATAATCTTATGTAAGTAAAAACGGGAGGTTTATGATAATTAAAAAGATAGAACATATTGACTTAATTTTATTATTTTTTCTGGCAATAATTTTTGTAACAACGCCTGTTCAGGAATTAGGGACGGGACTGATGAGGCTGATTATCTCAAGGGATACACTTATTACTGATTATACATCAGTAAGCGGCATAGGACCTACATTGTTAAATGTGTTTTTTGTCATGGCTTTTACTTTGTTCGTACAAAGAATAAACAGAATTGAGCTGAACGGATTTGTTATGGCTGGTTTACTAACAACAATGGGATTTTCGTTTTTTGGTAAGAATATATATAATATTCTGCCTGTATATGCAGGAGTTTATCTATATTCAAGATTCAATAACAAACCATTCAGGCAGTATTTTGTAATAGCGATGTTCGGGGCAGGGCTGGCTCCTATAGCTACCAACACCATTGAATTAAATATATTCTGGATTATTCTGGGGATAAGCATAAAGATTTTTTACGGTTTTATACTTGTTCCTCTGGCAAGCCATATAATAAGGTTTCATAACGGGTATGTCCTTTATAATATAGGTTTTACCGGCGGGATATTTGCCATGCTTTTTACGGGGATATTCAGGACGCTGGGATACGAGCTTGATGTAGTGGTAGATGTAAACCAGTCTCAGTATGTCCATCAGATACTTCTTATGATTCTGCTGTCAATATCGGGTTATTTTCTGCTGTTCGGGATTATAAAAGGCGGCTTCTGCTGGCATAAATATAAGAGAATGATGTCTATGAGCGGAAGGGCAATTACAGATTATTACGGGCTTTTCGGCGAAGAAATGACACTTATTAATATGGGTGTCGTAGGATTACTGCTTACAATGGTGGCTTTGAGTACCGGACTTACACTAAATGGGGCAACAGTAGGCTCCATAATAAGTGTAATAGGTTTTGCAGCATTCGGGAAAAATCCGAAAAATATAACACCGGTAATAATAGGGTGCCTGCTTATAATAGCAGCTACCAATGCGACAATTACCCCGGCAGTTATTCTGACTATTATTTTTGTTACGGGGCTGGCTCCGCTGGCGGGAGAGTATGGTTTTTTTATAGGAATAATAGCGGGAGTCATGCATTTTTGTCTGGTTCAGTATACAGCGGACTGGCAGGGCGGTGCGAATCTTTATAATAACGGTTTTGCAGGAGGCTTTGTAGCAGGAATAATACACAGCATAATGGATAGTCTCTTTAGAAGAAAGGCTTAAAATGATTAATGAGATAAAGAAAAACGGTAAGATTATAGATGAGCTTGTGACTTTTTTTCTTAAAAAGAAGTATCATCAATTGAAAATGGATTTGAATTATTCACAGGAAAAAACAATAATTACTATTTTTTTGGGTAAGCTTACAGACAGGGAGTTTGACCTGATAAAAGAGTGCTTTTCACAAAAAAGAGACAGGGCGATGGAGGAATACGGCTGGGTTCTCATGGGAGAAAGTGAGGTTTCGGCGGAATTGAATCTTGTAGGAATGTGTGTGGATGAATTCCGTATGGAAAGAATCGAGGAGGACTTTGTTATGATAGAATTAACAAGGTATCATTAGAATAATTACAGATAAAGAATTTGACTTTTGGCACATAAAAAGCTATAATATTTAAATAAATTACAGATTGGAGTTGAGAGGGTGAATAATATTTCTTGCTAATTAATAATTCGGGAATAGCGTATATGAACAGCAGCGGCTGTTTTATTTTGCTTTTTCCGGGCAGGAAAGTTATTACTCTCGATATAATATATATGAAATAACTGGTTTAGAAAACTATTTTATTTCTTTTCGGGCTGCGGAACTTTCCTGCGGCTCTTTTTTATTTTTAATATAGAGAGTAAATCTGAAACTGATGTTTTACTGACAGGGAGGTGATTTTATGTCATTAATAGATATAAAAAATTTGACATTTAGTTATGAAACAAGCTTTGAAAATATTTTTGAGGATGTGTCTTTTCAGATTGATACAGACTGGAAGCTGGGATTTATAGGAAGAAACGGTAGGGGAAAAACTACCCTGCTGAATCTTTTACTGGGAAAATATGATTACAGGGGGAAAATTTCGGCATCGGTAACATTTGATTATTTTCCTTTTGAGGTAGAGGATAAATCACACACCACAATAGATATAATTGATTCAATTAATAACAGCTATGAAGTATGGGAGCTAAACAGAGAGCTTTCACTGCTTGATGTGGATCAGGATGTTCTGTACAGACCGTTTGAGACACTAAGCAACGGAGAGCAGACAAAGGTTCTGCTTGCAGCTTTATTTCTGAAAGAACAGAATTTTCTTCTTCTTGATGAGCCCACAAATCATCTTGATGAAGAGGGAAAGGAAACAATAGCAGAATATCTCAAGAAAAAGAAAGGATTTATACTTGTTTCACATGACAGGGATTTTCTGGATAAAATTATAGACCATGTATTATCCGTTAATAAAACAAATATAGATATTATAAGAGGTAATTTTTCCGACTGGAATCAGAAGAAGGAAAGAGAGGATAATTTTGAAACAGCGGAAAATGAAAAACTGAAAAAAGATATAAACAGATTAAAGCAGGCGGCTAAGAGAACTTCTTCATGGTCTGAAAAAACTGAGGAATCTAAATTTGGGACAAAGGGAGTAGACAGAGGTTTTCTGGGGCATAAATCTGCTAAAATGATGAAAAAATCAAAAAGTATTGAAGCAAGGCAAAATAAAGCAATAGAAGAAAAATCAGGTCTTTTGAAAAATATAGAAACTGCCGAAAATCTGAAGCTTCATCCTATGGTATATCCCAAGGGCTCTTTGGTTGATGTAAGTGATTTATCAATATTTTATGGAGATAAAATCTTATTTGAAGGAGTGGATTTTTCTGTTAGAAATGGAGACAGAGCAGTAATAAAAGGAAAAAACGGTTCAGGGAAATCCAGTCTGATAAAGCTTCTTGCAGGAGAGGAAATACCCCATATGGGTTTTATCAAGACAGGAAGCGGATTAACTATTTCGTATGTTCCGCAGGATGCTTCTTTTCTTTCGGGAACTTTAAACTCATTTGCAGAGGACAGGGGAATAAATGAAACTCTTTTCAAATCAATATTGAGAAAACTGGATTTTGACAGGGGACAGTTTGACAAAAGGATAGATGAATACAGTGAAGGACAGAAGAAAAAGGTTCTGCTGGCAGGCAGTCTCTGCGAATCGGCACATCTTTATATATGGGATGAGCCACTGAATTTTATTGATGTAATTTCTCGGATTCAGATAGAAGAATTAATATTAAACTATAATCCTACATTAATTTATGTGGAACATGACAGTGCATTCAACAGAAAAATTGCAACTAAAATAATAAATTTATAATAATAAGGGAGTAACGGGCTGTATGGCTGAAAATAAACGGTTGGAATAGCGGCTGCTCCCTTTTAATATGTAAAAATGATAAAAATAAAAAAACTCCTCTTTTACGTTAAATAAAACTAGTAAAATAATGAAAATCTTTTTTGCAATTACAAAGATAATATGCTATATTCTCATTATATAGCAGCACAGGTATTATAAGGTTTTTGTAACACTTACTTTAACACGGATAATGAAAGGGTGAGTAATATGCAAAACAACGGCAGCGGAAAAAACTGGAAAGAGATAAGGGAAAAAGTTCCCAGAAGCAGTCACTCTGAATGGGAAATTGCACCAAAAAGAGATCCGCTTTCCATATTAAGAAAACAAGATAAAGCAAGAATTGAAAAATTAATACCGATAAGATATGAACGTATGGCAGTATCGCCGTTTACATATTTTAGGGGAGCAGCAGCAGTGATGGCACACGATCTGGCAAAAACACCAGTCACGGGAATACATGTTCAGATCTGCGGTGATGCGCATATTGGCAATTTCGGGATATTCGGCTCTCCGGAAGGAACCTTGCTTTTTGATATAAATGATTTTGATGAAACTATAAAAGGACCGTGGGAATGGGATTTGAAACGGCTTGCTGCCAGTATTATACTAGGCGGGGAATCTATAGGCATCGGAAGAAAAGAATGTCTGAAATATGCTTTTAATGCCGTACAGTCATATAAAGATACTATGAAAGAAACAACTAAAATGAATACCCTTGATTTATGGTATAAGAAGATAAAAATCGATGATATTGATATAAAAAAAGAAAAGATGAGAAAAAAGCTCGATGAAGTAAATGCCAAGGCACGAAGCCGTACGAGCCAAAAAGCAATGGAAAAATTCACACATATAGTAAACGGGGAAAGAAAATTTATAGAAAATCCTCCTTTAATAGAGCATGTTTTTAGTGATGAGGATTTGAATTTTGTGCATAACGGCATGAAGAGTTACCGTGAAACCCTTTCAAGTGAAAAAAGACTTATTCTGAACAGATTCAGAGTAACAGATATAGTCAGAAAGGTAGTTGGTATAGGAAGTGTAGGAACACCGTGTTTTGCTGTTCTTCTTCTGGGAAAAGATGATAACGATCCTTTGATAATGCAGGTAAAAGGAGCTTCTAAATCTGTGTTTGAGCCGTATCTGAATACAGATGCTTATATTAACGGTGGACATCGTGTGGTGGCGGGGCAGAGAGCTATACAGGCAGGAAGTGATATTTTTCTTGGATGGGGAAAACTTAATGATAAGGACTTTTATGTAAGGCAGCTTTGGAATATGAAAGGTTCCATACCAATGGAAGAAATCAGGGAAGAAGGATTTGACCTTTACGGGCAGGCATGCGGCACGGCTCTTGCCTATGCACATGCCAATACGGGAAACCGTTTTGCCATATCGGATTATCTCGGTAAGTCTGATACATTTGCCGGGGCAGTAGCTGATTTTGCCGCAAAGTATGCCGATCAGACAAAAAAAGATCATATGCAGCTTCAGGAGGCTATAGAGAATAGACTTTTTGAATAAAGAATATAAAGAGAAGTATTAATATAAAATCTAAGCATAAGGTAATATTTATAGCAGATAGTATTTATAAATAACAGAACAGAAAATTTGAGAAAAAATTAAGAGATAGATTACTTCAAAAAAACGCGAAGATATTTATCTCTTTTTTTATTTTATTTTTAAGGTATAGTTATAACGAAAGGAAGATGAGTATGTTAATAGATAAAAAAGATATCGGCATATTGGAATTTTTTCTGAATGAAAATTCTGTTTCTGTAAAGAAGCTGGAAAAAGACATAAATGTAACAGAAAGAGCAATAAGAACCAGATTCGAAAATCTGAATTATGTTTTCCAAAAAAGTAATATGAAGGCAGAATTGAGAATAGAAAAGAACAGGGCAGTATTAAGCAGGAAAAATGAAAATCTGGGAAAATTTCTGGAAGAATTTGATCTTGGAAATTATAATTTTAATAGATATGAGAGAATGGAAATAATTTACTTTTTTTCTCTTATTTCAGAAGACGGTTTCAAGTTTGGAACTCTTGAAAAAATTTTGAATGTAGGAAAAAGCACACTGAAAAATGATATGAAGGAAGTACGGGAGGAGCTTCATAAACAAGGATTTTCATTTATTTCAAGACCAAAAAAGGGTCTTATACTTGTGGGAAACGAAAATAATATAAGAAAACTGCTTTTGGAATATATATTAAAGTACTTCTGTATAAAGAATTTTGACAGTATAGAAATAAGAAAAGCAGCAGAGCCTGTCTCAAGAGCAGTGAATAATCTTATAAAACAGATGAAAACAGGAGATATAAAGCTGTACTTTAATTTTTTGAAAAAAATCGAAGAAAAAATAAAGAAGATGATTTCAGATGAGGGGTTTGAGGTATTAATCATATATCTGCTGATTATCCACAGCAGAAAAACAGAGGATCAGCTTCAGGGAGAGCATATCTCAAACGGAAATTTTCTAAGGGCAACAAATGAGTATAAAAAATTAAACAGGCTTATTCAGGACTGGAATTACCAATATAACAGATTTAGCAGCAATGAATTTGAAATACTGAAATTTGTGGAATATCTTTTGGGAACACACTCATATAACTTTGATTACTCATTTTATGAGAACTGGATACAGACAGAGACACTTATCAGGGAAATTATAAAAAATGTAGATGAGAAGCTGGATATTTCAATTGTTAATGATAATCTGCTTGAAGATGGGCTGATTAACCATATAAGACCTACAATATACAGAATAAAAAATAATATAAGGCTGAAAAAACTTGATCTGAATGAGATTACGGAAAAATATGCGGCATTGCTTGATATAGTGAAAGAATCCGTAAAACCGCTGGAGGATTATCTCGGAAAGAGCATGGAGATAGAGGAGCTTGCATATCTGACAATATATTTTAAGCTCGCAATAGACAGAAAAAGAAAAAAGCTGAATCGTCATATTAATAATATTCTGATAGTCTGTAATTTTGGTTACGGGACATCCAGACTTCTGGTGGAGAATCTTAAAGAGAGATACCTGCTGAACATTACAGATGTAATTCCTTATAATAATTTTCTTGATTATGATCTAAAGGATACAGATATTATTATATCCACAATAGATATAAATCTGAATCATTCTGAAATACCGGTAATTAAAGTGAGTCCCATACTAAGCAGTGATGATGAGAAGAAAATAAAAAAGTATCTTAAAGAAAAAACATATGAAAATGTAAGTATGGGAAAAGTAATGGAAATAATAGAAAAACACGGGAGAATAGAAAACAGGAATGCTTTGGAAAAAGAACTGGAACTATATCTAAATGTGAACAGAGAGGAGGAAATAGAGTATATAAAAACACTTCCGGAAATACTGCCGGCTGAAAATATGAAAATTATCCGGGAGGTGGCAGACTGGCAGGAAGGAATAAGAGAGTCCGGGAAAATACTGCTGAGAAACGGATATATAAAAGAAAGCTATATAGAAGAGTGTATAGAGATAATTTTTCAAAAGGGCATGTATATGCTTATAGGGAAAAATATAATACTGCCTCACGGGAGCATCAAAAAAAATGTTTTTAAAACCGGAATGAGTTTTTTGAAATTAGAGAAAGAAATTGAGTTTCCGGAAAATATAAAAATAAAAAATATAGTAATGCTGGCTACATTGGATAAAAAAGAACATATAAACGCATTTTTGCAGCTGAAAAAAATTATAGACGAAACTGATTTTCTGGATGAAACAGAAAAAATTACAGATGAGATAAAATTATATAATCTGATGGCTGAAAAATTTGAAAAAATAAAGGATAAAAATTTTGAAATTTTAAAATATAAATAACAGGAAAGGACTATACAAATGGCAATAATTGAAAATTTAGACAAAAAGTATATTTTTCTGCACAGGGATTTTGGGAATAAGGAGGATGTGTTTCACTTTATAAACGGAATTCTTCTTGAAGACGGATATGTAACAGAGGAATATCTTCCAAAAGTGCTGGAAAGGGAGAATACTTTTCCCACAGGAATGGAACTTGAGAAAATAAATGTGGCTATTCCGCATATAGATTCCAAATATATATTAAAGGAAAATTTATTTGTAATCACCAGTAAAAAAGGAATAGAGTTTAATAATGCGGAAAATAACGGAGAAAAATTAAATGTGAAAATAATATTTGGGTTATTAATAAGGGAGCATAATACCCATATTAATTTTCTTGTAAAGCTGATAGAGCTTTTTCAGGAAAATGACAAGCTGGAACAGATTCTGGAGAGTTCTGACAAGGATGAGGTAATAAAAATTTTAAAAGATGTATTGAAATAAAAGCTTTTTATATATTTATAGCAGTTTTGTCCGTCTTACGGAATGGCTGGGTTTTCAGTAATATGGGCAAAACTGCTATAAAGGAAAAAATATTATTTCAGTTGAAAAATTAAATTTAGGAGGAAATCATGAAAAAAAGAATTATTTTCGCTTGTACAAGCGGGATAGCAACATCTACTGTTGCTACGGAAAAAGTACTTCAATACTGTAAAAAAGAAGGTATAGAAGTAGAACCAATGCAGTCTAATGTAGGGACAATACCTTCGCAGGACGGGATGGCAGATCTGATAGTAGTTACCTCAGGGGTAAAATACAATCTGAAAACACCTATAATAAACGGATTACCGTTAATTACAGGTATAGGAGAAGAGGCTCTTTTGAAGAAAATAGTAGATATTTTAAAAGGAGGAGAAAGTAATGGCTGAAACATTATTAAAGGCAGTTCAGTATATTCTCGGCATGGGACCGACGGTAATGCTTCCTGTGGTTATATTCATAATGGCAATGTGTCTGGGAGTGAAGGTAAGCAGGGCATTAAGAGCAGCTCTGACAATAGGAATGGGCTTTGTCGGAATATTTCTGGTATTTGGTCTTCTGGTAGACAGTCTGGGGCCGGCAGCACTTGATATGGTAAAAGAAACCGGAATAAATCTTCCTGTAGTGGATCTGGGATGGACACCTCTGGCAGCAATAGCATGGGCATCAAGAATAGCACCGTTTGTAGTGCCTCTTACTATTATTATAAACATAGTGATGCTTACTTTTAACTGGACGAAAACAGTAGATATAGATATGTGGAATTACTGGCATTTTGCTTTTGTGGGTGCTTTGGTATATAGCAGTACGGGAAATTTCTTTTTAGGTCTTTTTGCAGCAGGACTGACAGCTGTAATAACATTTTTGCTGGCAGACTGGTGTGCACCTATGGTTCAGAAATATTTTGATCTTCCGGGAATATCACTGCCTACTCTGTCATCAGCGATATTCTTTCCTATAGGATTGCTTGGAAATGCAATAATTGACAGAATTCCCGGGTTAAACAAATTAAACGCCGATCCTGAAACTATTCAGAAAAGATTCGGAGTTTTCGGAGAGCCGATGATGATAGGACTTATTCTGGGGGTTGTTATAGGAATATTAGCCAAGTATGATCTGAAAGGCGTTCTGAATCTGGGTATAAATCTCGGGGCAGTAATGCTCATTATGCCGAGAATGGTAAAGCTTTTGATGGAGGGATTGCTTCCTTTATCAGATGCAATAAGAGACTTCCTCAGAAAAAGATATCCCGACAGGGATGACCTGTATATCGGACTGGATATAGCAGTGGCAGTGGGACATCCGTCAGTAATAGCAACAGCTCTTATGCTGATACCTATGGGAATCTTACTTGCGGTTATTCTTCCGGGGAACAGACTTCTTCCTCTGGGGGACCTTGCCAATCTTTGGGTGCCTATATCAATGGTAGTACTGGCATGTAAGGGAAATGTAATAAGATCGTTCATTATAGGAATACCTATTTTAATAGGGAATCTGTATGTAGCCTCAGCAATAGCCCCTGTTATTACAAGAATAGCAAAGAGCATAGATTTCCCGCTGGGAACTTCAAGCGAGATCTCAAGCCTTCTTGACGGCGGAAATCCTTTTAGATTTTGGATGGTAAAGATTTTTGAAGGTAATTTTACAGCCTTGATATTTATACCTATAGTACTGGCTATTATTGCATTTTTATATAAAGCTACAAAGAAAGAGATGAAAGCAGAATAAAAAGGCAGGGAGAAAAAATGTATTTTATAGGAATTGATGTAGGAACCACTAACTGCAAAATATGTCTTTTTGCAAAGCATGACTTTTCACTGATATCAAAGTACTCCTTTGTTACACCTAAAATAATAACGAAAGACAGCAGCGACTTTGATGTGGAGAAGCTTTGGACAGGAATAGAGGAAGGAATGCGGGAAATCGTGCAAGCTGTAAAAGATCCGGACGAAATAAAGCATATATCTGTAGCAAGCGTAGGAGAAGCAGGAGTTTTGACAGATTTGGACGGAAATATAACAGGTCCTGCAATGACATGGTATGATACGAGAACAAAGGATGTTTGTGAATCAGTGATCAGAAAAACAGGAAGGCAGAAAATATACAATATAACAGGACTTCCTGCACATAGTAATTACAGCCTGAATAAAATATTATGGATCAGGGAAAATACGGAAAAATACCCAAAGGACAGAAAATGGCTCTGTATGGCTGAATATATTACATATAAATTCACCGGGATAAGAAAAGCTGAGTTTTCACTGGCGTCACGTACAATGGCTCTGGATATAAAAAATAAAAAGTGGTCTGAAGAAATATTAAAAGATACAGACTTAGAAAAGAATGTATTTTCTGAGCTGGCAGAATCAGGTGAACCAGCCGGGGCAGTATGCGGGAAAACAGCAGAAAAAACAGGATTAAGTGTAAAAACAACAATTTCTACAGCAGGTCATGATCATATGTGCGGTTCAGCAGCGGCAGGACTTTATGATGAAAACGGCATATTAAATTCTACGGGAACAACAGAAGGACTGCTATTTCTGAGAAGGGAACCAGGGCTTGGAGAGAAATTCTTTGATTCTAATTTTTCAAATGGTATTCATGTACTAAAAGATTTTTACACAATATATTCATCACTTCCTTCAGCAGGATATGCAATAGAATGGTTCAGGAAAAAATTTGATATTTCTGAAGATGAATTTTACAGAATGACAGAAAATCTTTATGAAAAAATAATGCAGAAGGATTATTTACCAGAGGCAGAAGGGATTTTTATCCCGCATTTGAGAGGAAGCGGACCGCCGGTCCGAAGTATAAAAACCAGAGCATTATTCTACGGAATTACTGAAGGAACAACAAAAGAAGAATTATTACTTATTATATTTCAGGGCTTATGCTTTGAATTAAAAAATCTGCTGAACTCCATAGAAGAACTGACAGTACAAAAATTCAGCGAAATAAAAGTAATTGGATCTGCCTGCAGGAACAGATTATGGCTGAAATTAAAGGCAGATATACTTGGCAGGGATATAGCAGCATATGAAATAGAAGAGGCTGTAAGCAAAGGAGCTGCAATGCTGGGTGCTTATAAAAACGGTTATATAAAGGATTTGAATATTACTGAGAAAAATGAAACCATAAGAAAAATAAAACCGGATAGAAGAGCAGCCAAATACTATACTAAAATTTTTAATGAGATTTACAGACCATTCTATAATTTTAAAACAGATATTGAAAAGAAATTTTATCAATAGTTTATCTAAATCAATGTTTATTACTACTTCATTGTCCTGTTCAAATATCAAAGCATGAATGGGATAAAACGTCGGAACGGAGGAAGAATGAAAGCAAGTATATATTATGAAAAAGGGGATATCAGGTATGAGGAAATATCAGTTCCGGAAATAGGAGACGGAGAAATACTTATGGAAATGGAAGCATGCGGTCTTTGCGGAACAGATATTCATAAAGCACAGGACGGGACAGTAAAAGGGCCTGTGGTGTTAGGTCATGAGGCAGTGGGAAAGATAGTGAAAAAGGGTAAAAATACAGACAGATTTAACATAGGAGACAGAATAATAACAGCAATCCATGTACCTTGTTTCACATGTCATTACTGTAACAAAGGACAGTATACATTATGCGGACAGTTTAAGAATACGAATATAGAGCCGGGCGGTTTTGCCGAATATATAAGAATTCCCGAAGAGCATGTTAAGCATCTTGTACATATAGTGCCTGACGGAGTATCAGTAGAGGAGGCCACTCTGGCAGAGCCTGTAGCATGCTGTATTCATGGATTGAAAGCTGCGGACATACAGACCGGTGACAGTGTTATGGTAATGGGGGCCGGACAAATCGGGTCAATACATGGTCAGCTCGCAAAATTAAAAGGAGCAGATAAGGTAATAATTACGGATATTTCTGAATTTAAATTAAGGAAAGCAAAGGAGCTGGGTGTAGAATATACAGTTAATGTTCTGAATGAAAATCTCGGCGAAAGAGTAAATGAGATTACTCGCGGAAAAGGACTGGACATAATAATAATAGCAGCTGGAAATTTCTCATTGCTTGCCGAAGCAGTATCCTTACTCGGAAGAGGAGGGAAAATAATAGTTTTTTCACCTTTTGATAAAGACAATATGGTGGAAATAGATGCAGGAAGATTTTTCAGAGATGAAATTTCGATAATAGGAACATATTCGGTAACTCCGTATGATTTTCCAGAAGCTATGGATATAATTGAAAAAAAGAAAATAAATATAAAAGATATGATCACACATACTTTTCCGCTGGAAAAGCTGAAAGAAGCCATAGAACTGGCTGCGGATCCGGGAAATGAAAGTCTGAAAATAATAATAACAGCATAAGAAGGAGGAAAAATGGCAGTAGTAAATACAAAAGAACTGATAAAAACAGCATTGGAAAATAAAATGATAATACCGGCTTTTAATGTACATAATATAGAGATGTGCAGAAGTATACTCGAAGCCGCAGAAGAAGAAAATTATCCGGTAATAATACAAAGTACGCCGAAAAGTATAGAACTTTCAGGATATAAGGTGCTTTATTCAGTAGTGAAGGAGATGGCAGAAAAGAAAAACGTGCTTTGCGCCTTACACCTAGATCACGGGAAAAAATTCGAGAATGCAAGAGAAGCAGTATTTTCTGGTTTTAATTCGGTTATGATAGACGGCTCTATGTTAGAATACAAAGAAAATGTGAGACTGACAAAAGAAACAGCAGAATTTGCACATATACTGGGAATAATGGTAGAAGCTGAACTGGGAGAGATAAGCGGAAAAGAAGATGAAGGGGAAGTAGAAGAAAAAAATAATTTTACATCAGCTGAACTGGTAGAAGATTTTCATAAAAAAACCAATTGTGATATGCTTGCTGTATCAATAGGGAATTCTCACGGTCTGGAAAAAAAGAAACTGAATTTTCAGCTTTTGAAAGAGATCAGGGAAAAAACAGATGTACCTTTGGTTATTCACGGTGGTTCCGGAATTGGGGAAGAGGATCTGAAATATCTGAAAGAATACAAAATAGTAAAAATAAATTTTTCATCAGAGTTAAAGCAAAAAATGATAGAAACATACGGTAAAGTATATATGGAAAATAATAATGAATATGATATAGTGACTACTACAAATAAAGTTTTGGAAGAAGTAAAGAAAGTAGTAAAAAATAAAATAAGAATTCTGAAATCCAATTAAAATTCTTGAAATAAAAAAATTTTTAGCGAAATTTATAATAAGAATTATTGGAAAGAAAAACAGGAGGCTGTATTTATGAAAGCTTTAAACCTGTATGGCAAACAGGATGTACGGTATGAAGAAACAGAAATGCCGTTAACAGAAAATGAAGATGATGTAATAATAAAGGTAAAAAGAGCCGGTATATGCGGCTCGGATATATCACGATTCGGAAAAATAGGTTCATATAATCCCGGTTTGACTTGGGGACATGAATTTTCCGGAATAGTTACTGAAACAGGGGATAATGTAAAAAGTATAAAAAAAGGGGACAGAGTTACTGCCTGCCCCTGCTTCCCATGTTATAAGTGTGAATTTTGCAGACAGGGAAAATTTTCAAAGTGCACTGATCTGAAGGTGCTGGGCGGTCATAAAAAAGGAGCCTTTGCCGAGTATATAAAAATTCCTGAAGCAAATGTAATAAAGATACCTGATGATATGGATTACGAAACTGCCAGTTTTATAGAACCGCTGTGTGTGGTAGTCCACGGATATAACAGGATAAATATAAAAGCAGGAGATAAGGTAGCAGTGATAGGCTGCGGAACAATAGGGCTTTTAGCAGTGCAGTGGGCAAAGATACTCGGAGCTTCCGAGGTTTATGCATTTGATACAGATTGTAGAAAACTGGAAATTGCCGAAAAGACCGGAGCAGATTACACATTTGATGTAACTGAGGATGGTTATTTTCAAAAGTTTATGAATATAACAGAAAACAGAGGAGTAGAGATAACAGTAGAATCTTCCGGAAGTGTTTCAGGAATTGCTGATTCTCTTTCTATGGCTGTGAAGGGCGGAACAGTTTTATTATTAGGAATTCCTTATGGTGATGTGCCGCTTCCCAGAGAGAATTTTGAAAAAATTATAAGAAATGAGCTGCAGGTAGCAGGCTCATGGAATTCTATATCAGCTCCGTTTCCTGGTAGAGAATGGAATACTGCACTAAATTGTATGAGTAAAGGCAAAATAGATATAAAGCCGTTAATAACACACAGAATAACACTGAATAAAGCTCCGGAAATGTTTGGGAAACTTTATAAAAGGGAAGAATTTTTTGTAAAAGTTATTATAAAAACAGACGATCAGGAATAATAAAAGAATTTTAGACTTATTTAGAATTTTAGGATAATAAAAAAAATACTGCTGAAGAATTATCATCTGCTGCAGTATTTTTTGTATTTCTGAGTATAGGAATTACAAATTTTATCAGATTTTTCTTTTATGATAAAAAATTTCAAAGTCTTCCGGAATATCATGTCCGGGTCTGCATTTTTCACTTTCCATATCATATCCTTTATCAAAATCCCTGTTTCTGTCAAAATCTCTATGAAAATCATGACCATGAGTATGTCCGCATCTTTCATTTCTCGTATCGAATCTTTTGTCAGATCTATCAAATCTCGGATCTCTTTCAAACATGAAATCTCTGTGTGAGTCATGTCTGCCGTGTCCCCTTCTTTCCATGCCGTGTCTGCCGTGAAAATCAGGATGTCTATGAGGACTATGTTTTTCGCCGCATCTGTTAAAATTGCTGTCCATTCCGTGATTTAGCAGAAAAGATCTGTAAAATTCTTTTCCGTCTATTCCGGGATGTGCAAAATCTCTTCTGCAGAATTCATCTCTTTCTATATGAAAATTATCAAAGAATTTGCTATCATTATCAGAATTATCTTCAAATTTACTTTTAACAGAAGATACTATAGTGTCAATATAATGTCCGAAATTTTCTTTTTCTTCTTCTGAAAGACAGTCGAAAATCGAATCAAATTCTGATTTTTTATTTTTAATTTCTGCTGATCTGCCTTTTTCTGTAAGCTTTAAAATAGTATCATTATCAGAATCAGTAAGCAGAATGAATTCTTCTTTTTTCATTTTTTCTACAGCTTCTTTATAATAGTGCTTTGGAATTCCTAAAATAAACATAAGCTCTTTACTGCTGATCTCCTCCTGCAGCTTTAGTAAAGCAAGAATTCGGTTTTCAGTATATTTTTCATAATGTTTTTTTGTATTTTGGGAATTATGATGATTTTTTTGATGGTATTTATGTAAAACCCAAGTCATAGATGCCACTTTTTAAATAAATTATTTTCTCTTTCAATAGTATTATTCATATTTTTTCCTCCTGAAATTTTTAATATAAAAGGTACCTTACTATTTTATTATACAGGTACCTTCATATATTGTCAAGAAAAATTTTAAGGTACCTGTTTATTTTTCGGGAAAATAAAAAAATCCCTTGTAATATCAAGGGAAAATGTATACTAAAATATTTCTTAAAAATAAGAATATTATAAATTATTTCTTATCATGTTCTTTTTTCCGGCACGGGGGCCCTACTTTTCCAGCGGGTGGAAAACCAAAGTTTTTTTTCATATGTTCATCAGAAAAAAAACGGTTAAATACATTTTCGCGAAAATCAGGATCAGGTGCTTCGTTTTTCATATTTTCTTTCAGAGCTTCTGTAATTCTTTCAAGATATCCGCTCAGAATATTTTTTTCTTCATCATTCAGACAGTCGAAAACAGAACTGAAGTCAAAGTCTGATTCAGCTTCATCGGGTAGCTCCGTTCCTTTTTCAGTTAATTCAATAATCATAGCTCTTTTATCATTTTCAGAAGGAGTACGAAGTATATATCCGTTTTTTTCCAGCTTGGATAACAGCTCGCCCAAAGACTGCGGACGGATATCAAGCAGATAAGAAAGGTCTTTCTGGTTAATTTTGGGATGTATTTTCAGAAGCTTTATTACCCTTCCCTGCCCTCTGTGCGGTAAAACTCCGGGACCGAATAATTTATGATGACCACGCTGGTGATATTTATGCATAAGCCATGTCAAAGCAGCAAACTGGCTGGAAAGGTTTCTTTTTTTTTCATTCATGGTATTTCCTCCATAATTTTATTTATATATAAATCTTACAGGTACCTTAAAAAAAAGTCAACATATTTCAGAGAATAGGAATATAACTGGAAAGAAAAAAAAAACGGGCATTTCAGCCCGTCACACAGATTATGCAAAAAGTATAATCTGTTAAAAATAAAAAAATTTTTAGCACTTAAATTTTATAATATATAAAATAAAAAAGCAAGTTAATTATATTATTTCTGTAATTTAGGTTTTGGATCGGGCCCAAATTTTAGGACAACGAGTATGAAGAAAAGTGAAGTTGTGATAAACTAAAAATTGGGAGTGATAGGAATGGAAAAAAACTTAGGGAAAAGGTATACTGAAGACTTTAAGAAAATGATAGTAGAACTGTATATTCAAGGGAAGACGAAAAAGTATTTATCTCAGGAGTATGGAGTAAGTTCAAATACAATAAGAGAATGGTTAAAACGAGAGAAGAAAGAAATAAAAGAGAAGTATAAAGATGAAACAAGTTATTTAGAAATTGTGAAATTAAAGAAATTACTGGAAGCAAAAGATAGAGAATTAAATGAAAAAGAAGAGGAAATAGAAATTTTAAAAAAGGCTACAGCCATATTAATGAGATGCTGAAATTAAAAGAAAAATATGAAATAGTAGAAAAATTATCAAAAAAGCATAGTAAAAGAAAGCTATTAAGAATATTGGAAGTATCAAGAAGCAGCTATTACTATAATCAAAAAGAAAAGAAAAATCAGCGGGAAATAGAAAATGAGATATTATTAGAACAAATAACATTAATATGGCAAAAAAGTCATAAAAGATACGGAAGTAAAAAAGTGCATGTAGAGTTAAAAAAGTTAAAACTAGAAGTAAATCTAAAAAGAGTGAAAAGATTAATGAGAGAAAATAGACTATTTTCGATAATAGTAAAAATATAAAGTATATAGAACTAATAAAGAGGGGAAATAAAGAATAAACTAAAAAAGAGACTTTAGCACAGAAAAATTGAATGAAAAGTGGGTAAGTGATATAACATATATTCATAGTGAAAGAGAAGGCCGGTGTTATTTATCAAGTATAATGGATTTGAAGAGCAATCGAATAATATCACATAAGGTAGGAAAAGTAGTGGATGTAGAATTGGTAGTGAAGACATTAGAAATGGCGACTTACATGAGAGGAAGTGTAAGAGAGACGATAATTCATACAGATAGAGGGAGTCAATATTTGAGTAAAGAATATAGGAAATATTGTAAGGAAAATAAATTGGAATTAGAAAAGGGAATCCGTATGATAATGCGTGTATAGAGTCATTTCATGCAACGTTGAAGAAGGAATATGTACATCATAAAAAGTTCAAAAATTTGGAAGAAATAAGACAAGGGATATTTGAATATATAGAATCATGGTATAATAGGAAGAGAATACAGGAGAAATTGGGATATTTGAGTCCAGTAGAATACGAAGAACAATTAAAAAAAGAAATTAAAATAAATAGAGCTAGTTAAGTAAAAAAGTGGTCCTAAATTTGGGGACCGATCCATTATGAAACTGCCAAAAAGGGAACTGCTCTTATTCAAGGAGAATGGCTAGAAAAGGAAGAGGGTTGGTTTCATATCCTAAAAATATTGCATTAGATGAAGCTCAAGCAAGTATTAGAGCGGTACGTTTTGCACCAGGATTAACTAATAGTGAAAGAACAATACTTTTGAGAGATGGTATTCAGAGATTAAGAAATGAAAATATATTATTAAGAGATGTAAAACATCTCTTAGATATAAATGAAAGATAATGTTTTGAAAGGATATAGAGATGAATATAAGTTATATTATGACTATTGGTTCGATTGTTTATTTAAAGGAAAAAGGACATATTATTTCTGGTTCTGTGGATTTAAATGGTGAGGAAAAAGCTTTAGATATTGGGAACAAAGGAAGTGAGATACTAATTAAGTCTGATGTTTTTTATAAGTTTTGGATAAAAGATATTAGAATATCAACATCTATTGCAGGTAATTTATCTCTTGGAATTCTTGTTAATGATTCAGAAAGTATTGCTCATATTAAGGTTGGAGATAAAGTATATTCAATTATTAATGATTAGAGAGGAGAATATATGGGTACTTCAAAATTTTGAAAATGTTGTGAGAAGGTCTGAAGGTCTTTGGTGGGCAAGATATAAAGCAAAGAGTGGAGTGAAGTAGATGTTTAAGAAAAAATATACTAATAAAGAAATATTTGATAAATGGTTAAAATTATTGCCTGGAAATCTTAATGAATTGAATAAGTTTGATTTTTTAATATGTCCATATTGTGGTAAAAAAGGTGTCGGTTATTTATATATAGGTTCTAAAATAGATAGAATTGGATATCTACAAAGTTGGTGTAATTTTTGTTATCATGGAATTTATATGAGTAGAGCTAGAATTCCAGAAGGTGCAAAGATGATAGAAATGAAAGATAAAACAATTGATATCAATTCTTTAATACCTGAATATATAGAAATAACACCATATTAATATAAAAAAAGACATTTTTAAAGATGTTTTTTTTTATATATATTTTTGAGGTAGCCGAGTAAAAAAAATATAGAAATAGAGATGGAGCAGTTCGAAGAAAGAGCTGTCACAGATTTGAAAGAATTATTTTAAGAACCTGAGTAATTAGGTTCTTTTTTTATAAAAAATATTACTATTGACAATTTAAAAAAATGAGATACACTATATTAAGGAGATGAAGCATAGCTCTGATTTAGAAAGTAGGAAAAGAAAATTGAAGTTAAGAACCTAACCTGTATTTTATAGAAATTATAATAAAATACAGGTTTTTTATTAAAGTAAAGCAATCAAAATTCAAGTTCATATTTTTCTTGATTCATTTAATGATAAATGTTAGAATAGTTTTGCAAATATGTTTTGCACACAAGCAAAAGGGAGTTGGACTCATAATCCAGTAGTAACTCTCTTAAATATACAATTAATTTGAAGAATTAAATAAATATTTTGAGAATCTGAGAGGGTTCTTTTTTTCTATATTCACATAAATGTCATAATTATGGTGTAAAATGTAATAAAATATCAGGAGGTATTATGAAAAGAGTTTTTATATTTTTGTTATTTGGAGCAGTAATTTTTTCAGGAAATATTAGTGGAGACTGTATACTAAATGGAAAAAGATTATATGGAAAAGTAAGAGTCGTATCATCTATGGCAGATTTTAAAGTAGAGGTAGTTAGTAGTGGTGCGGATCTTAAGGTTGAACAAGTGAAAATGTTTTCTGATTCTTGCGGTAAATGGGAGTTTGTAGATATGTTATCAGATTTTACAGTTGAATTTGTAAATGTAAATTCTGACTTTAAAATTGAATTTGTTAATATGTTTCCTGGCGTTCAATAAAATATTAGGAGGTATTATGAAAAAAATCATTTTTTCATTATTTTTAATTTTCAATATAATAAGTTATTCAGGTTATTATTCAGTAACAGTTACTGCTGCAGAAGCAGGGAAGCAACTTGTTCGATTGCTAGAATACAAGTATGTAATTGATCATATTGTTGTTGTTGGAAACTCTGTAGTCATTGTTTACCATAATTAAAAAAAGAGCTATAAAGGCTCTTTTTTATTTATAATAAATTAAACTTATGCTATAATAATTTATAAAATATTTTATAGGAAGGTTTGTGTATTTACAATAAGTTTAATTTATGTTACAATAAATTGAATTTTAAATAGTATTTATAGGAGGACTTTTATTAATGGGGAGTTATATTAATAATTTGAAATTAAAATTTGTAATTATTAATATAATTCTCCCTATTTTATTGGGTGGTACAATATATGTATTTTTTAGAAGCAGTGATCTATTAATGTTTTCATGGTTTAAATTTTTAAAAATAGATGGTTTTATACACTTTATAAGAAAATATACAGTTTTATACCAAAAGAATATACCTTACTATATTTTATATTCCTTACCAGATGGCTTATGGGTTTATTCATTCATAGCGTTCTTAAGTTTGTATTTTAAAAATAAGTTTATTTATACATTACTGGGGACAATCAGTGCTGCTGTTGAAATACTTCAATTATGGTTCGTACCAGGTACATTTGATATTCTGGATTTAATTATTATAATACTTTGTATATTGACTATTATGTTTGTAATAAAATTAAATATAAAGGAGAATAAGAAATGAAAAAGAAAGTATTGCTTGTTATTGGTATCATTGTTTTTGTAATTTTAGCTGTGGGAAGTGTCGGAGGAGATTCATCTTCTTCAGGTAGTGGAAGTTTCACAAAAAAAATTGCTGAGGTAAAGGAAGAAGAAATGGGTAAAATAGGAGAACCTTTTACAACTAATAATTTTGAAGTCACAGTTAGTGGAATCAAAGCTATTGATTCGCAAAAAATTAACTCAATTACTTCACTTGATAAAGAAGATGGAGTGAAATATTTAATTGTTGATGTAAGTGCTAAAAATATTGCTAATGAAAGCAAATCATTAGTTAGTGCAGGAAAACTTATTTTAGGTGATGGAGATGACAAAATTGAAATTAAGAATGACGAAACTTTGTTAACTGAAGGATATGGGGCTTTTTTAGAGGAAGTAAATCCTAAATTATCTAAAAAAACTAAATTAGTATATAAAATACCTGCAGATTATGCTGACAAAACAATCATTTGGGATGCATTTGGAAGTAGTAAATTTATTAAATTACAATAATAAAACTAAGCACTCTACATGGGTGCTTTTTATTTTGTTGAAATTTAGGGTCGATTTTATAATTTTATGATATAATCAAATATAGTTTAAAGAGAGAGGAAGAAAAAATGAAAAAGTTGTTTCTATTCACAATATTTAGTGTGTTTACATTCAGTGAATATAAAATAGAAAAAAATCAAGTGTTTTATTATGAAAATGATCATCTGGTGTTATTAGACCATGCAGATGCTAGAAGTTTTATAATATTGGATAATAATTATGCTAAAGATGAAAATGGGGGCTATTTTCTCAGCAAAAGACTGGAAAATTCAGATTCAAAAAGCTTTGAAAAGTTAGAGTTTCCTTATTCAAAAGATAAAAATAGAGTTTATTATTGGAAATCTGAAATAGAAGAATCAGATCCAATAAGTTTTGAGGTTTTAAAAGATTTATTTAGTAAAGATAAAAATAAAGCATATTTCGCAGGAAAAGTGATAACAGGGGTAGATTCAGTTAGCTTTGAAGTTCTAAATTCTATTTATACCAAAGATAAAAGAAGAGTTTATTATTTTGAATTTGAAATAACGGAATCTGATCCAAATAGCTTTGAAACATTAGGATATGGTTATTCAAAAGACAAATTTAGGGTATATTATCGTGGTGAAAAATTAGAAGGTTCGGATTCTGACACATTTATAGTTTATGAAGAAGATAAATATTTAAATAATGGGAGTGCTTACGATTCAGAAGATAGAAACTACTACTATAATTGCGGAGAACTAATAAAAAAGAAATAATTTAAAGAAGTAGAATTTAATGGAGCTAACTTATTAGCAGTAAAAATTGAAAATAAATATTATGTGAGTATGAGACATATATGTAATGGTCTTAAGTTAACAGAGAGTCAAAGAAAATATATAGTGAATAAGTTCAATAAAGACGAGACTTTGAAAGGGGGTAAAAAAATCTATCCCCTTATAACAAATGGAGTGATTCAAAGTACATCACTGATAGAACTTGACTACCTGCCATTATGGTTGGCTAAAATAAATCCAGCAAGATTCAGTAAAGAGCTGAAGGATAAATTACTTGAATATCAACTACGTGCAAAAGATGTTCTTGCAGCAGCTTTTTTGGATAATAAACCTAACCAGCTGACATTACCAAAACCAAAAGAACATAAAATAATAAAAAAATACTATAATGGTGTTCCTGTTATGAGCATAAAGGATTTATCTGTAATTACGAAGAGTACCATTTTTAATGTTCATTATTACGCTGGAAAAAAGAAAACAATTATAAATAATTATGAAATGATAAATTTTAAAAAAGAAAATCCTAACTTATCTGAAAGACTATCACATATGACAATCTTATACCGGGAAGAAGTTATAAATATCTGTAAAAAGATGAAGATATATGATAAAGTTAAACCTCAAATACTGGCTTATTTTGATGATTTTATACCTGAAGCAGAGAATAAGCTATCAGATGACATTCCTGATCAAAATAAAAAGGCAGAATTACTTCTGCAGGTTCTTCCATATATAGATGAAAAAAGTTTAAGAGATCATTTAGTAGCTAAGATAATAAAACTTGTAGATGACAGAATACTGGGAGAATATAAATCTGATAATTTACATATGAGATTTATAGAGAGTAAAGGAGATATTATACATAAAAGCGAAAATGAAAGTTTTAGATCAATTGTAGTTGATGGAGATGCTAAGGATATAGAAACTCCACCTAATACATATGTTACAAATTGCATGGGATATAAAGTGATGATTCAGAAGAAATAAATTATATTTTTTTGTTTACTATAACTTGAGACTAGATTTTTCTAGTCTTTTTTATTATAATATACAAAATGTTTCGGAATTATATCACATTTTATAAATATACTCGTAGTATACAAAACAGTGTCTAAAAGCTTGTTTATAGGCTTATAAATGATAACTAACAGATATATTATGGTTTATTATCATTGTTATTATATTCTTGATAAAGCAAGCAGCAGGAATCCGGAATTATTCTATAAAGACTGGAAAAAATTCGAAAAGCTGCTTGACCATGAAAATTCTTATCACAGGACTATAGGCGTGGTTATGCTCTCTAATCTTATTACGGCAGATAAAGAAAAGCTTTTCGATAAAATTTCTGATAAATATTTTATGTTTATTAATGACAGGAAGATCACAACAGCCAGAGACTGTGTAACAAGTACCGGAAAAATTCTGAGACAGCGTCCTGACTATATTGATAAGGTAATGAAGCTTTATCTGAATATGGAGAAAATATGCGAGTTTAAAGAGAATCAAAAGGCATTGCTTCTTTATGATATGTTCGTTATATTTGAGGAGTTTTATGAAAAAACATCATATAAAAATGAAATAAATGAAAAAATACTGGCAAATCTCAAAAATACAAGTCCGAAAACTGCAAAAAAAGCCAGAGAATTAAAAAAGAAATTCGGACTTTCAGAAAAATAAAGCAGCAGAAAATATGAAGCTTTTAAAAATGGAGGATAAAATGAAGAAATTAATTTTTTTGATATTAACATTATTATGTTTTGCGGTTTTTTCCAATGACTGGGAGTTTGGTTCCGAGGGTGAACATCTTATACCTCTTGAGATTTCCGACGTTTCCATAAAAAGTGAAAAAATAGTTATGAAGCTCACAGAAAAAGGAATGGAAATAAATGTAAGGTTTGTTTTTAACAGTCCTGTAAATGAGGTAAAGAAAATAGGCTTTATAACCCCGCCTGACCAGCAGCAGGGAGAATTGTTTATGACTGATTTTAAAACCATGGTAAATGGTCAGGAAGTAATTTCAAAAGTAGAAAACTTTGATAAATCACCATTTGCTGCAAATTCGGCTTTGAAAAAAGCAGCGGAGGAAATGGAAGAATCAGCCGAGCATGATGTGACAGGCTATGTCTATTACTTTGATGCGCCGTTTAAAAAAGGTGATAATGTAGTAGAGCACAGCTATATTTACAGCGGTTCCGGCGGTATAGACGGACGGGACTATGCTTATGTAATAACAACAATTTCAAAATGGAAAAATAAAAGGGTAGATGATTTTGAGCTTGTTATTGATATGGGAGAAAACAGTTTTTTTATGCTTCCTTATACTTTTTGGAAAAATAATAAAAAAATAGACTGGGAGGTATTCGGTGAAGGAAGAATAGAAAGCGGAAAGTATTTGCTGTATACCGGTGAAAAGCCAGATACTTTTTTTGTAAAAATAAAAAATGGTTATGTAAGATATAAAACTAAAAATTTTTCACCGGATTTTGATATAGAAATACTTGATATAGACTTTTTTACCGGCAGGCTGGATATGCTTCCGCGGTCAAAGGGAAAGAACCTGTATAAAGATGATCTTACATATCTTTACGGAAGAATTTATAATCAGGATATCTATGCACGAAATGAGGAAGAACTGAGAATACTGAGAAATTATCCATATGCAGCAGCAGGATATGATTTTTCCGATCCCGGATTAAAAAAATATTTTTCGCAGTTTTTTTGGTATATTCCGATTAGTAAAGATGTAAAAGTATCAGCTGAAGAAGCGGAGACTTTTAGAGAAAAAACAGATGCAATAATAGAAGTAAGAAAAGAGACAAAACAATATTTAGCAAAAGATTTAGGGAAGTATTCAAAAGAGGAATTAAGATATATAAGAAATCTTCCGTATGCATTAAGAGGTTATAGCTTTAAGGACGAAAAGCTCCAAGCTTATTATAAAAATAAGTATAAATGGTATAAACCCGAAAAGTATGTGGAAATATCCGATATGGTATTCACAGATGACGAAAATCTGTTAATAGATAAAATAAATAAAATTTCTGAAACAAAGTAATATTCGGCAAATGATTTTAATAAAAAATAAGTATACTCAAAATATTGAGAACTGCGATATAGACGCAGTTCTTTTTTTATGGTGATAAAAAATATCTTGACATATTCAAAAAAAATGATATTATATATTTGATAATATCAAAAAGATAATATCAAAAAAGGAGGTATTAAAATGAAAGCAGAGGAAGAGAAGAAACATATAAGTGAAGAGGAATTCCTGAAAAATTATGACCCTTCGGAATTTGAAAGACCGTCAGTTACTGTGGATAATGTGATATTCAGTATATTTGAGACAAAAACCGGGAATTACAGAAAAAATCCTGAACAAAATTTATATTTATTATTAATAAAAAGAGGAGAGCATCCTTTTATAAATAACTGGGCACTTCCCGGAGGATTCGTAAGAATAAATGAAAGTGTGGAAGAAAGTGCCTACAGGGAATTAAAAGAAGAGACTAACCTTGATGATCTGTATATGGAGCAGCTGTATACATTCGGAAATGTAGAACGTGATCCCAGAATGAGAATAATCAGTACTGCATATATGGCGTTAATAAAACCTGAAAATATAGAGCTGAAAGCTGCTACAGATGCAAGTGCAGTTTCATGGTTTAAGCTTACATATGAATTTTTGGATAACGGAAAATTCAATATCAAACTTGATAACGGAGAAACTGTCCTGAATGCCGGATTAATATTTGATAATGAAGAGCGCGGGGAAAACAGGATAAAAATAGCAGAAAGCGGTGAGCTTGCTTTTGATCATGCTAAAATAATAGGATATGCACTAATGAGACTTCGGAATAAAATAGAATACACAAATCTGGTTTTCAATTTAATGCCGGAATATTTTACACTTACAGAGTTACAGAAAGTATATGAAATAATACTGGGAAAAGAACTGATAAAAGCTAATTTCAGAAGAAAAATAAAGGATTTGGTAACAGAAACAGAAAAATTTTCAGATGAAGCAGGCCACAGGCCGTCAAGACTTTTCAAATTTAACTCCAAGGTAAGTGATATTTGAACACAAGGAGGAAATATGAGAAAAATAAATGCACTTTATGATGATGATACAGTAAGGGTTTATCAGGCATATAGAAATGAAATAGCTGATGAAGCCCTGGAACTCGGCACATTCGGCAGTCATTTTAAGAGAACAAGAATGACATGGATAAAACCGTCGTTTCTATGGATGATGTACAGGGCAGGATGGGCTGAAAAGGAAGGTCAGGAAAGAATTCTTGCCATAGATATTACAAAAGACGGGTTTCTTACAATATTAAAAAATTCTGTATTATCACATTATGACAGGAAGGTTTATGAAAAAGCCGAAGAATGGGAGCTGGATAAACGAAATTTTTCAGGAAGATGTCAATGGGATCCTGAGAGAAATATTTTCGGCAGTCCGCTGGAATTCAGGGCAATTCAGCTTGGGCTGAAGGACGAAATCGTGGAAAGCTATATAAAAAAATGGATTGTAAATATAGAGGATATTACACCAATGGTAAGAAAGATTAAGAAAATGAGAGATGAGGGCAAAGATATAAAAGAATACCTGCCTGTGGAAAAAGAACTGAGGATTGAAGATTCTGAAGTAATAAAAAGACTTAGAATTGATGTATAAGGAAAAATAAGGAGATGAAGATAAAAATGGAAAAATTTGAATTTTTTTGGAAAAGTGATTCACCTTTTTCACAATGGTACAAAAAGGGATTTAAAGTAAAAGGAAAGTCGTTTAACTGTGCAGAACAGTACATGATGTATATGAAAGCTGTTTTATTCGGTGATGAAATAATTGCGGCAAAAATACTTGAAGCGAAAAGCCCTAGAGAACAAAAAGATTTGGGAAGAAAGGTAAAAAACTTTAATAAGGATATATGGGAAAGACAGTGTAAAAATATAGTGTATAACGGGAATTACGCCAAATTTACACAAAACGAGGGATTAAAAAGTGCACTGCTGGAAACAAAAGGTAAAACACTGGTAGAAGCAAGTCCTTATGATACTATATGGGGGATAGGTCTTTCCGAAGAGAATCCTGACAGTAAAAGAAGAAGCAAATGGCGTGGGAAAAATTATCTCGGAGAAATATTGACACAATTAAGAGAGGATATTTTGAAGGAGGAAGGAGGAAAAAATGGCAAATAATCTGGTAAAGCTGGGGAAATTTATAAGTCTGGTACTAAGACATTCTCCGGAAACAATAGGATTGAAGCTGGATGAAAACGGCTGGGCTGACGTGGAAGAGCTGATCAGCGGTATGAATAAAAAAGGAAGAAGAATAAATTATGACACATTAAATGAAATTGTGGAAACGAATAATAAAAAAAGATATGAATTTAGCGAAGATCATAAAAGGATAAGAGCATGTCAGGGACACAGCATAGATGTAGATTTGGAGCTGAAGCCGGTGCAGCCGCCGGAATTTCTTTATCATGGTACAGCTGTACAAAATCTGTCTGTAATAAAGGCTGATGGAATAAAGAAAATCAAAAGGCAGTATGTACATTTATCTGAAGATCATGATACGGCATATAATGTAGGGAGCAGGCACGGAAAGGCATATATAATAAAAGTACTTTCGGGGGAAATGTACAGAAACGGTAAAAATTTTTATATCTCCAAAAACAATGTATGGCTTTCGGAAGATATAGAAAGTAAATATCTGGTGTTTGAATAGCATAACGGGAGTTTTGAAGAAAAAATAAAATAGAGAAACGGGGAGTTTTTATGAAAATATTTAAAGATTGGAATTTATTTGAAAAAAGCTGGCTTATAATTTTTACTCTGATTAATGTAGCAGTATTAATTTATTCGAAGGAAGGGATTTTAGGCTTTACAGCTTCGGTAACAGGGATGCTTTCTGTCATACTTGTGGCAAAAGGAAAAATATCAAATTATTATTTTGGTATTATAAATGTGGTAATATATGGTTTTATTTCTTATAACTCAAAATATTACGGGGAAGCTATGCTGAATATACTTTATTTTCTTCCCATGCAGATAATAGGTTTTATGATGTGGCGAAGAAACAATGTAAATATTGATGAAAGCAAAGAAGTGAAAGCAGAAAGAATGACGGCAAAAGAAATTATACTATGGTCAGTACTGTCAGGAATAGCAGTAATAGTATACGGGATAATACTGAAAAAACTTAATAATACTCTTCCGATGGCTGATTCGTTTACTACTGTATTATCAGTGACAGCAATGATACTAATGGTAAAGAGATATATAGAACAGTGGATAGTGTGGATAATGATAGATATTGTGGCAATATATATGTGGCTCTTTATAAAGTCAGATTATAATATAACAATAATGTGGATTGCATATCTGGTGAACGCTGTTTACGGTCTGTACAACTGGGCGAAGCTTTATAGAAGGGAGAGGGAAGTATGGGGAAAACAGGAGTTATCATAGGAAAATTTCTGCCTCTGCATCTGGGGCATGTAAATTTTATAAACAGAAGTTCTACAAAGACAGATAAGCTGATAGTAGTAGTATGTCACAGCAGCAGGGATAAAAAAATGTGTGAAGAATATGGAATTCCCGAAATTACCGTAAAAGACAGGTTAAGATGGCTTCATACAATTTATCAGGATATTCCGCATATTGAGATAAGAAGTCTGGATGAAAGCAGCATTCCTGCATATCCTGACGGCTGGAAAGAGTTTGTAGGGCTTTTAAAGAAAACTGTACCTGAAAAAATAGATTTTGTCTATTCCGGGGAACCATCTTATGATAGTTTTTTCAAAGAGCTTCTTCCTGAGGTTGAGCATATATTAATTGATCCTGAAAGAACCGGATATAATATATCAGGAACACAGATAAGAAAAAATCCTTATAAAAACTGGGAGTATCTTCCGGCAGTAGTAAGACCGTTTTTCTGCAAAAAGGTAGTGCTTATAGGAACTGAATCCTGCGGAAAAACAACTCTTACAAAATTTCTTGCAAAAGCCTTTAACACTTCATGGGCTGAGGAATATGGCAGAAATTATGTTTATGAAGAATGCGGCGGAAATGAGGATAACCTAGAGTACGGGGATTACATAAAAATAGCAATGCATCAGAAGAAGCTTGAGGCAGAGGCAGTAAGGCATTCTAATAAAATAGTATTTATAGATACAGAAGCAATAGTAACACAGTTTTATTGTAAATTATACGAGGGTAAGGAAGATCCTGCTATTGATGAAATTATAAAAAGACAAAATTATGATTTGTGGCTGTATCTTGAAAATGATGTAAAGTGGGTAGATGACGGATTACGAAAAAACGGCAGTGATAAAGAACGGAATAAAGGAAAAAAAATACTGGCAGAATTACTCGAAAAATATAATATTGCTGATAAAGTAAAAATGATATCGGGAAATTATGAAGAAAGGCTGGATAAGGCTTTGGAAATAATAAAAGGGGAGTTTTATGATATATAGAAGAAGAATAAATTTATAGAAAAATAAAAAAAATTGATACAGTTCAAGAGTGTACATAATTTTATGTGTATCCCTAAACTGCTTTGAACCTGAGTGATCGGGTTCTCTTTTATTACATGTTTAAGCAGCAGTATCTATATAAATAAAAAAATAAAAAATTTTGCTATTGACAATTTGAAAAAATGAGATAAACTATATTAAGGAGATGAACAACGGCTCTGAATTAGAAAGTAGGAAAAGAAAAGTGAATTTAAGAAATTGACCTGTATTTTATGTAATTATAATAAAATACAGGTTTTTTAAATTTTATTTCCAAAAAAATGTACAATATAATATGGAAAACATTATAAAAATTCTTTATTTTTGAATATACAAACAAAAGAAGAAGGGATAATAATCAAAATGCAGGATTATAAAATAATTAACAGAGAGGCGTGAAGAAAAATCATGTTTATCAAAGAGTCTTTGAAGCCTTTTTTTAGATGTCTTCACATAGACTTCACTTATATATTATAATATATAGTAAAAAAATGAAAATTTTTAAATTTGAGAAAGGAGCTTTTGATGATTAATGAAATAATTGTTATAAATAAACCGTCTAAAAAAGACTTGATTATGTTTAATAAGGTTTCGCAGAAATTTTTTTCGAAGAGGGGAGTGTTAAATTATATAATAATGCTGCTATCTTTTTTTTATGGAACTTATTCAATATATGTGAGTATAAAAGAACATAATGATTTAAAATTATTATTTGGATTATATTGTTATTTTATGTTTATATTATTATTCTTTATAAATAAAGTAGTTGCTAAGGTTAAAATAAATAAATTTTTAAAAAATAAAGATAATGAGAAGTATTTTACAGAGATGAAATACTACTTTGGCGAAGAAAAAGTAAAAATAGTAAGTGAATATACTGAGTCAGAAATGAAATGGGAAATTTTTATGAAGGTGGTATTTACAGATGAATATTGTTTCTTATTTACAATACCGTATCAGGGCTTATGTGTGAATATAGAAGCTTTGAATAAAAATGAAATTGATGAGCTAAGATTAATAATAAAAAGTAATATTGATGAAAATATAATAACATACTTATAAACACTAAACCAATGTTTTTTCAGAATACAAAAAGAGCAGATTTATTCTGCTCTTTTTTGTGAGCGGTATCCTTTATCCTGTTAAGAAAACTTTTTATTATGTATAATAAGAATGAAAAGCATAAATACAGCTGGGTGATAACTTATTTTTAACTGCTGTTTTGCCGCTGAAAAAATCATCTGCAATATAAAACAGAATGCTGCAAGAATACATAAAATAGAAAAAATATATTATAATTATCTTGTTTTTGCTGAGAAAAACGACTACAATATAAAATAAGAATATATAAAATAGAAAGTATAAACTTTAATAATTTATTATAATCAAATCATTCTGGAGGTTTTTTATATGTTTAGTATTAACAATGACTGGAATCCCAAACAGACAAGGTTAAGGGACATTATAAAAAAAGAGGGGGATTTTCAGGAAACGATTGAGCTTTGTCTGAAGCTTCATTCAATAGTTCATATGCCTGAGGTTTCTGGAAGCGGGGAGTATTCTTTTTTGGAGGAAGTCTTATCTGGTGTAAGCGATGATGGATTTAAAAACTATTCTTCGTCATATAAAGGAAGAACAATGGCTTATAATATCTGGCATATAACCCGTATCGAGGATATATGTGCCAATATTCTTATCGCTGATGATGTACAGGTAATTAATACAGATAACTGGCTTAAAAAAACAAAAAGTATAATAACTGATACTGGAAATGCACTTACTGCTGAAGAGATAGCAGAGTTCAGCGCGGCAATAAGCAGGGAAGAATTAATGAATTACAGAGCGGCTGTGGGAAAAAAAACAAGAGAAATCATAAAGAATCTTACATTTAAGGATATGAAAAGAAAAATGAACGATAAGAGTCTCCAGAGAATTCTGGATGAAAAAGCTGTTTCAGAAAAGCCGGATGCTGTATGGCTTGTGGAATTTTGGGGGAAGAAAACGGTAGCAGGGCTTTTGCTGCTCCCTATTACACGACATCATGTAATGCATATAAACGACTGTCTGAAAACAAAGAAGAAGATAAAATAATTCAAAATAGCTTTATGTCTATACTGAAAACTAGAGAATTTTGAAGTTTTGGAAGATAAAGAGGTGAAGAGAAATGGAAAGAAAAATAAGAGCGGTATATTTTAGCCCTACACACGGCACTAAAAAATTAACTGTAAAAACAGCAGGAAAGCTTTCGGATATTTTTGAAGCAGAAACAGAGGAAACAGACCTGACGTTGGTCAAAGAACGCGTAAAGGAAATAGAACTAGGTGAAAAAGATATTCTTGTATTTGGTTTCCCTGTATACGGGGGACGTATTCCTCTGCTGCTTGAACCGGTAATAAAAAAAATAAAAGGAAATGGTAATCCGGCAGTTATTATGGCAGTATATGGAAACAGAGATTTTGATGATGCAATATTAGAGGCAAGAGATATTTTTACTGAAAAAGGATTCAAAGTGGTTTCAGCAGGGGCATTTATAGGTGAACACTCGTATACGAAAAATGTAGGAACCGGACGACCCGATACAGAGGATCAGAAGGAAGCAGAAGAGTTTGCTGTAAAAACAGCCGAAAAAATAAAAAATGAAAATGATGCTGAAATACTGGAGGTTTCTGGAAATAAACCATATAAAGAAAGATCGGCAGGAATAGTAGCAGCACCTGAAACAGGAGAAGCATGCTATGATTGTATGAAATGTGCAAAAGAATGTCCGGTTTCAGCAATAAGCTTTGAAAATCCGAGAATAGCAGATGCAAATAAGTGTATTCACTGCTGTGCATGTGTAAAAGCCTGTCCTGTGAAAGCTAAATATTTTGATAATGAAATGATGAAAAACTTTTCAGTAATGCTCGAAACTAAATTTGCTGAAAAAAAAGAAAATATAATATTTATATAAAATAAAACAGGTTATTCCGAGTTATGCGAATAATCTGTTTTTATATTCATTTTGTGTAATTACAGCTTATCTTAAGATATGGTCAAATTGGAAGTCAGAGCCGTAAAATATAAAAAGAACAGATACATAATAATTCTGGTATCTGTTCTTAAAATTTTTATATTTTAATTTTTAAAAATTATCTTTTTGAAAAAATAAATTATTCATCCTCTTCAAACTGGCTGTTATAAAGCTTTTCATAAAGACCGTTGTTTGCCAGAAGAGTTTCGTGTGTTCCCTGTTCTACGATCTGTCCCTGATTCATAACCAAAATCAGATCAGCATCTCTTATAGTAGATAAACGGTGTGCAATAACGAAGCTTGTACGTCCGTTCATTACTTTTTTCATGGCTTTCTGAATAAGGACTTCAAGTCTTGTATCTACAGAGCTTGTAGCTTCATCAAGAATAAGAAACTTAGGATCTGCAATAACAACACGTGCTATAGTCAAAAGCTGCTTCTGCCCCTGAGAAATATTGCTTGCTTCTTTATTAAGAACCATTTCATATCCGTTTGGCAGTGTTCTGATAAAGTGGTGTACATTGGCTGTTTTGGCGGCATCGACTACTTCATATTCCGTAGCATCAAGCTTACCAAAACGTATATTTTCCGAAATACTTGCATGATAAAGCCATGCATCCTGCAATACCATACCAAACAGAGAACGAACGTCAGAACGTTTCACATCTCTGGTATCCACACCATCTATTTTTATTGAACCGCTGTCTATATCGTAAAAACGCATAAGCAGATTAATAAGTGTAGTCTTTCCTGCCCCCGTAGGACCTACTATAGCCACTGTCTGACCGCTTTTTACCTGAAAACTGAGGTCTTTTATCAGTTCATTTTCTTTATTATAACTGAAATAAACATTTTCAAAACTTATATTTCCTTCAACTTTTTCAGGAAATAAAGCATTTTCAGGTTCAGGAGCTTCTTCCTCTTCGTCGAGTATTTCAAAAACTCTTTCCGAAGCGGCTCCCGAGCTTTGTATAATTCCTGTAAGCTGTGTGATCTGACTGATCGGCTGATTTATAAGCCAGATATATTGTATGAACGCCTGCAGTCCGCCTATTGTCATAGTACCAAAAATAACGAAATAACTTCCCAATACAGCCATACTGGTATAAGACAGGTTAACAACCAGACCTACAAGGGGATTTATAAGTGCAGAGCTAAAAAGTGCCTTAAAAGAAAAACCTGCAAGTCTGTGATTTATATTTTTAAATTCTTCCAGTGTGTCATTTTCTTTATTATAAAGCTTAATAACAGAGAATCCTGTATAAGCCTCCTGAACATAACCATTCAGGTTTCCCAGTGAATTTTGCTGCTCTTTGAAATATTTCTGGGATTTTTTTATGATAACCTTTGATATTATAATAGACAAAGGTATTATCAATACAGCAATCAAGGTCATAGGAACAGATAAAATAAGCATCATAATTAATGATAATATGATTCCTAAAATGGAAGTAACAACCTGTATAAGACTTTGCTGAAGTGCATTGCTTATAGTATCTACATCATTTGTAATTCTGCTCAGAATATTTCCCTGCTGGTTTCTGTCAAAATATGAAATAGGCAGTCTGTTTATTTTTTCATCAATATCAGTTCTCAGATCTTTCATACTTCCCTGTACCACATTAGTCATAAAAAAGCTTGAAAAATATGTGGCAAGCTGATTTAATAAGCCGATCACTAAAGTTATTATGATTATTTTACCGACATACGGGAAGTTAACTCCGGCTCCTTCTATGCCTTTCAGCATATCGGCTACATTGGAAGCCATTTCTGTAACAGCAAGTCCTATGATAAAAGGAATGAGCGAGTTAGCTGCGACAGCAATGACAGTAAGCAGCAATGACAGAATAAAATATCCCTTGTAAGGAGTTATATATTTTCCGAGACGTTTTAAATTTGAAATAATCTTTTTCATTCCAATTCCTCCTTTGTAAGCTGTGATGAGGCAATATCATAGTAAATATCACAGGTTTTCAGGAGCTCTCTGTGTGTTCCTTCTGCAACAACATTTCCTTCATTTAAAACCAGTATTTTATCTGCGTTCATGATTGTGCTTACACGCTGTGCAACAATTAACACAGTAGACTCTTTTGTGATGCTGTTCAGAGCTGTACGCAGTTTTACGTCAGTCTGATAGTCAAGTGCAGAAAATGAATCATCAAAAATATAGATATCAGGTTTTTTTACTATGGCCCTTGCAATGGAAAGTCTCTGCTTCTGACCGCCGGACATGTTGCTTCCGCCTTCAGCCAGAAATTCATTGAATTTATCAGGTTTTTGATTTATGAAATCAAAGGCCTGTGCTGTTTTAGATGCACTTTCAATTTCCTCCTGAGTAGCGTCATGCTTACCATAACGGATATTTTCACTGATGGTTCCTGTAAAAAGGAGGGCCTTCTGAGGAATAAATCCGATTTTCTGACGCAGAAAGCTTAGATTATAATCTCTGATATCTTCTCCGTCTATTATTATTCTTCCTTTGGTAACATCATAAAATCTGGGTATAAGCTGAATAAGCGTAGACTTACCGCTTCCCGTACTTCCAATGAAAGCTACTGTTTCACCGGGTTTTGCACTAAAGCTTACATCTCTCAAAATTGGCTCGTCACTGTTTCCGGGATAAGCAAATGTTACATTTTCAAATGTTATATATCCATGTGTTTTTGATTCTGTAATTCCGTTTATATTTTCAGTCACTCTTGGAACCCTTTCAAGGATTCTTTCTATTCTGTGAGCTGAAACTGCAGCTCTCGGGTACATCATGAAAACTGTAGCAAATAGCATAAAAGAAAACAGAGCATGGAAAATATATTCGATAAATGCTACAAGCTCACCGACCTGAAGCTGTCCGAGATTAATCTGACTGGCACCAAACCATATAACTATAGCCAGTATAATATTAAAGATAAAAGAAAAACCGGGCTGAGGTACAGCCATAAGTTTAAACAGTTTTTTTGAAGTTTCGGAATATATCTTATTTATCTTTTCAAAACGGCCTTCCTGAAACTTTTCATTTATAAATGCACGTATTACCCTTAATCCTGTGAGATTCTCACGGAGATTGGTATTGATATTATCCAGCCCTTTCTGCTGTGCTTCAGATAAAGGGGCAGAAAATTTTCCTATAAGGATAACTCCCATAAGTAAAAACGGTACTGCTAAAATAACACTCACTGAAAGCGAGGGGCTTTTATATATAATCATAACAAAGCTGGCTATAAACATTAAAGGAGTCACCATTCCCATACGAAGCATCATCTGCATAAAAGTCATTACCTGAAATGCATCATTTGTAGTAGCTGTAATAAGATACGAGATACCAAAGTCATCATATTCTTCATGAGAGAATTCCTGTATTTTAGCAAATACATCATCACGCATGTCTCTTATTACACTGGTAGAAATTTTACTTCCGCAGAAAGCAAGCAGAATAAGCCCGATAAGTCCGGCAAAACAAACAGCAAGCATCCAGACAGAAGTCGTTTTTACTACTTCAAAGTCTTTGGGAACAAGACCTTTGTCAATTATTCTGGCTAGAAGTGTAGGAAGTCCCAGCTCAATAAGAATGAAACTAAATACACATAGAAAATTTAAGAAAATATAGTTTTTGTACTTTTTTGCATAACGCCACATTAAGTTCAAGTCTTTTCCTCCTTAGTTAATATATTTTATTTAAAAAAGAGAATACCCGTCGGCATCCCTTTATATAAAAAATTTAGTTATATTGTAATATAGAAATAACTCTTTTATCATAGTATTATACTAAAAATAGAATGAAAAGTCAAAAAATATCTTTTATATTTGAAATACGGTTAATTTTTTTAGAATTTTTTTAGAAAAAAATTAAACATTATATATAAGTAAATAAAATATTCAAAAACAGAAAAAAATTATATATGTTTTCCGGGAAGATTTACGGTCGTTTATTTATAATGCATTATATAAATTGGAATCATAACAAAACATAATTGAAAAAATTTTAAATAGATGATACTATTCAAGTATGTAAAATTGTAATTCAAGGAGGAAAAATGAAAAAAGTAGTGGTAACATTGTTAGCAGTAGTGATGATTTCAGGAGGAGCTGAATATTATTCACATTTTGTAGTTAGTGTAAAAAAAGGTGCCAATGAGAAAGAAGTATCAAAATTACTTGCCGAGAAAAAAGAAAAGGAAGAACAATTCAAGCTCACAGAGATAAAGCTGAAAAGATTTGAAGATGAGAATAAAGATCTGAAAGAGCTGAAAGAAGGTAAAAAGTGATGAAAAAAGTAATAATCTTTCTTATGTTGGCAGTAAGTATTTTTGCATTGGGAGATGCAGGACGTATTTTACTTAACAATAAAAAAACTGTGGATAAAATAAAAGGCTTAAAAACAGAAATTGCAGCACTTGATAAAAAGGAAAAAGAGACTAATGACACATTAGTAAAGCTTGAGGAGGAAAATAAAGCATTAAGGTCAGAGCTTTCAGAGCAGCTGGCAAATAAAAAAGTGGTTTATCTTACATTTGATGACGGTCCTACACCGCAGAATACAGAAAAAATTCTTGCTATTCTGAAAAAAAACAACATAAAAGGCACTTTTTTTGTAATAGGACATAATTCCGATATGTATAAGAGGATAGTGGAGGAAGGTCATACAATAGCACTTCATACATATTCTCATAATTATAAAGAAGTTTATGCATCAGAAGAAGCATTTTTTAAAGATTTGTATAAAATTCACGATGCAGTAATGGAAAAGACAGGGGTAGATGCGAAGGTTACCAGATTTCCCGGCGGTTCCAGCAATGCAATAGTAAAAAAAGCTACACTTAGAAAAATAATAGACCGATTAAACGATGAAGGATTTGTCTATCAAGACTGGAATTGTGACAGTACTGATGCAGCAGGGAATAAACGTCCTGTTGATGTACTGGTAAAAAATGCCACAAGCTGTAATGCAACAAAAATAAATCTGTTAATGCATGACAGTGCCGCAAAGATGACTACGGCAGATGCACTGCAGCCGATAATAGATTCTTACAGAAGCAGAGGATATGACTTTGAAGAGCTTACAGTTTACAGTCCAAAATTTCAGCACAGAAAATAAATTATTGAAATAAAAGAAACTGCCGATATACCATCAGGCAGTTTTTTCTTTTAAAAAGCTTAATAAAATAATAAAATTAATTGGATTATAAATAAAAAGTTAGGCATAAATAACTTGACAATTGACTCAAATCGGGTATATTAGTAGGGGAAAGAAAAATTTCCGACTATAAAAAATTATTATAAAAATTGCCTTTAGACGAATATAAAGCTTGGAGGTAAAATTATGAAAAACTACTGTCAGCAATATCTGAAATCTCTTAAACATATGGTGGATGAAGTGGATATAGGTTTGACGGAAAGGGAATATCATGTATTAAATGGTGATGAGAAAATAAATATCATTCACCAGATAATGTGTGAAGGTGTGGAGTTACTTAAGGTAGAAGCCAGGTTGAAGAATTATTGTGAATATAATAATAAAGATTTTGAAGACTGTTTAATAATCCGTTTTTTAAAAGAAGGGGTAATGACGGTAAAATATCCTGATGAAGAGAGCTACAGTCTGAAAGCGGGAGAGCTGTTTCTGAGTTACGGCGGAAAAGGCTCGACAGAAGTACTTATACCTAAACCGGATACAAAAATAAAACTGCTTATATTAGTATTAAGTAAGGGGTATCTTGAAAATTTTCGCGAAGACAAAGAAGTAGAGAAATGTGTTCGTTATTTAAAAGAAAATCTGGTTCCCAACGAAAAAAAATTCATAAGAAATACTCAGGAAAAACTTCTTAATATTCTTGATCTGGTAATGAGATATGAAGCGAAGTGGGGAAAGAAATTTTTTGCCTTTTCCAAGGTAAACGAGGGTATGGGCGGTATAATAACAGTTTTTATGAAGACTCTTATTGAAATAGACAGTCATGACAGCGATGTATTTGAAGATGTTGTGGATTATATGGAAAATAATTATAATGAGTCTGATCTACTGGCAAAAATACACAAAAAGTTTTATATGAACAGAGGAGAATTGAGTAAAAAATTTAAAGAAAAGACCGGAATGGGAATGCATGAATTTCTTAAAAATATTAAGCTTGACAGAGCCTACAGTATGCTTAGAGATGACGGACTGAAGGTATCGGAAGTAGCAAATCTGGTCGGCTATGAAAATTATGGTTATTTTTCACAAATTTTTA
Source organism: Sebaldella termitidis ATCC 33386 (assembly GCF_000024405.1). Lineage (NCBI taxonomy): Bacteria > Fusobacteriati > Fusobacteriota > Fusobacteriia > Fusobacteriales > Leptotrichiaceae > Sebaldella > Sebaldella termitidis. The sequence continues at coordinate 3,275,754 of NC_013517.1, read as the reverse complement.
AAAAACACTACGGGGTATATCCGTTGGAGGTGAAAAGTAAAAGAAATATTAAAAATAAAAAATGATCTAAAGCTATAGAAAGCTAAAAACCATTTTATGGAATTACTGACTGACTTTTTGAAAAGTCAATGTGTCAGTATCAGATTCGATTTTAAGGGTATTGTTAATAATTTTGTAACTTTTAATATCATTTAATGCTTTTAAATATCTTCCTTCCAATTTCATAAGCTCTTCAGGTCCTGCCATTAGAGTTCCGGCTATTCCTTTCGTAGTAATCTTGCCATTGTTAACTGTATATGAACCGAAGAATGAATTGATTCCAGAGGAACCATTTATTGAATCAGCACCGATATTCAGGGTGAATTCTCCAAATCTTTGTCCGTCAGGCTTTGGAGGGATCTTTTCTCCTGATATGTCTACTAATTTCCATGAAGTATTCTCAAGTGAGGAGATGTTATTTTTTGAGTTATTTGCAGTGCTGCTGCAGCTGAAAACCAGTAAAACCGAAATAAATAAAAACAGTAATCTTTTCATTTGTTGCCCCGCTTTCTTTTTAATTATAGTTATTAAAGTATAGCATAATAATCTTTGAATTTTCTTATTTGAAACATTTATCTGAAAAAAATCAATGATAAAAATAGATTAACAGGGGTAATTCTGTTATAATAGATTATTAGTATACAAAGAAAGGAAAAGAAGAAAAATGGCAATTATGCAGTTAAGATCAACAAATCCCGATTTTTCATTTCTTATAAAGAAGAATCCGGGAAATGGTATGATTTTCAGGGAAATCAGAAAGGGAACAGCATACGGCTGGTATTCGGATGATGAGACATATAATATTTATTTTAAGGATGCAGATAACGAAATCTCTTTTAAACAATATCCGGACGAGGATTTTGAATACTTGAATTTATCCAGATATAATTCGCCGCTGATTCCTCTGAATATGTTAACAGAATTTTTGGGAAGTCTTGTAAAGAAAGATAATGTGCAGGATACGGCAGGCTTTAAACATACTCTTATGATAAATATGATACATTTACAGAGAATACATTATATAGAATTTTTTCAGAAGCATTTCAAAGATTTTGAATTTAAAATAGAGGAAATATCAGATAAAAGTTATAAGCTTCTGATCACCACCGAAAGAACACTGGAGGATCTTGTTCATGTCAGCAGCGTACTGTTCTTATTTTTTGCGATGTTTGGAAAAGAATATATTGATATTCCGGAAAGCATGCTGAAAAAATATATAACATCGCTCCAGATAATAGATGCACCTTTTTATATAAGAAATCTGTTTGTTCAGAATTTTCTTACTTCGAGAAAAAGATTCAGGGACTTCAAGGCTGAGCTTGAAAAGAGCGAAAGATACGGAATAAGATTTGAGTTTGGAAATACTGCTTATCAAAGGAGAGAATTTATAAAAGGAAAACTGAAGTTTGACAAAAAAATTATAGATATAGGGTGCGGAGAAGGGTTTTATGCACTGAGCTTTGCTAGAAATATTGAGCATGAATATATAGCGGTGGATATTGATGAGACACTTCTCGAGAGAGTACGGAATAATGCAGTGAAAAGAGAGCTGGATAATATATTTACTTATCCGTCGCTGGAATCATACATTGAAGATTATGACGGAGAGTTAAGCGATGTTATTCTGACAGAGGTAATAGAGCATATGCCTTTGGAAGAGGCAGGGAATTTAATAAAATCCATATGCCGTAATATAAACTTTGAAACTTTGGTAATCACTACCCCGAATCAGGAATTTAACAAATTTTATGAACTGAATGAAGAATTAAGACATGATGATCATAAATGGGAATTTGGAAAAGAAGAGTTCAAAAGCTGGATTTCCGATATATTGGAAGAAGCAGAAATTTCATATGTGGAAATAGGGGACAGTGTAGACGGGCTTTCTACCACACAAGGGGTAATAGTGAAAAGAATATGGAACAACAGGGAGGAAAACAGATGAATATAAAAACACAGCTGCATACGATTTTTTTACTTGTAGGTCCCACGGAATGCGGAAAAAGTACTTTTGCAAAAAATATACTTATCCCGCAGCTGGAGTATTCTCTTCCTGAGAAAAATTTTTATGCCAATGTGCAGTATCTGTCATCAGATGTCATAAGACAGGAAATATTGGGCTATAATTATGATAAATATGATGAAATAATGATGGAATCAAGCGGGCAGGCTTTCCGGCTTTTGGAGGAAAAGCTGAAGATGGCAACATCATATCCTGTGAACGCAGAATTTATAGTGGTGGATACGACAGGACTGTCTTTGGAATTCAGAAATAATGTAATAGAAACAGCCAAAAAGAACCATTATAATATAGAAGTCATTGTTTTTGACTATAAAAACAGAGATGAATATTATAAGTCAGAAAGAAGCAAAAAAGTAATAACCAAGCATATCCAAAGATTGAAAAAGGAGGTTCTTCCTTCACTTTCAAGGGAAAATTACGGTCAGATACACAGAATAAAAGAAAAAATAAACAGAACAGAAGATTTTCAAATAGAGATTACTGATCTTGAAATTTATACAAAATGTCTTCTTGATGAAAAAATAAAATACATAATAGTCGGAGATGTTCATGAATGTGTGGATACTTTGATAAAATTAACGGAAAGCTACGGATTTTATCAGGACAACGGAAAAATAAAAATTTCTGACAGTGTAAAAGAGGAAACAAAATTTGTTCTGCTTGGAGACTGGATAGATAAAGGAAAGAAGACCAGAGAAATCACAGAATTTTTATTTGAAAACCGAGAGCATTTTATACTTTTGAAAGGGAATCATGAAAATTTTGTATATAATAAGATAAAGGGAAATATTAAGGGTGTAGAAAAGGAAATAATGGATAATTTTTTTGATTCTATTCCTGTTTTTGAAAAAGACAGTGAATTATTCCAAAAATTTGAAGAACTATTTTTGGACTCAAAGCCTTTTGTAAAAAGAATAGGCTTTAAAGGGGCTTCCTTTATAGTGACACATGCACCGGCAAAAGTCAGATATCTGGGGAAGCTGGATAATAAATCACAAAAAAAACAGAGAGCTTTTAGACTGGAAAGAGAAAAACCGACAGAAGAACAGCTGAGTTTTCTTGCAGAAGAAGCTGTCAGAAATAATCCTTATCATATATTCGGACATATAGCTGCCAAAAATGCTTTTTCCATAAAAAATAAATGTCATATTGATACAGGAGCTGTGTATAAAAACAGGCTGACATCAGTGGTAATAAACGGATTCAAACCTATATACAGCAGTGCGGCTTCATTGGAAGGAAATGATTCGGAAAAGCTTGAGACTTTATTTAGCAGGAGGAAAAATGTAAATATAAATGAATTATCTGAAAATGACATATACAGATTAAATTATATTGCAGAAAACCGTATAAATTTTATTTCCGGAACAATGTCTCCGGCAGATAAAGATATAAACAGCGGTAATCTCGAGTCCTTGGAGAACGGACTCGGCTATTTTATCGAAAACGGTATTGATAAAGTAGTGCTGCAGCCCAAATATATGGGCTCACGCTGTACACTATATCTGTCTGCAAAGCAGGATCAGTGTTTTGCAGTAAGCCGTAACGGATATAAAATAAAAAGTCTGGATCTGCATGAGATATACAGCAGTATGAATGAAAAATTTGCTGATTATATGAAAAATAACAAAATAAAAATGATGATTCTTGACGGGGAATTAATGCCGTGGACTGCTCTGGGGAAAGAGCTTATAGATATGAAATTCAAACCAATATCAAAGGCACTGGAGCTGGAATTAAAATTTTTGAAGGAAAATAATTTTGAAGACGAGCTGCAGAAAATAACTGAAAAATATTATAAAACAGATTTTAAAAAAGATCAGACCGTGATTTCAAAAAAAGAGCTGATAGAAAAGTATGGAAATTCAGTTTATCAGAATTATAAAGTAATAAGCAGTATTGAAAAAAGCCGTGTTTCTCTTGAAAAACATATAGAGGCCGGGGAAATTTACAAAAAACAGGTAGAGTTGTACGGAACTGAAGGAAAGATTTCCTATAAACCGTTTGATCTGCTGAAAATAATATATGAAGACGGAACAGAAGAGATTCCTGAATGGAAAACATCTGAAAAGTATAAGTTTCTTACAGATGATGAATATGTGTTAATAGATCTCAAGAATCCTGACAGTCTTAAAACAGCCGGGGAATATTATAATAAAATGACAATAGACAGGAATATGGAGGGGATAGTAATAAAACCGGAAATAATGAAAAAAGGAAGAGCACCTTATATGAAGGTAAGAAATTCTGAATATTTATCTATTATTTACGGATATGATTATATGTTCCCGCATAAATATGAAAAGCTGATAAAACAGAAAAATATAAGAAAGAAACTAAAAGCCTCTATAAATGAGTATGAACTGGGACAGGAGCTGTTAAAAATTCCTTTTTCAAAAATAAGCACTGATAATGCAGATTTTAGACAGATAGCTGCTAATCTGCTGTTTGAAGTTTCTCAGGAAAAAGATATAGATCCAAGATTATAAAAATAATTAAATATAGCGGAACCAAAGAACAGACACAGAAAAAACTGTTGATTTTCTTACGGTTCCTTTTTTTATTGGCATAATAAAATTCAAAATTTTAAAATTTATTTTGTTCTTATATAATATTTGTTTTATATTTTTATTTGATTAAAATATTTTATTTTTAAAATCATAAAATACATATTTTTAAATATATAATTCAATTTATTTTTTTAATTTTATATTTTTATAAATTATAAAGGACATATCTTTTGAATTTAAAGTATTGACTTTTGAAAGAAAAGAGATATAATTATTTTAACAGAAAAAAGATTTTAGGAGGAAATAATTTATGAGCTCTGGTTCTAAAAAAGCTTTTTCAGAAATATTACTGGTATTTGCTGAAAAAATTGGAAAAAATATTTATTTGTTAAGTCTGAGAGATGCATTTATGCTTTCGTTCCCTCTTACAATGTTCGGTTCTATACTACTGGTAATCAGCAATTTTCCATTGATCTCCGCTGAAAAGAAGGATGTTCTATGGAAACTGTTCGGACATTCCGTTGAGAGTTCCATGTTGTTAATGTCTATTTTTATAAGTCTGGGAATAGGATATTATCTGTATAAATACAAAAATCCTGAAAAACCATCCGAGGCTTTATATTCAGCAGCAGTGGCGCTTACTTCATTTTTTATAGTTACACCGTTTTCACTGACACTTGAAGGGGAGAATATTATTTCAGGTGTTATTCCTACTTCGCTGGTAGGTGCACAGGGACTGTTTGTGGCTATAATTATTTCAATTCTGTCTACTACTATTTATAGTTTTATGATTAACAAAAATATAATTATAAAAATGCCCAAAGAAGTTCCGCCGGCGATTGCAAAATCTTTCTCAGCCATTATTCCGGGTGCAATTACGCTTACTACATTTATGATAATAAGCCTGATCTTTGAAAGAACTTCATTTCATTCAATACATAGTTTCGTATATGAATTTTTGCAAAAACCGTTAATAGGTTTGGGAACTTCATTTGCAGCAACTATGATTGCGGTATTTTTAGTACAGTTCTTCTGGTTTTTTGGGATACACGGACATCTTGTAGTAAATCCGATCATGGATACAGTGTGGAATGTGGCATCTCTGGAAAATTTAAATGCTTACAATAATAATCTTCCGCTGCCGCACATTGTAACTAAACAGTTCGTGGAAATGTTTACTGTGAGTGTAGGATCGATGGGGGCACTGTCAGCACTGACTGCTATATTTCTGGTAAGTAAGATAAAACAGCAGCGTGAAGTAGCAAAGCTGGGATTTATCCCCGGTATTTTCAATATTGCAGAGCCGACTTTATTCGGACTTCCGGTAATATTGAATCCGATTATGGCTATTCCGTGGATGTTAGGCGGACCGCTTACTGCGGCAATTGCATATTTTGCCACAGTAACAGGAATAATGCCGAAAACAACAGGAGTTGCCGTACCGTGGACAATGCCGCTGGGAATAAGCGGAACTCTAGCTACCAATTCAATTATGGGCGGTGTAGTACAGGTGATATGTTTTATTGCAGTTGTACTGCTGTGGATTCCGTTTATTCTTTATTCACAGAAAGAATTTAAGACAAAAGAACAAAATACATAAAAGCCAAATAAGGAGGAAAAATGAAATATTTATTTCCGGAAAACTTTTACTGGGGCGGAGCTTCTTCTGCATTACAGACTGAAGGTTCCGACACAAGCAGGGGAAAAACAACAATGGATAAGTTTTTCGAAGAGGCTCCTACCAGATTTTACAATGGTATGGGACCCGGAAAATTATCAAATTTTTATGAAAACTATGCAGAGGATATAGCACTGTTAAAAAAAGCAGGTCTGAATTCCCTGAGATTTTCAATAAGCTGGGCAAGATTAATCCCGGGAGGAAGAGGAGAAGCGGATCGTGAAGCCGTGGAATATTACAACAGAGTAATAGATGAATTTGAAAAAAACGGTATAGAGCTTTTTATGAATCTGCATCATTTTGATCTTCCTATAGAGCTTCAAAATGAAGGGGGATTTGAAAGCAGAGATGTGGTAGAGGCGTATGTCGAATATGCCAGAACTTGTTTTCAGCTTTTTGGAAAAAGAATAAAAAAATGGTGTACGTTTAATGAGCCTATTGTTACTCCAGAAGGCGGTTATCTGTATGATTTTCATTATCCGAATGTTGTTGATTTTAAAAGGGCAGTACAGGTAGCATATAACATGATTATTGCACATTCAAAGGCTGTAGCGGAATACAGAAAGCTGAATCTGGGCGGAGAAATTTTTACTGTTTTGAATATTACTCCTATTTATCCGAGAAGCAGCAATGAGAAAGATATGAAAGCAGCGAAAATTGCTGACCTGATTTTTGTAAGATCGTTTCTTGATCCTTTTGTAAAAGGGGAATTTAATGAAGAATTGAAAGAATTTCTGAAGGATAACGGGCTAATGCCTGAAACACAGCCTCAGGATAAAGAAATTGTAAAAAATAATATTATAGATTTTCTGGGACTGAATTATTACCAGCCAAGAAGGGTAAAAGCAAAGGAGCATATTGTAAATCCTGATTCAGTACTCCTTCCCGAATCATTTTTTGATTATTATGATATGCAGGGGAAAAAAATGAATACTTCAAGAGGCTGGGAAATATATCCCAAAGCTATTTATGACATGCTGATGACAATGAAGAATGAATATAACAATTTTAGATGTTTTATTGCTGAAAATGGTATGGGTGTTCAGGATGAGCATAAATTTAGAAATAAAAACGGAGTTATAGAGGATGATTACAGAATTCAGTTTTTTAAAGAACATCTAAGTTATGTGCATAAGGCAATTCAGGAAGGTTCGAGCTGTTTTGGCTATCATATGTGGACTCCCATAGATAACTGGTCTATGATAAATGAATATAAAAATCGTTACGGTTTAATAGAATTTAGTATAGAATCAGGCAACAGACAGCTGAAAAAATCAGGATTGTGGTTTAATGAGCTTTCTAAAAACAACGGGTTTGATGATTAGACATAGAGAATAAAGGCAGGAGAGTGTAGTATGAAGTATAATTCCGGATATTTTCAGTTTCGAGATTATCAGGTAGAAACAATGGGGAAAATAATAGAAAAAAATCTTCGAGCCAATAAAGGCGGGCTGGTTTTTTACGGAGATTCAATAACAGAGAACTATAATATAGAAAAATACTTCCCGGAGATAGAGACAAAATATAATTCCGGAATAAGCGGCTTTACATCGGAAAGTCTTCTTTGGTTCTGTGATGAAGCTGTAATAAAATATCAGCCTGATCTTGTTATACTTATGATAGGAATTAATGATTCAGGAGAAACATGTATGCTGAGTCCGAAGCAGACAGCCTGTAATATAAAAAATCTCATTGAGATGCTGGATATAAACATAAAAAATGTAAATTTTGCATTAATTTCGACTCTTCCGTGGAATCCGGAGCAGAATATGGAATACAGACAGGAAGAATTTGAAGCAAAACAGGGAATACGCAGTAATGAGCTTATCCGTAAGATTTACGAAGAAACACAGAAAATGCTTGTGAATTTCAGTAATATAGTTTATATAGATGTATTTTCCGAAATGCTTGATGAAAATAACAGATTAAGCAAAGAATACAGTTTGGACGGAATTCACTTATCGGAAAAAGGTTATGAAAAATTTACAAATATTATAAAACCCGTGATTCTGGATTATTATCGGAAAATTTCCGGATAGGGAAAATATGAAACATTGAAAAATCAACAAATATTCTTATAAAATTGTTTTTGGCATAAAAATGATATATAATGTTTATTATAAAACTCGGAGGATTTTCAATGTTGAAATATAAAGAAATAGCCCAGGACTTAAGGGATAAAATTGTAAACGGAATATATAAAGTTAATGAACAGCTTCCCTTTGAGAGGGAAATGAGTATAGATTATGATGTCAGCAGAATTACTATAAGAAAAGCCGTAGATCTTCTGGTAGCAGAGGGGCTGATAGTAAAAAGACGCGGATCAGGGACTTTTGTAAAGGATATAAATGATGATGAAGCCATAGAAATAGCCATGAAAAAGCAATTTTTAGGATTCAGCACCACACATTCGGATCATAAGGTAAAATCTAAAATTATCAAATTTAAGATTGTTAATCCCGATGAGAAAATAGCAAATAAACTAAAAATAGGAACAGATGAATTTATTTATCATGTTGAGAGAATACGTTATTCTGATAATATTCCCTATGTTATGGAAAAAACGTTTATGCCGATAACACTGATTCCCGGATTACAGAAAAAAAATCTGGAGTCCTCTGTTTATGATTATATAGAAAATGTTCTGAAGCTAAAAATTCAAAGCTCGCACAGAACAATAAGAGCAGATGTTCCCACGGAAAAGGAACAGAAATATCTTAAGATAGACAGGTATCTTCCTGTTTTGGAAGTGGAGCAGGTTGCCTTTCTGAGCAACGGACAGGCTTTTGAATATTCAATATCAAGACATAGAAGTGATAAAGCAGAGTTTAAGATGATAAATATAAAAGAGTAGATTATCCTTGATAATATAGTAGAAGCCGGAGTTTATCCGGGATAAGAATTCATATTTTTAGTATGCAAAAGCTTAAATATTGTGAAAAATTCTTTACAGGCAGTACCTTTCATAATACAGATCCCAAAATATAAGGCATTATAATCGGACTTTTAACTGTATATATAATAAAGACCGGTTTACATGAAAGGAAAAAATGAAAGACATATTATTTTTAAAACCATTATTTTTTGAAAAAATATGGGGAGGAAATAAACTGCCGGAAATATATAACTTCAATTATACAAATACTGAGTTTCCTCTTGGCGAGATCTGGGGTGTGTCAGGGCATAAAAACGGGATATCTGAGATTTTGACTTCTCCCTTTGAGGGAATGTCAATTAATAATCTTATTAACAGTGAGCCTGATTTGTTTGGGAATAAAACGGCAAATGGTGAATTTCCCCTGCAGATAAGGATAATAGATGCCAAAGAGGATCTTAGCATTCAGGTTCATCCTGATGATAAGTATGCAATGAAAAATTCAAATGATAATGGTAAGGATGAATGCTGGTATATTATGGATGCTCCGGAAAATGCAGAAATAGTTTTCGGGCATACATGCAAAAGCAGGGAAGAATTAGCAGAGGCTGTCGAGATGGGCAGACTGGAGGAGCATCTTTCCTACCTTCCCGTAAGAAGCGGTGATTTTATCCATGTGCCGGCGGGAACCCTTCATGCACTTACCCGTGACATAATGGCCGTGGAAATTGCTACCTGCAGTGATACAACATACAGATTTTATGATTATAACAGAAAAACCTCCGACGGGAAAAAGAGAGAGCTTCATTTGAAGGAATCCTTGGATGTCGTGGCTGTTCCCAGCATCTATCCTGTTATTAACACAAAAACAGCGTATAAGGCAAATGCAGTGGAAATGACTCTGGTTGATGAGGAATGCTTTACAGTAAAGCATATTAAAACTACTAAAACAGCAGTTATAGAAAAAGAGTTTCCTTATTATGCATGCTTTGTGATGGCGGGAGAGGGAACAGTAAATACTGTTAGGGTAAAAAAAGGAGATTTTTTTATTCTGACTAATAATGTAAAAAAGATTGAGATAAATGGAAAAGTGGAAATACTTGCAGCATATTCCAAATAAAAGTAAACAGGACTGGAACAAAAAAAATTGTTCAGTCCTGTTTTTGTTAATTAAGATAATATTATATCATAAATAAAAAAAATGTTTGACACTATGTCAAAATTTGTTGTATAATGGAAAAAAATTCAAAAGGAGAATCATGGGAAAAGTCTTAATAACCGGCGGTTCAAAAGGGATTGGGAAAGCAATGGCGGAAGAATTCCTAAGCCGGAAGTATGATGTTATTCTTACAGCAAGAAATAAGCAGGACTTGGAAAATACAAAAAAAGAGCTTCAGAAAAAATATAAAAATCAAATAATAGAAATAGAAGCAGCGGATCTTATATCAGAAGAAAGCTGGGATATTTTAATAAAAAAATATAATGAAATAGATATTTTGGTAAATAACGCAGGTATGGTAAAATTAGGGTACAGCTATGAAACAGAAAACCGGATATTACTGGACGGAATCAGACTAAATGTGGAAGCTCCATGTTTTCTTGGTAATTATTATATAAAAAAAATGCTGGAAAAAGATGATACAGATACTATAAGAGGAATAATCAATGTTTCATCAATTGCAGGATTGTTTCCCCATCCGCTGACTGTATTTTATTCACCGTCAAAATATTTTCTGGATCAATACAGCTGCAATATGAGATATGAAATAAGAAAAAAATATAAAAACAGCAGAGTTAATGTTATGTCTTTATGTCCGGGAGCAGTAGATACAGAATTTACTGGTAAGGCAAAGTTTTTGAAAATGAAGGCTTTCTGCAGAAAATTCAGATTTTTAAATTTGATGATGTCTCCGGAATATGTAGCTAAATCAGCAGTAAAGGATTTTTTTCGCGGCAGGAAGCGTTCGGTTCCGGGTGCTTTTTATAAAACGGCCGGATTTCTGGTAAGGTTTTTACCGGAAAGGCTTTGTGCTAAGCTGATGTATGAAGGAATGGTGAAGGAGACAGAATGATATATTTTATTTTTATCCTTTTGATGATATATGCAGTAATTTTATTGCTGAGGTTTATTTTTACCTTTACTTATTATAAAAGAGAAAAAGAGAGAAATATAAAAGAAGAAAACAGATTATCACTGAAAGAAGTTACAATTTTTCAGCCGGTATTATCAGGAGACAGTTATCTGAAAGAAAAACTTTCCATTATTTATAATACCGCAAAAGAAGCAGAATTAATATGGGCTGTAGATGAAGATGACAACGAAGCTGAAAAAATAATAAATGAAATTACAGGAAATAATCCTAAAAAGAATCTTCGCGTGATAAAATGCAGCAGGGCGCCTTTTTATGAAAATCCCAAGGTATACAAAATTATACAGACTGAAAAATTATGGAGAAAATATGTTGTTATTCTTGATGATGATACTGCTGTAAATACAGAAGAACTGGAGAATATTGATAAAAAACTGCTGGAAACCAGTATAATAACAGGAATTCCTTATTATCTAAAAGCGGGAAATATATGGGGAGATATGGTAAGAGCATATGTAAACAGCAATTCTGTATATAATTATTTTACTTCTGCGTTTTTCAGTGGAAATAGAACGATAAACGGGATGTTTTATATATTTAAATCTGAAAAAGTAATTTCACTGAAGCTTTATCAAAAAATAAGGCAGAAACTCTGTGACGATTATGAATTTGCCAAAATTGCAGCAGAGAACGGAATAAAAGTATATCAGTCAGTTATTCCGTGTAAATTAAATACTGAAATAAAGGATTTGAGGACATTTTTAAAGCTTATGAGACGCTGGCACGTGTTTGCAAATCATTATATAAAAGAAAATCTGGATATGGGCATTTTTATTTTCTCAATAATTCCATTTATTTCGGGAAGTTTATTTTTTATATGTTCATTGATTTACAGTTATAAGATATTTTTGATATATATCGGAATAAGCATATTGAATTTTTTTGCAGGGAAAATACTGAGAAAAAGAATTTTCTGTGAAAATGACAGAATAAAGGATATGGTTTTGGAAATAATTTCCGGAATAGTTCAAATACTTTACTGGATTCTGGCTTTGATAAGGCCAAGTAAAATTATCTGGAGAGGGAAGTCCGTGAAGATAAAAGACGGAATAATTGAGGTGAGTTTTGATGGAAAAGAGGATAAGGGTTGACTTTTTAGCTCCGCCTTTTGAGGGACATTTGAATCCTCTGATTGAAATGGCTGAAAAATTAAAGGACAAATATGACATTAGATTTATAACAGGAAAAGATAAAAATGAGATAATAATAAACAGCGGATTTCAGGTAGAAAATATTTTGACAGAAGAAAATGAGGTTTTTGAGAGGCTTTCAAATACTGAAAAACAGGTAAAAACTAATTTTTTTGAGCTGAAAAAGCAATTTTTTGAAAACCTGAGACTTATACCCAAAGTTACTGATGAATTAAAAGAGCTTATGCGAAAGAATAAAACAGATATTATTGTGGCTGATTTTATTGTGGTTTCGTCGGTATTCTGTTCAAAAGAGCTGGGGATTCCATTTATTACAACTATGCCTACAAGCTTTGCACCGGAAAATAAAGACGGAACGCCTGCTTATTTTGGAGGACTCAGTCCTGATAGTACAATTTACAGTAAAATACGGGATTATTTCGCAAGAAAGCAGATCAGATTATTTAAGAAAACTATTTATTATTTATTTTATAATCAGATAAAGAAAATGAATTTCAGGCTTTATAATAACTGCGGAGAGGAAAACATTTACTCGCCTTATTCAATGCTGGGGCTGGGTATGAAAGAATTTGAATTTAAAAGGAGCTGGCCGAAACAGTATCATTTTGCCGGGGCATGCTGTGAGACACCGCTGTATTACAGGGAAAAAATAAATAAAGAAAAAATATCAGATATTTTGGAAGAAAAATATAAATATAAAAGAAAAATACTGGTAACTCTTGGAACGCATCTGAAATGGGCAAAAAAAACTCTTACAGAAAATATAGAGAAAATTGCAGAAAATTTTGAAGATACGCTTTTTGTGGTAACAATGGGAGAGAAAAACAGGGAGTTTGATATTTTAGCGGGAAAAATAAAAGAAAATATGGTGATAACTGACTATCTTCCGTATACCGGGCATTTGGACAGTTTTGATTATGTAATACATCACGGCGGAGCCGGAATAACATATAACTGTATAAAATATAAAAAACCTTCGCTTGTAGTTCCTCAGGATTATGATCAGTTTGACTTTGCTGCAAGAATCGAATATTTTGAAACAGGAATTAAGGCTGAAAATATTAATGATACAGAAGATATAACTCAAAAACTGAATATATTGTTTAATAAAGAAAAATGGAAAAAATTGGAACAATTATCGGAAGATTTTAAAAAATATCAGCCGTATAAAATTTTGGACAGTGAAATAAAAAGATTGTTTCAGGAATATGGAGGCGGAAAAAAATGAAAAAAGTTCTGGTGACAGGAGCCACAGGATTTCTTGGTTCTTATATTCTGAAAGAATTAAAGGGGAAGTATGATATAATTTCTGTGGGAAGAAATAAAGAAAAGCTTATGGAAATAAAAAAAGACGATAGTAAAATAGAGTGTATAAGTGCAGATTTGGCAGAATTGAAGGAAGTTCTGGATTTTCCCGAAGCTGATATTGTCGTACATTCTGCTGCGTTGTCTACAATATGGGGTTCAAAAAAAGAATTTATAAAAAATAATGTAACAGCAACAGAAAATATTATAAAATACTGCAGGACAAAAAAAGCCCGGAGGCTGGTGTATGTTTCTACTCCCAGTGTTTATACCGGAAAAAAAGACAGGCTTAATGTAAGGGAAAATGAATTTGACAGTGGCAATAAGCTGAATTACTACATAGAAACAAAGATTGCAGCGGAAAAAAAAGTACTGGAAGCAGAGAGCGACGGTTTGGATGTAGTTATAATAAGACCAAAGGGCCTGATAGGAATCGGTGATACAAGTATACTGCCAAGAATTATCGAAGCAAATAATAAAATAGGAATTCCTGTTTTCAAAGGGAAGGAAGATATTCTTGCAGATATGACAAGCGTGGAAAATACTGCATATGCAATATTATTGTGTATGGAGAAAGAAGGGGTTTCCGGAGAAATATTTAATATAACAAACGGAGAGCCGACAAACCAGAAAAAACTTCTGAAATACGTATCGGAAAGTCTCGGGACAGAATTTCGATATAAAAAGCTTTCATTTGGAAGAATTTACATGATTGCTTCAATACTGGAAGGTATATATAAATTTTTCAGGGTAAGCAAGGAGCCGCTGCTGACAAGATATACAGTGTGTACTTTGGCATTCAGTCAGACACTTAACATTGAAAAGGCTGAAAAGCTTCTGGGATATAAACCGAGAATAAGTCTTAGAGATGAAATAAAAAGATTCGGAAAATTTTACAAAGAAAAAGATCATATAAAATAGAGGAGGAACTATGAGGATCTTAGGGCAGGGATATTATATTCCTGAGAGAATAGTGATGTCCGAAGAGGTTGATTTTTTAGCAGGAGTAAAAAGAGGGACAGTTTTGAAAAAAACTGGAATAAGAAAAAGGCACTATGCTGATTTCAGAGATAAGGAAACTGCCTCAAAAATGGGGAAATATGCAGCTGAAAAAGCTTTGATAAGTGCAGGAATAAAAAAAGAGGATATAGATTTGATAATAGGTGCTAATGCCACGAAGGAAATACTTCTCCCGTGTTCTGCTTCGCTGATACAGAGACAGCTTGGTCTTGAGAATAGTAAAACAGCCTGTTTTGATGTAGGCTCTACTTGTCTGAGCTTTTTTACGGCACTGGAAATAGCAGATATGTATCTGAAAGCAGGAAAGTATAAAAATATACTTATAGTTTCAAGTGAGGTAGCATCAATGGGAATAAATTACGGGCATATAGAGAGTGCGGGGCTCTTCGGAGACGGAGCAGCGGCAATTATAGCGGGAAACGGCGGAAGCTCTCCTGTATCAAAGTTTCAGACGTTTTCTGAAGGGTTTTATTATACTCATATTCAGGGCGGAGGAACAAGATACCCTGTAAAGGACTATAATGAAAATAATAAGACCGATTATTTGTTTCATATGGAAGGAAGCAAGGCCTTTAAGCTGATAAAACAGAAAATAGATAAGTTTTTTCAGGAATTTTTATTGGAAAATAATGTCAATATGTCAGAGATAGACAGAGTGGTAGCGCATCAGGCCAGTATAACAGGATTGAAATTAATAGGAAGACAGCTTAATATAGAAGACAGAAAATTGATAAATATAGTAGCGGAATACGGAAATATGATAGCAGCATCCATACCTTTCACATTTGCTTACGGTGTGGAGAAGGGACTTATAAAAAGAAACGATAAAATTCTCATAGCCGGGACATCTGCGGGAATGTCCATAGGAATGATGCTTTTGGAATATTAATATGTACAGGAGGGAAATAACATGAAGCTCACAGCATTTAATAACGGGTATTGTACAGCGGATAAAAAATATATCAACAAAAAATCCGAAAGCAGAATAATAAAATTTCCGGCAACATTTTTTTATCTGGAAATTTCCGGAATAAAAATACTTATAGATACAGGTTATTCTGTAAGTCTTTTTAGGAATGCAGGGATTGCTGCCAGACTTTATTCTTTTGTAACAAGGGTAAAATGTGATAAAGATGCCGACGAGGTTCTGATGGAAAATAATATTAATCCTGATGAGATACAGTATATAATAATCAGCCACTTTCATCCCGATCATTACGGCTCGCTGAAAAAATTTCCGGAAGCTGTGATTATATGCAGCAGGGAAGCAGCGGAGCTTTTATATTCGGGCAAAATGTCAAGGATAAGAAATCTGGTGTTTGAGAGACTTATTTTCAAAGATATGGAAAAAAGAATTATAAAAATGGAAGACTTTCCAGAAATAAAAATATCTGAAAATGATTTTTTTAATATATTAAACTTAAATGAGATATATGGCTTTTATCTGGAGGGACATGCCAAAGGGCAGATTGGACTGTACTTGAAGAGTCTGAATAAATTAATGATTTTTGATGCAGTATGGTCAAAGGAGAATCTGTACGGGGCAGAGCCGAGAAAAATACTGAAAAAAATAGCTTTTGCAGATGAAAAAAAGTATGAGAGTACCGTAAAAAAAATAAAGGAAATTTTGTATGATCTGGAAAATACAGCTCATGCAGATATAGAGCCTGTAATTACACATGATGAAAAGTTTTTAAGGAGTCCTTATGAGTTTTAAGCTTATTATTTTTTATTATTATCTGAAATATAAATTTTTTATGAAGAGCAGTAATAAAGAAAAACTTCTGTCGTTTCAAAGAAGAAAAATAAAAAAACATTTGGATTATATTACAAAAAAATCTGGATATTATTCAGAATACAGAGGAAAAGAGCTGAAAGATTTTCCGGTTATTGATAAAAAAATTATGATGGAAAATTTTGATACTGTAAATACAGTAGGACTCAGCAAAAATCATGCTCTGGAAATCGCAATGAATTCTGAGAAAACCAGAAATTTTAAAGAAAAGTATAATAATATAACAGTAGGCTTATCTTCGGGAACTTCAGGAAACCGGGGATTATTCATAATATCGGATTTTGAGAGGGCAAAATGGACCGGAATTATCCTTGCAAAATTACTTCCGGATTTTATTTTAAAAAAACAGAAAATAGCACTTTTTTTGAGGGCAGACAGTGAACTATATAATTCTGTTAATTCCAGAGTATTGAAATTCCGTTTTTTTGATATGATAAATGATTATAAAAATAATCTGAAGGAGCTGGACAGGTTCAAACCGGATATATTAATAGCACCGGCTTCCATGCTGAAAATACTGGCGGATAATATAGAAAATATAGATATAAAGCCAAATCGTGTATTTTCCTGTGCGGAAGTACTTACAGAGGAAAACAGGGAATACATAAACCGGAAATTTAATAAGAAAATAGGAGAGATCTATCAGGCAACAGAAGGGTTTTTAGGATATTCTTATGATTCCGGGCAGGGTTTGAAAATAAATGAAGATGTTTTATATATCGAAAAGGAATATATTAATAATGAAAAAACCAGATTTATACCTGTAATAACGGACTTTGAGAGAAAATCGCAGCCGGTAATACGTTACAGGCTAAATGATATCTGGATAGAAAGCCGGAGATCTGACGGGGATTTTATGATCCTTGATAAAATAGAAGGCAGAGAGGATGATATTTTTATCTTGAAATCCAGAGATGGTAAAGATATAAAAATTTTTCCGGACTTTTTAAGAAGGGCACTGATGTTTAGCGGCGGGGATATTCAGGAATATAATATTATTCAAAAAACATTTACGGATATTGAAGTATCATTTATTCCCCGGAATTACAAGGATTATGATATGATAAAAGAAAAAATAAAAGAGAATTTATATGATTTATTTAGCAGCTTTGATACAGATATACAGAGGATAAATTTAACTTTTTCAGCTTATGAGAAAAAAAACAGGCTTGCTAAAAAACGGGATATAAAAAGGGAATTTTAAGAGATTTAATATCAGAGTGAAACAACAGTACTGCAAATAAAAAAATGAACACAGATAATACAGTTGTGTTCATTTTTACATTTATAATAAAAGTTACTTTATTTTATTTAGATATTTTTTTACTTCAAGAAGCTGTTTATTTTCTGTAATAACAGTATTTTTCATAAGTGCTTCCTGAGAAGCAAGAATCTTTTTCAAAGCTTCTATTTCATTCTTAACATTTTTTTCTCCTGATTTTTGTTTTTGCTGCAAAGAGAAAATAATATCATAAAGATCCTCATGTCCCATAATTCTTCCTGCACCCCAGTTCAGACGTTCCTTATCTTGTTTTAAAACCTGATTCGTAAAATATTCATAAGTTTCTTTGTCAAAACTCAGTGCATACCAGTTATTATCAATTAAAGAAAGGTGATCATTAACTGCAGTATCTATATCTCCCTTTTCAAGTAAAGCTACAGCTTCATTTAGGGCATTTATATTATTTTGTGCATGTTCATGCGGGAATATGGAATCATCTTCCCATGTAAGCTTTATAAATGAATCCTGACAATATTTATAAAGAGCAAGGAGCTGTTTGTTCACAGTATCTGCTTTTGTTTCATATTTCTTAATTTCGGCAGTATTATTACTTTTTATAGCCTGCTCATGCTTATTATTTATATCTGCAAGCAGTCTGTTCAGATTTTCAGAAGTTTTTATTACTTCTTCAATGTCTGTCAGAAGTTTTTTTCCTTCATTTCCGGTTTTAGCCAGTAAATCCATATCCAGCGTAGCTTTGAATTCATTGAAACGTGTAGTAAAATCCATCGGCATAACTGCTTTTTGATCAAGCTCGTAAACAATCTGTGCATAAAGCTGGTGATTATAAGTAAAGGCTTTTTCATTATAAGTTGCTTTAGTATCATAATTTGTATGATATGTCGATTTCATAAACTGTGCTCCTACATAATCATTTCTTATAGTAGGAATCCCGGCTATAGAATATGAAAAATCATCCGCCCATGTTCTCGGAGGTGTGGTAACCTTGATTCCTCCCTCATATACACCTGAGACAGACGGTTTAATTCTGTCAGCAATACTTTCAATGAATGTTTTATATTCATAAACAGTTCTTATTTCCTGTGTTTTTACATGTTCAGATCCCGGCTGTTCAAAATTCAGCATGGCAAAACTTTTGGCTGCCCAGTCCGGTCTTACTTTAAACACCTGATTATACGCACCTACAGACCAGTCATATCTTGTATCTACTGTTCCCCATTCTTCGGCAGCATGTGCAATAACGATAATTGTTTTTTCAGGCTGATACCCGCTGTCAATTATACTTTTGGCTATTCCCATAGTAAGGGCAACTGCTGTAGCATTATCCTGAAATGCCTCAAAATATCCGTCATAATGTGAACTTAATATTATAAGTGAATCAGGATCCTTTCCGGGGATTTCACCAACAATATTATAGGCCTTTTGATCTCTTTTAACCTGAGAATCCACATTTAGTTCTATTTTTACAGTTCTATTTTTATTCATAAGAGCTTTCAGCTTATCACCGTCTGCTTTTGACATTCCCAAGGCAGGTGTATCATCAGGACCGCACATGTCCTGTACATTCAGGGCATCATCGCTGATTTCTGCATATCCTCCGTTATTTACGGCTATTACAGCCTTTGCTCCTTTTAGCTTTGCCTGCATGGCAGGATAATTAATCCACCAGTCCTCACGCTGATTAATATCAACCATAACTATCTTTCCCTTGACATCCGCATTTTCATAATCATCTCTGGTACCCTTGTTCAGATAAACCAGATCATACACTTCTGTACCATTTGTCGCAAAATTGGCAGCATAACTGTTTAAAGTAAGCCTTTGCTTTTTATTTTTTTTATCGGTATACGTAAGCTCTGCATTTTTAAATTCCCATGCATCTACAGTAAATTCATCTTTTCTGACATTTTTAAGCCCGAGCTTTTTGAACTCTTCATAAAGCATATCTCCGGCTGCATGTTCAGCACTGGAACCGGCAGTACGAAATCCCAGTTTTTCGTTAGTCTTAAACTTCGTCAGGGATTCGGCAATATTATAAGAATAATTAATATCAAGATGATTTATGATATTTTCCCTGCTGTCTGTGCTTTCTCTGGGTGCCGAAATCATCATTAACGACACTGTAAAAAATAAAATCAAAATTTTTTTCATACCACTCTCCTAAATAAAAAAGATAAAAAGTTTAGAACTATTAAACTTTAAGTTTAATGGTTCTAATCATAACAGTACTATTAAATAAAATTTGAAGAGAAAAGTCAAGAAAAATTTATAAAAATAATTTATTAAAAAATTTTAGTAAAAGAAATGCGGGAAATTTTGTAAATTATGATATAATATTTTAATTATAAAGCTAAGGAGTGAATTATAGTGGAAGACGAATATAAAGCAGTGCTGGAAAAAAAGATTCTTGAGGAATCATTTATAGGGGTTGTACCTAAAGCAGGCAGTGATCCTGAACTGGGGGATTTAAAGGAAAAGCTTGAAAAAAGTGCTCTTTTTTCAGTTAAGGATTTAAAAGAAAATATTGAGGACAATGAAATCAATACTCTTATTGCAAAAATAGATTACATGGATAATGAATATGAAGTGGAAATAAGAGTTTTGGAAATGACAGATCTTCTGAAAAGAAGTGTCGAAAGCTATAACAGCCTTTCAGGCGGTTATTTTTCGGGATATATGGAAAAAATAAATCAGAGCAGCAGTATGATAATGACAAAAATGTTCTATGATAATATACCGATAGAAGCATACCATCTTCAGCTGAAGGTGTTATATACACTAAGCAGTGATAATTATCTTGTGGTAGATATGTCGGCTTATAAGCTTCTTGAGGGAGAGCAGCTGGAAATGATAGCTTCTACGAATATACCGCCTTCGCCGGGGATAATGTATTCTACACATTACGTCCCTGAAAATGGTGTGGCATGGCTGCATACTCACGGAGTAAGAAGATTTGGAAGTGTGGAATTTGAATTTTTAAATATAAAAAATGAGCTTGCCGAAAAATGCAATAATATATTAAATACGGTGGTAGTCAATGCAATAGTAAACGGTCCTAAAGACGAAGAGGAAGTAATGAAAATAGGTTATTCAGATAATGTAGAGCTGGAATTTGCCTGGATAAGATGGGAGCATGCAGTGGATGTACTTGCTCAAAAAGGATTGTTTGGAAAGAAAAAGTCCTTTATAGGAGATTTGAAAGACAGAACTCTGGAAAACGGGGAATTGGACGAGCATACAAGACCAAGCGGAGTTCTACTTGCCAGTATAAAAGGGGAGCTTAAGAACCCCAATGAATATAAAAATAATTTCGGGGATAACATGATGCTTTATTACTCTACTGACGAAACTATAAGAATGTCATTGTTTGCAAAAGAAAATTTTTATTATTTTGAAAATATATTTGAAAATCAGAAAAACAGTAATGGCTGGTCTTTTCTTGTTAAAATAGGATGCAGATATGAAGAGGATTCTGAGGAGAGATTCGAGCATATGTGGTTCGATATTAAAGAAATAACTGAAAATACAGTAAAAGGTGCACTTATAAATACACCGTATTTTATAAATGATATGAAAAACGGAGAAGAGTATGAGCTTAGCAGGGAAGATATGAGTGACTGGATTATTTATACCCCGAGTATGACAATAAATGCAAATAATGTTTATATGTATAATAAATTATATAATAATGCGGGAAGTGAGAGAAATTCCTGATTTATTGTTTATTTGAAAATAAATTAGAATATTATATCAGAAATTAGAATAGCTTATATAGTAATATAGGGAGGAAAATATGAAAAAAGAAGATGAAATATTCAGACTTGATAAAAAAACAGAGGCAAAATTAATCGAAGAGATAAAGAAATTTTTTAAAGAAGTACGTGATGAGGAAATAAGTGATTTTGAAGGAACACTGGTGCTCGATTTTTTTCGTGAGAAAATTGCATCTGAGTTTTATAATATAGGTGTTTCTGCTGCTTATAGAAGACTGCATGAAATTTCAGAGGATATTTTGAGTATTTTGAAGTATTAACTAAAAATATAAAGGAAGAATTGCTTGTGATGAAACAATTATATTTTTATGTTTTGTTATTTCTAATAACATTTTTTTGAATCATATATAATAAAGACAGAAAAAAGAAATTTAACTCTTTCTGTCTTTTTTATTTGTTAAAACGCTTAAAATTTGATATAATTCAAAAAGGTCTAAAGCAAATATATGTTAGTTTAGGAGTTTTTTTATGAAAGAGAATTTTTTATTAGATTTAATAAAAATTAGATTGAAAAATAAAATTAAATTGGATAATAAAAATAATAATAAAATAAATTTTTTCAAAAATTTAAATATAAAAAAAAATTCAATAGAAATAAGCGGTAAAAACAATGAATTGGAAATTAGATCAAATGTGGAACTGAAAAATGTGGTGATAAAATTAAATGGTAAGAACAATAAAATAGTAATAAAAGAAAATTCAAAGTTAAAAGATACTGATATTATTGTAAATGAAAAAAATAATAAAATAATAATATCTGAGAATATAAAAATTTATAAGTCTTATTTTTTCATTAATGGAGAAAATAGTAAGATTTTTGTGGGAAAAGATACGACAATTGAAGGAGCCAAATTAAACAGTCAAGAAAATAATAATGAGATTTTTATAGGGGAAAATTGTATGTTTTCATATAATGTAGAAGTGAGGAATACAGACAGTCATCCAATATTTGATTTTCAAAATAAATTAATAAATAATGGACAAAAAGTTATTATTAAAGACAGAGTGTGGCTTAGTGAAGGAGTTACAGTTTTGAAAGGTGTAGTTATAGAAAATGATTGTATAGTAGGGGCAAAAAGTCTTGTGACTAAAAGCATTGATAAGTCCAATTCATTATCCGCAGGAATACCTGCTAAAATAATTAAAGAAAAAGTCAAGTGGAGAAGATTTTTTGACAATAAGGAGATTAAATAATATGTTATTAATATTAATTATAGTTTTGATATTGGGATTATTATTGTTTTTCAACAAAAAAGGAGTTCCGTGTATAATGTATCATAATGTAAGTTATGAAAAAGGGATTACACCGGAAGAATTTGAAGAACAAATGATGCTGCTGCAAAAGTATAAGACCTTTAAACTGGAAGAATTAGACAGGATGGGAAATAAATTTCCTGAAAATACTGTTTTAGTTACTTTTGATGACGGGTATGCAGATAATTATACAAATGCTTTTCCATTATTAAAAAAATATAATATAAAAGCAACTATTTTTTTGAATACAGCATATATAAATAACGATCCTTTTTATATGAATTGGGATCAGATACGAGAGATGTATAAGAGTGGTTTAGTTGATTTTCAACTGCATACACACTCACATTTTACTGTAGTGAAAAGAGTGGAAGTTCAAGGATTTTTTGAAGTCGGTGACAAAAATAAACGTGAGTTAAACAGAGAAATGAAAAATATCTATAGAACAAACGAAGTTAGAGAAGGATATCCTGTATTTAAAAAAAGAGGTGAAACCGCTATAAGAGGATATAAAGTAACTGATGAGTTTATGAATAAATATGATGAGTTACTGGGAAAATACAGAGATATGGACAGAGAGAAGAAAGAAAAAATATTAAAAGAAGAAATAGAAAGGAATCTAAAACATTTTATAGTTGAGTATACAGAAGAAGAATATAATTTAAGAGTAGAAAATGAGATAATAAAAAACCAAAATTTTATAAAAAAAAATCTTGGGAAAGATAGTGATTATTTTGCAAATCCATGGGGACATAAATCAAAAGAGTTACTTTTGATATTAAAAAAATTAGGAATTAAGGGAATGATAACTACCAAAAAAGGAACTAATTATTTGAAGCCGAATATTTATAAAATAAGAAGATATGAAACAAAATCAATGAAGCAGTTTAAAAAGTTATTATTTATAAATAATAATTATATTCTTGGTAAAATTTATGAATTGATTTCATGAGATTTTCTTAAAAAATAAATAAAATATCAGTTTAAAGGAAGGTTTTATGTATAGAATAGCAAGAGCAAAAATAAAAGAGTTTCAAAGAAGAATTGGAAAAAATGTTCTGGATAAGAAAAAAATTAAAGCAGATCTTAAATTTGAAAATATAAAGAAAATTTTATTTATTAGGTATGACGGGAAAATCGGTGATTATATAGTAAGTTCATTTATTTACAGGGAAATAAAAAAACAAAGGCCAGATATTCAGATAGATATAGTAGGAATAAATAAAAATGAGCAATTATTCAACAAAAACAAACATGTAGATAATTTTTATAAGTTAAAAAAGACAAAATACAGATATATGATTCCTTTAACTTTAAAACTAAGGAAGCAGAAATACGATATATTGATAGACCCCACAGAAGTCTTAAAAAATAAGGACTTATTTTTTATAAGACAGATTGACGCCAGAGTAAATTTTGGGTATGCAAAAGAAAATTATAAGTTATTTAATAAAAATATTCCCAAAAATGATAAGCATATAGTGGATATTTATAAAATGATTTTAGAAAAATTAGAGTTCAAAAATATTGATAGCAGGTATGACATACCAGAAGATGAAAAATCAAATGAAAAGATAAATAGATTTTTTACTGAAAACTTAGTAGAGAGATCAATTGTGGTAAATTTATTTGGTGCGAAAAGAAAAACTAAATTTACATGTGAAAAATCATTGGAACTATTAAACTATGTTTTAAAGCGAAAGTCGGATTATAAAATAATATTGCTTTATTCTCCTGCTGATACAGAAATTTTGAGTAAAATACTGGCGACAATTGATAATAAAAATTTACTGTTTTATAGTGAATCAAAAACTATTTTTGATAGTATAGCAATATTAAAAAGAGCTGAATTAATTATTTCGCCGGATACGTCAATTGTTCATATAGCAGATGGTTTAAACAAAAAAATAATTGCATTTTATACAAGCAGTCCGAATGATTTTATAAAATGGAAGATCAGTGATCAGAATAAGATAATTAGAGTTAATGATGTAAATGATGTGGAAATGAATTTTTTAGATTGATAGGAGTAGAATTTGAAAAAACATATATTATTTTTAAGTGGTGGTTTGAAAATTGGAGGAGTGGAAAGAGTACTTATAGAGTATTTAAATAATATTGATAGAGAAAAATATAAGATTACACTTTTTTTAATGTCTGATTTTGGAAAAGAAGCTGTGTTAAGGGATGAATTAAATGAAGAGATAGAAGTAAAATATATTAAACCATTAGAATTACTTGAAGAGAAGAAGAAACTTCAGCAAAATAAGAAAAATATATTTCGTAAATTGAAATATTCTAAATTTTTAAAAAATGAAAAAAAATATTCATATAAAAATTTTAGTAAAAACCTTGCAGAAATATCAAAAGTTGATATTATTATAGATTTTGACAGAAGTTTTATGAAGTATACAAAATATATGAGGAATATTCCTAAATTTATTTGGATACACTCTTCTGTAATTGAACTTGACAAATGTAAAGAAATAAATATAAAAAAATTTGATAGATATTTAAGGAATTACAACAAAATAGTGGCTATTTGTAGTGAAATGTCAGAAGAAATCAGAGACCTATATCCCTTGTTATCAAAAAAATTAGCTGTTTTATATAATCCATTTGATTTTGATAGAATAATAAAGAAATCTTTTGATAGAAATGAATTGAATAATGATGAAAAAAAAATGATGAATGATAATTATCTAATTGCTGTGTCTAGAATAGAAAAAATATCAAAAGATATACCTACTTTAATTAATGCGTATAACATATTACAAAAAAATGGACTTACTGAAAAATTATATATTATAGGTGATGGAGATGAAAAATTAGAAATAGAAAGGATGATAAAAGAAATGAAACTTGAAGAGAGTGTTTATTTATTGGGAGCTAAAAAAAATCCTTTTATTTGGATAAAAAATTCTAAATTATTTGTTCACTCATCTAAATTTGAAGGCTTGTCTACTGTGCTGATAGAAGCTATGATATTGGAAAAGTTGATAGTTTCATCTCTTTGTAAAACT
The DNA here is from genome assembly GCF_000024405.1 of Sebaldella termitidis ATCC 33386. Classification (NCBI taxonomy): domain Bacteria; kingdom Fusobacteriati; phylum Fusobacteriota; class Fusobacteriia; order Fusobacteriales; family Leptotrichiaceae; genus Sebaldella; species Sebaldella termitidis. The sequence goes on along the minus strand of NC_013517.1, from coordinate 3,249,915 downwards.
GGGGTAAAAGAAATATTAGATAATGGCAATTGTGGATTATTTTTTGAAGTTGGAAATGAAACTGAATTTGCAGAACAAATGATAAAAATTCTGAATGATGAAGAACTACAAAATAAATTTAAAGAGAATATGAAAGAAAAAGTGAAAGAATTTAAAAAAGAAAATATAATAACAAAATTTTGTGAACTATTAGAAAGTATTTGGGAGTAAAAAATGAAAAAAGAAAAAATCTGTAATCATTTAATAATATTACAAAATATAGTAATATTATTGTATCCGTATTTATTAAGTAAAAGAGGAAACTCATCAAGAGTTTCTGCAACTTTTTTTTTAGTGATTCTTTTCTTGATATATGTAATTCTTACAAAAAATAAAATAATTTTTAATAAACATATAGCTATTGGTGGTATTGGATATATGCTTTTTATGACAATAAGTATGTTTATATTAAAAAGTGATTTTAGTTATGAAAAATTCAAAATGTATGAAAGAACGATTGTTTATTTGTTGTTTGGTTTCTCTATGACACAAGTAGAAATTGATAGGAGAACTTATAAATATATCTTGATATTTTTTTCGCTTCTTTCTTTTTTTCCGATATATAGAGGATTAAGTGAGTGGCATGATAATAATTTTTCTTCAACGATAAGATTATTTGGTGATAATTGGCCAACGAAATTTCCTGTAGAACTTGGAATTTTTTTATTGATATCGATGGTAATATTATTGTATAAGTATAAGCTATGGATAAAAATAATTGCAGGACTTTCAATAATTTTAGGTTATATTGTAATTTTAGGTACACAAACTAGAATAATGATAATTTTAATTCCTCTGATTTTTTTGATTGCTGTAGTTATAAATAAAAATAGGAAAATTTTTGTATTATCGTGTTCTATCATAATTTTAGGTCTGATTATTTTTTATGGGACTTTAAATTCATATTTTCAAAGATTTGATAATAGAAATTCTGATGGGGAGTTCTCAAGCAGTATAAGAGTTTTGATATATGAAAGAAGTTTGGAATTAACTAAAAGAAGTAATTTTTTAGGAATAGGATATCATAATTTTCAAGCTTACTCTCTAAGGGTACCCCCAGATTTTTCAGAATACGTACATTTTGAACCGGATAATTTAACTTATAAGAAAGAAATCCCACTGAATAATGATACTTTGATAATTTATGCATATACCACTGATAATTCACATAATAATATCCTAGATATTTTATTAACTCAGGGAATTTTAAGCCTTTTATTCTACGTTTATATGTTTTTTAATATTTTCTTTGAATTGATAAAGAGATATAAAAATGATGATTTTAAAGAGTATAAACAATACTTTTTATTGGGATTGATAGTTATAATATATGTGTGGATTAATGGACTAACAGAAGTAACGATTTACATGGAAAAAGTTAATCAAACAATGTTTTTTATTTTAGGATTTGCATTAAATAAAAACATAAATATTACAGGAGAAAAAGTTTGAAAAAACCATATTGGCTGAAAAAAATATTTATAAATATTATATGACTAATTTTTTATTCTTCTTTATTACTTTGTATATAAAGCCAAAAGGAGATAAAGATAAAATTCTTATTACTGAATTTGATGGAATAGGTGATATAATAGTAAATCAGAAGTTAATTGATTTGATAATAAAAAAGCACGGCAGGGAAAATGTCATCTTTCTGGTAAGAAATAATACCTCAGAATTGATAGATTTATTAAGCTATAAGTATGAAACTTATGAAGATGAATGTCACATGAAGATAATAAAATTATTTAAAGTGTATAAAAAATTATGTAAATATAATTTTAAAGAACTGTATTTTTTAGAATTTCACCAAAGATATGATGTTAATAAGCTGAAGCATTCAGATAAAGAAAATAAAATTAATTTCTTAAAAAAATTCAATTTTGATAAAGTATATGGCTATAAAAATGGAATGTATAAAAGCTGGAATAAAGAATTTCATACGATACTTATAGATCCTGAATATGATCAAATAATTGATAAAGTATATAATTATGCAAGCAAAATAGAGAGTAATTTAAAAAAAGTAGATTTGATTCCAGAACTGCCGATAAAAACATCTGAAAAAAATTATATAACAGTAGGAGTAGGAACTACAGATTTAAATAGAATGTGCTCTCCGAAAAAACTAGCAGAATTTTTAGAATATCTAATAATATCAGATAAAAATGTAAAAATATATCTCTTGGGTCATGGTAAAAGAGATAGGGAATATTCACAAAAATTGGTAGAAATACTTGGTAAAGATAATCTTACAAATTATGTAAATAAATTAAATCTGGGAGAAAGTACGAAAATGATAGCAGATTCAAAATTATACATAGGTTTTGATTCAGGACTTTATAATATTTCATATGGCTTAAGAAAAAAATTATTGGTATTTTTTTGGAAGAACTAAAGTCTTTTCAGCATAATGCTGAATATGTTAAAATAGTGGTAAAAGAAAATGATGAAAATGAAATAACAATCAGTGATGACTATTACAATAATAAACTAATGAATGAAATTTCTCTGAATAGTTTTGTAAAAGCATATCGTTATTTTTATTCTAAAAAATAAATTTTTAAGTGAGTTGATAAAAAATGAAGTTATCAGTGGGTTTAATTACTTTTAATGAGGAAAAAAACATAGCAAGAACTTTGGATTCTGTATTAGAAATAGCAAATGAGATAGTAATAGTGGATAGCGGAAGTACTGATAAGACGCTGGAAATTGCCCGGAAATATAATGCAGCTATATTTTCTGAAGAATGGAAAGGGTATGGAAGACAAAAAAACTCGGTTATAGCTAAATGTAATGGAGAATGGATACTTTTAATAGATGCAGATGAAGAAATATCGAAAGAATTAAAAAATAAAATAAAAATAGTAATAAATGACGAAAAGAGTGGCAGTGTATACAAACCTAATTTTACTGCAGTATGTTTTGGAAAAAAAATAAGGTATGGAGGCTGGAGTAATCACTATCGTGTAAGACTGTTCAAAAAGGGAATTGGAAAATATAATGACAGAGAAGTACATGAAAAATTTATTACAAATGAAAAACCAGAAATTTTGCAAGAAGAAATATTTCATCATACATATGAAGATCTTGAAGATTATTTTGTAAAATTTAACAGATATACTACAGAATCAGCAATACAATATAAAAAACAAAATAAAAAAAAGAATTTTATATTGTTTTATCTAGATTCTATTTTTAAATTTTTTAAGATGTATATATTAAAAGCCGGTTTTTTAGATGGATATGAAGGATATCTATTGGCTAAACTTGCATCATTTTATGTTTTTGCAAAGTATGCAAAATTAAAGGAGAAAAACAAATGAAAAAGATATGTTTTTTCAATTCATCTAAAAATTGGGGTGGGGGAGAAAAATGGCATTTTGAAACTGCTAAAATTTTGTGGGAAAAAGGATATGAAATAATAGTTTTAGGAAATATAAATAGTGAGTTAATAAAAAGATGTAGGGAAGTTGGGATAGAGGTAAAAGAAATAAAGATATCAAATAAAAGCTTTTTAAATCTGTTAACTGTATATAAAGTGTGTAAATTCTTTTATCAAGAAAAAATATCGACTGTAATAGCAAACTTACCAATTGATATGAAAATATTGTCAATAAGTGGTTTATTTGTTAAAATAGATAAAAAGATTTACAGAAGAGGAAGTGCAATTCCAATAAAAAAAAATTTTTTTAATAAACTGTGTCTTGGGAAATTAATTGATGAAATAATTGTTAATTCTTATGAAACCAAAAATACAGTTATAAAAAATATGAAATTAAGTATGCTAGATGACAAAATAACAGTTATACACAATTATTTTGATTTTGAAATATACGAAAATGAACTTTATGAAGAAATTCAAATAAAAAGAGAAAATAAATTAATAATTGGTAACTTAGCAAGGTTGTCTAAGCAAAAAGGTCAGAGTAATTTTATAGAAATAGCTAAATATTTGAAAAATAAAAATATAAAATTTAAAATATATTTGGCAGGAATTGGTGAATTAGAAGATGAGTTAAGTAAACAAATTAAACATGAAAAATTAGAAAATGAAATTGTCTTATTAGGATTTATAAAGAATGTAAAATTATTTTTAGAAAAAATCGATGTTTTTGCATTTACATCAGTATGGGAAGGTTTTGGTTATTCTTTAGTTGAAGCAATGTATTCTAATAAACCAATAGTTGCCTATGATATAAGTAGCAATCCAGAAGTTTTAGAAGGTTATTTGGGAGCTAAGTTAGTAAAGATTTATGATAATAAAAATTTTGCAGAGCAAATATTAGAAGTGAATGAGATGAAAGAAAAATTGAAAAATAAAAAAATAGGAGAAGAATTTGTCAAAAAAAAATTTGATAAAAAAAAAATTATTGATGAAATTATTGGAATTCTTTAATTAAAAGAGGTTATTTATGAATATATTGTTTTTAACATATCAGGGAGATGTAGCGGGGTCAACCGGTTCAATATCTTATTTAGCTAAAGGTCTTGCTGAAAGAGGTCACAATGTTTATGTAGGTTGTAGAAAAGAATCTTTATTATATGAGATACTGAGTAAAACAAAGGTAAATTTGATTGAAATGAAATTCAAAAGTAAATTTGATCTTAAAAATATGAAACATATTAAAGAAATTGTAAACCAGTATAATATAGATATTATTAATGCCCAATCTAGTAAAGACAGGTATAATTCAATATTTTCAAAGTTATTTTATAAATTACCAGTAAAAATTGTACATACTAGAAGACAAACTCCGAAAAGTTCTGGAATATTTTTCCAAAACTGGTTTTATAATACATTTACTGATATAATAGTAGCAGTTAGTGATGAAGTAAAGGAGGAACTCGTAAAGTCAGGGATAAAAGAAAGCAGAATAGAAGTTATCTATAATGGGACACCTGATTATAAATACAGTGCAGTAAATCCAGAAAATAAAGAAAAGCTATTAAAAAAATATAATATAGAAGATGGTGAAATTATACTAGGCTCTGTATCCAGGCGTAAAGAACAAGATCAAATAATAAAAGCTCTGGCATTATTACCTAAAAATTACAGATTGATTCTCATCGGAATACATGATAACGAATTTGATAATTATAAGCCTTTAATAGAAGAAAATAAACTGGAAAAGAGAATTATTTCGTTAGGTATGATAACTGGTGAAGAAACGTTGAATCATTATCAGATATTTGATATTGATATTTTGGCTTCGGTAATGGAAGGGCTTTCACAGTCATTGCTAGAGGCAATGTATCTAGGGGTTCCGGTAGTTGCTACCAGAGCAGCAGGGAATATAAGTCTTATAAAAGATTATGAAAATGGAATATTTTTTGAAAATGGAAACATAGAAGGCTTAGCATCTGCAGTTAAGAAGATAATTGATGATGAAAATCTAAGAAAAAAACTGATAAAAAATGGTATGAAAACTGCAAAAGAAGATTTTTCTATTGAAAGAGTTATCCTTGAATATGAAGAAAAGTTTGGGTTATTATTGGGAAAATAAAATATTATTATAGATGTAAAAGGAGAATAGTTATGAAAATAGCAATTGTATTTGACGATTGCATGAGATTAGGCGGTGTTGAAAGAGTTATAAATAATCTGGCAGATTATTTTAGTGACAATTTTAATTATACGATAGAAGTAATAAATTATAATATGAATTCCAAAAAACAAAATTTTATTTATAATTCAGCAGTTAAAATCACAGATTTGACAATTAAAAATACAAAAAAAGATTTTATATCAAAATTTATTAATAAAATAAAAATGCGAAAGAAACTAAAAAAACATTTGGAAAAAAATAAATATGATATTATTTTGTGTATGGCTGCTTTGAGCAATATACTTGTTGCTCAGGTGAGAAAAGGGATAGATGCAAAAGTTATTGGGACAGAACATGTACCATATGATGGGCACAGTTTGAAAACCAAGATTAAAAGAAGAATTTTTTATAAAAATCTAGATGCATTGGTAGTTCTTACTCAGGAAGATTATGATAAAAATGCAAAATATTTCAAAAATGTATCAATAATATATAATTCTATACCAGATACTTTTAAATACGAGAATTATAATGTCGAATCTAAAAAAATATTAGCAGCAGGACGGCTTACAGAGGGAAAAGGGTTTGATATTCTGATTAAGTGTACCCGTGAAGCTTTTGAAAAATATCCTGATTGGAATCTGGAAATTCTGGGAGAGGGAGAGAAGAAAAAAGAATTGGGAAGTTTAATAGAAAAGTATAATTTATCTAAAAATATTACAATAAAAAATTTTATTGATAATATGGAAGAAGTTATGAAGGAATATAGTTTTTTTGTAATGACTTCCAAATATGAAGGATTTGGACTTGTTTTGGTAGAGGCACAGGCTACAGGATTGCCGGTTATTAGCTTTGATTGTAAAAGTGGTCCTAAAGAGATAATCAATAATAACATAGATGGTGTATTGGTTAATGCAGAAAATGAAAATGAAATGTCAAAAGCCATAGTAAGCATGATTGAAGATAAAGAATTCAGAAAAAAGCTTTCTAAAAATGCAGTTATCAATTCTGAAAGATTTAGAAATGAAAAAATAGGAAATGAATGGAAAGAATTATTTGAAAAAATGATAAAGAAAAAGTCGGTTTGAAAAGGAGAAAACGTGAAAATAGCATTTTTATTTGATGACAGCTTAGAACTTGGTGGCACACAAAGAGTAATTAATAGTCTGGCTAACTATTTTGCAACTTACTATGATTATGAAGTAGAGTTAATAAATTTTTATAGAAAATCAGATAAAAGGCACTTTGAATATGATTCAAAGGTAAAAATTACATATCTTGATATTTTTTTGAAATATAAAAATTTTTTGCTGAAATATAAGGAAAAATTAAGAAGTCTAAAAATTTTGAAAGAATATTTAAAAGAGCAAAAATATGATATTATAATAGGCATGTCTGCAAGATTTAATATTTATCTGGTTCAAGTAAAAAAAAGGTTGGATTCAAAGTTAATAGGAACAGAACATATCTTTTATGACGGACATAGTCTAAAGACAAAGCTAAGAAAGAAAATTTATTATAATAAGTTGGATATACTTTCAGTATTAACTGATTATGATTATGAAAAATACTCAAAATTTTTAAATAATGTAGTAAAAATACATAATCCTATACCTGATGCTTTTAAATTTAAGAAATATAATAAAAATTCTAAAAAAATATTGGCTGCTGGAAGGTTAACAAAACAAAAAGGATTTGATATGCTATTAAAAGCTATGCCAACTGTAATAAAAAAATGTCCTGACTGGAAATTAGAAATTTTTGGTCAGGGAGAGGAAAAAGAAGAACTTCAGAATCTCATAGATACTTTAAAATTGAATGATAATGTTGAAATAATGGATTATGTTGAAAATTTTTATGAAATTACAGATAATTATAGTTTTTATGTAATGTCGTCCAGATATGAAGCTTTTCCGTGTGTTTTAATAGAAACTCAGGCAAAAGGACTTCCGGCAGTGAGTTTTGATTGCTTGACAGGTCCGGGAGAAATAATTAATAATGAAAAAGATGGTTTATTAGTAGAACCTGAAAATATAGAAAAATTGTCAGCAGCAATCACTAGAATGATAGAAAATGATAATATGCGGATAGAAATGTCTGGAAAAGCTGTGAAAAATTCTGAGAGATTTTTAATAAAAAAAATATGTTCTGAATGGAATGAATTATTTAAAAAATTAGAAAACTAAGAAATAATAACACTAGAAATTGATTTTTTTGAAAAAGTTAATAAAGTTACATTATTTAATATCAGAAAATTTTATTGATTAATGGATAACAGTAAAAATATTTCAGAAGATATAAAGTGAATACTAAATTTTAGAAACATAAAGATAATTATGCTGAAATATTCAGAACAGAAAAGTTTATTTTAATCTGTTAAGAGAGGATGATAAAATGAAAACATACTTAGTTACCGGAGGAGCAGGATTTATAGGATCGCATTTAGTGGAGAAGCTGTTAAAAAATGGAAATAAAGTGATAAATATAGATAACTTTAATGAATTTTATAATTATAATATCAAAGTAAAAAATGTCTTGGATTCTACGGGGAAAATACAGAAAAATGATGATGGAGAAATAAAAGTGAATGAATTACAGGATTTGAAAAAGCTTGTTGATTCTGAAAATTATATTTTGGAAATAGTTGATATAACAAATATGGAAATTCTAGAAGAGATTTTTCAAAGGAATGAAATAGATACAGTAATCCATTTGGCGGCAATGGCAGGAGTAAGACCTTCTATTGAAAAGCCGCTGCTTTATGAAAAAGTAAATATCAGAGGTACAATGAATATCCTTGAATTGATAAATAAATATAATATTAAGAAGTTTATATGTGCTTCATCATCTTCAGTTTACGGAAACAATGAGAAGGTTCCTTTTAGTGAGAAAGATAATGTGGACAGAGCAATATCACCGTATGCTGCTACCAAAAAATCTTGTGAGATAATCGGACACAGCTATCATCATTTATATGATATTGATACAATAATGCTGAGGTTTTTTACAGTATATGGTCCGAGACAAAGACCTGACCTTGCGATACATAAGTTTACAAAGGCTATTATTGAAGAAAAGGAAATACCATTTTATGGAGACGGAACAACTCAGAGAGATTATACATATATAGATGATATAATTGATGGAGTTCTAAAATCAATTATTTATCTGGAAAAAAATAAGAATATCTATGAAATAATAAACTTGGGAGAATCAGAAACAATAAGTCTTAGAAAAATGGTTAAGACTCTTGAAAATGAAATTGGGAAAAAAGCTGTTTTAAAAAAGCTTTCGATGCAGCCTGGTGATGTGAACAGAACATTTGCGGATATTAGTAAGGCAAAAGAGTTAATAGGGTATGATCCAAAAACAAAATTCGAAGAGGGGATAAAAAAATTCGTAAACTGGTATAGAAATAAATAAATACAGGAGGACAAATGAAAATTGGAGTTATTGGAACAGGATATGTCGGATTAGTTCAGGGAGTTATTTTAGCTCAGTTTGGTTTAAATGTAATTTGTGTTGATAATAATGAGGAAAAAATAAAAAACTTAAATAATGGAATTGTCCCTATTTATGAACCCGGATTAGAAGATTTAATGGTAAAAAATATACAGGAGAAAAGGATAGAATTTACTACAGATATAAAAAAAGCAGTTTTAGAATCAGAGGTATTGTTTATAGCTGTGGGGACTCCACCGGCAGATGACGGAAGTGCTGATTTAAGATATGTTCTGGAAGTGGCTAATTCAATTGGAGAATATATGGAGGACTCTAAAGTTGTAGTGAATAAATCGACAGTTCCGGTAGGGACAGGGCATTTAGTAAGAGAAACTATCCAGAATAAGCTAAATCAGAGAGAGAAGAAGTTGGATTTTGATGTTGTTTCAAATCCAGAGTTTCTTAGAGAAGGAAAAGCTGTCAATGACTGCCTGAGACCGGACAGGGTAATAATAGGAACAGAGAGTAAAAAAGCAGAGGAAATGATGAAAAAAGTATATAATGTACTTTATATAAATGAAACTCCTTTTGTTTTTACTAACATTGAAACTGCTGAAATGATAAAATATGCTTCAAATGCGTTCTTAGCTGTAAAAATTTCTTTTATAAATGAAATGGCACTGTTAGCTGAAAAGGTAGGGGCAGATATACAAAAAATAGCAAAGGCAATGGGACAAGACGGAAGAATATCACCAAAGTTTCTACATGCCGGACCTGGTTATGGGGGATCGTGCTTTCCTAAAGATACAAAAGCAATTGCAGAGATTGGTAAAAAGAATAATGAAGAATTACTGGTAATTGAGGCAGCAATAAAAGCGAATAAGAAACAGAAGCAGAAAATGATTGAGAAAGTAACAACAAATATGGGAAATATAGAGGGGAAAGTAATTGCAGTATTAGGACTTTCGTTTAAACCTGAAACTGATGATATGCGGGATGCTCCAGCTTTAGATATTATAAAAGGACTTATAAAAAATGGTGCAAAAATAAAAACATATTGTCCACAGGGAATGAAAGAATCAAAATGGCGTTTGGAGGAATATAAAGAAAGTATTGAATATTCTGAGAACGAATATAAAGCTGTTACAGGTGCTGATGCAACTGTCATTGTTACAGAATGGAATCAGTTCAGAGGGATGAATTTAAGAAAAATGAAAGAATTAATGAAAGATAACTATCTTTTTGATTTAAGAAATATTCATGGAAAAAATCCAGAAGTAAGAAGCTTATTTAAATATTATGCTGTTGGTAGAAAATAGGAGAATAAATGGAAAGTATATGCTTTTTTAACAAATTCAAAAGTTGGGGTGGTGGAGAAAAATGGCATTATGAGGCTGCTAACTTTTTCCAAAAGAATGGATACAAAATTTCCGTGATATGTCATGGAAAAGGTGAACTGTTAAAAAGAATGAAAAAAAATAAAAATATATCTTCTTTTAAAACTACAGGAAGAAAATATGCGTATCTAAATATATTTACTGTTTTAAGAATGGTTTATTTTCTTAAAAAGAATAAAATAGATACGATTATTTATAACTCATTTGAGGATGTTCGCTTAGGAGGTTTTGCAGCAGTGCTGGCAGGTGTTAAAGTCCAGATTTTCAGGAGCGGAATGCCTAAATATATAAAAGAGAAAAAATTACAAAAATTCTTTCAAAAATATATAGATATAATCTTTACTAATTCTTTGGAGAGTAAAGAAATAATTGAAAATAATAATCCCTTTTTAAGGGGAAAAATACGTATATTAAAAAATGGAATTATTTTTTCTGAAACAGATACAGAGGAAAAAATTCTTGAAAGTATAATAGTAATGGGAAATAGCGCCAGATTTGACTATCAGAAAGATCAAAAAACAATACTGCAGGCTTTAAAATTATTAAAAGATAAAAATGTGAAATTTAAATTTTTATTCGCAGGAGATGGAGAATTAAATTCTGACTTAATAAAATTAAGAAATCAGCTTGGACTAGAAGAAGTAGAATTTAAAGGGTTTATGGATAATTGTGATGAGTTGTACAAAAATCTCGATATTTTCATTTTAAGTTCAATATTTGAAGGAAGTTCGAATTCACTGATAGAAGCAATGAGCTTTAAAGATGCAGTTATAGTCTCGGATATACAGTCAAATTTGGAAATTATTGACAACGGCAGATACGGAATTTCATTCAAAGTAGGAAGCCCGGAAGATTTATTTGAAAAATTGTTTGATGTTATTAATAATAAAGAAAAGTTATTGGAATTAAAAGAAAAAGCACTGGAAGGTGTAAAGAAAAATTATAATTATAATGTAAATATGAAAAATTTTGAAAATCAGCTAATTGAAGTACATGCTAAAATAAATGGAAAGTGAAAGCAGAAAAATGAAATATCAAATTCCAACAGAAGTTTTAAAATTAAATCCTAGAGTTTTCAAATATGATATAAATGGGGAAATTGTATATGTGAAAAAAAGAGAGAAAAATAAAAAACATTTTGGGCATATACTTCAGAGTATTATCTATAAAATTACTAAAAATCCTATGCTGATTCCCACAGTCCTATCAAAAAATGAAAATGAAGTATTATTTGAAATAAAAAAAATACTAAAACTGAAAAAAGATGAAGTAAATGTTCCTGATATTTTATTCAGCTGTGAGGATTATTTTGTAATGTCTGATACTGGAGAAAATTTGAAAGAGTATATCAAATCCCATATTGAGAAAAAAAATTTTTATGTGGAGAAGGCTCTTGGAGAATTATGCAGGCTTCATTATAAAAATAATGTTCACGGCGGTTCGCAGATCAGAAATTTTACTATAAAGGATGAAAAAATTTCATTAATTGATTTTGAGGAAAAAATTCCTGAAAAATATATAGATGAATTTAAAATAAGGGATCTTCTTGTATTCATTCTTTCTTTGCAGAAAGCTGGTTTTGATCCTGATGTAAAAAAAATATGTAAAATATATGAAGAAAAAACTTCAAAAGAAGTATACGAAGTTTTGAGAAAGTTTTTAATTAAATATAAATGGATTTACTTTTTAAATAGAGGAATTTTTTCAAAAATAAGAATGAAGGATGTAAGAGATTTTATAGCAGTTATAGAAAAAGTTGATAAATAAGAAGAGGATGGAGTATGGAATCGAAAAGAGCTTTGATCATAAGTTTTTCAGGAATAGGAGATGCGGTATTAACAGAAGTTTTGTGTGAAAATCTGAAACAGATGTTTCCGGAAATAACAGTTGATATGGTAGTAAAAGATAATAGTTTCCCGTTATTTTTGAATAATTCAGCAGTAGATAATGTCATACCTTATTTCAATAATGAGAGAAAAAATTATCTGGAATATATAAAAAAAACATGGAATGTTATGAAAAAAAAATATGACATTATACTGGATGTAGAATCTACACCAAGAAGCGAGCTTTTTTCTTTATTCGGGAAAAAAGCCGACTATCGTGCGGGATGGTATAAAGTGTCTAAACATAAGTTTTTATGGATGAAAGTAAAAAGAGGATTTTTTTATAATAATAAGATAGTAAGAGATAATAAAGAAAGTGTTACTAAAAATCTTACTAAGTTCTTAGACCCTCTTATTAAAATTTCATCTTTGGAAAACTATAAAAAAACTTTTGATTTTAAAATATGTATAACAGATGAGGAAAAACAGGAAATGAGAAAAATCATGAAAGAAGCCGGAATAGATTTTTCAAAGCCTGTAATTATGTGTGCTGTAAATTCTGTGAGTAATGGAAAAAGATGGCGGAAAGACTATATGACGGAAGTTTTGAAATATATTCTGAATAATTATGATTATCAGCTTTTACTTTTTTATACGCCGAACGAAAAGGAGTATACTGTAAATTTGGCAGAAGAATTACAGAACGACAGAGTATTTTACAGTATAGAAACAAAGGATGTAAGGGATCTTGCAAAATTAATGGCAAATTCAGATTATTATTTTGGAAATGAAGGCGGTGCAAGACATATAGCACAGGCTGTGGAGCTTCCGGGCTTTGCAGTATTCTCACCTGATGCATCAAAAAAGGACTGGCTTGTAAATAACGGAAATACAGATTATGACGGTATAGAAGCAAGAGATATTCTGGGAGATAGTGTTTACAGTATGAGTGAACATGAGAGATATGATGTGATTACACCCCAAGAAGTAATAAAGAGACTTGAGCCGAAGCTTTTAAAGCTCCGTAAGAATTAAAATATATTATTTGAAGAGATAAAGAGGTAAAAATGAATATATTAATTATTCACACAGCATTTATAGGAGATATAGCATTATCTACACCATTTGTAAGAGCTGTCAGTGATAAGTATCCCGATGCAGATTTATATTATCTAACAACGCCGGCAGGAGCAGCACTTTTACAGAATAATCCTTTAATAAAGGAGATTATTGTTTTTGATAAAAAAGGAAAAGACAAAGGACTGAAAGGTTTTTTTAAAACAGCAAAGCTCCTTCGAAAATATAAATTTCATACAGTATTTATATTACATAGATATTTAAGAAGCAGTTTTCTGGGATATTTTTCCGGAGCGAAGGAAAGAATCGGCTTTGATGTGGCTTCCGGCAGTTTTTTATACACAAAAAAAATAAAATACAGAAAAGACCTTCATGAAATAGACAGATTATTGAAATTTGTCGATGGTGAAACCGGAAAATATAAAGTGGAGATATATCCTTCCGATATTAATGTCGGAAATATAGATGCAATATGGCAGAAACATGGTATAAAAGATCAGAAAATAGTAGCTGTGGCTCCGGGGAGCAAATGGTTTACGAAGATGTGGCCAAAAGAATATTTTGACGAGCTTATAAATAAATTAAACGGGCTAAAAAATGTAAAAATAATTCTAGTAGGCGGAAAAGAAGACAAAGAAATAGAATTAAAAAATGAAAGCAAGGCAATAGATTTACGAGGTGCGACTTCATTGTCCGATCTGGCGGAGATTTTGAAAAGAAGTGATGTGCTGGTGACAAATGACAGTTCGCCTATTCATATAGGCTCTGCTTTTGAAAAACCGTTTATAGCTGCAATATTTGGTCCTACTGTAAAGGAATTCGGATTTACTCCTTCAAATAAAAAAAATACTGTTATTGAAATAGAAGGCTTGGAATGCCGTCCCTGTGGAATACATGGGCATGATAAGTGTCCTTTGGGACATTTCAAATGTATGAGGGAAATTCTTCCTGAAAAAGTTTTTGAAATTGTAGCAGATAAATTAGAAATCAAATTAGACAACACTCTAAAGAATCCAGAGGAATAGCATGAAAATTTTGATAATAAGATTTAGTTCTTTTGGTGATGTTTTAATGACATCACCGGTTTTGAAAAAAATAAAAAAAGTTTATCCCGATTCTGAGATAGACTTTTTAGTGTATGATAGTTTTTCAGAGGCTGTGACTGATAATCCAAATTTGAATAATATTTATATTTTTCCTAAAAAGAAAAGTAAAGATTTTGATTATATAAATAAATTAATATCTGAATTAAAGGAAAAAAAATATGATTATGTAATAGACCTCCACTCAAAATTATTATCAGGATATATTGGAAAAAAATTAAAGACAAATTACATTAAATATCAAAAAAGAAAATGGTGGAAAACTATATTGGTAAAGCTGAGATTAATTCGGTATAAAGCAGATCTGCCAATAGTGAAACAGTATTTCAGACCATTAAAAAAATTAAATATTTTTTATGAAAATGAAAAAACTGAATTTTTTTTCAATTTATCTATTGAAGATAATTTAAATAAGAAGTATAATCTAAATGAAGAATATCTGATTTTAGCTCCGGGAGCATCTAAAAATACTAAAAAATGGGTTTATTTTAATGAACTTGCTGCTCTTTTGACTGAAAAATTAAATATGAAAATTTATGTCATAGGAGGAAAGGAAGATTTCGGGGTAGTAAAAGAAGGTAAAAATATCATTGATTTATGCGGAAAACTGTCATTCAAAGAAAGCGGTGCTTTATTAAAGCATGCGAAGTTTTCTGTAACAAACGATTCAGGACCTTTTCATATTTCCGTGGGAGTAGATACCAAAACTTTTGTTATTTTTGGTCCCACTGATTCCGGAATGTTTTTATTCGGAGAGAATGAAATATTAATAAGTTCAAATCAGAAATGCTCACCGTGTTCGCTTCACGGGGATGATGAATGTCCTAAGAAACATTTTAACTGTATGAAATTATTACTGCCTGAACAGGTATTTGAAGTGATTAAGGAGAAGATAAATGAAAATACTGGCAATTGAGACATCGTGTGACGAAACTTCGGTTGCAATAATAGAAGACGGAAAAAAAGTACTGAGCAATATAGTTTCCAGCCAGATTAAGATACATGAAAAATACGGCGGAGTGGTTCCGGAGATAGCATCAAGACATCATATAGAAAATATTCTGCCTGTTTTTGAAGAGGCGCTGGATGAAGCAAAATTATCTATAGACGACATAGATTATATAGCAGTAACATATACTCCGGGACTGATAGGAGCATTGCTTGTAGGAGTGGCTTTTGCCAAAGCGGTTAGTTATTCTGCGGGAATTCCTCTGATACCGGTACATCACCTTAAAGGTCATGTATATTCCAGCTTTATTGAATATGACATAAAGCTTCCGGCAATATCACTGGTTGTTTCAGGCGGACATACCATTCTTTTGAAAATTAATGAAGATTATGAATTTACGTTAATGGGGGAAACACTTGATGATGCAGCCGGAGAAGTGTATGATAAAATAGCAAGACTTTTAGGGCTGGGTTATCCGGGAGGACCTAAAATTGACAGTTTATCTGAAAAAGGTGTACATGATTTAAAGATAAAAAAGCCAAATGTGAAGGAAAATGAATTTAGCTTCAGCGGAGTAAAAACATTTGTAACCAATTACATTAATAATGAAAAAATGAAGGGCAATATTATTAACAAGGAAAATATAGCAAGATCTTTTCAAGATACAGTCATTACAATTTTAAGTGAAAAAGCAGTAAATCTGTGTAAAAAAGAAGGAATAAAAACATTGACAGTTGTTGGCGGTGTGTCTGCAAATAAAGCTCTGAGAAGAAAAATGACAGAAATGGGAGAAGAAAATAATATTGAAGTTTTTTTTCCGGGCTTGGAATACTGTACTGACAACGCTGCCATGATAGGGGTAGCTGCATATTATGAATTAAAGAAGAAAGGAAGAGATTATAATTATATTTTATTAGATGCTGTTGCTTCTAAAGATATGTTTTTATAAAAATCTCTAGGTTTAGGAGGTTAGATACATGAAATATCTGGAAGATATGAGTAATGAAGAATTACTTATGATTGCCAAAAGGGAAAGAATACTGTTAAGCTTAAAATTCTTAAGGGAAGAGCTGATAAACAGCCTTGAAGTAAAAGGCTATGAAAAAATGGATCCTGTAAAAGCTGCACAGGAAGTAGCAGAGCTGGAAAAAGAAAGAAACCGTCCGAAAAAAAATGAAATAAGAATAGCAGCTGACGGAAGTGTCGAAGTAGTAGAAATACCCTTAGAGCCGCATGAAATAGAAGATGCATATGAAATTAAAGAAGAAAAAGCACCAGAAAATGAACATTCGCGTGAGATTGAAAATGATCTTGAAGTAGCTAAAGAAATAGCAAGGGAGATTGATGAAGAAATGATGAGAAAAAAAATTATCACTGAAACTCCTGATACTGAAAAAGAGATAAAATCAAATAATGAAAACGGAATGGAAAATGGCGAGAAAATAATTGCTGCATCAGAAAAATCAGTTGAGGAGACAAATTTAATACCAGAGGAAAAAATCAATGAAATAGTTCCTGCCGGGGCAGAAGAAGCAGAAGTGCTGCCTGGTGAGAGAAATAACATAAGAATCGTATTTTTGAATCAGGAAGTAGAATTGCCGGCAAGAAAAAAACAAAGAAAGAAATATCATAGAAATTTTATATTCAGAAGAGGTGCAAAGAAATTAAGAGATAAAACAAGAGGTCTTTATGACTTAAGGTCAAAGATGGAGTTTTATCCGACATCACTGGATGAGGATTTCGTAAACAGAAGAATAAAAGAAAGAAAAGTGCAGAACTCTAAGTATATAATAGGAAATGAAAGAATTTCAGAAAATTCAGATAAAAAAGATGTATTTTTTGATAAGGCCCCTCTTCCAAGTGCTTATTTTGTGGATGAAGTGGTACTAATGCCTAAAAATAACAATACTTTATTTGCATACTGGGAAATCAGAGATGATACATACAATAAATTAAAACAGGAAAAAAATGTACTCAGTAATGTAGTAATAAAAGTGTATAAGAATGGTGTCGAAGATCAGAGAATAATACGAAGTGAAAGACTGGGAAGCCATTATATACATAATATAGAGGCAGCACAGGATTATGATGTAAGTATAGGTTATGAAAATGCTGCAGGTGAATATATAGAAATAGCTCATTCTTCAAGAGCACTTGCGCCAAGAGATAAGGCCTCTGAAAATAAAGATCTGAAATGGCTGGAGGTTAACGAAAATAACGATAAAAAAGAACTGAAAGCTGAAACAGACATTGATACAGATGAAAGCTATATAGATGAAGATGTCTTTTCAGTATTGCTTGATAAATTAAGAAATGTAAGATCTTCTTAAAAATAACAGTTTATGCTTTGTTTTTAACAGAATAGTGTTGAAATATCAGTGTCTGCTGTCAGTAAGGAAACAAGAGAGCAGAGTTTTGATTTCACATGCTTATTTTACGGAGACATAAAGTTTTAAATTTTTTTCTACTTTTTTTAAAAAAAGTAGTTTTTTTTATTTTAAATTTGTAAGAATTATGATAGAATCAGAGGTATGGATGATATGAATAATGATGATATAATGAAAAAAATAGAACAGGAAAAAGACAGGGCATATAGTAAACAGCTTGAAAAGAATATTTTTTTGGGCGAATATAAAGAGAGGGTAATTGCTGCTTTGACAAAAGAAGAAGTAGAAGAGAAGGGAGTGTACAAGGAAATAATTCAGGCACTTAAAACAAAAGAAGCAAAAAACCTCAAAATTGCCAGGGATATAGAGTTCTCAAAGATAAAAGACTATGTTGCGGAAGCTGAAAAAATTGGTATAAATTATCAGCTTGTAGATGGGTTATCATATTCTGGAAACATAGGTCTGGTAGTGTCAGCAGATGATGCACTGGAAAATCCGGTGGAAAATCCTATAATAAAAAGTGTACCTGAAAGATTCAGGGAAAAGGGTCTTGCTGATATATATTATGAATCAATGGGGGAAAAAATCTGTGAATTTCATAAAAATGTTATACATGACGAGCTGCCGGAATTTGAAAGTAAATATAGAG
Source organism: Sebaldella termitidis ATCC 33386 (assembly GCF_000024405.1). Lineage (NCBI taxonomy): Bacteria > Fusobacteriati > Fusobacteriota > Fusobacteriia > Fusobacteriales > Leptotrichiaceae > Sebaldella > Sebaldella termitidis. The sequence goes on along the minus strand of NC_013517.1, from coordinate 3,231,498 downwards.
ATATTACATTAATAGATAGAGTTCTGGGAGTAAAATGTCCAATAGATGAAAAATTAGGAGGAAAAAAACGTGGTTGATGGATTCAAAATAACTGGAAAAAGAGCATTGAACGGTGTAATACCGGTAAGCGGGGCAAAAAATGCAGCACTGCCTATACTAATAGGAACACTTGTGGAAAAAGGGGAGTATATTATCAGAAATGTACCGAATCTGAGAGATATAAGAGTATTGGTAAAACTTCTTGAAGATTTGGGAATGACAGTGGAGCAAATTAATGAAAATGATTATAAAATAATAAATAATGGTTTTAGAAGAAACGAAGCAAGCTATGAAATAGTAAAAAAAATGAGAGCTTCATTTTTAGTTATGGGTCCGATGATCAGCAATCTGAATGAATCAGTGGTTTCACTTCCGGGAGGATGTGCAATAGGGTCAAGACCTGTGGATCTTCATATAAAAGGTTTTGAAGCACTTGGTGCAGAAATTACTCAGGTACACGGATATATTCATGCAAAATCTGATAATCTGAAAGGTGCAGAGATAAATTTAAAGTTTCCGAGTGTAGGAGCTACAGAAAATTTAATGATGGCAGCAGTAAAAGTTCCGGGGAAAACAATAATAGGAAATGCAGCAAGAGAGCCTGAAATAGTAGATTTGGGAAATTTTTTGATAAAAATGGGTGCCAAAATAACAGGTCTTGGGACAAGTTCTATAGAAATAGAAGGTGTGGAGGAGCTTCATGCTTGTGAATACAGCGTAATGCCGGACAGAATAGAAGCAGGAACTTATATTATCGCCTCTATAATTACAGATGGCGAACTAAAAGTAAAAGATGCAAGACTGGATGATCTTGGAGTTTTTAAATCTGAGCTTGAAGATATGGGAATAATTTTTGAGTATGAAGATGGAAATATACTGAAAATAAACGGAAAGCTTGAAAGCCTGAAGCCTGCAAGAATAAGAACAATACCTCATCCGGGATTTCCTACTGATATGCAGCCGCAAATGATGCTGTTATTATCTCTTGTTAACGGTACAAGCGAGCTTGAGGAAACAGTTTTTGAAAACAGATTTATGCATGTTCCGGAATTTAACAGAATGGGAACTGATATAAGTATCAGACACGGTGTTGCTGTAGTAAGCGGAGGACTTCCTTTAAGCGGTGCAGAGGTAATGGCGTCTGATCTGAGAGCAGGAGCTGCTTTGGTGCTGGCAGGGCTGGCAGCAGAAGGAACTACTGTAGTAAACAGGGTTTATCATATAGACAGAGGATATGACAAGCTTGAGGAGAAACTAAATAAAGTCGGGGCTAAAATCGAAAGAATAAAATTAGACGCATAATATAGGGAGAAAAATGGAAAAAATCATTGGATTAAATGCTGTGAGAGAAGCACTTGACGGCAGTAAAAACATTGAAAAAATTGAAATTTACAAGGGGACTAATAAAGACAGAATAAGAGATATTTTGAGCAAAGCCAGCAAAAAGAACATAAAAATTTTTTATACAGATAAACGTCAGGAAAATTCTCAGGGAATAGCAGCTTTAGTTTCTGAGTATGACTATTATCTGGAATTAAATGAATTTTTGGAAAAAGTTCTAGCCAAGCAGAGATCAATAGTATTAGTATTGGATCAAATTCAGGATCCAAGGAATTTTGGTGCAATAATAAGATCTGCAGAATGTTTTGGCGTAGACGGGATAATAATTCAGGACAGAAACAGTGTAAGTGTAACGGAAACTGTGGTAAAATCATCAACAGGCGCTATAGAGCATGTAGATATTATTAAGGTTACCAATGTTTCAGATTCAATGGATAAATTAAAGAAGTATGGGTATTTTATCTATGGTGCTGAAGCAGACGGGGAAACTGAATATTATAATGAGCCCTTTCCCGAAAAGTTATGTCTTGTTTTGGGAAGTGAAGGAAAAGGAATGAGAAAAAAAGTAAAAGAACATTGTGATAAGATACTTAATATTCCAATGCACGGGAAAATAAATTCATTGAATGTTTCAGTAGCAAACGGAATATTACTTGCAGAAATTTCAAAAAATAAATAATACCTGTTCAGGTATTTTTTATTATCTGAAACAGAAAGCTTGCGATTTATAAATTTTTTTCTTTTGAAGATATAAATAAGCATTCAAAATAAAGGAGTCGGCATGACAATAACAGAAAATATAAATAAATCACTAAAGGAATATATAAGATCAATTTTTAGCTGGATATTGATAGCAGGAGTATGCGGAGCTGTATCATTAGCTTTTACTTTTCTAGCTCTTCCATATATGAAAATTTTAAACGGTCTGAATGGGATGGAAGTAGAACAGATTTATAGTATGAGTACGGCAGAATTAGATCAGTATTTCAGAGCATCTGTGATTTTTATAGGTATATATGCATTAAATGTTTTGGTAGCATATATGTTCAATGTGGGAGCTTTTAAATGTGCTCTTGAAAGCAGCAGAGGGAGAAAAATAAAAAGAAGCGATATATTTTTTGCCTTTAAGAAGAAACCGTTGAAATTTTTGGCTTTATATATATGGAAGTTTATTTTACTGTCTTTTTGGTCATGTTTATTCATCATTCCTGGTATTATAAAATATTTTTCATATTCACAGTCTTTATTTTTGATGATAGAAAACCCGAATTATAAAATCAATGAAGCAATCAGGGAAAGTAAAATACTAATGTCAGGACATAAAGAAAAGTTTTTTATATTATGGTTTTTTAGTATAATATTAATGGTGTTTCTTGTATTAATACCTTATGTGGGAGCAGGACTTTTTACTTTTTTTGCGTTTCCTTTTGTAAATCTTCTATACATAAATTTTTATAATGATATCACTCTTTATAACCAGTATAATGATAATGAATATAAAAATACAGAGTTATAGAAAAGAATTGTCAGCGGGAAGATAAATCAGATTTCAGTATTATGATTATTAGAACAAAATTTTAAAACAGGAATAGGTGATTGAGTGAAAAATAGTTATTTAGAATTACATCTGGAAAATATACTGATTAATAAAGATTATATGGATGAAGTAAAGGCAGATTTGTGGGAAAATGATGAGTATCCTGCATTTGATCTGACAATAGTGGAAATAACCAGAGGAATATGCTATGCATGTGATCTGCTGCCATTTGAAGATGAATCGGAAGATATGGAAGAGTTAAACAGTGCTTTGGAGCGGGCAGGATTTGAGATTAACGGTTACGGGTGGGAAGATTATCTTTGTGGATATATTGAAAAAAACCATCCTGATTTTCTGGATAAAGTTGGAACAGACAGTGAATCAGATACATGCGGTGTCTATGTAATGGATGAGCTTCCCGATTATAAAAAATTACTATCTTATGTGTCAGAAGCAGTAAGAGCTCTGCTGGCTTAAAAGATATGAAATTTTTTAGTCTGGGTAGCTTAAAAATTATCAGCGAATTTCATAACAATAGAATTTATTTGCAGAATAATATATAAAAAAAATAGGCGAAAACCTATTTTTTTTATTTACTCGTATTATTAAAAAATTTATCGGCAATTCTTACAGACTCCTGAGCATCTTCGGCATAAAAATCAGCACCGATCATATCGGCATATTCCTGAGTAAGGACTGCCCCGCCCACAAATACTTTACATTTGATATTGCTGGTACGGAGAGCTTTTATAGTTTCCTCCATGCTTTTTACAGTGGTAGTCATAAGAGCGCTGAGACCTATAAGCTGTATATTTTTTTCTTTTGCAGTATTAACGACTTTTTCCACAGGAACATCTTTTCCAAGGTCAATAATATTATAGCCGTAATTTTCAAGAACAATTTTCACTATATTCTTCCCAATATCGTGAATATCTCCTTTTACAGTGGCAAGAATAATATCGCCCTTATTTACAAACTCTTTCTTTTCTTTTATCATTTCACCTTTTAATATTTCAAAAAAGTATTTAACAGTTTCTGCAGTCTGAATTAACTGGGGAAGAAAAATTTCCCCCTTTTCAAATTTTATTCCTATAGTATCCAGAACAGGTATAAGATAATTATCTATAATGTACATAGGCTGGTATTCTTTGAGAAGCGAATATATTTTTGATTTTCCTTCTTCTTTCAGTCCTAGTCTGATAATATCAGGAAGCTCTAAATCTGTATTTTTGATAATTTCTTTTTTAGTATCACTATTATTGAAAAAATCAATATATTCAGCACTGTCTTTGTCCTGATTCGTAAGAACATTAAAAGCCTTTATTATATGCATCATCTCTTCACTCTGAGGGTTTAATATAGGTGTAGTCAGACCTGAATGCAGAGCCATCGTAAGAAAGGTTCTGTTAAGTAATGCTCTGTCGGGAAGTCCGAATGAAACGTTGCTTACGCCGAGTACTGTTTTTACTCCGAGCTTTTCGCGAACCATAGTGATGGCCTTAAGTGTTTCAGATACTTCTTTCTGCTGTGCACTGGCTGTAAGAACAAGACAGTCAATAAGCAGGTTTTCTTTAGGAATGCCATATTTTTCAGCGGTATTTACAATTTTTTCAGCAATTTTAAAACGTTCCTCAGCCGAAGAAGGAATGCCGTTTTCATCGAGAGTAAGACCAACTACACATGCACCGTATTTTCGTGCTATTTTAAATATAGTATCCATAATTTCAGCTTTTCCGTTAACAGAATTTATTACGGCTTTTCCATTATAGATACGAAGCGCAGCTTCAATAGCTCCGGCATCAGAACTGTCTATCTGAAGCGGGAGATCTATAATTGACTGAATTTCTTTCACGACACCGGTAATAACTTCGGACTCGTTAATTTCAGGTAAACCTACATTGACATCAAGAATGTCTGCACCTTTTTCCTTTTGTGTAACAGCTTCTCTCAGGATATATTCCATGTTGTTATTTATTAATGCTTCTTTTAGCTTTTTCTTACCTGTGGGGTTAATTCTTTCGCCGATAACTTTAATTCCTTCATCTAAATCCACACATTTAGTAGCAGTGGCAATAATGCTTCTTGGCTTTATTTTCCTTGGAACCGGAGAAAAATCAATAAGTTTATCATGAATCGATTTTATAAAGCGTTCGTCGGTACCGCAGCATCCTCCGATAATACTGATCCCTTTATGAACAAAGTCTTCCATAATAGAAGAATATTCCTCTGCCGAAAGATCAAAAACAGTATTACCGCCGATCATTTTAGGAAGTCCGGCATTGGGCTGAACAATGACAGGTGTCTTTGAATACTGTAAAAGCTCATCTACAATAGGGATAAGTTCCTTGGGACCAAGTGAGCAGTTTACTCCGAGAGCATCAACACCAAGAGATTCCAAGATAGTAACAGCACCTAATATGCTTGTACCTGTGAGCATTCTCTTATCTTCCTGAAATGTAACAGTACATATCACCGGAAGTGAGGAATTTTCTTTTGCGGCAAGTATTGCTGCCTTAGCCTCATATATATCAACCATGGTTTCTATAATAATAATATCTGCACCATACTTTTCACCTAAAATAATCTGTTCTTTAAAAATTTCGTATGCTTCTTCAAAGGGAAGGACTCCCAAAGGCTCAAGCAGCTGTCCCAAAGGCCCTATATCAAGTGCAACATAGCCGTCAGGATTAGCCTTTTTAGCAATACTTATTCCGGACTTTATTATCTCTTCCTGTGAATAGCTGCTGTGTTCGAGTTTTAGTCTGTTTGCCCCGAAAGTATTTGTAGTAATTATATCAGCACCTGATTTTGCATATAGTCTGTGTATTTCTTCTATGATCTCAGGGTTGTCTATATTCAGGTCTTCAGGCATTTTACCCAGTTTCAGCCCTTTTTTCTGAAGCATGGTTCCCATAGCTCCGTCAAAAAATAAAATTTCTTTTCCTAATTTTTCTCTAATTCCCACAGTATGTATTCCCCTTTCTAAAGCTGCAGTTTCCTTTCAGATTACAGGTGCTGCATTTATTAATTTCTTCTTTGGCTTTTTCAGATTGAAAACCTATAACGGCACTGACAGATTTTCTTGGCAGCATAATAAAAGAATCAGTGACAGTAACTCCGATCTTTTTTGGAGCCTCTATAAGATTTAGAAGATCTTTTTGTACGGAGATTTCAAAGTCACCATACCCCGGACTATATCTGCCCGTAATAAAAAAACCGTTTTTTTCTGCCTCTGTTTTTATGAGAGCTTCCGCATAATCGCATAAAGCCTCTATAAGGGTACTGGCACATGCATCTGATATAACAGATTTTAATAGTTCTGTTTTAGAATAATAGTTTATTTTCATCTCTATTTCACTGCCCAATGTAGCACATAAAACAGCACATTTTTCAGATTTTTCAAGATGTCTTGCTATATCCTTTCCTTTGAGGGTAAGCTCTGTATTCCTCAGAAGAATTCCGCTGTTTTTTTCCAGTGTAAAAATATTATATATAAATCTTGGTCTTGCTATATCTGTAGTTTCCTTTATAAGAGTGTCGACAAGAACGTCAAGATTTTTTTCAAGAGGCTGATTTTTGTGATATAAATATCGTAAAACCTCATCTTTATCAATTTTCAGTTCCGGAGTCAAAAAGAAAACCTCCTTCCGTCATTTATATTGTACATTCATGGCTTTCCATATGATAATAAAATCGTCCCTGCTGATTTCCAGATAGTTATATCTAAAATAATAGCCCCAGTGTTTCTTGTCTTCTATAAATGACAATTCAGGAATAAGAGGTCTTATATCAGCTTCATCACATTTATAAAACCGGGCATCTTTTCTAAAAGGCACAAAACCGTAGCCCATATCATACTGATATTCAAAATCTCCTGTTATTTCAGCAACAGCAGTAAAATACTGATAAGGTTTTTTATCGTCGATATCTTCTTTTGAAGAATAATAGACTAAAAAGTCACCTTTTTTGATTTTGGCAAGTGGAGCTTTCTTTCCGTGGCAAAGCTGAATAAAACCGCCTTTTGCCCCTTTCATGGCATTATTTTTCGAAACAACACCGATCCAGAATTTCTTATTTTTCATATATTATCCTTAAAATTTCGAAGGTATTAGTAATTTCTTCCCATTAATCCGACAGTTTTTCTGACCTCGCTGACTTTTTTGGAAGCAATATCCCTAGCCTTTTCAGCACCTTTTTTCAGAATTTTTTCTACATAGTCCATATTATTTTCAAGTTCTTCCCTTTTCTTTCTGTAAGGAGCAAAATATTCCAGAATTTTATTATAAAGCTCTGTTTTACCATGACCGTATCCATAATTTCCATTGGTAAAATTGTCTTTCATAGCCTGTATTTCTTCTTTGGAAGCAAATAAGGAATAAAGCTTCGTAATATTATTATCAGGATTTTTCGGTTCTTCAAGCGGAGTAGAGTCTGTAACAATGCTCATAACCTGTTTTTTCAATTCTTTTTCAGGAAGAAACATATTAATAATATTTTTATAAGACTTGCTCATTTTTTCACCGTCAATACCGGGAACTACAGCAAGAGTTTCAAGAATTTTTTCTTCCGGAAGCTTAAAAACCTCTTTATTATAATGTTCATTGAATTTTATTGCGATATCTCTGGTCATTTCCAGATGCTGTTTCTGATCTTTTCCGACAGGAACTATATCAGAATCATAAATCAAAATATCAGCAGCCATAAGTACTGGATAAGTGAAGAGTCCGGTATTCGGCTTTATTCCTTTGGAAACCTTATCTTTATAAGAATGCCCTCTTTCAAGCAGTCCGATAGGCGTAACATTGGACAGAATCCATGACAGCTCTGTATGTTCAGGTACATCAGACTGTAAAAATAAAGTAGATTTTTCAGGATCTAGACCGCATGCCAGATAATCCAGTATTGCACTCATTGTATTATGCTTCAGGCTTTCACTGTCAGGAAGTGAAGTAAGTGCATGAAAATCTGCAAGAAAATAAAACCCTTCATACTCATCCTGTAAATCTATAAATTGCTTAATTGCACCGAAATAATTACCGATATGGAGAATACCGCTTGGTTGTATTCCAGATAAACTTCTCATTATAACCTCCAAAAATTAAATGTTTTCTATAATTATATCATTTTTACATATCTGTTTCAATGAATTTAAGCATTTTAGGCATTTTGAAAAAAATATAAAATATTTTATTAAATTAATTTTATTAATTAAATACTATTTTGACTCTAGTACGGCGACATCAGATCACTGCACTTGAAAAGCAGTATTTAGGGGTGGTTCTGAATATATGGATTACAGGGGGATTTAAAGTTAAATAAGAAAAAGAAATAAAAAATTTGAATTCTTGAAAAAAAGCTGTAAATAAGGTAAACTTATAATAAACTATTAAGTGGTGAATTATGGAAAATAAAGAGAGTATTCTTGATATATATTTCAGGGATTCGGATGATATTGACAGATATGAGCTTCTTGAACGGGAAATAGAGGAGCAGTTTATGCCCGGATATAAAAAATATATATTTCTTGAAGACAGTATATTTGATAATTTTGAACCTGAAAAAATAAATATGAAGCTCAGCTACGGACTATTTCTGAATGATACCCGCAGGCTGGAAAAAATACTGAATAAATATAAATTTGTTCAGAAGCATAATATTACCTATCTTGATGACAGTGCAGAAGATAATGACTATGTGGAATTAAAAATATCAAGACTGAACAGCATTCTGGCCCAAAGTGCCGGAATCATATCCATTCAGAGAGGACTTGAAGGATTTCAAAAATATATTGACTATGAAAAGCAGGATGAATATAAAGATCTTGTAGAAAAAATAGGGAAATACCGGGAAAGCATAAATAAGGTAATTCTTAATTCAAGAGTGGTAAATTTAAAAGAAGAAGTAAAAAAAATAGAGAAGATAATATATGATTATGCCAAAATCATTAATAAAGACATAGACTTCATTGTAAGAGGACTGAAAATTAATTTTGACAGATATATTTTTTACAAAATAAAGGATCATATCATAAATGTATTTGTAAATTCTGTTATATACGGAATAGAGTCTCAGGATGAAAGGCTTCTTTACGAAAAAAATAAAAAAGGACAGCTGGCTTTGACTTTTAAGCAGGAATTCGGCGAGATTGTAATCGAAATGCTGGATGACGGTCAGGGAATAGATGATATGGAAATATTTCAGCGTGCCGAAAAAGCAGGAATGGTAGATATAAATAAAAAATATACAAAGGAAGAGATACTAAATCTGGTATTTAAGCCCGAGATGTCACTTACAAATAAAAAAGAAGAAAATAAAGAAAGAGATCTGACTTTGTCTAATTTTTATAATACTGTGGAAGAACTTGGCGGACAGATAAAGATAGAAAGCAAAAAAACACAGTATACTCTGATTACAGCAAGAATACCGCTGAAATTCATACTGACAGAAACTCTGCTGATAAAAGCAGGAAATGTTAATTATGCCATACCGTTTAGTCTGGTGGAAAAAACAATAAAAACAGCTAAAATAAATTTTTCCCATATTTCCGATTATACATATTATATGTTTGAAAATGAGGAATATCTTGTTTTACAGGTTCCGGAAAAATTTAAAAAAGAGAACTGCGGAAAATCCGGATATGGAATTATATTAAATATAAGCGGGGAGAAATGTATATTTCTTGCAGATTATATAGGCGGTCTGGAAGAGGTGGTGCCTCAGAAGATAAATGTGGATAATAAAGATTACAGGGCATTTTTAGGTGCCTCAATATTGAAAAACGGGGAAATAGCACTTGTACTGGATATGAAAAATATAAGTAAAAACAGAGATTTTCTTGGAAATTAAGTTTTTCGGGAAAATAAAAGTTCGGGATGGGAAGAATTATGGATAAAAAAATTCAGGATTATTATCAGAAAAACAGACTCAGAGTGGAAGAGTTGATAAAGAAAATAGTGAAGATAGATCAGGCAGATGAAGCAGATTTCAGGGAAGATGTGATAATGATTAACAGAATAGAGAACAGCAGTTTTCTTATGAAAGATAAAAAGATTTCAGCTTTGTCAGCACTGTTAAGAAAAATTTTTCAGATAATAGAGAATGATAAATATCTTTTTTATGAGTATAAATATGATTTATTAAATTGTCTTACTGATATATTAAGAGCCTTTCAGGCTTTGGAAAAAAATAACATGCCTCTGGAAACCGTGCATATAAAAGAGTATGAGAAATTAGACGAGCATATTGATTTTTTTGATGAAGCTGTCAGCAAATTAAGTGAGAATAAAAGATATTATTATATAAAAATAAAGCTGGACAGAACAAAACCTTTATTTTTTCTCACAAGAAACATTCTGCTGGATTTCTTAAAGCAATACGGCAATCCTTATAATTATACTCCGCAGGATCTTTCAAACGAAGAGTACGATTATTTTATACTGGATTTTAAATTGAATAAAGATATGGGAGATTTTGAGGAAATAATTAAGAAATATAAGGATGAGGCTGTAAAAGAAATAAAAGTGATTAATATAGATGAATTTGAAAGTGTGTATAATATAAAGTTTTATTATAAAGAAAAACAAAATATGGTTCCCGAAGAGATAACTGATAATTTTAAGATACTGGATAATGCATGTTACTATAATCTTGTAGATTGTTATATTCTGGAAAATGATGAGGTAAAAATTTCGGATACATTATTTAATAAAAGCTTTGAAAATCTGGAACTGGTCACTTTTAAGAGATTTAACGAGAGGGAAACAAGAATACTGATATTATTAAATATGAAAAAAGAGAATCTGAACAAGATAAAGGCAAGAATAAGCGAAATTATATCAGACAAGGAAGTAAAAGATATTCTTTATAAGGGAAAGCATGATTTTTACGGTCTGCAGTTTCTGGAATATCTTAAGGAGAATTATAATATAGAATATGGAGGATATTAGCTTTGAAAAAAGTAACTTTTAAGCTCTTTTTTTATATAACGCTGGTAATTATAATAATGGAACTGGCTATTACATATCTGAATACCAGAGACCGGAATGAGATATATATAAAGGAGATGCAGGAAAGATTAAAATATAACAGTACTGTCCTTGGGGGTGAACTGGAACGTAATCTAGGAACAGTGGAGATACTGGGGAATAATTTTGCAGCAGGTCTGAAAAACGAGGAAGCTTCCACAGCCTCGGAACAGATTAAGATGAATGCCGATAAAGAGCTGCAGAATTTTATGCTTACTCCGGGTATTACAGGCGGATATTATCTGCTTGATATTAATGGCAGTGAGGTTACCGGCGGGACAAGTCCGGCTGGGATTTTATCGGAAAATGATATGAACGAATTCAGGACTAAGGCTGAAGGCAGCCGGAATACTTCGGGCTGGATAATGCCTGTATACATAAAAGATATGAATACCAATGTCGCTTTATATTACATGAATATTGACAGTGAGGAGAATATAAAGGGACTTTTGGTATTAGCTCTGGATTACGGCAGACTTGAAGAGATCATTAAGAGGGATGAAGCAGACGGCGAGTATTATTTTATCAATCCGGAAAATAAAATTTTTATTACCAATAATCAGGATATTAAACTAAATAATATAAGAACTGTAGAGAATAATGCACTTCTGGCAATGATAAAAAATATACAGTCTTCTGACAGGAAAACAGGAGTTCTGTCGCCGCTTCATACAAAGAGGGAATTTTATTCATTTTATAAGCTTGATGATAAAAATATTTTTATAATGAAAAAAAATGCTTCTGTACTCCAGAGCATTGAATTTTTCGTGGATAATATCTGGATGATAGTAATGCTAAATATATCAGGAATAATCCTAATATATTTTATAATAAAAAATGTTCTTGGTAAGCCGGTTTCCAAGATGAACAGAGCATTATACTCGATCAGTGAAAAAAATCTTAAGGAAATGGATTTCGGCGGAAGCAAGTTTTATCTTCAGGAAAATTACAATAAGGTTCTAAAGACATATACTGACTTTGTAAATGAAGTGAAGGAAAACTGTTTTGATATCAAAAGATCAAATGATTTATTGCTTGAAAAAACAAGTATGCTTTTGAATAAAAATCTGAATAAGGAGTCAGATATACTGAAAATAAACACAATACTGCACAGAAATCAGGAAAACTTTGATAAAGTATATAATTTGTTAATGGAGAATCATAAAATGAATACTGCAATCCAAAATGAGTTTTCCGATATAAACAGAAATATAAAGCTGCTAAGGGAAAATTTTGAAAAAGAGAGGGAAAACGGGGATTTAATTGAAAAACTTATAAATGAAGTAAATAAAATTTCCTTTCAGATAAATGTCTTCGGGCTGAATTCCACAATTGAAATGCACAGCAGCTCAGGGAATAATTCTGTGGAGCTGGAAGAAAGCTCAAAGGAAATAAGACATCTGGCAAACAGGATAAAGCTTCTTTCTGAGGAGATAAAGGCTATTTTGAAACAGGAAAAAATAAATTTTCAGTTAAAGAATAAATCAGTGAATCTCATAGCCGATTATATAGCAGTATTTACCGAAAGATTTACCGGTCTTAGAAAAAATCATGAACGGGAAATAGTAAGATATGTGGAAAATAAGGATAATCTCCTTGCCTTTTCTTCAAATCTGGAGGATTTAAGAAATGAAGTAGCAGGAAACAGAGATACTTACTCTAAGGAAATTTATGAAATAAAAAAACTGGAAGAAAATCTGAAAGCTTTGATTATACTCGCAGAGGAATATAAGCTTGATTCGGCAAAAGATTCAGATGAAAGTGAGGCAGAATGAGACTGAAAAATAAACTTCTAAGCTGGGTATTTTCATTATTTTTTATTCCTCTGCTGATATTTTTTGCATTGGCTGTTTCAGGGACTTACAACAGATATAAAAGTAACTATTCCTTGATAAAAGAGGACAGTATTATAAGGCTGCAGGAGAATTATTACGAAAAAATAAATAGTATAGAAAATGATGCGGAAGGTTTTATCGGAAGTATAAAAGCCGGGGACAGTCCAGAAACGATAAATGAAAAAATAAATTTTATGAAAAATCTGAATAATGAATACGAACATATATTTTATATCGATTCTTATAATAATACGGAGCTGACAGATAATACAGACAGTGTTGAGCTGAAAAAACTAATCTCTGAAATAAAGAACGAGTCTTTTGAATTTTTTATTTCAAATCCGTATTTGGATAAGGCCTCAAATAAATATATGATTACTTTTGTGAAAAAGATAAAAATCAGTAATTTTGAAGAAAAAATAGCTGGTATTACAGTGCCGCAGGATTATTTTCTGAATGCAGCAGGGACAAAAGCGGAAAGCAGATATTATCTGATAAAAGACAGCGGAGAGATACTAGCTACAAACAGTCCTTTAAGCGGAAACTCGTTTTACAGTCTTTATCATATGCAGAATAATAATGATTTAGATGAAGTAGAGGGAAATTTTACAGTAAGATCAAACGGGCAAAATATAGAATTTATGTATAAAAAATTAGAGATGGATAAACTATATATAATTATGGAAGATTCCAGATTATCATTTTATAAAAATCTGTATTCAGATATATTTTTATCTTTAATATTATGTATAATTGTTTCTGTTCTTGTTTTCGGGATTATTTTCTTCTTTTTCTATAAGTCTGTTTTCAGACTGGTGTATAAGCTCAGACAGGGAATAAACAGGGTAATAAGTCTGGATAAGAGCTCGGAACTCATTGGAGAATATGATGAGCCTGAGGATATAAAGAAGAAATTCAATAGCTTTTCAGATAAAATACATAATAAAGTAAGAATAACAGCCGGGAATATAAAGGAAATTCATGAAAAAACCTATGAACTAAATAAAAGTCAGGCCTTAAATTATAAAATTCTCAGTGAAGAGCAAAATAAAATGCTTCTTATAAAAGAGGAAGTAAGAAAAATCATTAATCTTTCCGAAACAAACTCTGATGAGCTGGAAAAGCTCATAAAGGAATGCGAGCATATAGTAAAGGAAAATAAAAACATTACACTTATGACAGAAAGTCTCAGAAGAAGTTTTCATAAGCTGAGTGACAGCAGTGTAAGTATAGAAGAGATGATAGATAATATAAACATGATCTCAGACAGGACTAATCTTTTATCTCTTAATGCAAGAAAAGAAGCAGAAAGGGCTGCTGAATACGGAGAAAGCTATCAGGTAATAGCAGAAGAAATAAGAAATCTGTCTGTGCTGATTTTGGATATATCAAATAAGGCAAGGGAAATAAGCCATAATGTAATAGAAAGAATCGCCAAGAGCAATCAGGTAATGGATCTGACAATAACAAAAATAAATAAGCTTCAGGATGAAATAAAAAAAATCGATAAAAATGTAAAATTTCTTTATGAGAATGTAAATCTGGAGAATATAGAAGAAAACGAACTGAATAAAGCTTTCAGCGAACTGGAGGAAATGATTTTTGGAACCAAGGAAAGACTCGCAGGTAACATAAATCTGATAAGCGAACTAAACATACTTTTTAGAGAGATAGAAAAAATAAACGATTCTCTGGAAAAGAGGGGATAATGAAGCTGGTAAAAAAATATCTGGTATTTGAAGCTGGGGAGGAATTATACGGAATAGAGTTGAAATATGTATTGAAAATAAAAAATAATGCCAAATTTTACGAGCTTCCCGCTTTGGGAAAAGATTACCCGGGTGTAATACACTTTGATAACAGATTTATTCCCGTGGCAGGTTATGGTGGTGAAAAGCCGGGAAACAACGAGGCTAATGCTGCTCTTATATTAAGATACAGGACAAATGAGTTTTCAATATTTGTAAAAAATGTTTTTGATATTTATGAATTCGAAAATATGGAAATGACAGAAGAAACAGCAAAAGATTTTTACATAGATGGAAGAGTGGTAAAATTAATTAATTTAGAAGAATTTATAGGAGGATAGTGTTTATGGATTATTATGTAGGAATAGACCTGGGCGGAACAAATACGAAAATAGGAGTGGTGGACAAAGAGGGAAATAAAATATTTACTACAACAATAAAAACAGAATCAATAGACGGATATGAAATATCACTGAACAGAATAGCGGATATTTTGAAAGAAAACCTGAAAGAATATGAAATAACGCTGGATAAAGTAGGAGGAGTGGGAATAGGAGTTCCGGGTCCTGTTGTGCAAACCAGAATAGTGAAATTCTTTGCTAATTTTCCATGGCCTGAAAATCTTAATCTGGCAGAAGAATTTGAAAAGAGAATTGGATTGAAAGTAAGAGCGGATAATGATGTAAATGTAATAACCCTTGGTGAAATGTGGAAAGGTGCAGGAAAAGGACACAGCAATGTTCTTGGGATAGCGATAGGAACAGGAATAGGCGGGGGAATAATTCTAAACGGACAGCTTGTTTCGGGAAAAAACGGTACAGGAGGAGAAATAGGGCATACGAAGCTGGTAAGAGACGGCAAGCTCTGCGGATGCGGACAGAAGGGATGCTGGGAAGCCTATGCATCAGCTACCGGACTTATAAGAGAAGCACAGGGAAGACTTATTGTAAATAAGAAAAATCAGCTGTATGAAATGACAAAGGGAAGAGAGCTGGAAGCAAAGGATGTATTTGATGCAGCAAAAGCAGGGGATAAATTTTCCGTGGATATAGTAGATTATGAAGCAGAATATCTGGCAATGGGAATCAGCAATCTTTTGAATACTCTTGATCCTGAAATAGTTGTTTTAGGCGGGGGCGTTAGTCTGGCCGGAGATTTCCTGATTGACAGGGTAAAAGAAAGCTTAAAAAAATACGCGCTTCCATCAGCATTAGAGGGACTGAAAATAGTTCAGGCAGAACTGGGGAATGATGCGGGAATACTCGGAGCTGCATATTTGGCAATGATGTAATGAAATTGGAAGGTGTTCATGAAAATAGAAAATCTGATAAGAGATAAGTATAAAAATCTGAATGAGACTGAAAAAGAGATACTAAGATATATTATTTCAAATTCTAATAAAATAAGAGGTTTGAGAATAAAGGATCTTGCGGATGCTGTTTTCTGCAGTCCTAATACGATAGTAAGAATGTCGAAGAAAATGGGTTTCACAGGTTTTTCAGAAATGAAGCATGTGATATTTGAAGAGCTTGAGAAAAATTTTTCTCAGGTGCCTATTTCTGAAGATGGCCTTTATAAGGATCTGTTAAAGACAAAGGAGCTGATAAATTCAGAACTGCTTGATTATCTTGCAGCTTTGATTGTAAAGAAAAAAAATATCAGCATTTTTGGTCTGGGGCCTTCAAGGCTTTCAGCCGACATTTTTTCAATGAGGCTGACTTTTCTCGGGATAGCGGCAATAAGCTTTATAGATCAGCACGCCATGCTTTTTTATGCAAATAAAATAAAGGAAAATGACATATGTCTTTTTATTTCATTTTCGGGAGAGCAGAAAGGGATACTTGGTCCTGCTGTAATAGCCAAAGGAAGAAAAGGAGTGATAATCTCGCTCACAGGTCTTTCTGATAATGAATTATCAAGGATTGCAGATCATTCGATGTTTTTTAAGACTACATCAATGTATTATGACGGTGCTGATATAACAAGCAGGGTTCCTGCGGATATGGTTCTGGATTATCTTTTCAGCAAGATGGTGCTAATAATGAAGGATGAAGACAGGCTTACAAGTGAGGAGCCGGAATTTATAAAATATTAAAGAGATTGGGATTAAAATAGAATTCTAAATTATGAATAAAAAATTCATATTTAAGTAAAAAAATCTATTTTGATTCGGATCTCTTTTTATATAATTTCAGATATATAAAATAAAAATATTTCATATATCGATGAACATCGATTTTTTTTCATGTTAGTATATGAATATAGAAAAACAGGAGGGATTATATGATAACAGACGAACAAAGAATTTTAGCAGATAAATTTCAGAATCTGCACAGCGGGAAAGATATGTTTTTACTTCCTAATATATGGGATGCAGGCAGTGCATATATATTTGAGAAACAGGGATTTGATGCACTTGCCACAACCAGCGCGGGAATAGCCTATTCTTTAGGTTATCCTGACGGAGAGAAAATCAGCTTTAATGACCTGCTTTTCATTGTAAAAAGTATAACACGCAGGGTTAAGATACCATTATCTGTAGATTTTGAGAGAGGCTACGGGGAAACACTAAAAGAATTTAAGGAATTCAGCCGTATTTTACTGGAAAACGGAGTTTCGGGATTGAATATCGAGGACGGGAGGTCTGACGGTACTCTGGACGGAATTGATATAATGAAAGACAAGATAGAAATATTACTAGAATTAAAAAAAGAACTGAATTTGAATTTTGTTATTAATGCAAGAACATGTACCTACTGGTTAAAAATAGGTGATAAAAATGAAAGATTACATACAGCTGTGGAAAGAGGAAGGATATTTAAAGAATCAGGAGCTGATTCTGTGTTTATTCCAGGTGTAGAGGATGAGAAAACAGCGGAACAATTGGTAAAAAGTATAGAGATACCGCTTAATTTTCTGATAAATTCCGGATTATATGATTTTGATACTTACAGAAAGCTCGGAGCAAAGCGTATAACACTTGGATCAGGAACAGTAAGATATATTATGGATAAGCTGATAAATATTGCTTTGGATATAAGAGATGGCAATGTTTCAAGGCTGATAGAAAATACATTCACATATAAAAAAGCAAATCAGTATTTTAACGGAGCCGGTGATGATCAGGAAAAAAATAAAAATTTATGTAAATAATATTGTGAATAATTTTCTGTTTATGCTGAAAGTATTTCTACTGACTGTTTTATTGCTGTTATATATATTAATTATTGGTATCTGTGCAGGAGGTATTTTTTAAAATTATTTTTAAATACTGAAGAAAGAATCGTAATTGACAGCAGACCGGGAATTTTGTATATTATTATTAACGGAGGTTGACAATGAATATTAAAATAAATGAAGTGGCCGGCATACTGGCTGATAAATCATGTTCCAGCATGCTTATGCTGCTTATGGACGGGAAATTTCATACTGTAACAGAGCTTGCAAAAACAGCAAATATAAAAAATCACACTGCTACATATCATATAAAAAAATTTATTAAATTAGAATGGCTGGAAATGTATGTTCAGGGACGCTATCATTATTACAGACTCAATAATAAATCTGTGGCGGAACTCATAGAACAGTGGATGCCGATATCACAGTTTCAGACAGTGCGTTCTTTGAATACCAATATTGAAAATAAAATTCTGTTTAACGGACGTTTCTGTTATGATCATCTTGCAGGGAAATTAGGGGTAGAGATAACAAAATGGTATGTTAAAAATGAATTTTTTAAAATTAGTGAATCAGAAATAGAGATAACAGATAAAGGGATAAATTTTTTTGAGAAATTCGGGATTGATATTAATGATTTAAGAAAATTAAAGAGAAATTTCTGTAAAGTTTGTCTGGACTGGAGTGAACGGGAATACCATATAGCAGGCAGTATAGGAAAAGCTACGGCAGAATTTCTGCTTAATAATAAATGGATAGAAAGACATGGGAAAAGCCGCGGGATAAGACTGACCGAGCTGGGGGAAAAACAAATGAGAGAGCTTTGGGACGGCGGAGAAATAATCGAAAATTATAAAAGTAAAATGATAATATAGAAAAAAATATTTTCAGAATCAAAAATATGAACAGGAAAAGATCGGATTTTAGTCTGGTCTTTTTTATTAGACAGGAATATTCAGGAATTCAGAGGTTTTATCAGGGAAAATAAGAGATGCAGCAGTAACAGCCAAAAAATAATTAAATATAAAAGTGATTTTTTTAAAAAGCTGTATATGAATATTTTAAAGGGATTAAATGATTATAGTGTGTAAATATACACGAAATGTGAAAAAATTTTAAAATGTTTAGAATTGTTGAAAAAATTGCCATTTGGATATTCTGGGATTATAATTAGAATATCAAAAGATGGAGGTGCTTTATTTTGAAAGGTTTTTTGCAAAGATTAGGAAAGTCTCTTATGATGCCTATATCTATAATAGCAGCAGCGGGAATATTTCTCGGGATAGCGGCTGCACTGCAAAATCCCAATATTGTGGGCGAAGGATTTATAAATCTTGAATTTGTCCAGAATATAATAGGGTTTATTAGAAAGCTTGCAGGAGTTTTGTTTGGTAATCTGCCTTTATTGTTTGCCATAGCACTGGCAATAGGAATGGTGGACGAGGAGAAACCAACAGCTGCATTTGCAGGGGCGATAGGATTTTTGGTGTTTCATGTGACGATTAATTATATTTTAGGTCTGGAGGGAATAACAGCAGATACCACAGCCGTAAAATATCTTGTAGAAAATAATAAAATGGATCCTATACAGGCCAGCTTTGTTAATGCACAATATGAGACAGTGCTCGGGATTTTTACATACAGGATGAATGTTTTCGGAGGTGTCGTATCAGGACTTACAGTAGCAGCTCTGCATAACAGGTTTTATAAAATAAAGCTTCCTGATGCAATTAATTTTTTCGGGGGAAGAAGATTTGTACCTATTATTACAACGGTATGTGTACCGGTAATAGGACTTGTGTTTTATTTCATATGGCCGGTGATTGGTAATGTAATATATCAGATAGGCGGACTTATAGAGAAAAGCGGAGCTTTTGGAACATTTATATTTGGTTTTATAGAGAGACTGCTCATTCCTACAGGACTTCACCATATATTGAATCAGACTGTCAGATTTACCGCAGTAGGCGGAAGTGCCGTCATAGACGGGGAACAGGTAGTGGGAGCACTGAATATTTTCAATGCCTCGCTTGCGAGTAAAACACCGGTTCCGGCAGATGTAGTAAGAATGTCAACAAGATTTCTTGCACAGGGAAAAATTCCGATAATGATGTTCGGGCTTATAGGAGCTGCGTGTGCAATGTATCAGACAGCAAATGAAAAGGAAAAAGGAAGAATAAAAGCCTTGATGATAGCGGGAGCTTCAGCATCATTTGTAACAGGAATAACTGAACCGCTGGAATTTGCCTTTATGTTTGTTTCGCCGGTATTATTTATATTTCATGCTGTAATGACAGGGTTATCATTCTTTTTAATGCAGATTTTCGGGGTAATGATAGGGAATGTTCAGGGAGGAATAATAGATCTTGCGGTATTCGGTATTCTTAAGGGTACGGAAACACACTGGTATTTTGCAGTAATAGTAGGAATAGCCTATTTCTTTATATATTATTTTTTCTTCAAATTTATAATTTTATCAAGAAATATAGAAACTCCGGGTCGTGAAAAAGAGGAAACAGAAGGAGCGGCTGTAAAATTATCTGGTGATATGGAAGAAACAGCAGAAAATATAATAACGGCAGTAGGCGGAAGCAGCAATATAAGGGTAATTGACAACTGCTTTACAAGACTGAGACTGACTCTTGAAGATACATCAATAGTAGATGATGCAGCATTAAAAGCCACAGGTGCGGCAGGTATAGTAAAACCGGACAAAAATAATATACAGATTATATACGGTCCGAAAGTAGAGCAGATAGCAAATTCAGTAAAAAGCTTAAAGAAAACAAAAAATTAATACTCAGGAGGATAATAACATGTTTAAAGAAGCATATAATATAGTAATAGTGGGCGGAGGCTCTACATGGACACCGGGAATATTAAAGGCACTTACCAAGCACAAAGAAAAGCTGCCTTTGAAAAAGGTTACATTATATGATATTGATAAAGAAAGACAGGAGACAATCGGTGAATTTGGAATAGTATTATTTAAAGAAGAGTATCCGGAAGTAGAATTTTCGTATACTACTGATAAAAAAAACGCTTATACAGATGTAGATTTCGTTTTCTGCCAGATGCGTACGGGCGGATATCCAATGCGTGAAAAAGACGAACATATTCCGCTGAGTATGGGAGTAATAGGGCAGGAAACATGCGGTCCCGGAGGTTTTGCCTATGGGATAAGATCAATAAAAGATATGGTGGAAATGGTAAAGGATGTAAGAGAGTACAGTCCGGAAGCATGGATATTGAATTATACTAATCCGGCTGCAATAGTGGCATATGCATTGAAAAAAGTATTTCCAGATGATAAAAAAATAATAAATATATGCGATCAGCCGGTAAATCTTCTCAGATCATACGGGAGACTTCTGGGAAGAAGCTATGAAAACTGGGAGCCTGTATATTTCGGACTGAATCATTTCGGCTGGTTTAAAAATATTTATGATGAAAATGGAAATGATATAGTTCCTGAAATAAAAAAGATTACAAGCGAAAAAGGATTTCTTCCAGCAGATGCAGAACAGAGAGACCAGTCATGGCTGGATACATATGCTATGGTAGAGGACATGCTTAAGGATTTTCCGGACTATCTTCCTAATACATATCTGCAGTATTATCTATATCCGGAATATAAATTAAAAAAGCTTGATCCTGATTATACAAGGGCAAATGAAGTAATGGACGGGCGTGAAAAGCGTGTCTTTGCGGAGTGCAGAAGAATAGCCGAGAACGGGACTGCAAAAGATTCAAGCGTAGTTCATAATGATGCGCATGGTGATATGATAATAGAAGTGGCAGAATCAATAGCACATAACAGACATAGATACTTTATAGTAATGGTAGAAAATAACGGATTGATAGAAAATCTTCCTGATGATGCCATGGTAGAAGTAACGGCAACGCTGGGAATAAATGGTCCGAGACCATATGGGGTAGGGAAAATAGAAACGTTTTATAAGGGATTAATAGAAAATCAGTATGCTTATGAGAGACTTACAGTAGAAGCCTGTCTGGAAGGATCATATACCAAGGCACTTCAGGCTCTCACATTAAACAGAACAGTAGTGGATGCGAAAAAAGCAAGAAAGGTACTGGATGCACTAATAGAGGCTAATAAAGGATACTGGCCGGAATTATCATAATAAAATATATATCTGTAAAAAAATACACATATTTTGAGATTTATGTGTATTTTTTCTATATAAAAGAGCTTTTGGAAAAATAACTGTTAATATGAGTAATAATATGTATTGTTAAATATTAATTGATACATCTCTTATAAATTTTTTTATAAACTATTGCTTTTATTGTATTATTACCGGATGTGAGGAAAAAACATAGAAGAGAATATATAATATATATATTTGTAAAACTTACAATTTCTGCCATGTTGAGAATTTCGAGATAAATTCAGTATTGAAAAAAAGCTGAAAATAATTTAGACTTTATAATAGAAATAAAAAAATCGGAGGGAAAACGTGAATTTATATTTGAGTAATAACAGTGGTATTTTGGAAGTAGTTACAGGCAGTATGTTTTCAGGTAAAAGTGAAGAATTAATAAGAAGACTGAGAAGGGCAAAATATGCAAAACAAAAGACAGCTGTGTTCAAGCCTGCTATAGATAAAAGGTATGAAGGCGATGATGTAAATATAGTTTCACACAGCCAGAACAAAATAGAAGCAATACTTGCAAAGGATGTAAGTGTAATGGAGGAATATCTGGAGAATAATCCTGATATTCAGGTGATAGGAATAGATGAAGCACAGTTTTTCGGAGAAGATGTGGTAGCATTTTGTGAAAAATGTGTAAAGCTCGGAAAAAGAGTTGTTGTAGCAGGTCTTGATATGAACTTCCGGGGGGAGCCTTATGAGCCTATGCCCAGACTAATGGCAACTGCCGACTATGTGGATAAATTTCATGCAATATGTACAGTATGCGGAAATCCTGCTTATGTAACACAGAGAATCATTAACGGCGAGCCGGCGTATTATGATGATCCTGTTCTTTTTGTGGGGACAACAGAAAGTTATGAAGCCAGATGCAGAAGACATCATATAGTGAAATACAGGGATAAAAAAGAAACAAAAATATATTTTGTAGTGGGAACAGACATAAATGTAGGAAAAGAGCATGCAGAAAATGAATATATCTTTGAAAATAAAAACAAACAGTCTATGAAAATATTAAAAATTAATAATGTGGAAGATGTTCTTGATCTTGCACAGCTCAGAAGAGATATAAAAGAAGCTACGCAGAATCATGATGTAATTGTAATAAGGGTGATAGGCGGGATTCTCTATCCGCTTAAAGAGGAGTATAACCTACTGAATCTTATGATTGAGTACAGAAAAGAATCAGAGGTTATAGTAGTGGCAGAAAATCGTGAAGGGATTCTTAATCATGTTTACCTGACTATAGATGTGCTCCACAGAAATAATATCAATGTAAAAGAAGTAATATATATAAATAAAAATATAGAAAATGCTGAAGAAGCGGCCAATATCTCAAGAGTGTCACAAAGGCTGAAAATACCTTTCAGATATTTATAGCAGAAAAGAGAAGAGAATGAAGAGGATAAACAGCAGAAAAAGATTGAAAATAAGGGAATTGATTTATCTGATTATAGGAGTCTGTATTTTTACAGGACTTCTTTTTATAAGTATGAAAAATGTTTTCTGGTTCGGGGCTTATACAGTGTTATGTATTTCTTTTGTTATTTATGCTGTATATGAAAACAGTACTCTTCGTATAAAGAATCTGGTAATAGAATCTGATAAAATTTCTTCGGATTTTGAAAATATGAAAATTATCTTTTTTGCAGATATTCAGATGGATTATTTTTATACTAAAAACAGAAAAAAGATAAGAAAAACAGTAAATTTTATTAATCAGGAAAAACCGGATGTGATTTTATTCGGCGGTGATTATATTAATAAAGCCAGAGGGACAGAAGCAGTATTTGAAGAGCTGAAATTGCTGAAGGCCGAAAAGGGCATTTATAGTGTCTACGGAAATCATGACTATTATGATTACAAAAAAATAACTTCCAGACTGAAAGACTTGGGAATACATATATTGAAAAATGACAGCATTAAGCTGGTAACGGAAAACGGAAGCATTGTTATTGCAGGAATAGATGATTATCTGAGGGGTGAGCCTGATGTAGAAAAGGCTTTGGGGAATTCCGGAGGAAATTTTACAGTTTTGCTATGTCATAATCCTGATTATTTTGAAATAATGCCGAAAGAGTCAAAGGAAAAAGCAGATATTATATTATCAGGGCATACTCACGGCGGACAGCTGAATTTATTCGGCTTTGCCCCTTTTGTTCCTTCAAGATACGGGAGTAAATACAGATATGGGCTGAAAGAAACGGAGAACGGCAGAATATATATAAGCTCCGGTCTTGGAGGAGTTGTTTTTCCAATGAGATTTATGGCAAAACCTGAGATAGTGAATTTGATATTAAGAAAAAAGAGAATCCCTGATAATAGGAAATAAAAAAGAATTTTTATTTCAGCAGTGTAAAAAATATAATAAAAATAAAAAAACAGCAGTGAGGTTTGAAGTAATTCTAACCTTGCTGTTTTTTATTATAATGAATTATTATTTATAAACATCTGTAGAAAGATATTTCTCTCCGCCGTCAGGAGAAACTGCGAGTACTTTTTTCCCTTTACCAAGTTTTTTAGCTGTTTCATAAGCTGCTGCAATAGCTGCTCCGGAAGAAATTCCAAGAAACAGTGCATTTTGTCTGGAAATAATACGGCAAAATTCAAAAGCCTTGTCATTTGAAATTCTGATAACTTCATCAATAACTGATAAATCTAAAATTTTTGGGATAAAGCCGGCTCCGATACCTTGAAGCTTGTGCTTTCCGGGTTTTTCTCCGGAAAGAACGGCAGAATCAGTCGGTTCTACAGCAATAATTTTTATATCAGGATTAAATTCTTTAAGTTTTTTCCCTATTCCGGTAATTGTACCGCCTGTACCTACTCCGGCTACAAAGGCATCCAGATCGGGCAGATCTTTGATAATTTCCTCACCTGTAGTTTTATAATGCATTTCGGGATTTGCAGAATTTTCAAATTGCTGCGGCATAAAATAATCAGGATTATTTTTTAGAAGCTCTTCGGCTTTTTCAATAGCACCTTTCATTCCTTTTGCGCCGTCTGTAAGAATAATTTCGGCACCATAAGCGGCAATTATACTGCGACGTTCCACACTCATAGTATCAGGCATAATAATAATAATCTTATATCCCTTTAATGAAGAAATAAGTGCCAGAGAAATACCTGTATTTCCGCTTGTAGGTTCGACAATAGTTCCGCCCGGTTTTAGTCTGCCTGATTTTTCGGCAGCTTCGATCATTCCAAGGGCAGCTCTGTCTTTTACACTGCTGCCTAAGTTAAAGCCTTCAAGTTTAACATAGATATCGGCAATATTTTCGTCATTGAAAATATTGTTTAGTTTGACGATCGGCGTATTACCAATCAGATCAAGCAAATTTTTATAAACCATAAATACCTCCTGAAAAAATTGTACTAACAAATGTGCATTGAAATAATGGAACCTTTACTTTATAAATGAAACTAAATTTATTATATAATAATTGATATTAAAAGCCAATCTTTTTTATCAGAAAAATTCAGATTAATTTCGAAGTGAGGGTAAAAAAATTTTCATAAAAGTTTTTTTATTTAACAAATGAATTATTTTATATAATTAATATTGTATAATATTATAGTGTATAGTATAATACTGTTGTTTAAATATTTTTGGCAGAAAATAAAAAAACAGCTTAAAAATAATATTAGCAAGTAAATGGATAATTATCTGAGCGTCAGATAAAATGTACATCGAAGTACTATTTTTAATGCTGAAAATATATTTATTTATCAAATGAGAAATGAGGACATAGTGTGTAGATAAATATTTAAAAATACTAAGGATTTTAGAAGGAGTAAATTATGAAGAAAATATTTTTTATGATTATTTTTATATTTGGATTAATGTCTGCAGATGAAATTTCGACAGGAGAAGGCGTACGGATGCCTGAGACAGGAACAGCAGTATTAAAGGCAAACGGAGAAAAAGAAATAATGCTGGACAGTATGAAAATAAGCGCAGAAATAAAAAGAAATATTTCTACGACAACATACGAACTTACATTTTATAACCCGAACAGCAGGATACTGGAAGGAGAGTTTGAATTTCCGCTTTTGAACGGACAGACAGTAACAGGCTATGCCCTTGATATAAACGGAAAAATGCGTGATGGGGTTGTAGTGGAAAAAGAGAAAGCAAGACAGACTTTTGAAGCAGTAGAAAGACAGAATATTGATCCGGGAATTCTGGAAAAAACAAAAGGAAATAACTATAAAACAAGAATTTATCCTATTCCGGCCAATGGATACAGAAAAATAAGGATAACATATGAAGAAATTCTTCCAAAGGAAAACGGAAGTGTAATTTATTATCTTCCATTGAATTATAAAAATCAGGTGAAAGATTTTTCACTGGAAATAAAAGTACCGGAACAGGAACTGAAACCTGAATTTATATCAAAAATTTCCAATATGGAATTTGATAATCTGAAAACAGGTTATTATGCAGAAATAAATAAAAAAGATTTTATGCCTGATCAGAGTATAAAATTTTATATAAAGTCAGATAATAAAGAAAAGGTCTATACAGAAAGAAAAGGGAATGAAGCATATTTTCTAAGTTCTTTTTCAGTAAATTCCGGTGAGAAAGAGAGAAAAAAGAGTAAAAAAATAACTCTGGTGTGGGATACCTCGAATTCAGGGAATAATAGAAATATAAGTGAAGAAATAAGGTTTCTTGATTTATATTTTAAGTATCTGGATAATGTGGATGTAACACTGATAACATTTGGTAATAAAGTGTCAGATCCTAAAGCATATAAAGTAGCTCTGGGAGAATGGAATGAATTAAAAAATACACTGGAAGGGCTTTATTATGACGGAGAAACAAGATTTCAGAACCTGGATTTCAAAAAATACAAGGGGGATGAGATAATTTTTGTAACTGACGGTCTTCTAAGCTATGGAAAAGAAAGGGAAAAGCAGGGGAAAAGACCTGTAGTAACTGTAAATTCCAGCAAAACAGCAGATGAAAATTATCTGAGGGCAGCAGCACTTCAAACAAGCGGTAAATATATTGATCTGAATACAGGAGATGCTGAAAAAGCACTTGAAAATATGAAGAGTGAAAATTACAGATTAATATCATATAATTATAATAAAAATGATATAGCAGAGGTTTATCCGCCTGTATGGGAAGGAAATTCCGATGATTTTTCTTTTGCAGGTAAAATGAAAAAAACAAAAGCAGAAATTACGGTGAATTTTGGATATGGAAATGTAATTACAGAAACAAGAAAAGTTTTTATAAACAGTATAGAGAAAAATGACGGGGTAAGCAGGCTGTGGGCTGGTAAGAAAATAGAGGGGCTGAGTAAGGACTATGAAAATAACAGGGATGAAATAGTAAAGACAGCAAAAGAATACGGAATTGTAACTGACGATACTACCCTGATAGTTTTGGACAGAATAGATGATTACGTAAAATATGAAATTGTCCCTCCGGCTGAGTTACAGGAAGAATATTTCAAATTAACTGAAAACGTAAAAAAAGAGAAAGTGAATCAGAAAAAAAAGGCTTTGGCTGAAAGTGTGCAGATACTCGGCGGGATAAAGAAGTGGTATATGAAGGATTTTTCTGTTAAAGCAGATAATGATAAAATAAAAACTAATGTTATTTCCGGTAATGTGGGTGTAGCAGGAAGTAATTTCGCAAAACAGGGAGCTATAGATTCTCAGGTTGTTCCTATAGAATCAGTAAAAATGCTGTCAATAAGAGAAGTCGGAGTATCCTCTGTGGGCAGCGTAGTTAATGATGGTACAGTATTTTCAGAAGGTGCTTCAGTCGGACTTGAGCTAATTGGCAATGGAGATAGTTTAGAATGGAGCATCGGGACTGATAAAGAAGAAAAAAGCAGAATAAAAGTAAAAGCCTGGTCACCGGACGAAGTATATCTGAAAGAGCTGGAAAAGACACCAAGGGAACAGATAATGGCGAAATATTTTGAGCTGAAAAAAGAATACTCAAATCAGCCGTCTTTTTTCATAGATACAGCAGATTTTATGCTGAAAAATGAAATGAAAGATGAGGCAGTGCAGGTATTATCAAATATTTCCGAAATGAAACTGGAAAGCCCGGAATTACTGAAAACATACGGCTATAAGCTGCTTGAGCTGAATAAAGCTGCCGAGGCAGTAGAAGTATTTAAGGAGCTTGTCAAGATAAAAGGAGAGGATCCGCAGTCATACAGAGATCTGGCTATGGCTTATGAAAAAAATAACAGCTATCAGGAGGCTCTTGATACGTATTATGTTGTCCTGAGCAGAAGCTGGGACGGGAGATTCACACAGATAAAAGATGTGGTATTAAAAGAAATGAACAGACTGATAGCCGTACATTCAAAGCTGAATATTTCAAAAATTGATAAAAAACTTATTTATCCCATGCCTTTGGATATAAGGGTAACATTGGAATGGACAGCTGATAACTCTGATATAGATCTGTATTTTACTGATCCTTTTAATGAAACTGGATATTACGGAAATAGACTCACGAAAATAGGAAGCAGACTTTCGGGAGATATAACACAAGGCTTTGGACCGGAGGAGTTTGCATTAAGGAAAGCACCGGACGGGACATATGCGGTAAAGGCGAAGTACTTCGGAGACAGCAGACAAAATCTCGTAGGACCGATAACATTAAGAGTGGTAATGTATACTAATTACGGGACAAAAAAGGAAAAGTCAGAAGAAATTATGGTAAGAGTGAAGGATAGAAAAGAAATGCTGGAAATAGGAGAACTTATATTTAAAAACTAAAAAAGGTAAAAGAGAGTGAACTGGAAAACCCGGCGTGACTCTCTTTTCTTTTATGCAACGTTTTATTTTCCGGAGTACAAAATTAAGGAATATTTTTTTAATAAAACTTTCAATATATGATATAATAAACACATGAATTAAAAAAAGTGGTTTAAGGAGAGAAAAAAATGAGTTTTAAAATGGCTATATTTGATTTGGACGGAACACTGGTAGATTCCCTTGAGGCGATATCAAAGCTTGCTAATCTGGCTTTCGAAGAAATGGGGATGGATACATACTCGCTCGAGATGAGCAGAACATTAATAGGACACGGTGTAGCAGGAATTGCCGATAAGGCCCTGCCAGAAGGAAGCAGTCCTGAATTAAAGGAAAAACTGGTAGCAGCAATCAGAAAATATTATGAAAAATACTGGGATTACAATCTTCATTTATATAGCGGAATTTCGGAATTACTTGACAGATTAACTGAAAAAGGGATACTTTTAGCTATAAATACTAATAAAGATCAGAGATTTGCAGATGAGACAGTAGAGAAAACACTGAAAAAATGGAGCTTTACCAATATAGTCGGTGCTGTGGACGGAGAGCCGAGAAAGCCGAAGCCTGACGGAATAGAGGCAATATTACGTGAACACGGAATAAAGAAAGAAG
The DNA here is from genome assembly GCF_000024405.1 of Sebaldella termitidis ATCC 33386. Classification (NCBI taxonomy): domain Bacteria; kingdom Fusobacteriati; phylum Fusobacteriota; class Fusobacteriia; order Fusobacteriales; family Leptotrichiaceae; genus Sebaldella; species Sebaldella termitidis. Next base: position 3,202,215 of record NC_013517.1, on the reverse strand, counting down.
AAGCACTGTATATAGGTGATATGAGGGTAGATGTAGAGACAGCAAAAAATGCGGGAGTATTCAGTGTATTCTGCGAATGGGGATTCGGCAGCATTAAGACGCTTGATCTTACGCCGGATCTTACTGTAAAAAATCCGGAAGAAATAATGACTGTGATACAAGGATAAAAATGGAAATCAGAGATTTAGAAAAAACAGGATATTTTGGATATTTATTTTTTATCAGATATGACGGTACAAAATTTGATTCATTTGATGAAAATAAAGATAAAACAAGTGTAAAAGGTGAATTTAAGAAGCTGCTTGATGAAAATAACATTTCTTATTATAAGGGGATACAGCAGGCGGGGAGAACTGACAAAGATGTCAGTGCAGAAGAAAATATACTGTATATTAACACAAAACAGGAGTTGAAACTCGAAAATTTTAGAAACAGCTCTGTGATTCTTGAGATTTTTGATATAAAAAAAACACTTCCTTATCTGGAACTGCCGAAGCTCATAGAAAAAAGACATTATATTTACAGATATCCAAAAGACAGAATAAAAAGCAGCATTGAGGAAATAGATAAAAAATGTCGGGAGCTCAGCGGAAAACATGATGTCAGTGCTTTTACCACAAAAAAAGGCAGGGAACTAAAAGAGAAAATCAGAGAGCTTGCAGTATATTATGAAAATCAGGAGCTCCACTTTACAGGAAGTTCTTTTATGCCTCAGCAGGTGAGAATTATGAGCGGGTATATACTGACTGGAAAAAAGCAGCCGCTTGAAGGAAGATATCTGACACTGGAAAAAATAATATTTTCACAGGAACTTGAGGATATGATAATTTTTGAAGATAATGCAATATCTGAAATAAATATAGAGAAAATAGAAAGAAACAGAGAATTTTTATTTTTTTATGTAAAGAAATCCAAAAAAGGGGAAGTAATAGGAAATAAGGGGAAAAATATAAAAAAACTAAGAGGAAAATATGGTAAAATAATTATAAAAGAAATATAGGAGAAATCATGTATATCATAAGAAAAGCCGTGGAATATTTTTTTCCCGTAATACCGGAAGATTTATATTTGGAAGCAATGGAGCTTCTCAATGAAAAAGAAAAAAAGATATTTACGGAAATGGCAAAATATGACAGGAAACACTCTTTGGAGGTATATAAAAAAGTCAGGGAGAATGATATACTTAAAAATGAAATTTTATATAAAAAACTGGCACTTCTGCATGACTGCGGCAAGGGGAATACCAATGTGGCAGTCAGAGTTCTTCATAAGGTAAATATAAAAACGGGTCTTAAAGAACACCCTGACAGAGGTTTTATGAAGTTAAAAGAAACGGATGAAGAACTGGCAGTTTTAATAAAAAACCATCATGTAAAAAGTTACGGCAGATTTATGGATGAATTTCAAAGACTGGATGATTTGAGCTGAAACCTGATATGATATTTATCCTGCTTAATAAAAGCGGATAATGTATAATAATGCTGTGAATTATATGAATTTGAAAGGAAAAATAATGAAGAAATTTTTATTTTTAATGATATTTGTAATATCAGGTCTTATTTTTGCAGATACGGGAATATCTGCAAAAAAAGATACAGGAGATACAATTCTGGAGTTAATCAAAGAAGTAGAAGAGGAACCGGCTTCTGAAAAAAATCTTCCGAAATATGAAAGAATAATAAAATTTGCTGAGGAAAGTGAAGAAGTACAGATTTTTTTGATAGATGAGCTTTATAAATTTCCGGATGCAAAGGTAAGTCAGACAAACAGAAGAATTATTCAGGGAAGCTATGTATCGGGTGCATTGAAAAAACAGCTGGAAAATAAACAGAAAATAATAACAATAAGCGACGGGATAAAAAATGAGCTCAAGGTTTATAAAATATTGAGAGAAACAAAATATGTAAAAGTAGAGTATCTGGAACAGCTGCTTGATATAGAAAGACAGGGAGGAATAGGACAGCTCTATTATAATTACGACGTTATGGGAATGGAGATGTATCAGAGTGCCACAGGAATGCAGGAAGATGCGGATACTTTGATAAATGCGCTGAAATTTCCTTTTTTTCTTGAAGTTTCCGGAGAAAAAGTACTGATAACAGATATTAACTTTAATGTACTGGCTGATCTTACAACAATAATAGGATTTTATGCAGTATCCGACGATTATGATAAAAGTCAGGCAGTTTTGGATAAAAAATCAAAGGAGATAGCTGAAAAGCTTTTGAAAAATGATACACTGAAAAAAATATACGAGAAAAATAACTATTCGGGTATAATGATAGAATATACCACACCAAAAGTAAAGCAGAGCAAGAATGAAATATATAAAATAATGACAGAAAAGAATCAGTATGTAGATATGAAGGATGAGGCGAAACAGTTTCTTCTTGAAAAGGAAGCTGCAAAAGAACAGGAAAATGAAAAATAAATTATGAGGTGAAATTGTGAAGAAAATTTTATTATTTTTATTACTGTCAGTTTCTATACTTTCATTTGGCACAGAATCAAAACAGTCAATTTTGAAGCTTATAAAAGATGTGGAAAAGAATCCGGCTGCTGAAAGCAGTATTTCAAAATATGAAAAAATAATAGACTTTTCAATTGAAACAGAGGATTTTGAAATAAAGCTGTATCCTGAATTTATAAGTCTGGAAAATGACAATACAGACCAAAATACAGGGAAAATATTATTGGGAAGTTATCTAGCAGGAGTTTTGAAAAATTCTCTTGAAAAAAATACCATGCCTAAAACAAGTGATGGAATAAAACAAGAATTGAAAGTCTATAAAATATTAAAGAAAAATAGGAATATAAAGTCAGTTTTTTTTGAAGAACTGATAAATGCCGAAAAAGCAGGAACAATAAGCTCGGTGTATGAGGATTATGATAAAAATAAGTAGAAAGACAAATATAAAGAATATCAGGAGTAAATTATAAATATGGAAAAAATTATATTTGAAATATCAGAAGAGGGAAAACGGCTGGATTTATATATAGCAGAAAGAACGGAGCTCACACGTACGAGAATTCAGCAGCTGATAAAAGACGGAAATATAAATGTTAATAACAAAAAATCAAAGCCTTCATATAAAGTGGAGAAAAATGACTTTATAGAGATGATAATTCCTGATGAAAAAGAGATAGATTTAGTACCTGAAAATATAAATATAAAGATTTTATATGAAGACAGTGATATAGCGGTTATTGATAAAGAAGCGGGGATAGTGGTTCATCCTTCCCACGGGCATGAGTCGGGAACTCTTGTAAATGCTGTAATGTATCATATAAAAGATCTGTCCGGAATAAACGGTGAAATAAGACCGGGAATAGTGCACAGACTGGATAAGGATACAAGCGGTCTTTTAATTATTGCAAAAAATGATACTGCTCATCTGAGACTTTCTGAAATGTTTGGCAGCAGCGGAATAAGAAAAACGTATATTGCAATATTAAAAGGGAAAATAAATAAAGAAAGCGGAAAGCTGGAAACATTAATCGGCAGAGATCCGAAAGACAGAAAAAAAATGGCTGTGGTAAAAACAAACGGAAAAACGGCAATAACATATTTTCAGGTTTTGGATAAAAATGAAAAATTTTCATTGGTAAAGGTAAATATACAGACAGGGAGGACACATCAGATAAGGGTACATATGAAATATCTGGGATATCCTGTTCTGGGAGATAGTGTGTATGGAAGAGACAACAAAATAGCGGGAAGACAGATGCTTCATGCATATAAACTGGAATTTTTACATCCTGTAACACAAAAAGCAATGAAAATAATATCAGAACTTCCTCAGGATTTTGAAAAAGCCTTGAAAGAAACAGGCTTGGAAATGGGGAATTTTGAGGAATAATTTTATATTCACAGGAGGTATTTATGAATAAATATACAGGATATATCAAAGTTTCCGCAGGAATAATAAAAATAATCTGCAGTGAAGAATATGTACTTTCGGTGAGCTTTTCAGATATAATTAAAGAAAATGACAAAGGATCGGAAGTTCTTGATAAAGCTTTGAAGCAGATGAATGAGTATTTTTCCGGAGAAAGAAAAAAGTTTGATCTTCCGTTATATTTTGAAGGAACGGAATTTCAAAAAAGTGTGTGGAATGAACTGAGAAAAATACCATATGGAACCACTGTCTCATATAAGGATATAGCTGAAGGAATAAATAATGAGAAAGCTGTTCGTGCTGTGGGCAATGCTAACAATAAAAATAAAATAATGATAATAGTACCATGTCACCGTGTGATTGGTAAAAATGGAAAACTTGTAGGATTTGCCGGCGGACTGGATAAAAAAGAATTTTTACTGGAACATGAAAAGAAATTTATGTAAACTTAAGAGGTAAGTATGAGTGAATTAAGACTATTTGATAATGAGTATAACTGTATTATTGCAGGTGTAGACGAAGCCGGCAGAGGACCTCTTGCAGGGCCTGTGGTTGCAGCGGCAGTGATAATAGAGGATTATTTTGAGGAACTTGAAGAAATAAATGATTCCAAAAAATTAACAGAGAAAAAAAGAGAAAAACTTTATGCTGTAATAAGAGAAAAACGTAAGGTAGGAATAGGGACGGCCGATGAAAAAGAAATAGATAAAATAAATATACTTAATGCTACTTTTCTGGCAATGAGGAGAGCTTTGGAGCAGATAGATAATTATGATATAGTACTAGTAGACGGGAACCATAAAATAAGGGAGTATTCAGGGCGTCAGGAGGAAATAATCAAAGGTGACGGAAGATCACTGTCTATTGCAGCGGCATCAATAGTGGCAAAGGTATACAGAGATAACATAATGAAGGATTTCGCCCGGCAGTATCCTGATTATAGATTTGAAAAACATAAAGGATATGGGACGAAGCTTCATCGCGAACTGCTTCATGCACATGGGGCATGCAAGATACACAGAAAGACTTTTTTAAGGAAAATACTGGGGGAATAGGGTGAATAAAAGGGAAAAAGGGTTTAAATATGAGAATGCGGCAAAAGATTTTTTGATAAATAATGGTCTGGAATATGTAAGAAGCAACTATTATTCTGAATATGGCGAAATAGACCTGATTTTCAAAGACAGAGACTTTCTGATTTTCGTGGAGGTAAAATATAGGAAAAACAGTGATTACGGCTTTGCAGAAGAAAGTGTAACACAGGCGAAATTAAAAAAAATAATAAATGCCTCATTGAATTACATATCGGAAGTTAACTGGAATGAAGGCTGCAGATATGATCTGGTGGCTATAAACGGGGAAGAGATTATTTGGGTGAAAAATCTTGTTTGAGGGAGAAAAAAATGATACATGTATTTAATAAATGTTTGAAATGTAATTCTGAAAAGTATGAGTTGAAAACCATTGCTTTTCCGACCAAGGCTACCGGAGAAGTAAAGTTTTCGATGGATATCTATTATTTAAAAATCTGTTCTGACTGCGGCTTTACAGAAATGTATTCAGCAAAGGTGTTTGAAAAAAATGAAAAACCTGCTGTGGAATTTTAAAAAAGTATTTTTTAAGGATACTGATCTTTTAACTGCGGAAAAATTGAATAATACTAATATTTCGGATAAAACACTGGAAATATTCAGACTGAGAGGAAGCCTGAAACAAATAAACAATATTTATTATTTTTGGAATTATGACAGGGATTTTAAGCTGCTTATTTCCAAGCTGAAATTCAGGGGTCAGAAAAATATTGCCAAAGATATAGCCTGTTTGATAGAAAATGGGGTAGGATTTGTTCTGGAAAAAGAAGATATAGATTACATAATTCCTGTGCCGATAAGTACACAAAGAGAATCGGAAAGAGGCTTTAACCAGACGGAGGTACTGCTGGACGCCCTGAAAATACATTATTTAAAGATAAAAAGAATAAAGAATACAAAAAAGATGTTTAAGATTCTTGAGGAAAATAAAAGGAATCAAAATATCAAAAACAGCTTTTTTATTAATAATGATACTAACTTAAGCAATAAAAATATATTGCTTTTTGATGATATAGTTACCACTGGGGCAACGCTCAGAGAAATAAAAAGTGAAATATTAAAAAAATATAAGGTAAATAAAATAGTAGTACTGGCATTAGCGGCAGCAAGAGAAATAAAGCTTAATAAAGGAAGTGTTTAGAGCGGGTAAACCATAGCTATATGATGATTTTTCCGCATAATACATTAAAAGAAAACTTTCGGTTTATGCATTTTTTATCATGAATTTTCAGGGTGTTTACGACATAAATAATTATTTGCAAAAATAAAAATAAATGATAGAATATAACGATGAAAAATATTAAATATTTTGGTTGTTTTTTAATATATTGCAGGCGGATTATTACACCGGATCAGGTTTATTATTGAAGAAAGAACAAAATAATTAATTAACAAAAAGCATGAATAAGATCAGAATATCGGATTTTATTATAAAGCAAGAGTTAATAAGGGAGAAATATATATGAAAAAATGGTTATTGCTGGCGGCTGTGTTTTTTGCATTTTCTGTATCTTACGGGGAGACTCCGGCTGAGGAGGTAATCCCGAAGATCAGTCAAAGAAGGGATAATTACATAGACAAGGCCTCTGTCTTTCATGAAGAAAATGTAAATTACAGAGTAGATAATAATGAAACAGTGAGAATACTGCTGGATGTAAAAAATAATGATATAGAAAAGGTAGAACTCATTTATGGCAATGATAAAGCTGAGATGAGCAGTTTTGGAAATTATAAGGGAAAAGAAATATTTTCTGTAGAGGTACCAAATGAAAACTTTTCATATTATTTTGCTTTGACAGACGGCAATGCAAAATATTTTTACGGGAAAACACAGAGTGAAAATAATTCTGATATTATTCCATTTGAATATGAAAAAACTCATGATTTCACAAATATGCCTGAATGGGCAAAATCAGGGACAGGCTATATGATATATATAGACACTTTCAGAAACGGGAATTATGATAATGATGCTATTTTTAATGAATTTGGAACTAATAACTTCAGTGCTCCCACAGGAACAATAAGATCGGGAACTCCGCGCAGAAGCCTTGCTACTGCGAACTGGAATCCGAATCCTTTATATAAAGCATTCACGGTACACCCATGGACAGGGAATTACGAAGAGCTGGATCCGTGGGAAGAAAATGCAGGAAACCAGATAAAGAAATATACAAGAGTATACGGCGGAGACCTTGCAGGAATAATAGACAAGCTTGATTATTTGAAAGAACTGGGGATTGACTATCTGATAATTTCTCCCCCTGTGTATTCATTTTCAAATCATAAATATGACCCTATATATATGAATCATGTGGATCCTACATTTGGTTATCTGGAACAGACCGGAACCAATGAAGGGATGGATGTAAAAGGACAGGCAAGTAATACTAACGGAGCAAGAGAGCTGGATTTGCTGGTATACAATGCACAGCAGGACAAAAATCTCTTGGATGAGACAACTGACCCGCAGACATGGAAATGGACGAATTCCGATCTGCTCTTGGCAAAGCTGGCAAGAGAAGTACATAAAAGAGATATGAGAATAATAATGGAAATATCTCCTGATGTTACATCAAACAAGTTTTTTGCAAATCTGAACCCGAAGTATAACAAATGGTACAGAAGCAGGTCTGATTTACGGCTGGATCTTAATAACCGTGAAGCAAGAGAATATGTATTTAATTCCTTGAAAAAATGGATTCTGGGGCCTGATGAGACTTTCAAAACTTATGAAGATGATGACGGAATTGACGGAGTAAGGTATGTTTTTTATAAAAATGAGAATAAAAAAGGACTTGCTGAAATAACAAGAGAGCTAAAAAAGTTCAAACCGGAAATTTTGGTTCTGGGAGATCAGAGCAGAAATTTCGGTAATGATATAGAAATGGGTCTTTATGATACAGGTGTAGACTATAACTATGTTAATGAAATGATAAAGTATATTGTTAATACTAATTCAAATTATAAAATAGATAATATAGAATTCGCATCAAAAATGGCTGAAGTATATAATCAGTATTCAAGACAGAAATTTTATGGTACGGAAATTTATCTTGATTCACTTGATACAGACAGAATTTATTCGGGAATTATTAATCCGAACAGAGTATTTGACAGAAATAACGGTTCAAGCGAGTATAAAGAAATAAGACCGGATTTATATGATGGTGAAGCAGTAAGAAAGCTTAAGATGCTGGTAAGCATACAAATGATGCTTCCTGCCAGCCCTGTGGTTTATTATGGTGATGAAAAAGGTATGTGGGGATCTGATTATCCGCGTAACAGAAAACCAATGCTTTGGGAAGATCTTGCACCATATGACAATGAAAGCGATGATATTTCTAAATATATGGACAGACTGAGAAATATGCCGGAACAGGTTATTATAAACGAAGTAGAAAAGAAAATATTCTATCCTGTAGTTATTAATCAGGACATAGAAAATTTTTACCGCAAAATACTCGGAATAAGACAGCAATACAGCGACCTTATAAGAAATTCCGAATTCAAAATACTGGAAGTTTCTAATGATCCTAAGACACAGGCCCGTGTAAACGAGTTTATTGCATATTATATGGCAGAAGAAAAAAGAAAAGCACAGATTTATCAAAATAAAATCATAGAAGTAAAGAGACCTGCTGTGGATTACATCAGCTATGAGCTTACGAACGGAAAAGAATCACTTGTTATAATAATAAATAACAGTAGTGACAAATACACAATAAAAGCTCTTGTACCAAAGCTTTTCGGGGAGTATAAAGATCTGATGTATAATAAAAAATATTATGTTTCTGACAGGACAATAGAACTTACATTAAAACCTAAAGAAGTAACAATATTATATTCTAAATGATTTTATATGTAATTTTTATACAGAAAATAGAAGAAATACAATATAAAATGATATGATTTGATATTTAAGATTTGAACTGAAAAACAGAATATGATAAAAAGCATAAATTAAATAATGCAGATAAAATTATAGAAGATGAGCCTTTAGGCTCATTTTTCATTTAGAGTAAAAAAATTGATATTTAAGAATATAATAAAAATAATATGGAAAATATAATAGATTTGAAAAATATAAAAAAATAAAGATAAATTTTCTGATTATAAAATAAAAAAGGATACAGGAGAAATGAGGATAAGAAAAGGATAATATAAATAAAACAGCTAAAAAAAATTTAAATGTGCTATTGACAAAAATAAAAAACAAGGTATACTATCATTGTATTATGGTAAACGTTTACTCAGAAAGTGAAGGGAAGTTTTATGAGTGTAAAAGGAAAACTCTCTATTAAAGATATTGCCAAAAGAGCAGGTGTTTCTATTGCTACTGTATCGCGTGTCCTGAATAAAAACGGAAGATATTCCAGAGAAACTGAGGAAAAAATTCTGAAAATTATAGAGGAGAGCGGCTACAGAAGGAATGTAAATGCAAAAAGTCTGAGAACTAAAAAAACTCAGACAATAGGGGTAATAGTTCCGGATATTACTAATGAATTTTTTGCAAAAATAATACAATCTGTAGAAAGAAATGCTATGAAATATGACTACTCAGTGTTCGTGTGCAATACAGACGAGGATGAAGCAAGAGAACAGATGCAGGTGAAAAATCTGCTGGAAAAATTTGTGGATGGAATCATTTATATTTCAGGTAAAACAAAATCAGGGGAAGAGGTAGAGGAAAATATAGGAATCCCTGTGGTGTACATAGATCGTTATATTTCAGCATCGAAGATGTATGTTCAGTCGGATAATAAAGAAGGAGGATATCTGGCAACAAAAGAACTGCTCAGCGCAGGCTGTGAAAATATAATGATAATAAAGGATTTCAGACAGATATCGTCTATTATAAGCCGTTATGAAGGGTATAAAATGGCTCTTAAAGAAGCAGGGAAATCTGTTGACGAGAATTTAATCCATAATGTAGATCATGTTAATTATGAAGAAGCTAAAAAAGGAGTTTTAGAAAAAATAAACAACGGGATAAAATTTGACGGTATTTTTGCTACAAATGACTGGATGGCCATAGGAGCAATAAGTGCACTGAGAGAAAGAGAAATTAAAATTCCTGAAGAAGTAAAAATAGTTGGTTTTGACAATATGTCAATAAGTGAAATCACATCACCTTCTATTACTACTATACATCAGGATTCGGAAAAATTAGGCGAGTATGCTACAGAAATACTAATGGGAATAATTTTAAAAGATGAAACAGATGTAAAGAATATCAGTGTTCCCGTAAAATTGGTGAAACGTAATAGTACTAAAAATAAATAAAAAAATTTTATTTATTTAAAAATATGAGTAAACGTTATCTCGGTATAACATTAGTTCAGTATTTCAAAGAATAAATGGAGATTTTTTGAAAGATTGAATAATATAAAGATAAGGCTTCTTGTTTTATATCTGGACGGCAGTACAAAGCAGATGACAGGAGACAGGGGTTTTATAAAGGTAAAATATATTTCAGAATGAGGTATTTAACTATGGAAAATATTGAAAAACTGGTTGAAATGAAAAATATTACAAAAAAGTTTTCAGGTGTTACAGCTTTGGATAATATTTCCTTTGATGTAAGAAAAGGCGAGGTTCATGTACTTTTAGGGGAAAACGGAGCCGGAAAATCAACACTTATGAAAATTTTGAGCGGAGCATATCAGCCGACATCAGGAAGTATCAATTTAAAAGGAAAGGATTATAACCAGCTGACACCAAAGGATTCATATGAAAACGGAATAAGCATTATCTATCAGGAATTAAGTGTAATCAATGAATTATCGGTGCAGGAAAATCTGTTTGTAGGAAAACTTCCTACAAGAAAGGTTTTAGGTGTAAATCTTGTAGATTATAAGAAAATGAAGGAAGTAGCAGAAGTACTGACAAAGAAAGTGGGACTTCACAGAGATTTGAATATATTTGTGGAAGAATTAAGCATTTGTGAAAAGCAGCAGCTGGAAATTGCAAAATCACTTGTATCAGATGCAGATATAATTATTATGGATGAGCCTACTACTTCATTAACACAGGAAGAAACAGACCAGCTGTTTGCAATAATAAGACAGCTGAAATCAGAGGGTAAAGGAATAGTTTATATATCTCATAAACTAAAAGAGCTTAAGGAAATAGGAGACAGGGTTACTGTATTGAAAGACGGAACTTATGTGGGAACAAGAGAGGTAAAAGATGTAGAGGTAAAGGATCTGGTTTCCATGATGGTAGGTAGAGAAATAAAATCAAAATATCCGTCGAATAATCCTGAACTGGACAGAACAAAAACTATTTTTGAGGCTAAAAATATAACGAGATATGACGGGAAAGCAAAAAATGTTTCTTTCAAGCTTCAGCAAGGAGAAATTCTTGGATTTGCCGGACTGATAGGCTCTGGAAGAAGTGAACTGATGAATGCAGTGTTTGGTGCTGATCCTATAAAGGAAGGAAGTATTTCTCTTTTTGGAAAAGAATTAAAACCAAAAAGCGAGTATATTTCAATAAAAAACGGAATAGCATTTGTCACTGAAAACAGACGTGAAACTGGATTTTTTCATAACTTTGACATAAAAGAGAATATATCTATTCTTCCTTTTATAAAAAACTCAAAGCTCGGGGGAACCTGGGGACTGATAAACAGCAAGATGGAAAAGAAGTATGCCGATGATGAAAAAAAGAAATTAAATATAAAGTGTTCTTCAATTAATCAGAATATTACCGAACTGTCAGGGGGAAATCAGCAGAAAGTAATACTCGGTAAATGGATGGCAGCAGAATCATCACTTATTATATTTGATGAACCTACCAAAGGAATAGATGTAGGAAGTAAAAGTGAAATATATACACTAATGAGAAAACTATCCGATGAGGGTAAAGGAGTACTGATGGTATCTTCGGAGCTTCCGGAATTACTTGCGGTATGTGACAAAATAGCTGTTTTCAAAAACGGGGAAATAGCAGAAATTCTAAGTGCAGATGAGGCTACTGAAGAAAAAATTATGTATATTTTAACACACGAAGGAGATATGAAAAATGACTAAAGACTTTAATAATTTATGGCAGAAATACGGAACATTCGGGATATTAATTCTCGTTGCAATAGTATTTGGAATAACTCAACCAGGATTATTTTTCTCGTTTAATAATATAACACAGATAATTTTGCAGAGTTCTGTAAATATACTTATAGCATGTGGAGTGTTCTTCGCAATATTAATAGCAGGAATAGATCTTTCCGTAGGTTCTGTAATAGCACTTACAGGAATGTTTACAGCAAAGCTTTTACTGGCAGGATTTCATCCGATACTGGCAATTTTAATAGGAGGAGTAATTGCCGGTGCAATTTTGGGGGCAATGAACGGATTATTAATAAATGTAACAGGACTTCATCCGTTTATTATAACTCTGGGAACACAGTCTATATTTAGAGGAGTAGCTCTTACTATATCGAAAGCAAATCCTATATTTGGATTTAACGCATCATTTACAAATACTGTAGCAGGAAAAATTCCGTTTTTCGGTATTGATATTCCTGTTCCGGCATTAATAGCAATAGGAGTGGCTTTGATTTTATCGTTTATTACTAATAAGACTAAGCTTGGAAGAAACATTTATGCATTGGGAGGAAACAGCCAGGCAGCATGGTTTTCAGGAATAAATGTAAAATTACATACACTGATAGTTTTTATTATCTCGGGTGTCTGTGCAGGAATTGCCGGAGTAGTTTCTACAGCAAGGGTAGGATCGGCAGAACCGCAGGCCGGAGCCGGTTTTGAAACATTTGCAATTGCTGCGGCAATAATAGGAGGAACAAGTTTTTTTGGAGGAAAAGGGAAAATATTCGGAGTAGTAATGGGTGGACTTATAATAGGTGTAATCAGCAACGGACTGAACCTTAATAATGTACCGCCGTATTATCAGCAGATAGTAATGGGTGGTTTAATAATATTAGCAGTAACAGTAGACAGATTATTCGCAACGAAAAAGAAGGGAGCTTAATATGAAAAAAATGATGTTTTCACCGTCACTTATGTGTATGGATTTGCTTAGTATGAAAGAACAGGTAGAAATTTTAAACGAGAGGGCTGATTTTTACCATGTGGATATCATGGACGGGCATTTTGTAAAAAATATAACATTATCACCATTTTTTGTATCAAATTTAAAAAGAATATCAAAACTTCCGATAGATGTACATTTGATGACTGAATATCCGGATGACTATATTGAGGAACTGGCAAAATCAGGAGCAGATTATATCTGTCCTCATGCAGAAACAATAAATAAAGATGCATTCAGAATCATTAACAAGATCAAAGGTTTCGGGTGTAAGGCCGGGATAGTGCTTAATCCTGCCACTCCTATAGAATGGATAAAATACTATATTCATCTGCTGGATAAAATCACTGTTATGACAGTGGATCCCGGATTTGCAGGACAGCCTTTTATACCGGAAATGCTGGATAAAATAAAAGAATTAAAAGAGCTGAAAGAGAAAAATGGATATAACTATCTGATAGAGGTAGACGGTTCATGTAATGAAAGAACATTTGATATTCTCACAGAAGCAGGTGCAGAGGTACTTATCGTGGGAAGCTCCGGTTTATTTAACTTAGACAGTGATCTGCCTAAAGCATGGGATAAAATGATGGAAATATACGAGGCAAAAACTGCAAAATAATAGGAGAGATAATAATGCAAAAAAAGTATATTTTGGGAATTGATATAGGCGGTACGAATTTTAGAACAGGTTTGGTAACCGAATCATACACGGTGGAGGATTTCAGAATAAAGCCAAGTTTAGTTTTGCAGAACGGGGATTTTATAGAAAATCTGTCCGGTGAGATAAAGGACTATATCAATGAATATGGTAGCGAGATAGAAGGTGTGGGAATAGGCTTTCCTTCATGTGTAAGTAAAGATAAAAAATTCGTTTATTCTACTCCGAATATGAAAAATCTGGATAATGTAAATGTAACAGACAGATTGTCAGAAATTCTGAATATACCTGTTTTTATAAATAAAGATGTAAACTTTCTGATGCTTGATGATATAAAAAAGCACAATATGGAAAAGGACAAAGTAGTATTGGGTTTTTATATAGGAACAGGATTCGGTAATGCGGTGTATATTAACGGAAGTATTCTTGAAGGTAAAAACGGTGTTGCCGGAGAGCTGGGACATATACCTGTTATGAACAGCGAGGAAGAATGTCCGTGCGGCAATACAGGATGTATAGAAATTTATGCTTCAGGAAAGAATCTTCAGAACATATTAAAAGAAAATTTTCCTGAAGATAAGATAGATGATATTTTCGTAAAGCACGGAGATAATGAAATAATAAAAAAATATATAGATACTCTTGCTTTGCCTATTGCAACAGAGATAAACATATTTGATCCAGATCATATCATAATAGCAGGCGGAGTTCCTATGATGAAAGGTTTTCCAAGAGATTATCTGGATAAATGCATATATAAATATGCAAGAAAGCCTTACCCGGCAGAAAATCTGAATATTATTTATTCAGAGCATGACCAGAAAAGCGGGGTTCTTGGAGCAGCTTACTATATTAGAAATATAATAAGCTAAAAAATATCGGTTTTAAAATTTTTTAAAATAAATAATATTATTAGGAGGGAAACAAAACATGAAAAATATCATGAAAATTTTTCTATTGTTAACAATGTTTTTATTAGTTTCTTGTGGTGGAGCTAAAGAAGAGGCAAAAACTGAAGATGGAAACGAACCTGCAAAAACTGAACAAAAAGCTGAAGGACAAGCTGAAATTGCAATAGTTCTAAAAACTTTATCAAATCCGTTCTGGGTGGAAATGAAGGAAGGAATAGAGAAAGAAGCAGCAGCTCAGGGAATAAAAGTGGATATCATCGCAGCAAGTTCCGAGGAAGATGTACAGGAGCAGTTAAGACTAATAGAAAACTTATTATCAAAAGGATATAAGGCAATTGGTATAGCTCCTCTGTCACCGGTTAACACAATTCCGGCAATAGTGGAAGCTAACAAAAAAGGAATTTATGTAGTAAATATCGATGAAAAAGTTGATATGGAACAGCTGAAAAAATCTGGCGGAAGCGTACTGGCTTTCGTAACAACTGATAACGTAAAAGTTGGTGCAAAAGGTGCAGAATACATTATCGGGAAATTGCCTGAAGGTGGAGAAGTAGCAATAATAGAAGGTAAATCAGGAAATGCATCGGGAGAATTCAGAAGACAAGGTGCAACAGAAGCATTTAAAGCTGATTCTAAATTCAAATTAGTAGCAAGCCAGCCTGCTGACTGGGACAGATCAAAAGCATTAGACGTAGCTGCAAACTTAATTCAAAAATATCCTAACTTAAAAGCAATCTACGCATGTAATGATACTATGGCTCTTGGAGCTGTACAGGCAGTAGCAAATGCAGGGAAAACAGGTCAGATCCTAGTAGTAGGAACAGACGGAGCTCCTGAAGCAAGAACTTCTATAGATGAAGGAAAACTAAACGCAACAGTAGCACAAGATCCTGCAATGATAGGTGCAACAAGCTTAAAAATATTAATAGAAGCAATAAAGGATAAACCACAGATTTCTCCAGACATTGAAGCTAAAGAAGTGCCTGTAGAATCGAATCTGATTTCTAAATAAAAATTATAATATTATTTTTCTAACAAATCTGCCTGCCGGGATATCAGAAACAGGATCTTGGCAGGCAGAAATATGTATTTTTGGAAAAAAGTAAATAACCCTTATTTGTCAGAGCTTTATAAAAACTAGAAATTATGAAGAAAAATCAGGATACAAAAGGAATTGTAACAGGCAAAGAAAAGATAGAAATAAAATTTTATATTTTTATGCAATGAAAAAACCTTATAAAAGAAAATACCTGAATTCAAATACAAGTTATTATATATAAAAAACAGATATGACTTTACAGCATATCTGTTTTTTTAATGACAATTTTTACAGTATAAAATAATAACTATTATTTTGAGTAGTTTCTTAAATGTAAATAAACTGTATTTTTGGAAATTTTCAAATAATCCGCAACCAGATTGGGCGAATCCTTGATATTAAAAATTCCCTTGTCATAGAGTCTTTTTATGATTTCTTTGTTCTTGTTTATTGAAGAAACAAAAGAATCATTATTTACTTCTGCAACAATATTATCTAATGCACTAAGAACCAATTCGCTCGTGGAATTAGCAAAAATTTCATTATTTTCGTTATGATTCTGCGTATTTTGATCTTTGCCTGGGAAAAAACTTTTGATAAACTCGCCGAATGAAGTGTCTAAATTCAGATTCATACATAGTAATCCGATAATTCTGCCGTTTTCTCCGTAGATGGCTGTGGTATTAGATTTTAGCGAGTTACCTGTCTTAGATCTGGTATAGTATGTTTTACAAATCTTGTCATCAGAATTTTTGATTTCAGAAAGCATTTTCAGAGCTATATCTGTGATAGGAGCTCCGATTTTTCTTCCTGTATGGTGTCCGTTTGCTATTTTTACAACAGAACGGTTGTAATCTTCCAGACTGTGGAGAACCACTTCGGAAGAAGGCCCTAAATAATTTGCCAGCCCGTCCACCATGGTCTTATAAGACTCTAATATTTGTTTATCTATATCTGATAAAACCATTCCTAACCTCCTGTAAGTGTACTTGTATAGATTGTATAATTGAAACTGAAAAATGTCAAATAAAATTAAAATAATAGTTCTAAAAATATTTTTAAAATACTAAAAAAAAATATTTTTTACTATATAATGCATTATTTATAAGATTATTTTAAAATAGAAAATTATTTTTTTGTTTTGCTATTGACAAATCAAAAAATAGAGGTAAAATATATTGATTTTATATTTTAAAATGATTTTAAAATATATTTTTCATAAAGATTATAGTCGGATATATTTAATTATGAAAATAATTTTCTTTAAATCTGAAAAAATTTTTATTCAGTAAACTAAGCAGCGGAAATGGAAAAGTAAACAAATAAAAAAAATTATAGAGGTGATAAAATGAAAAAGATGTTTTTTATGTTAACTTTAGTAATGTTATTTTTAGTTTCATGCGGAAAGGACAGCGGTGAAAGCAGTGCAGGAAGCGGCGAGGCAGGTAAGGAAAATAAGAAAAAGATAAAAATAGGAATGTCTATTGATGATTTGAGACTGGAGAGATGGCAGAAAGACAGGGATATTTTTAAAAAAGCTGCAGAAGAGCTTGGAGCAGAAGTGATTGTGGTTTCAGCAAACGGAGATTCTCAGAAACAGCTTACAGATGCAGAAAATTTATTATCGCAGGGTATAGATGTACTGGTTATTATACCTAATAACGGTGAAGTAATGGCGCCGGTAGTAGATGAAGCACATAAGGCGGGAGTAAAAGTACTGGCTTATGACAGATTAATTACAAATTCAGATGTAGATTTTTACATATCATTTGATAATGTAAAGGTCGGAGAGCTTCAGGCGCAGGCTATAGTAGAAAAAATGCCTAAAGGGAACTACTTTTTAATGGGCGGATCACCTACAGACAATAATGCAAGACTTTTCAGAGAAGGACAGATGAAAGTATTACAGCCTCTTATAGATAAAGGAGATATAAAGGTAATAGGAGATCAGTGGGTAAAAGACTGGCTTCCTGAAGAAGCACTGAAAATTATGGAAAATGCACTTACAGCTAATAATAATCAAATAGACGCGGTAATAGCTTCTAATGACAGTACTGCCGGAGGAGCAATACAGGCTCTGAATGCTCAGGGGCTTGCAGGAAAAGTACCTATATCAGGACAGGATGCAGACCTTGCCGGGGTAAAAAGAATAGTAGAAGGAACACAGACAATGACAGTATATAAGCCAATAAAAACTCTTGCGGAAAAAGCTGCACAAATAGCGGTAGATCTTGGAAGAGGCGAAGAAATAGAATCAAACGGCGTAACTAATAACGGTAAAATTGATGTAAAATCTTACCTGTTATCTCCAATAGCGGTAACTCAGGAAAATTTAAAAGAAACTATAATAAAGGACGGATTCCAGACAGAAAGCGACGTTTATGGAAAATAAATTCTGACGAGGTTAAAAAATGGAGAATAGAGAAATTTTGGATATGAGGAATATCACAAAAGATTTTTCAGGAGTAAAAGCACTTGATAATATTACAATAAAAGTAAAAAAAGGAGATGTTCATGCCCTGTGCGGTGAAAACGGCGCGGGGAAATCCACTCTTATGAAGGTTTTGAGCGGGATATACCCACACGGTACATACAGCGGGGATATTTATTATGACGGAAATATACTAAAAAACAGAGGAATAAAGGATTCTGAAAATAAGGGCATTTCCATAATCCATCAGGAACTGAATCTCGTAGATGAGCTTTCTATTATGGAAAATATATTTCTGGGAAATTTTATACTAAAAAACGGTATGGTGGACTTTTATAAAATGTATCAAAAAACCAGCGAAGTGCTGAAAGAGCTGAAAATGGATATTTCGCCTGATACACTGGTAAGAGAACTGGGGATAGGCCATAAACAGCTGGTAGAGATAGCAAAGGCACTTTCTAAGAATTCAAAGCTGATAATTTTTGACGAGCCTACAGCATCTTTAACAGAAAAGGAAACCGATGTTCTTTTGAATATTATCGGAGATTTAAGAGAAAAAGGGGTTACATCAATATATATAAGCCATAAACTGGATGAAGTCATGAAAATATCAGATGAAGTAACTGTTATCAGAGACGGACAATTCATAGAATGCAGAAAAACTTCCGGCTACAGCAAGAACGAAATAGTAAAAGCCATGGTAGGAAGAGAGCTTGGAAGTTTTTATCCTGAAAAAAATAATAAGATAGGAGAAGTAATTTTTGAAGTAAAAAACTACAATGTATTTGACAACATAGGAAAACAAAGAGTAAAAAATGCAAATTTTACCTTGAAAAAAGGGGAAATATTAGGGATTTCCGGACTGATAGGATCAGGGAGAACAGAACTTATCTCAAGTATTTTTGGAACATATGAAGGAAGCAAAACAGGAGAGTGTATTTTTAACGGTAAAAAGATAAATATAAAATCAGCAAAGGAAGCTTTGAAGACCGGTATCTCAATGGTTCCGGAAGACAGAAAACAGGACGGTATAATAGCTGATATGTCAGTGGAAAAAAATATGACTCTTTCAAATCTGGACAGCTACACCAAAGCAGCAGATTATGTAGATACATACAGGGAAAAAACTGATGTGAGAAGATATATAGACCTTCTGAAAATAAAAACAACAAGCGAAGATCTTGCAATAAAAAATTTGAGCGGAGGAAATCAGCAGAAAGTAGTACTTGCAAAAAATCTTCTTGTAAACCCTAAGATAATAATTCTTGATGAACCCACAAGAGGAGTGGATGTCGGGGCAAAATACGAAATATATAAAAATATAGTAGAGCTTGCCGAACGGGGAATATCCGTGATAATGGTTTCATCAGAGCTGCCTGAGGTTTTGGGCATAAGTGACAGAATTATAGTAATGCATGAAGGGGAAATAAAAGGAGAGTTTATAAATAAAGACGTTACGCAGGAAATGATAATGGAAGCGGCTATTGTAGGAGGTAGAAATGAGTCTGGCAACTAATTTAAAAAAAGCTAAAAATTCCAATATGTTTATTTTGTTTTTGGCACTTCTGGTTATATGGGGAGTATTTATAGCAATTACCGGAGGAAACTTTATAAATTTCAGAAATATATCAAATCTGTTAAGACAGATGTCGATAACAGGGATACTTTCCATAGGAATGATATTTGTTATTATTTCCGGGGAAATAGATCTGTCTGTAGGATCACAGATGGCACTGCTCGGAGGAATAGCTGCCATTATGGATGTTACATTAAAGCTGCCGTTTATAGTAACGGTATTGGTTACACTTGTTCTGGGGCTGGTTTTTGGTGTATGGAACGGATACTGGATAGCTAAGAAAAATGTTCCGTCATTTATTGTAACTTTATCGGGAATGCTTGTATTCAGAGGGATTCTTATAGGTATAACAGGCGGTCAGACTATTTCGCCAATAAGCGGTGCATTCAAGATACTGGGGCAGAGCTATATACCGAAAAGTCTGAGCTACATAATAGGAATATTATTTGTTCTTCTTCTTGTTTACAGTAAAATGAGCGACAGAAAAGCAAAAATTGCCAATAAAATAGAGACCGGAGACTTTAAGAATGATCTGATGTGGATAATAGGAAACAGTATATTGATTTTTCTGGGAATAATAATTCTGAACAGCTATGAGGGAATTCCAACACCGGTTTTATTAATGGCAGTTTTGATAATTATATTTTCCTTTGTTTCAAATAAGACAGCTTACGGACGTACAGTTTATGCAATAGGTGGAAATATAAACGCAGCAAAGTATTCAGGAATAGATACTCAGAAAATAAAGATGATAATCTATATAGTAAACGGTTTTCTTGTGGCTACAGCAGGTCTGGTACTTACCTCAAGACTTGGAGCAGGTTCGGTTTCCGCAGGAACCAATGCAGAGCTGGATACCATAGCAGCATGTGTAATCGGGGGTGCAAGTCTTTCAGGAGGAAAAGGAAAGGTAACGGGAGCTATACTCGGAGCTTTGATAATGGCAAGTCTGGATAACGGAATGAGTATGCTGAATGTAGAGCCGTCATGGCAGTATGTGGTAAAAGGTCTGATACTTCTGTTTGCAGTACTGTTTGATGTTCAGTCGCAGAAAAAGAAAAAAGGATAAATAATAATAAAAATTACAATAGAGGAGATGAAAATACATGAAAGAATATTTTCCGGAAATAAAAGAAATAAAGTATGAAGGTCCTGAATCAAAAAATGTTATGGCTTTCAAATATTACAATAAAGATGAGGTAATAGGCGGAAAACCGATGAGAGAACATCTGAAATTTGCAATGAGTTACTGGCATACATTAAAAGCCCAGGGACTGGATATGTTCGGCGGGGACACGATGGACAGAGCATGGAACAGATATGATGACGCATTGGAACAGGCAAAAGCAAGAGCAGATGCAGGTTTTGAATTTATGCAGAAAATAGGGATGGATTATTTCTGCTTTCATGACAGAGATATTATAAATGAAGCAATGACATTAAAAGAAACAAACAGACTTCTTGATGAAATAGTAGATCATCTAGAAGGTCTTATGAAAAAAACAGGAATAAAACTTTTGTGGGGAACAACAAATGCTTTTAGTCATCCCAGATTTCTTCACGGAGGAGCAACTGCACCAAATGCAGACGTATTTGCGTATGCTGCGGCACAGGTAAAAAAGGCAATGGAGATAACAAAAAGATTAGGCGGGGAAAATTATGTTCTCTGGGGCGGAAGAGAGGGCTACGAAACTCTTCTGAATACTAAGTCTGATCTGGAATATGATAACTTTGCCAGATTTCTGCAGATGGTAGTGGATTACAAAGAAAAAATAGGGTTTGAAGGGCAGCTGCTTATAGAACCGAAACCAAAAGAACCTACAAAGCACCAGTATGATTTTGATACTGCTACAGTTCTTGGTTTTTTGAGAAAGTATAATCTTGATAAACATTATAAAATGAATATAGAAGCAAACCACGCCACTCTTGCCGGACATACATTCCAGCATGAACTGAACCTTGCAAGAATAAATAATGTAATGGGTTCCATAGATGCAAATCAGGGAGATATGCTTCTGGGATGGGATACAGATCAGTTTCCTACAAATATATATGATGCTGTTCTGGCAATGTATGAAGTAATAAAAAATAACGGATTGGGTAAAGGTGGACTGAATTTTGACGCAAAAGTAAGAAGAGGCTCATTTGAAGACAAGGATTTATTTTTAGCTTATATTGCGGGTATGGACACATTCGCAAAAGGATTAACAATAGCTTACAGACTTTATGAAGATAAAGTTTTTGAGGATTTTCAGGATAAAAGATATGAAAGTTACAAAACAGGGATAGGAAAAGATATAGTAGAAGGTAAAGTAGGATTTGAAGAACTGGCGGAATATGTAGAAAATCTTGCTGAAATAAAAAATACTTCGGGAAGACAGGAAATGCTGGAAAGTATATTGAATTCATATATATTGGAAGCAAAATAAAAAAGGCCCCAGTCTTTCAGCGGCAACTCTCTCCGCTGCTGATTGATAAGATAAATTAGATTTTTGGTGAATTTCGAATTGTGAGGCAATACCTGTTAAAACGGGATAAACGGGTTATTTCAAATTATTTGGAATAACCTGTTTTTTAAGAAGTGTTTTATATTGATATTTTATGGTACAATATTAAAAAAATAAGACTGATAAAGGAGGCAGTATGTATTTAGGTATAGATTTAGGGACTTCCGGGGTAAAAATAACAGCTATAGATAAAAACGGAGAAATAACAGCATCTTCATCCAGGGAATATCCTGTACATTATTCTAATAACGGCTGGTCTGACCAGAATCCTTCTGACTGGATAAAAGGTATAACAGACAGCATGAAGGAGCTTTCAGAAAAAATAAATATAAATGACATAAAGGGAATAGGAATATCAGGTCAGATGCACGGCCTTGTGATTTTGGGGGAAGATAAGGAAGTTTTATATCCTGTGATATTATGGAATGATCAGAGGACTGTGGAGGAATCAGAATTTTTGAATAATGAAATCGGAATGGATAAGCTCACGGAATATACTTCAAATATTTCATTTACAGGCTTTACTGCATCAAAGCTTCTGTGGCTCAAAAAAAACGAGCCCGAAGTTTTCAGTAAAATAAGACATATAATGCTTCCAAAAGATTATATAGGATATATACTTACAGGAAAATTTTATACTGATGTTTCAGATGCATCGGGAACTTTATTTTTTGATGTAAAAAATAGAAAATGGTCAGATGAAATGATAAAAATTCTTGAAATAAAAAAAGAATATCTGCCGGAAATTTTTGAATCATATGAAATTGCAGGTGAATTAAAGCAGGAGATCATGGATGAATTAGGAATAACTGTAAAAATTCCCGTGGCAGCAGGCGGCGGAGATAATGCCTGCGGTGCAATAGGTGCAGGAGTAGTGGAAGAGGATAAAATACTGGTTTCGCTGGGAACATCCGGAGTAGTTTTTATACCGCAGAAAAAATGGTCGCTTCCTGAAAAAAGCAGTATGCACACTTTTTGTGATTCAAGCGGAAAATACCATTTTATGGGGGTAATATTATCAGCAGCCTCATGTCTGAAATGGTGGATAGAGGATATTCATGACGGTAATTATGCGAAAATGCTTGATGAAGCGGAACAGTCGCCGGTTGGAAGCAATAACCTGTTTTTTCTTCCATATCTGACAGGTGAAAGAACACCACACTCAGATCCTTATGCTAGAGGAAGCTTTATAGGTCTCACCGCAGCACATACAAGGGGAGATATGACAAGGGCTGTAATGGAGGGAATAGTTTTTGCGCTTTATGATTCATATAACCTTGCTGACGGACTTAATCCGGATACAATAAGAATAATAGGCGGCGGTGCGAAATCAGAGCTGAGCAGAAAAATACTCACGGATGTTTTTAACATAAAATCAGAGGTACTGGCTATTCAGGAAGGACCGTCATACGGTGCGGCACTTCTTGCTTTATTCGGAACGGAAAATGAAAAAAATATGGATGAGAAGCTGAAAGAAATAGTAAAGATAACAGATATAATAGAGCCGGATCTGGAAAACCACAAAGAATATCAAAAAAGATATGAAGTTTACACAAGACTCTATAAAGCATTAAAAAATGAATTTTTTGAAATAAGCAGACTATAAAAGGGATTTATAAATTTATATTTTTTATAGGAAGATATTTAGTTTTATTATCTGAAATTAAATAATTTTGAATTTGAAAAAAGAAAAATTAGGAGTATAATATATTATTACGGAACAATCCGGTATTAGTGTAGGGAACTGACTATACTCAGCTAATATTACACTAAAAAGTAAACTGTAAAAGGAGAGAATTTTTATGGAATTAATTCAGAATAATTATCATAGAAAAATTTTGAGTTATATATATCTTGAAAAACAGATAACTAAGATACAGCTGTCTAAATTTCTTGATGTTACAATACCGACTGTAACTCTTTATTTGAACGAACTTATAAAAATGGGTCTGATAAAAGAAAGCGGGGTAATTAATTCCGAAGCAGGAAGAAAACCCGTTGTATTTGAAATAAATTCCCAAAACAGCTATACCATAGGAATTGAAATAAGACAGGAACTTATTACAGTGATAATACTGGATTTGGAATTAAATTTGATATATAAGTCGCAGGAAAATTATAATATAAATAATCTTCAGGAAGAATTAAAGAATCTTGTCTATAAATCAATAGTACACAGTAATATAAAAATGGAACAGCTTCTAGGCATAGGGATAGCGTTTCCGGGAATAGTAAATGACAGAAAGCTGAAATTCGAAGAATCGCCTATAGTAGACATAAAGGAGTATTCACTTGAAGGACTGAAAGAATCTTTTAATATACCGATATATATTGGGAATGAAGCAGACTATGCGGCATATGCCGAGAATCTTATAGGCAGTTCCAAAAAATATAAGAATTCTATTTATCTTTCTGTACATGAAGGGATAGGGGGAGGAATAATTCTGGAAAATTCTCTTTATTCCGGAGGTCTTCAGCATGCAGGCGAAGTGGGACATATGGTGATAGAATATAAAGGACGGGAGTGTGAGTGCGGAAGACATGGCTGCTGGGAAAAGTATGTTTCTTCCAATATAATAAATAAAATAATCAAGGATAACAGCCTTGCAGGTGTAGATCCACTTCTTGACATATATCTGAATAAAAGTGATGATGTTATTTTTCGACAGATGGACGAGTATTTTGATTATCTTGCAGCAGGAATAATGAATCTTTTTCTTATATTTGATCTGGATTGTATAATAATCGGAGGTATTCTTGCACCTTATGAAAAACAGATACAGAATCTGCTTATAGAAAAAATAAAAAATGAAAACTGCAAGCTGGAAAAAAATGCCGAAAAAATTGTTTTTCCGCAATTACTTACAACAGCTTCTGCAATAGGAGCCGGTATTATTCCTTTGTCGAATATTTATGATTTTGATCTGATATTAAAAAGCGGAGTATAAGTTATTTGGAAAAGAAATTTATTAAAATATAAAAAAATCCCTGAAAATTCCAGGGATTTTTTAATGTATATAAGTATAAGGATTATCTGTACCGGATATAATCTAAAAATTGCTTAACTGCAAGTGAAGTATTTTTTTTGTCTCTTAATCCCAGTGCTATTTTTCTATATGCAGGAATTTCCAGCTCTTTTGTTACAATTCGATATGGAATCCGCTGTAAAATAAGCTGCGGCAAAATACTGATACCTAAACCGCTTTCTACCATGGACATAATAGCATAGTCATCCCACGTAGTAAAATGAATTTTAGGTGTAATATTATATTTTTCAAATATATCGGCAGTATCGGCTTTTACGCTTCGTTGAAGCAGCATAAAAGGATATTCGCATAATTCCTTGACAGGAAAATAATCACAGTCTGCAAGCGGATGATTTTCAGGCAGTACGACAAGCAGTTTATCTTCCTCAAGAAGAAAAGTTTCAAATTCCGGAAGTGTAGGAAGACGGACAAAGCCAAAGTCTACACGTCCTTCAGAAATCCACTTCTCTATTTCGGCATAGTCACCCAGCAGCAGTTCATAATCAATATTAGGATAATCTTTTTGAAATCTGCTGATAATTTTGGGCAGCCAGTGGGTAGCCACGCTTGAAAATGTTCCGATTCGAATAAGACCGGACTTCAGACCATTTAGTTCTTCGACCTGTGTCTGTAATTTCCTGTATTCACTGCACATGCTTTTAGCAAAAGGAAGGAGCTTCAGACCGTCAGAGGTAAGACGTACACCGGAACGTCCGCGTTCAAGGAGTGATACACCCCATTCTTTTTCAAGATCGTTTATCATACGGCTGATGCCGGACTGAGAATAATTAAGCATTTCAGCCGCTTTTGTAAAACTTCCGTATTCTACAGTTTTAATAAATGCAATATATTTTTGAATATTCATATCCATGTTATCTGCTTCTCCTTTATATCTGATTTTGTCATGATAAGTATGATTATAATTCGTTTTTGTAATTTATAAATTTATGATACACTATATTTATATAAATTTCAAGAATAAAGGACAGGAGGAGTAATGTTTTATATAAGTGAGATATCTAAGACGGCACCGGTGAAATTTCATACAATACTGCAGAAAAAAACATACAGAATACTGCAAAATCTTAATATACCGTTTGAACGGGTTAGTACTGATGAAGCAGTTACAATGAAAGACTGTCTGGGGATTAATAAAAAGCTGGATATGGAAATGGTAAAAACACTGTTTTTATGTAACAGAAATGAGACAGAGTTTTATTTATTTATTACAGCAGGGGATAAACCATTCAGATCAGGAGATTTTAGCAGTGCTTTAAATATATCGCGTGTTTCATTTGCTCCTGTGGAGTTAACCGAAAAGACGCTGGGAGTAAAAATCGGAGCTGTAACTGTTTTCAGTGCTGTTCTTGATAAAAATAATAAAATAAAAGTTATTTTTGATAAAGATGTGGCAGACAAAGAATACTGTGGCTGCAGTGACGGAACAATCACAGGATATATGAAAATCAAGACAAAACATATTATTAATAAATTTTTGCCGTTTACAGGACATATTCCCGTTATAATAGAGGTATAAATATGAAGCAGTATAAAAACAGAATGGTAATAAAGATAGAAGGAACTTCATTTATTGGTAAACAGAAAAACGGTTCAGTTTTTTTTGAGGAGCTTGTTTCAATATTGGCAGATATTCAAAATATGGGCTATGAGCTTATTCTTATACCTTCCGGTGCACTTACCGCAGGTATGGATACACTGAGTATGAAAACAAGGCCTGAAAATATAAGACAGAAGCAAATGGCGGCAGTAGTGGGGCAGTGCAGTATGCTTGATCTATATGACAGTTTTTTTAATGATTATAATAAAGTAATAGCACAGATTCTTCTAAATGCAGAAGATATAAAATCCGCAGAAAAAAAGAAAAACCTTTCAGATACTATAAATACCCTGCTTGAAATGGGAATCATTCCGATAGTAAATACAAACAGCATTGCCGGCTGTATTGAACCAAGGACGAAAGAACTGCTGTTTGAAGATGATGATATGCTTGCAGTGGTAATTGCAGCATTGTGTAAAACTCACAAACTTATAGTTTTGTCTGATGAGTTCTTTCCTTATAAAAAAATCTTTCAGAATATTAATATCAGGGAGTTGAGCTTTACAGCCAAAACCAGCAGCGGAAAAAAATATCAATCATTGAAAAATGAAAAGCAGGAATTCAGGAAAAAGATGTCAGCATTAAAAGCAGCAGAGAGCTGCGGGGTTGAGACGACTATCTTAAATATTGGAAATTTATTGTCATTATATGAAGTCATAAAAAATTAAGGCAGGGCAGTTTTTTAGCACTTTCTGAGGATAAAAAATATAATAAACTTATTAGTTATAAATTTTAAAGCATTATATAAGTTATAAAACTAAAAAAGATGATCTCTTTATTACAGTGATCATCTTTTGATATTTAGTATATAAATATTTTATTATTTAATCTCTTGAGTATGCCAGTCAAGATTAGGCCACTTTTCATTATGACATATAATTTTGAATGATGACGAGAGAAATTTCTGTATCTCTTCAGAAGGATTTTCACTTTCAAAAACCGGTTTTAACGGAAGAAAAAATTCTGATTTTTCTTTTGAAAAATATCCGGATCCTTCAGGCTTTGCATCTTCATATTCGGAAGCTTTTATCGGATAAATCAGTATATAGAAATAAGGAAAACCGTCAATGGTATCATCAAAGGCGTAACCGAATTCTATCATCTGTTCGTCAAATCCTATTCTGGCAATAATATCCGTAGTTTCATACGGAGCAGGAATGCCGGAAAATATAGTAGTGCCGAGATCAAAGGTTCCCCAGTAAAACTTAGGCATTACTTTTTTTGAACGAAAAGGGGAAATAAAAACATTAAGTTCATGGTATGCGAATAAGATCATTTCAAAGGCATTTTTAGCAGATTCATGATCATATGTTATTTCCTTTGTATTATCTTCAAAGCGTACTTTGGTATTCATTTCCTGAGGGATTGTATTAATAGGAATTTCAAGCCGGAGAAAGTCCAGCAGTTCCATAAATTCTGCATATATACCAGAAACAGAAGTTTTATCCTTTAATACAAAAAATTTTGAATTTCCGCGGTTATCATAAATACTCACTTCGGATTGATAAAAATCCAGAAGGATTTCAAAATTAACACCGTTTTTATAAAGAAGTCCCGTTTTAAAGCCGTGAGGATAAACCTCAAGAGGAACATTTGCCCATTCGGGCTGTACAGGTGTGGATGCCAGTTTTACTTTACCCATCATCTGAACAAGATGATGGAGTGTATCATAAGTATCTTTCCAGTCAGATCTGTTAACTATTTTCATTTGACCTCCTATATATTACTGTATTCATATTTTTATTATATTAAAAAAAGATAAAAAATATAACTTATTTTATCATTAAAAAGAAGTAATTTGTAATAGAAGTATTATATTTGTAGATAAAAATAAATAGTAATTTAAATAAATTAACGATATTGTTCATACAAATATAATTTTATTTAATATATATTTTATTTTATAGATAAAAAAATTTTGGTTAATAAAAAATAGAAAACAGAAAATATTTTTTATAGAAAAAGTAATATTAAATTTATAAAAAAGTTAAAAGTTAAACTTGACAAAATTTGTATGGTAAACTATAATTAATACAAAACTAGAGAAAGAGGGGTTACACATGGGAGAACTTAAGGAATATATGGCAAGTATTTTTAAGGAAATCACAGAAAACGGACCCTATTATATAAATTTACTTATACAGCATCTGAAAATATCAGTATTTTCAATAGTTATTGCAGTAATTTTAGGAATCACAATAGGAATATATATTTTTTATAATAAAAAAATTCGCAGTCTGATACTGGGAATTACAAACGGAATTTATACAATACCGTCAATTGCAGTGCTGGGACTGCTTATACCACTTGTGGGGATAGGCTTTTGGAATGCATCTGTCACACTTATAATATACGGACTGCTTCCGGTAATAAGAAATACTTATACAGGACTGGAAAGTACAGATAAAAAAATAATAGAAATTTCAGAAGGAATGGGAGCTACTGAATTCCAGACTTTTAAAAATATCCGCCTTCCTCTTGCAATGCCTATTATTATCTCAGGTATCAGAACAGTAGTTATTATGACAATATCACTTGCAGGTATAGCATCATTTATCGGTGCCGGCGGCTTGGGACAGGCAATATACCGCGGGATCAATACTAATAATTCAGTTTTGATAGTAATTGGAAGTTTGCTTATAGCAATACTGGCAATTGTTCTGGATTATTTTTTGAATGTAGTAGAGAAAAAAGCATTTAGAAAAGTAAACGGATATCGTGAACTAAAAGCAGGACAGACAAAAAGAACTGCATTGATACTGGGAACAGCAGCAGCGGCAATATTAGTTTTTACAATATTTTCAAAAGTTTACGGACCGAAACCGGGAGGAGCAGACGGAAAAATAATAACTATAGCAACGAAGCCAAGTGCAGAACAGCTTATACTCGGTGAGATGGCAAGCCTGCTTATAGAGAAAAACACTAAAATACATGTAGAGAAGAAATTCAGTATAGGCGGCGGAACATCAAATATTCATCCTGCAATGGTAAAGGGAGAAGTGGATATGTATCCTGAATATACGGGAACTTCCTGGCTGTTCGTGCTAAAGCATGAAAAGGCCCTTCCAAAGGATGAAATGTATGCACAGCTGAAAAAGGAATATGAAGATAAGTTCAATTTTGAGTGGCTTGGTCTTCTGGGCTTTAATAATACTTTTACACTTTCTATGAAAAGAGAGGAAGCAGAGAAAAATAACATAAAAACTTTTTCAGATCTGGCAAAGGCAAGTAATCAATACAGATTTGGGGCGGAGTTTGATTTTTTCGAGAGAGAGGATGGATATCCGGGACTGAAAAAGGTGTACGGTTTTGATTTCAAAAAGCTGGTTGAACTGGATATAAATCTAAAATATAAGGCTATGGAGGGAAAAGAGGTAGATGTGATAAATTCATTTTCTACAGACAGTCTGATAAAAAAATATGATCTTGTAACATTACAGGATGATAAAGATTATTTTCCTTCATATAATGCAGGATTCGTAATAAAAAAGGAAACGCTGAAAAAATATCCCGAAATAAAACCTTTGATAGAAAAGCTAAACGGAATGTTAGATGATGAAACTATGACAAATCTGAATTATCAGGTAGAAGTAGAGAATAAAAATCCTCAGGATGTGGCAAGAAAATTTCTTGAAGAAAAGGGGCTGATAAAATGACAGTAATAGAATTTGAAAATGTCAGCAAGTCATATGAAAAAGACAAGCCTGTGATAAAAAATCTTGATCTTAAAGTAAAAAGGGGCGAGTTTATAACTATTCTGGGGACAAGCGGAAATGGGAAAACAACTCTTTTGAAAATGGTAAACTGTCTTGAGAAAAAAACTTCAGGAAGTCTGAAAATACTGGATAAAGAAATAGAAGCATGGGATAAAACAGGGCTGAGAAGAAAGATAGGTTATGTGGTACAGAGTATAGGACTTTTTCCTCATTTGAATACTGAGGAGAATATCAGCTACGTTCTTACACTGCAGAATAAATCTTCCGAGGAAAAAAGAAAAAAGGCAGAGGAACTTCTTGAGCTTCTGAATCTGCCGCATGATTATCTGAAAAAATATCCGCGTGAGCTGAGCGGCGGAGAGCAGCAAAGGGTTGGAATAGCAAGAGCTCTTGCGTCAAGTCCGGAAATAATGCTTATGGATGAGCCTTTTGGGGCTTTGGATGAGATAAACAGAAGAAAGCTTCAGGAACAGGTAAAAAAGCTTCAAAAAGAGCTGGGACTTACAATTATGCTGGTTACTCATGATATAGAAGAGGCTTTTACGCTGGGAAGCAGAATTATAATTATGCATAACGGAAAAATAGAACAGATAGGTACAAAGGAAGAGTATTACCAAAGTGAAAATACAAAATTTGTAAATGAATTTTTAAGTGAGAAGCTAAAATTTGTGTATATAAAAGATAATGATATAAGCTTGAATGAGTTAAAAAATTTAAGATAAAATATAATATATAAAATGAGCATATTAAGTATGTTCATTTTTTCTGAAAAATAAAAAATATATGTTATAATTATTGAAATAATAAAAATGGAGGAATTTGATATGCCTTTAATAACAATTGAAAGCGGGAAATTAACTAAAGAGCAGAAATCTGAGCTCATAAACAGTATTACCAGAACAGCCTCGGAAATAATGAGTGTTCCGGAAGAGTTTTTCTTTATCAGTATCAATGAGTTATCTGATGAAAATATAGGAATAGGCGGAAAAACAATAGACAAAATAAAAAAAGAATATAAACCAAAATAATTAAATAAAGCTGTGAAATGGGAAATAATACATTTTACAGCTTTATTTTTTAGCAGCAGTTTAGTAAAAAATTTCTTACATATTACAATATTATCAGCTAATGCTGCATTCTATTTTATTTCTTAAAAAAACTTCTTTATATTCTTTTAGATCTTCTGCATATATTTGCTTAGTATTTTCAAATTCATACTTCCTGTTTAAAAATTTGTACTTAGATTTTCCGAATTGATGAAACGGAAGAAGCTCTACTTTATTTATATTATACAGTTTTAATAAACGGGAGAAATTTTCAGCATCCTTCAAAGAGTCATTATATCCGGGAATGATTGGTATTCTGAATAAAACATTCTTTTTTTTCAAAATAGCATGCTTTATATTCTTCAGAATCGGTTTCAGAGAGACACCTGTTTTTTTTATATGCTCGGAATTATCATAATGTTTTATATCAATAATAAGCAGATCAGGATATTCTGTAAAGTTATTGAAAATTTCCGGTGATGAAAATGCGGAAGTTTCACAGGCAGTATGTATGTTGTGTTTTTTACACTCTTTCAGCAGCTCTGCTGCAAATTCAGGATGTGAAAGTACCTCACCTCCTGAAAGAGTCACGCCGCCTTCTGATTCAATATAATAATCCATATCTTTTAAAATTATTTCCATGATTTCTTCCACAGTTTTACATTCACCTGTAATAATATAATCCTTTTTTATTTTATCCCATATAGGTTCCGGCTTGAAGCTCTGTGACTCAGGATTGGAACACCACATGCAGTTCAGGGGACAGCCCTTGAAAAACACAGTTGTCCGAATTCCCGGTCCGTCATGAATGCTGAATCTCTGTATATTAAAGATGCAGGATTTTATCTCATTGTTCATAAAAAATCTCCTTTATATGTAATAGTATAATATTTAGTCAAAAAAATCATATATGCTATTATAACTTAAAAATATACTTTTGTAAATAAAAAATGATTCAATATGAATCATTTTGAATAAAAATGATTTGACATGATATAAAAATGGTGGTATACTTTTTTTAAGGTGAAGGATGACACGAAATTCATATTAGTTCATTTTTGGTAAATTAAAGAGGAGGTGTATTGTGAACTGCAAAGATAATGCATGTTTTTCATATTTAGATTGAATCAGAAGAAATTATGGCAAAAATGAAAAATAATGAACAAATACCGTTTGAAATAAGGTATAATTATAGGTAGTTAAAAATAATATTTTTTTTAAAAGGAGAGATAAAACATGCTGGCAAAAGAACGTTTATTATATATTATTAAGAGACTGCAGGCTCAACCATCTATAAGTGTTGCTGATCTTTGCAAAGAATTACAAGTGTCAAAATCAACTATTCAAAGAGATTTGAAAATTCTGGAAGATGAAGGAAAAATTTCAAGAGAACGAGGAGGTGCTGTCCAAAAAAATCTGGATGAGATAATGAGTGACCTCACAGAAATACCGGTTATTGAAAAAGTAGATATACATGCAGAAGAGAAAAAGGCTATCTGCAGGGAAGCTGCCAAGGTGGTAAAGGATGGGGACCTTATATTTCTTGATTCAGGTACAACACCGCTTTATCTGATACCTTATATTCAGAATAAAAAAATAAAGATCGTAACGAATTGTTATCTTACTTTGGCAAGATTACAGGGATGCGATGCACAGATATATATGTTGGGAGGATTATATATACCTAAATATGAAGTATGTTCGGGACCAAGCACAATAGAGCAGTTAAAGCAGTTTAGATTTGACCATGCTTTTATTGGTGCTAACGGTATTGATCTGGAGCTTGGCGAAGTATATTCAAGTGAATTTGAAATAGGTGCCCTGAAAAAGGCGGTTATGAAAAGAAGCAAAGATTCTTATTTACTTGTAGATGATTCGAAATTTTCACTTGCAGGTATCTGTACCTTTGGATACTTCTCTGAATTTACCCATATTTATGTAAATGATTTTCCTAAAAATGAAAAAAGAAGCAAGAACATCATTATATGCAAATAAGGAGGAAAACTTTAATGAAAACTAATGATCCAAGAAAGAAAGAGATATTGGAGTCATTTAGAAACGGACTTATAGTATCCTGTCAGGTACAAAAGGACGAACCTATCTATACAAATGACATGGTAGTAAAAATGGCACAGGCGGCGAAATGGGCAGGAGCTGTGGGGATCAGGGCAAATACCCCTGAGCAGATAAGACTGATTAAAGAGAATTGTGATTTACCAATAATAGGATTGTATAAAATATGGCATGAGGATACTGATGTATTTATTACGCCTACGCTTGAAGCATGCAGAGAGGTATGGGAAGCTGGTGCAGATATAATAGCACTTGACTGTACTTCACAGCTGACTCATGAAAAAACCAAGGCATGGGATCTTCTTCCGATAGTGAAACGAGAGATACCAGAAGCAATTATTTTTGCTGATGTAGCTAATTATGCCGAAGCAAGACGTGCTATAGACAACGGAGCGGATATAGTAGCTCCTACATTATACGGCTATACTGAAGAAACTAAGCATATAGAGGGCGCTAATATGAGAGAATTCGCAAGAATGTGCAGAGACTTTAAGGATGAAGCATATGTACTTATGGAAGGGCATATATACACACCGGAAGAGGCTATGGAATGTCTTTATCTCGGGGCACATGCAGTAGTAGTAGGAAGTGCCATAACAAGACCGCATCTGACTGCAAAAAGATTTGTAGATTTACTTGGGGGATATCAGGATAACTGGCGTGATGCCGAAAGGAGCAAACATTAAAATGAAAAAGATAAATATATCTGGTGCACAGAATGTAGAAGTCAGTAAAAAACTTCCGTGTGAAAAGTCAACGGCAGAACAGCTGGATATTATGGAGGAATATACTTCGGTTCATAAAGCATCGTTACATTTATCCAAAGAAAAAAGAGAAATAAACTGTCTGAATGTTATTTTTCCCAGATTATTCAGAAATATAGAAGAAGATGATCTGATAGCTGGAAGACTTGATTTTCTTCCCGTAGGATTTGGTTCTGTTACATCTGTAGGAGGTGTGGGGCATTATTGTGTTTTTGACAAACTACAGAAGTTTCAAAGTGAACTTGTATCAGAAGAGGATAAAAAGCGTGTCGATAAAATCGGAAAATATTGGGAAGAGCATGATGTAAAAGCTCTATACTGCAAAGATGTGCTTACTGAAGATACCATAGGAAGATTTATAGACTGTAATTATCCTTTGATGGCAACAGCGAGACTCAGCGGGATGATGCTTGATTATCCGAAGCTTCTGGATAACGGAATTGATGGTCTGAAAAATATCATAAAAGATAAACTGAATAAATCCGCAGAAAATGAATTTCTAAAGATTGCATTGGAAACACTGGATTTATATGAAAAAACAGTTGATTATGAAAGAAAGCTTATCGCCAAGGCAATGAAAAATGCAGGAGAAGAGAGATTAAAAGAGCTCCTTCTTATAGATGAGAGTCTGTCTGCAATAAGAAATAACAAACCCAAAACTTTTCATCAGGCATTGCAGATGTTCTGGCTTTATGCTTTACTTGCCGGCTGTATTAATTATGGACGTCTTGACGACTATCTCGGTCCGTATCTGAAACATGATCTTGAAACAGGGCTTATAACAGAGGAAGATGCTTACAGATATCTAAAGTCACTGTGGACATTAATAGAAAACAGAAGAACAACGGTAAACGGGCGAATAATTACCGGCGGCTACGGACGTAAAAATATAGAAGCAGCGGATATTTTTACACGTATAGCTCTAAAGGTAACAAAAGACTGTAAATATGTAGAGCCGCAGTTTACCTTGAGAATAACAAAGGAAACACCGCAGGATATTATGGATATGGCATATGACTGTATAGGTGAGGGTGTAACATATCCCACGCTTTATAATGACGAGATAAATATTCCGGCAGTAATGTACAGCATGCGTGTGGACAGAGAAACAGCAGAACAGTATGTACCTTTCGGGTGCGGCGAATTTGTTATTCAGGGTCAGAGTGTAGGAACCCCGAATATACTTATAAATTTACTAAAAATTTTGAATATTACTTTGAATAAAGGGATAGATCCCATGGACGGTAAAAAAAAATCCGGAAATATAATTATGAAAGATCCGGATGAATACAGAAGCTTTGATGAGCTTTATTCCAAGTACAAAGAGCTGCTGGATTATTATCTTGATTTATCT
Source organism: Sebaldella termitidis ATCC 33386 (assembly GCF_000024405.1). NCBI lineage: Bacteria > Fusobacteriati > Fusobacteriota > Fusobacteriia > Fusobacteriales > Leptotrichiaceae > Sebaldella > Sebaldella termitidis. The sequence goes on along the minus strand of NC_013517.1, from coordinate 3,166,448 downwards.
GCTGATGCACAATATCACAGTTATGAAGTAATGAACAGGGAAGTATCCTTTATGTTTGCGAGTATACTTACTAATGACTGTATAAGCAGGGGAAAATCTATTTTAGACGGCGGGGTAAGATATCTAGGCGGTACGAATGAGACATACGGTAATATTAATTCCAGCGATGCACTTTATGCTATTAAAACATTGGTTTTTGATCAGAAAAAATATACATTGAAAGAATTAAACGAAGCTGCTCACCATAATTTTAAAGGATATGAAAAAATACGCGAGGAATTATGGAATTGCGGTAAATACGGAAATGACATAGAGGAAGCAGACGAACTGGCAAATGATCTTTATGAATTTGTTGCTAAAGGAAACAGGGACAGAGGGCTTAAAAAAGGTATGGATTATTTTCTTATTGTAATAAGCAATAACCAGACAAATACAGAATGGGGAAGAAAAACATCAGCATCTCTTGACGGAAGATATTCGGGACAGTTTATGAATCCTGCTAATAATCCGCAGGGAGGAGCAGATAAAAACGGTCCTACAGCACTGCTGAATTCACTGTCCAGATTTGATGCAAAGTATCATGGAGGCTCTGTTCAGAATATAAAGTTTACTCCGAATATGTTTAATAAAAACAGAAAAATAATAAAATCATTATTCGATACTTATTTTAAAAAGGGAGGATGCCACTTAATGGTAACTGTGGTAGATCGGGGAGTTCTCAAAGATGCACAGGATCATCCGGAAAAATATCCTGATCTTGTAGTTAGAGTAAGTGGTTTTAGTGCAATATTTGTAAATCTTGAAAGAGATGTACAGGACGAGGTAATGAGCAGGGTGCTTTATGACGCATAGTAAGATTTAGGAGGAAAAAATTATGTTTTTAAGAATAGATGACAGATTAGTACACGGACAGGTGGTAACAGCGTGGATAAAGCAGCTTAATGTCAAAAGTATACTGGTAATAGATGACCTGGCAGCAGGTAATCCTATTATTTCGAAGGCACTGACTATGGCTACGCCTAAAAATATAAAGCTGGTAATAAAATCAGTAGAAGATGCCAAAAGCTGTCTTTGTGATTTTGAAGAAAAGGATCTTCTTATAATAACAAAGGCACCTGTTAATGCTAAAAAGGTAATACAAGAAAATCTGTGTTATGAATGGAAAATGAATGTGGGTAATATGGGGATGGACGCCGGGAGAAAGAAATATGCACAGACAGTGTATCTTGACGAAGAAAATTATGCAGCTATAAAAGAACTGGAAGCAATAGAAAATATTGATATTTTTATGCAGACAGTTCCCGGACAGACAGTAACAAAATTTTAAAAAAGGAGAAAAAGTATGACACTATTGCAGGCAATTTTAGTTTCACTTTTTGCATATCTTGCATGGATAGCAACTCCGTGGCTGGGAGGACAGGGTATTTCCTATCATGTATTTGGAAAACCTTTGGTTGCAGGACTTATTGTTGGTATAATTATGGGGGATGTCAGAAACGGCGTTATTATAGGGGCTACAATTAATGCTTTATATATAGGGGCGGTTACACCGGGAGGTGCAATGTCATCGGATATAAATTTCGCAGGCTATGTGGGAACAGCACTTGCTCTGTCTACAGGAGTGACAGCGGAAATGGCTGTATCGATAGCTGTGCCCTTGGGACTTGTAGGAACCTTTGTATGGCAGCTGTTTGCTACAATAAATTCGTTTTTAGTACATAAAACAGATGAATATGCCTTAAACGGTGAAGTAGGAAAACTTACTTTTATGACATTGGGACTTCCGCAGATTATTGCACTGGTATTAAGATTTATTCCGGCATTTCTGGTACTGTATTTTGGTGCATCTATTGCACAGAATCTGGTTCAGCTGATTCCAGAATGGCTTACTAATATCATTACAGTAATAGGAGGAATGCTTCCTGCTTTAGGGATGGCCGTGCTTTTGAAAATGCTGCTGTCATCTCCGGCTTTGATAAGCTATTTTATAATTGGGTTTATTGCTGTTACAGCATTAAATCTTCCTATCTTTACAATAGCTCTTATAGGAATAGCACTTGCTCTGATCAGTTTTTTGAATAATTCAAGCAGGGAGGCGGCGGATGTCTGAAAATAATATGAAAAATGAAGTGACAAAGAAAGATTTATATAAAGTAGGAGTAAGATGGCTTATGTCCAATACTTCGGCATGGAACTGGGAAAGAATGCAGAATGTGGCCTTTGCCTGGAGCATGGTTCCTGTACTAAAGAAAGTAACCAATACAAAAGAAGAATTAGGACATGCTTTAAGCAGACATATGAGCTTTTTCAATACTGAGCCTACTATAGGAACACCGCTTATAGGTGCTGTTGCAGCTATGGAGGTACAGAAATCAAAGGGAGAAGATATTCCGGATGATGTATTTAATGCAATAAAATCAGGCTTAATGGGACCGATGGCAGCTCTGGGAGATTCATTGTTTGCAAGTACGGGAAATGCGCTTCTTTTGAGCTTTGGGATGGGGCTGGCTCTTGAGGGAAATATTTTAGGTCCTGTAATGTTTGCAGTAATATGGACAGCAATAACAATTGGATTCTCAATGTGGGGAATACAGTTCGGCTTTAAAGAGGGAATGAAAATAATGGATTCCGAGATTTTCTCTCCGGAAATGATAAGTAAGGCAACGGCATTTCTGGCTATATTAGGATTAACAGTGGTAGGCGGACTGTCAGCGCAGTTTATTTCACTTAAAACAAAAATAGCATGGGGAAACGGTGAAAGTGTAACAAAGCTCCAGGATATTTTTGACGGACTTATGCCGGGGATTCTTCCGTTTATACTGGTAATGGTCATATGGTATCTGCATGATAAAAAAAATATATCTGTGATGAAGCTTCTTTTGCTTCTTATATTAATCGGAGCAGCAGGATCATTAATAAGATTATTTTAAACGGAGGGAAAGAATGATAAATATTTTGGTAATGTCACATGGTGAATTTGCCGAAGGAATATGCAAATCGGCAGAAATGATAATCGGAGAGCAGGAAAATCTGAAAACAGTGATTTTTAATCCCGGAGAATCTCTGGATACACTTGTGGAAAAGTTAAAAAAAGCAATTAATGAATTTGATAATGATTTCTCTCATTTACTGCTTGTAGATATATTTGGCGGTTCACCTTCGAATGCTACAGCACTTCTGCTTGCTGAAAACTATAAAATAAATGCTGTTTCGGGTGTAAATCTTCCGATGCTGCTGGAAGCACTTACTGAAAGAGAGAATACTGCTGCGGATATGCTCGTGAAGCAGCTGAAAGCAGCAGGGAATGAAGGGATTATTGATATAACAGAAGCATTTAGTGCAGAGTGAAAAATATAACTATTTTATAAAAACGGCAGGAAATGAAAATAAAACATTTCCTGCCTTGTAGAATAATTATTCAAATAAAAGACAAAGCTTAAATTAATGGAGAACTAAGAAGCAATGGCTATAATTAACACATACCAATAAAAATAATAATTTTTCTTCATAAAACTCCTTTAAAAGATCTGGAAACAGATCTTTTTTATTTTTATAAAAATCTATAATTAAGTCTGAAATGCTTTATTTTTGAAATTTCAGGGTTTGTGGTCAGTCTTCCATGAGTTCAGTTATTATCTCATCTTCTGCATTCATAATAAGTTTGCCAGGCATTCTGTAATGGCGGTACTTTTCCATAATCATTTTGCATTTTTCTTCCGATCTGTCCAAAAGCATAAAGCTGTGCATAAATATAATATATTCCTTTCGCTTTAAGTATTAAAATGAGAAATATTCAATACCGGCTATAGAATATTTCATGTAATTACATTAAACATTTTTTCATTATTTATATAATTCTGGAAATTATCAGAAAATACTCTGAGAGCTTTTGCTATGTATGTGTCAGAATTACCGCATATGTGCGGAGTAATAATAAGATTTTCCAGTTTCCACAGCGGAGATTCCTGTGAGAGAGGCTCAGTTTCAAATACGTCACACACAGCTCCAGAGATAATATTATCTTTTAAGACTTCGTAAAGAGTATCATTGCTTATAATACTGCCTCTTCCCATATTTATAAAATAAGCGCCTTTTTTCATTAATTTCATTTTTTCAAGTGTAAGAAGATATTTTGTTTCTTCTCTGCTAGGAAGAAGATTAATCAGAAAGTCGCTGTTCTTTATAACAGTGTCCAGATCTTTCAGTGTATAAACTTTTTCAATAAACTCATCTTTATTTATTCCGGAAGTATTTAGACCAATAACCTTCATTCCCATAAAATGAGCTTTTCGGGCAGTTTCCCTGCCTATGGAACCCAGACCAAGAATGCCGAGAGTTTTGCCTGATATCTGGCTTTGTGTAATTTCCTGATTCCAGATATTATTATATTGATTTTTCATAAAGAAATTCATATTTCTTATAAGCATAACCATAGACATTACGGCATATTCCGACATCTGTATTTTATGCATCCCTGTGGAATTAGTAAAAATTATATTATTTTTTCTGAATAATTCCAGATCAAAATTATCAACCCCTGCACTTAGTGCATTTACCCACTTTAATTTTTTTGAAATATCAGCCATTTCTTTGGTAAATACTCCTGTAAGGAAAATATCCGTATCAGGAAGCTCCTGAAATAATGAATTTCTGGAATTTACCGTGAAAAATTTATGATTTTGAAATTCATTGTCTATTATATTTTGTGCTTCTTTGGTTATTGGAAATTTTTTACTATGAAACAATAATATTTTCATATGCATTACCTCCAAAATATTTTATACTTCATTTATACTATTATTTTTAATTAAAATCAAATTATTTTAGCTGATAAAAACAGTAATTATGAAATTTGAACAAGAAAAACAAGAGATAGGACATTATTGTACGAACAAATGAAGAGCTAAGATAAAAAAAAGTTATGACTAAGCGAAATACATTATACTAAATACATAACAAAGAAATAATAATTTTTTCTTCATAAAACTCCTTTAAAAGACCTATTAGAGGTCTTTTTTTTCATATTAGAGATATTTTTACAACTAAAGTTTTATTTTGGAATTTAAATTAGAAATTTTATGGTATAATCTGATAAATGAAATTGAGAGGTGAGCAAATGAAGAGTCTAAAGGAGAGAACTGAAGATTTTTGGAAACTTTTTTCTGAAAAAGAGAGTGAAATAAGAAGCTTAATGGATGAAAATAAAATAATGGAAAGATTTTCGGACATTGACAGTATGTTTGAAATAGATATGCCGTTTATGATGGGAAAATCATCCACAGAAAATAAGTATGAATTGATTTTTAATCCTGCAGGTCTAAAGAGCAGATATTTTATTGCAGATTATTTTAAGAGAAAAATGCCTGTGGAATTAAAGAAAAAATGGAATTTTTATGATATGAAACCGGCAATGGGTATAAAAAATATGCGTCTCCTGATAAATGATGAAAATTTTTATGAGGAAGATTTCAGTGTTTTGATAAAAAATATTGATGCAGAAAGAAAAAGAGTAGATATTCTAGTTCTTTGTCCAAAATTTTTCGGACAGAAAAAAGTTTTTGAAGAAAATGAGATGTATAACGTTATTTATAATATTATGGATGCACTCTTGGGTGAGGGGATAGTCGAGTCTTATCTGGGAATGATAAAAATAGAGGATATAGAGTCAAGTCCTGAGGAAACACTTACACTACGTGAATTCAGCATAAAAATGGATGAAATATCAGAAGAGAACTCATGGATAAAGAACCCTAAAATACTCGACAGATATAATACTTACAGATGTGACATAGAAAATATAGAGGATCTGAGAGCAGTAAGAAATGATATAGTAGTGGGCTTTAGTTCAAATATGTCAGTCGTGGAAGAATATGCAGAAGAAAATAATGAATATAACTTTATGAGCGGACAGGGCGGTATTTACGGTATGCTTTTTTATGATAACAGTGAAGTTCCCAATGAAGAAAAAATACCGTTAAGGGATAAGCTGGAGAGTATACTTGCAGAATTGCCGGAATACGGGGATATATTCGAGATTTTCGGCGCTGCTACAGGATTGTATAAATCATATATTGATATAATTATTTATGATTATGATTTATTTGGGATAATACTTGAGAAGCTTGAAATTGGAAAGGAATTTCCAGAGCTGTTTTATAAAGATTTTAAAGTAGGATCTGAAATAAGAAAAATTGTCAGCATAAGCGGAATGGTATCGTGATTATACTAACAAAAAAGTGGGTTATTGCTCTTTTTATACTTATGTAATAAAATATAAATATCAAAACACAGGCAGGTGAAATATGAAACTCAGGGAAGAATTCACATGTCCTCTGGAATTGGCAACTGATCTGATATCTGCCAAATGGAAGACGATAATTTTGTGGGAACTGAGCAGCGGGACAAAAAGGCTCAAGGATTTAAGAAAAATAAAAAATATAAATGAAAAAATGCTGCTGCAGCATCTGAATGAGCTGATAGATGCAGGTATAATTGCTAAGAAGGATTATAATACCTATCCTTTGAGGACAGATTACTATCTCACGGAATTAGGCGAGAAATTACTTCCCACACTGGAAGCCCTGCAGGAATTCGGAAAAGAGTTTATAAAACAAGGAGGCAGCAGTATGGAAGAAGAAATAAAATTAAAATCTCTGGAACTAATAAAAAAAAGCAGTGTGTCAATCATAGGATCAGTAAGCAGCGACGGATTTCCTGATATAAAGGCAATGCTTGCACCACGGGAAATAAATGGTTTGAAGGAAATATTTTTTACTACGAATACCTCCTCAATGCGGGTAGGGCAGTATAGAGAAAATCCCAGAGCCAGTCTGTATTTCTATAATGACAGATTATTTATAGGCGTTCTGCTTGAAGGAAATATGGAGGTACTAACGGACAGTGATACAAAAAAGCGTATATGGCGGGACGGAGATACTCTTTACTATAAAAAAGGAGTAGATGATGAAGATTACTGTGTTTTACGTTTTACTGCAAAATCCGGAAGGCTTTATGAAAATTTTTCATCTGTGAGTTTTGAAATTTAGAGAATACCGGGAGAAAGCCATGAAAGAAGCACTATTAATAATTGATGTACAGAATGATTACTTTGAAAACGGGAAAATGGAACTGAAAAATCCTCTGAAAGCTTTAGAAAACATAAAAAGATTGCTTGCAAAATTCCGAAATGAAAAAAAGGAAATTATCTTTATAAAGCATATCGCAATAAGAGAGGAAGCAGGATTTTTTCTGAAAGATACTTACGGATCTGAGATTCATGAGGCAATAATGCCGCTAGCTTCTGAAAAAATAGTAGTAAAAAACTATCCGAACAGTTTTTTTAATACAGAACTGGACGAATATCTAAAAGAAAAAAATATAGAAAATCTGGTTATAACTGGAATGATGACACATATGTGTGTAGACTCCACTACGAGAGCTGCCAGAGACCTAGGATATAAATGTGTGGTAATAAAAGATACATGTGCAACAAGAGATTTTATCTTTGAGGGAAATATTGTTACAGCAGAAGATATTCAAAGTTCTTTTATGACAGCATTAGGGTACTATTATGCAGAGATTTTAAGCTGTGCAGAGTATTTGAAAAATTAATATGAAAAAGTCATGAATTAGTTTTATTATCAAACTAAAATATCCTCGAAGCATTATAAATTAAGACTTTCAAACGAATATTTTTCATTGACATAAGAAACAAAAAATGATACTTTAATGTTGTGATATAAAATAAATTCAAATATATTTAGGAGGAAACAGTATGGCTTATTCAATAAACAAAGAAACTTGTATAGCTTGCGGAGCATGTGAAGGAGTATGTCCAGTAGAAGCAATAGCTGAAGCAGATGGAAAATATGCAATAGATGGAGCAACTTGTATTGATTGCGGAGCATGCGAAGGGGTATGTCCGGTAGAAGCAATATCAGGTGAATAATAAATAAGTAAAGATTTCAGATTCGGCTGGGATCTTTTTTTTAATCTAAGGAGGAATCTATGAGAAAAATACTTTTGCTGGTATTTTTATTTTTTTGTACGGAGTTTTTAGCAATTTCAGAAAACAAAGTAGCGATAATTTACAGTGCAGGGGGTCTGGGAGATGAAGGATATAATGATCTTGCCCATAAAGCTCTGAATAAGGCTAAATTTGATCTTGGCATAGATTTTGATTACTATGAGCCAATAGATCCTGTCAAGGAGACTGAGAGGCAACTCATGACGTACAGTGATTCGAAAAGTTATGATCTGATCATCACTGTTGGATTTTTATCAAAGAGTTCTCTTGAGAAAGCAGCAAAGGAATATCCAAATCAAAAATATGCAATTGTTGATGAAATTGTTTTTGATTCTAAGAATATAACTTCCATAACATTTAATGTGGAGGAGGAATCTTTTCTTGCCGGAGCTGTTGCCGCATTAATGACTAAAACAGATAAAGTGGCATTTATCGGCGGAACAGAGGCCCCATTAATTGCCAGATACAAAGCCGGATTTGAACAGGGTGCGAAGTATGTAAAGCCTGATGTAGAAGTTTTAGTGTCCTACATAGGAGGATATAATTCCTTTAATGATCCGAAAAAAGCAGAACAGATAACCAATGAACTCATCAGGGAAAATACAGATGTTTTTTATCATGCGGCCGGTGCCAGCAATAGAGGAATTGTGAGCTCTGCTAAAAAATATGGAAAATATGTAATAGAAGTGGATTCATATAGTGATTGGCAGAATGAAGAAGTAGTGATTGCTTCGGCAGTAAAAAATATAGATGTAGCTGTTTATGATATTATAAAAAAACTCACTGATAATACCTTGGAAAATAAAACTTATATATACGGAGCGAAAGAAGAAGGAATAGGTATTGTAATAAAAGCTGAAGAGAAAATCGGTATAAAAAAACTCAAAATAATAAAAGAAATTACAGATTTATTAAAGTCTGGAGTAATAAAAACAGATTTTTCCGGATAATATTTTTTTGAATAAAAATAAGCAGGCAGTTATACTAAAGCCCTCATTATTTTATTAATAATAATTTTATGTTATAATACGCAAAAAATATAAGAAGAAGAATATTGAAAAAATTATTATGATTCTACACGTTTTTATTTGGAATTTCTGTATTTTCTTACAGAAATATTTGTCATATGACAGAGCAGATATACAATCCGGCAAACATTATTACAGTAAAATAATTAATAAGAAATCAAGAGATAAATATTTTATATGTCAGAAAAAGCATGAGAATAAAATATCTAAAAAATACAGGTAAGAGAGAAAAATATATAATATATATCTTAAAACGGGAAAATAAAGAGTAAAATATATAAGAGCAGTTTCAAAAATAAAAAACTGCTCTTTTTTATATCAAATTATATTATTTTTATGATAAGCTTCTCTTTGACATTGGCAAAAGTTTCATCTAATTCATTTCTTGAAATATTTTCTGCAATTATAATGTAATAATTGTCTATTTCTTCATAAAGTTCCAGTGCAGATGCCTCCAGATCAAAATCTTTTGAAGTTCTTATATAGAATTCATGCTTTAGTTTGTTAGTATCCACAGTTTCCAGATGACTTTTTGTATCAAAGAAAAAGTTTGAATTAATAACAGAATCAGTTGCGATTTTTACTATGTCCGAAATTACTGCAGATGCAGTAGGCTCCATACCCGCTCCTTTTCCGTAAAAAAGAGTTTTCCCTGTATAGCTTCCTGTTACCTCAATGGCATTATAAACATCATTTACATTGGACAGAAGCTTCTCATTTTTTAGTAGAATCGGTTCTGCGGAAATTTCCACCAGCTTATCTTCGTTTATTTTTGAGCTGGCAATAAGCTTTATTGAAAAACCAAGCTTTTCAGCTTCAAATATATCCACAAGAGAGATATCCCTTATTCCCTGAAGATAAACCTCGCTAAAGTTAATATACCCTCCATAGGCAAGTGAAGAAAGAATAGCAATTTTATGACCGGCATCTATACCGTCCACATCGTATGAAGGATCAGCTTCTGCATATCCCATTTCAGCGGCAAGATGAAGAGCCTCCTCGAAATCAAGCTTATCTTCTTTCATTTTTGTAAGTATATAATTAGAGGTACCATTCATAATTCCTCGTATTTCAGTTAT